>NZ_CP061171.1:4530836-5178098 GCF_014692875.1 Pedobacter riviphilus | reverse complement strand
CTGCATTTAACATTTATTTAAAAGCAAGGAATATTGCAACACCTTATAGCTTTATCGTTAAAAAGGTTGACAGCACCAACAATAAGGGTATAAAAAAGCTTGATTATGCTTTTGTTACCAGGGCATTTCAAACCTACCGTTACACCGACAATCAACGCTATGTAAGGGCAATGTTCAAAAGTCCATCGGCTTACATTCTTTCTAGAATGGCCTTACTTCTGTTTTCTTCGTTTGCTATGATCGTTATAGTATCGGGCTGTATGGTCATCCTATTAAAAAGGCTTTTTTGGGAGAAAAGACTATCCATCATCAAAAACGATTTTAT
Source organism: Pedobacter riviphilus (assembly GCF_014692875.1). Taxonomy (NCBI): domain Bacteria; kingdom Pseudomonadati; phylum Bacteroidota; class Sphingobacteriia; order Sphingobacteriales; family Sphingobacteriaceae; genus Pedobacter; species Pedobacter riviphilus. The sequence continues at coordinate 5,177,773 of NZ_CP061171.1, read as the reverse complement.
CAGCAATATTACCCACGAATTCAAAACACCTATATCAACGGTCTCGGTTGCCATTGAAGCCTTGAATAACCCAGTAATCCGTAACGATGATGATAAATATAACCGATATCTGATCCATGCAAAAAATGAAATTGAACGATTGAATATCTTGGTTGATAAAGTATTAAATATTGCCATTTATGAGGATGGTAAATCTACCTTATTAAAAGAAAAAGTTTTTTTTGATGATAAAATAATGGAGATTATACACCTTCATGAAATGAAAGCCGAGAAAAGGATTTCTATCAATTATAAAAATGATAGTCAACTAAATGAGATAAATGTTGATCCTACTCAGTTTCAGCATGCAATAAACAACATTATAGATAATGCAATAAAGTATGCGGATGAAAAACCCCTGATTAGCGTAACTGTTCAAAAGAAAGACAATTTTCTAACCATGCAAGTTGAAGACAATGGTATTGGAATAGCTGAAAAAGACATTTCTGTGGTGTTCGAGAAATTCTATCGGGTAAGTACCGGAAATAGTCATCCGGTAAAAGGGCATGGATTAGGGTTAAATTATGTGAAGCAGATCATGCATCTACATAATGGCTGGTATAAAATTGAAAGTAAACTAGGTCAAGGAACTAAAATCACATTGGGATGGCCACTTTAAATAAAATTCTCTTTGTAGAAGACGAGCCCGCACTTGCCGAAATAGTTAAAGAAACATTAGCCTTAAAAGGATTTGAAGTTATACATACTTTAACCGCTAAGGAAACCATTAGCCAATACCATAAATTAAAACCTGATATATTAATATTAGATGTAATGCTCCCTGATGGCGATGGTTTCTCGATTGCAAAACACCTGAGACAGATTGATATGGTAACGCCGATTATATTTTTAACGTCAAAATCGCTTCCTACCGATGTGGTTATGGGTTTCGAAAGCGGCGGAAACGACTATTTAAAAAAGCCTTTTAGTATAGAAGAACTCACCATCAGGATAAAAGCATTATTAAGCCGAAACCGACTTGTTATTGAACCTGAGAATATTGAAAAACAGCCCATCAAAATAGGCAACTATCAATTTTATTATCCAAAAGGTGTTTTAACTATAGCGAATAGTCAAAGAACCTTGACCACCCGCGAAGCTGAAATATTACAAATGCTTTTGCTCAATAAAAACAACATGTTAGAGCGTAATGTAATTTTGAATGCATTATGGAGCAATAATGATTATTTCTCAGGTAGAAGCCTTGATGTATTTATAACGAAACTTAGGAAATATTTAAAGGATGATCCATCTATTTTCATTATTAATATTAGGGGGCAGGGCTATAAATTAGTTTATTAAGCGTTTACAACTTTATAATTCCTTAATTTTGCGCCTCATTTACGAGCCCAAGATGAAAAGCAAAATCAATATCCCGCCCATACCTGCTGTTTTATTATCAATTATCAGTGTACAATGTGGTGCGGCAATTGCAAAAGGGCTTTTTCCACAAATTGGCGCTGCTGCAACAGCATCTTTACGCATCGGCTTATCTGCAGTAATCTTACTAATCGCCTTTAGACCAAACCTATTTAAACTAAATGCCAAACAGTGGAAATACGTTATCCTGTATGGTGTTTGTTTAGGGGTAATGAATATGATTTTTTATATGGCTATTGCCCGTATCCCGATTGGCTTAGGGGTAACTTTAGAATTCGTTGGCCCCTTAGGACTTGCCATTTTCGGATCGAAGAAACCTGTTGATTTTCTTTGGGTGGTACTTGCTGCTACCGGTATTGTATTAATTACACCGTGGACGGGTACAGGGCTAAATTTAGCGGGCGTGCTCCTGGCACTTTTGGCTGGTGTATTCTGGGCAGGTTATATTATTTTAGGAGGTAGAATTTCAAAAATAATGAAAGGTGGCGATGCCGTTGCCATAGGGATGTTATTTGCTACAATAGTAATTATACCCTTTGGTATTTATGGCGGTGGTTTAAACACGTTGAATCCTAAATTAATAGGGTTAGGAGCAGCACTTGCTCTACTATCAAGCGCTATTCCCTTTACCCTAGAAATGAGGGCCCTTAAGCAGCTCCCTGCCCGTACTTTCAGTATTTTAATGAGCCTCGAACCTGCTATGGCCTCATTAGCCGCGCTCGTTTTTCTACAAGAATACCTCACTTTAAAAGAGTGTTTTGCTGTAGCTTTTGTTGTAATTGCTTCTGCAGGTTCTTCGTTAACAGCTAGGCGGGCAAAATTGTAATCAGGCCAGTTTTTCTGTTTTATAGATGACAATATTGTCTGTCAACTTATCAGCTTGCGCTACAAAATCTAAAATATATGGCTGCTTATTGTGCAGATCTAAACCTGCCTGATCTTTCCATTCCTCCTGAAAAATAAAAGTATTATCAACTGCAGATTCGTGCAGATCGTATTGGATACAGGCTTCTTCTTTACGCGAATTTGCAACCATATCAAGCAGCATGGTTCTTAATGCCGCTGTGGTTTCTTTTTTACTTTTAACAATTGCTGTTAGATAAATGCTCATATACTGCTGTATTTAAAAAATTTTGGGTTAAGTGTTCTTGATGCAATTTAAGTGCACTCCTAATATCTGCATTCTTTTCTACATCATGAAAATGGATGCCATCTATCCGTTCCATTCCGGTAAATGCATTCATTCTGTGGAAACCGAACAATACGCCATCATCCACACTGGTTTCCATAAAAAATTCTTCTGGTAAGGTAAAAGCCTCTTTCGGTGCATTCCATGATGATGTTACCATATATTTCCGTCCGTGTAACATGCCGCCTGTACCATAATTTCGGGTTGGATTATCAGCCTTACGGCCGTCGCTAATATAAATTCCTTTTTTATGGCCTTCGGTAAATACCACATCGATGTATTTTTTAAACCCATGTGGCAACTGAAACCACCAGATTGGGGTATGATAAATTACAACGTCCGCCCATACATATTTCTCCACTTCTTCCTTAGGGTCGTAATCGTGGTTAATATTGGTTGTTTTTACTTCAAATTCTTCCAGTGAAGAAAAGAAATCGGCAGTAGCATTAGCTATCGTCTCGTTAAACCTGCCACCGGAATGACCAAATTTTTGCCCTCCGTTAATAATGAATATTTTTGTCATTTCGTTTTTCTATTTTGATAACACAAAATTACAGCGCCTATACCTATTATTAAAACAAGTTAATTCATAGATTTGTATCAGAATTATAATACTAAGATTATGGTTAATTTAGAATGGTACAGAAGTTTTAAAGCAATCTATAAAACTGGAACCTTAACTGGTGCAGCAGAAAATCTGTTTATTTCGCAGCCTGGGGTAAGTTTGCATTTAAGTTCTTTAGAAAGTTATGTTGGTTACAAGTTGTTCGAGCGTACAGGCAGGAAGATGATCCCTACCGAAAAAGGAAAAGTATTGTACAATTTTATTGTGGAGCCGCTAACCAAACTCGAGGATGCGGAAAAACACTTTCAAAAAAGTACGGAGAAACATACGCCAACCATTAGCGTAGGCATGTGTTTCGAAACTTTTCAGATTACACTCGAGCAATATATTTCAACCTTACCTTTTAATGTAATTATCCGTTTTGGAGAGTACCCTGAAATGCTCGATCAATTAGATAAAGGCATTTTAGATCTGATTATTACCCCGCAAAAAGGTAATTCTCCCAATGTAGAACATGAGGCTTTTTCTTCCGAAACCATCGTTTTAGTAGGTGGAATAGAAACTGATGGGAAAACTTTTGATTCGTTGGTTAAAAAGAACGATTTAGCCGGGATGGAAACATGGTTAAAACAGCAGAAATGGTACGGAACCGCTGGCGATATGGAACACCTTTTACGTTTCTGGCAACTTAACTTTGGCAAACACGCAGATTTCCGCCCAAACTATATTGTGCCTAACCTTAACTCAATTGTCCGCTGCTTATCTGGTGGAAAAGGCTTGGCTATTATACCCGATTTTCTTTGCAAGAAAGAAGTTGAAGAAGAAAAAGTAAAGGTAATTTGGGAAGGTACTTCAAAACTGACCAATACCTTATACTTTGGTTGTAGAAAAAATACGCAGTATGCATCAGAAATTCACATCATTAAAAACCTTTTTAAAGAGGTTATGGTTAGTATATAGTTTATATTGAAGAATGACAAAAAAGGCATTTTTCTTTTGTAAAACCTTAACCTATTTCCAATCCATCCAACAAATTATCATCAACCAGATTGGGTAACGTAATCTTCAAGGTATCCGTACGTGCCATTTCGCGTTCGATAGCAAAGCGGGCTTCTTTATTACGTGCCCAGCTTCTTCTGGCAATTCCATTGTTTACATCGTAAAAAAGCATATTTTGCAGTTTTTCGGCTGCTTGTTCGCTTCCATCCAACACCATTCCGAAGCCGCCGTTTATTACTTCTCCCCAACCAACTCCACCGCCGTTATGGATCGAAACCCATGTTGCTCCTCTAAAACTATCGCCAATTACATTGTGGATAGCCATATCTGCAGTAAATCTGCTTCCATCATAAATATTGCTGGTTTCCCTAAAAGGAGAATCCGTTCCGCTTACATCGTGGTGATCTCTCCCTAGGATAACTGGGGCTGATAATTGGCCGGCATTAATCGCTTCATTAAACCTCATCGCAATTTTCGCCCTACCTTCAGCATCTGCATACAAAATCCGGGCTTTTGAACCTACCACAAGTTTATTTTCTTTTGCTGCACTGATCCAATTGATATTATCCTGCAATTGTTGCTGTATTTCTTCTGGAGCACTAAGCTTAATCTCCTCCATTACCTCTTTTGCCATTTGATCGGTTAAATCGAGATCCTTTTCGTTCCCTGAGGCACAAACCCACCTAAACGGACCAAAACCATAATCGAAACACAATGGCCCTAAAATATCCTCTACATAGGATGGGTATTTAAAATCCACCCCATTGGATGACATTACATCGGCACCTGCCCTACTGCACTCTAATAAAAAAGCATTTCCATAATCGAAAAAATAAGTCCCCTTGGCGGTATGTTTGTTAATACTTGTTGCTTGCCTTTTTAATGAATTCTGAACATATACTTTAAACTGGCCAGGCACATTGGCCATCATTTCATTTGCCTCAACAAAACTTAAACCAACAGGATAATAACCGCCAGCATATGGATTATGCAGTGAAGTTTGATCAGAACCAATGGCAACTTCGATATCTTCCTGATCAAATCGCTCCCAAACATCAACAACATTACCAATGTAGGCCAAGGATACCGTTTCCCTCCCTTTTTGGGCAAGTATCACACGGTTAACCAGTTCATCTAAGTTATCAATCAGCTCATCTACCCAACCTTGTTGATGCCTTTTGGTTGCGGCCTGGGGATTTACCTCTGCGCACACGGTAATACAGCCTACAATATTACCTGCCTTGGTTTGTGCACCGCTCATGCCACCTAAACCCGCAGTAAGGAATATTTTCCCTGCCGTATCTTGCCCATAAAAACCTTTTTTACGGAAAGCATTCATTAAGGTAATGGCTGTGCCATGAACAATGCCCTGAGGCCCTATGTACATGTACGAACCTGCCGTCATCTGTCCGTATTGGGTTACACCTAAAGCATTAAACTTTTCAAGATCTTCGGGCGAAGAATAATTCGGCACCATCATTCCATTGGTTACCACTACCCGAGGTGCAGCGATACTTGATGGAAATAATCCCTGTGGATGCCCACTATAAATATTCAGCGTTTGCTGATCGGTCATCGTGGCGAGGTATTGCATGGTTAAAAGATACTGCGCCCAATTTTGGAATACGCTTCCGTTTCCGCCATAAGTAATAAGTTCTTCAGGATGTTGTGCAATTGCCGGATCTAGATTATTCTGAATCATGAGCATAATTGCCGCGGCATGGATAGTACGGCATGGATATGCAACTATATCTCTCGCATAAATGGCATAATCGGGCATAAAACGGTACATATAAATGTGTCCGTAGTTTTCCAATTCGGCTAAAAATTCTTGTGCAAGCTCTTGGTGCCATGTTTTTGGGAAATAACGCAAAGCATTTTTAATGCTCAGTTTTTTTTCCGCTACTGTTAAAACATCCTTCCTTACTGGTGCGTGGCTTAATGCGGTATTCCTGTTTTTTTTTGCCGGTAATGCTGAAGGAATACCCGCCAATATCTGTGCTTTAAAATCCATATTTTGTAATTTTAAACGCTTAATTTAATGTTGGATTCGGCCTTGCTAGCAACGGCAACAATTTTACCTTGTTGTACCATTTGAATGGCATTTTCCATCTTATCGTACATAATCTGATCTTCCTCGAAATGATCGATTTCAGTACGCACAAAATCGTGTACCGCAGCCAGTATTTTGCCTGGTTTTAATGGATGATGATAATCAATAGCCTGTGCAGCACAGAACAGTTCAATCCCCAGGATTTTCTCCACATTTTCGATTACCTGTAGGGCTTTACGTCCACTGATCGAACCCATACTCACATGATCTTCCTGGCCTAAAGAAGTGGGAATACTATCGGCACTGGCCGGGAAACAAAGCCCTTTATTTTCGCTGGCCAAGGCCGCCGAGGTATATTGAACGATCATAAAACCAGAATTTAATCCGGTTTCCTGCATCAAGAGTTTAGGCACACCTGGCGTATTTCCTTCTAAGGAAAGATAAATCCGGCGGTCGCTGATGTTTCCGATTTCTGAGGCCGCCAAACAGGCATAATCGAGTGGTAGTGCCAATGGCTGACCATGAAAATTACCACCACTGATCGTTAAATCGTCATTAAAAATAACAGGGTTATCGGTTACCGAATTTAGTTCGATTTCTAAAGTTTCTTTTAAATGCATCCACGCTGTTCTGGAGGTGCCATGCACCTGTGGAATACATCTTAACGAATATGGATCCTGTACTTTGGCACAATCGGCATGCGATTTCATAATTTCAGAACCTTGCAACAGTTTACGCACTTGTTCGGCCACCGCTATATTTGCCGGATAAGGCCTAAGCTGGTGAAGCTGCGCATGAAAAGGCTTTTCAGAACCTTGAAGTCCTTCAATCATCATAGCCGAAATAATATCTGCTGAAGCCAGCACGTTTTCTAATCGCTGTACCACTTTAACGGCATGTGCTGCAATAAACTGGGTGCCATTAATTAGCGCCAAGCCTTCTTTTGGACCCAATTGCAGTGGACTCACCTGATATTCTTGTAAGAGCTGTGCTGTGGCAATAATTTTACCTTTGTGGTGAACCTTTCCTAAGCCAATTAAAGGCAAAAAAAGATGAGATAAAGGGGCAAGATCGCCAGAAGCGCCAACAGAACCTTGTTTAGGCACTACTGGTGTAGCACCGATCTCTAAAAACCAGATCATTCGATCGAGTGTTTCGATTTTAATGCCTGAGTATCCCTGAGCTAAAGCCTGTAGTTTTAATACCAACATTAGTTTTGATATTTCACTATCTATAGGCTCACCTACACCAACGGCATGGCTTCTCAGAATATTTTCTTGTAATTTACGGGTATCAACCGCCGAAATCATGGAGGTACACAATGGTCCGAAACCCGTATTGATGCCGTAAACGGCTTTACCCGAAATCGCTATCCGCTCAACTACCTTACTACTTTCCAACACTTTATTGCGGGTGCGCTGACTCAATACTCCCTTTACTTGGCCATTGCTGATGGCTAGCGCTAATTTAGCGGTTAAATGATCTGTTCCGTAATTAAAAATCTGTTGCTCACTCATGTCAAAAAGGTTTTAAACAAAAATAAGCCCTATATTTGATACCTATAAATACCAATTACATCATCATGTAATAACCATGAGTTATCAGATAGAGCTTAGGCACTTAAAATATTTTCAGGTTTTGGCCGAGGAACTGAAGTTTAGAAAGGCTGCCGACCGCCTGTTTATTTCGCAACCGGGACTAAGTCGGCAGATTAAACAGATGGAGGAAATTTTTAATGCTCCATTGTTCGACCGTAATAAGAAAAAGGTAACGCTTACCGAAGCAGGCGTTTACCTGAAAGAAGAGGTTGATTTTTTGTTCGGACATATTGAAAACATTAAAAAACAGATCAGCAATATTAATGAGGGCAAACAAGGCGAGCTCCGCATTGGTTTTTTAGGTTCGGCGGCACAAAAAATTGTACCTGAAGTTATATTTAAGCTGAACAAAGATTTTCCTGAAATCAGAACCAATCTGGATGAAATGCCTAATAAATTACAAATTGAGTTATTAGAAAAAGATATGCTCGATGTAGGCTTTGTGCGGATTCAGCAGTTTAAACCTGGCATTTCTAAACATATGATGCATCAGGATACCTTTTCGCTGGTATTGCCTAAAAGTCATCCTATGAAAAAGGCAAGTTTTGAAGCAGTAAAAAAGCTCGGTGATGAGCCTTTCATTTTTTTCTCGAGCGATGACAGCCCTTTCTATTACGACCTGATGATGAGTATCTGTGAAGATCATGGTTTTAAACCCAAAACCTACCACAAATCAGTTAATGCACTCACCATTTACAAACTGGTAGAAGAAGGTTTGGGTATTGCAATTGTGCCCACCGCCCTGCAATATGGCTATCAGGAAAATGTGAAGTTTGTAGAGCTTACCCATATTCCGCAAAGAACGGAGCTATATATGATCTGGAAAGAATCTAACCGTAACCCCGCATTAAAGAACGTAATTAAATTATTGCTAAAGGATAAGGTTTAGCTTACACTCTTTAGCAATTTTTAACATCATTTCTATTCCTCCAAAATCCGTTTTTCCAGTTTTTGGGTGGTTTCATCCAATGGAACGGGCAGCTTTTGTGCTATAAAAGGCAGAAAATCTTTTAATAGTGGGTGGGTAATAAAATCAGTCGGTAGACCCCGTTGTGAACGTAATTGTAGGAGTGCTATAATTTCTATTGGAAAATATTGCCATCTTTCGCGATTGAAAGGCATTGTTAAATCATCCTTACTGTTCTTAATGTGAAAATCAGCTAATTCATTAACCCATCTATTAATCGCTTCATTGTCTGTGGAATAAAGGTTTTTATAAGCAAATTCATAAGATTTTTCGGGTGTTTTTAAAAAATGAGTAATCTTTTCAAAATAATCCAAATAACCCGCATCCTTTAGCAATACAGATACTAAATATAATGTGCTTTTAAAACCAAAATCTAAATTTTGAGGATAAATCTCCAATTTGGCTTTATTGGATTCAAGAAAATTCAATAAATGCTTAGCTAAAACTTCGGTTTTATTAGGAAAATAGCCCAATGATAGAAGTGTACTCAATGCCAAATCGGTATGTAAAACACTGTTAACGAATTGATTGTTTTTGTAAGCACAAGTCTGAAGTAATAGATCAGTAAAATACGATTTTAATAATACGACAAAGGCGTCTTCATTATTTTTCTCAATAAAATTTAATATTCCTTCCGGAATTTTAAATCGATATGAATAAGAAGAGAGTACATACAATAAATCATAATCCACTACCTCTTCTTCGTCCCACACAACCATTTTCTTTTGAAAAGTTCTGGCATTTTTATGAAGAAAATCTTCAACAAACTCTTTAATGAATGGTTCTTCATCCTGTGATGACTTGAGTACTTTCTGAAAAAAATTTTTGAATTCTTTTGTGCTATACATAAACTTCTTTTTTTATTAATGGCATGTGCCTTTAGCTTTTTGAGTGCGAGAAACTTCATCCCAGTCTGATACCAACGCGCTTTTTACTTTGAATCTACCTTTCGCTCCCCGGCCAACAAATACATCCACAACTCTTTTATCTCCGATGTTATTCAATATACTGTTAGCTTGCTGCCGAGATAATCCAAAATCAGTAATATTATCTTTCTCCAATATGTTTTTGATAAAGAAGTCAGAATTTAATTGCCTGTCAGATAAATTACCTACGTTTCCTGAGATATTGGTTTTTACTTCAAAAATATCAAATTTTCCATCATGGCGCATACCCACAACATCAATACCATGGCCAGAAGCATTTTGAACTTGAAATACACGTGAATACTTGTTCGAATTTTGTAATGCCTCTTTCACCCATTTTTCACCGTAATCACCTAATGCCTGCTGAAAGGTTTTTAAGCCAAATACATCTAATTCATAATTACTATCAAATACATAGCCATAAATGGTAGGATTACCACCCGACAAACCAATTGGATCCTGAGAGATATAATTGCCTTGCTCCGGATCATAATACCGAAACCTATTATAATACAACCCCGTTTCTACATCCTCATACTGCCCTTGATACCTAAATGGCACAAATTCCCTACTGCCGCTAAGTTTACGTATTTTTCCATAAATATCAATTTCGCAATCCCACACTTTTTTACCTGCATCGTCATAAGCTTGCACAGGTGTTCCTAAATAATCACTAATAATAGAATAATGCTGCCCGTTAACGATTTTGGCACTTGGGGTAAATTTATTCTGATCATATACCCAGGTAATTAAATCACTTCCAAGCGGTTCTGTTTTATCGTAGCTAAGCAGGCCATCCTCATTAACTACTAAGTTTGGCCGTTCTTTTAAAGGATAATGCCATTCGTGGAGCAGTAAATTGCCATCCCACACATATCGGTAGACCGTATTTTTAACAATTTTGGCTTTCCTTCTGCCTAAGGCATCGTATTCGAAACTGGTGATCTCACCATGTGGATTTTTAACTGCCTTCATCATGCCGTTAGCCATCCAGGCATAAGCCCAGTCGCCTTCTTTCCATTCTGGCAAATCGGGTTCAGAATCTGCTAAGATATCCAATGCGTCAGCTTCGGGAAGATCGGGGTTGGCCATTCCCCAGTTTAATTTTTTACCAAATAAACCATTATCTTCTGCTTTAGCAGCTTCTTGCTTTTTCAGGCCGATAATATTACGCTTGCTTTTTTGCAAGAGGTTGCCTTTTGCATCGTAACGGTAATACCATTGATCATCTTTAAGCAACTTTCCTCCTTTATCGTATCGCCTGTCGATCCGGTCGGTGGTTTTATATAAATTTCCTACTTCATCAGGATTTTTATAGATCACCTTACCATCATCGGTATAACTTGCTGATGACAGGCTGCCAAAAGTATCATACCTGTAATTAATGCTTCCACCAGTAATGCTGTTTAAACAACTGTTGAGTTTATCGTTTGGACCCCAGCCATACTGTTTAAAAGCAGTGATGGAATGACTGGCTTCAACCTTTTGACTAACTGGATGACCTTCGTGATCATAATCGAATGTAGCCCTAATCCCTCCGCTTAAACTACGACTGGTTTCCTGTCCGTTTTTATTGCGACCAATATTTACCGTCCATTCGGCTGATCCGCCACTTTGAGCTACAATACCATTCAGATAACCAATGTCGTCATAATCATATTTAATATCGGCTCCTAATGAGCTTTTTAAACTAGTTAGATTGCCAAAAGCATCATATTGATAATTAATCTGGTAACCATCCTGTATTTCCTGGGTAATCATGCCCAGTGGGTTCCGTATAAAATTAACCGAAGAAAGTTCGTTCTCTGCGGCAATAAGCAAACCTAGTTTATTGTATTGAAAGGCCTCGTAAGTACCATCTTCATAGCTGCTATATACCAATCGGCCACTTAGGTCATAATTGTGGTAAATGGCCTTACCATCGGCCTGTATGGTTTTAATAACCTGTCCATCGTGGTTACGGATATATTGTTGCTCTTGCCCATCAAAGCCGATTTCTGTCACCACATTATCATTCGCATCTCTTAAAAAGATATATTCTTCGCCTTTTTCGTTGGTAATGGCTTTTAAGTTTTCCCACTTATCATAAGTAAAATGAAGTGTCCGAATATTTTGATGGGATAAATGGCTACTTCTTTTTTGTGTTTTTAGGCTGCCCATTGGGGTATAGGTCATGTGCCATTCATCTCGGCCATCAGTAGCGTAAACCGGCAGATCGTAGGCGTCGTATTCGAAGCGAAAGGCCACTTCTCCAAAATCTTTAACTGAGATTACCCGCCCCATTTCATCACGTTCCCAGATCGTAGTTTGATCACCATCTGGACTAAAACGGATCAATCGCCCATAATCATCATAGGTCCAGCGACGGCTATTACCTTCGCCCGAAACTGATTCGATCAGTTGATTTAAACTGTTATAGGTCCAATGAACTTCGTAGCCATCATTATCGCGGCAAAATACTGGTAATTTCTGTCCTTCGGTATAATAAAAATCGATTATACGATCGTCTTTTTGAACATGTTTAAGCAATTGGTTCTGTTCATTGTACAGCCATGTTTCGTTCGATCCAGCAGGATCGCTACGCAGAATCAGGTTATTGTTTTCATCGTATGCGTATTGGTACCGCTCGCCATCTGTGGTATGGTATGTAACAATGTTTCCACGATCGTCGTATTCATAGCCGATAACCTTACCCTCAGGACTGGAAACCATTTTTTCTTCGTTGTAACGATTATGCTCAAACCAGGTTTCGCCGCCCATGCCGTCAACCTTTTTGTAAACCAGATCATTTTCGTCATAGTAATAACGTTCTACTTTACCATCGCGATAGTACACCTCGTTATACCCTTCTTCCGGAAAATAACGTAACGATCCACTCATAACGCCATCTCTACCTTCAGTATGGATTACCCGGCCTTCTTCATCATAACGCCAAAAATAAACCATTCCGTTCCGGTTGGTTCTTTTAACCACACGGTTAAACTCATCGTATTCAAAGCTAATGGCTTTACCAGCCTGATCATACACTTTGATCATGTTGCCACGCTCGTCGTAATCATAACTCACCAACAGGTCGCTGGTATTTTTATATTGATAGTAAACCGCTTTAATTGCCGTACCAGCCTCGTTATGCTGCATTTCGAGTACACGGCCTGAGTTTTCTACAATCCGTGTTAAAAGCTGTTTTTGATAATAAAATCTGAGGCTGGTACCGTTTGTATACCCAATCTGGTTTATACGATAGATATCTCCATCCGGTCCATCGCTAAAAAGTGTATAAGTATAAATATCCTGACCGATGGTGAGTATCCAGGTATTTTCATCAGGTCTTTCCATCCAGAATTTCTGGGCACGGTCGTACTGTTTACCTGAATATGCCTCAATATAAGGCAGCGGCATTACCATATTTTCGGTTGGGTGGTTAAAACCTACAATTCCAGCTTCAGGATCAGGATAAATATAAAGATCGTAATTATTGTATACCTGATTGCCCAACATGCCCGCATATGACTTATCGCTACGCCATACATTATTCCAAGCCAGTGTTTGGCCCCCAGGAAGCTCGAAATCGGTCCATTCGAAAAACATAGCCCCGGTAACAAAATTAACCGGCTCTAAACCCCAATGGCAAAGTTTTTTTGATAATGGATTTGTTTTACCCAACATCCGCTGGAGAAGTTTATTTACACCCTTTAAAGCCCCTTTTGCTAAAGCTCCTCCTAATTTGGTAAGCCCTCTCATAATACCAATGGCTGCAAAACGCATTAAATATTCTTTCAGCGTATAATTATGTGGTGCAAATGTGCCACCAACCAACACAGGTTTACCGGTATTAATCTGTACGTACATACTTAATAAATCGCTGTAAAAAGCGAAATAAGCCAATGGGTTTTCTTCAGTTTTCCTGGTACAGTTGGCAAGGGTTTTAAACCCATTGGTGGACACCAGCAGGTAAGTACCTGCCCCGGATTAGAACCACTCATTTCGGATCCCTGCCCTTTCACTGTAGTAGAGCCCCAATACACTTCTCCTTCATGTGGTGAGCCAGGTATATTTACAATAAAATATACTGGAATAGAACTGATATGTCTAAATGGCAACAAAACACCCATTACGGTAGTGGTAGTGGTAGCTTTATGCCTGCCATGAACATAAATGGAGCCCCCCATGGGGATACTGGCCGCACCGATTAAACCTTGCGCAAATTTTGGAATGGGAATGTTAAAATGCAGGTAATCCATCGGATCGAACACCATACCAATAAAAGGATGGGGTAAGGGCAAGGGAATAAAGCCGAAAGATGGCGGGATGGGAATGGTTGTCCAGTGAAAATCGATTGCCAATACCACATCAAAATGTTTGCTTACATGCTGTACTGCTGTATTGGCCATTGTAGGCTTTTTGGCCTTTACAAGCTTCAAACTACTTTTTGCTGCAGGAGGGTTACTCCCTGTGGCAACACCACCTCCACCACCAACAGCTTTTGGTTCGGCTTTAGTTAAGCTTGCAGACAGGCTGATTGACCTATCGGTAGACATATTCGGTTTACTCGCTTTTACTTTTTTCATCCGTATATTTTTTACGATAAAGGATTAGCATGATTTTTTGGCACTTCTGCCATCGACTTCCAGTCTTCTCCATAATCCTGCTGCATATCCCTATCTAGTTTTTTACCTTCTGGACTTTCTTCTCCATATTTTTTTAACATGATCGATGCGGTATAAGCCATCGAACTTTGTCGCCGTTTTTCAATCGGCATTTTCCGGGCAATTTCTAAACACCTCAAATAATAACCCATTGCTTTTGCAGAGCCTGTTATTTTACTATCAGAAAGCTGCCCGAGCAATCGGGTACATTCCATTGCTATAAAATCGTTCTCTATAATTTCTGCTATTTTAATTGCCTTTTCAAAATACTTTTTAGCCTCATCTTTACCCGAATGCGCCAGTAAGAAACTACCATAGCTCATGTGGATATGTGCACTCAACAGCGTATTTGCTCCTGCACGGGCCAATGCCATTTCGTATTGTTGACGTGCTTCGTTTTTTTTGTTTTTTACAGCTAAACTCTGTGCGAGCATAATCCTTGCGGCCACTACTGCTTCATGCAGTCCTTGTTTTTGAGCGATAACAATTGCCCGTTCCAGAATTGCATTGGCCTGCTCGTGTTTGCCTTTACTTAAATAATTACTGGCAATCAGTATCTGCTGCTGGTAATCGGCTTCAGGATCATTCTTCTCTCGGTTGGTGTGTGCCGCGGCATTCTGCATCAACTGGCTAACGTCAATATTGATCCTGAATTCGGTTCCCTGTTTTAATTTTTTTAAAGTACGATGTATATGGTGCTCGGTATAAACCAGTTTAATATCATGATTATCAAATGCTTTAATACAGCTGCACCATTCGTTAATCCATTCAGATAGCCCAGCTACATCATGGATGGAAGTTGGTGCCAGTTGAACATATATCTTCTTTAATTTTAAATCGGGGTAGAGATTGCACAACCGTACTAAAGCCCTAACAGGGAAATAAGCATCGGTTTTATAATTTTTATCCCCTTCACCTGTTTCAACATCCCAAACAACACCAGCCTTTGTATCCTTCTGCCATAAGTCAAAAATCTCTTTCCATTCTTTAACCAAACTTCTACCGTAATCATTTTTGTTCTGGAACTCCTGATAATGGAGCAGAAACATATCATTGGTTCTGCTTTCTTCTGTTAATTGGTATTTAAAATATGATTCAAATAGGTTTACCTCATGCCGCTCTCCAAGGCATAAAAACAGGGTTTCTGATGGATGTTGCCTTACTACTTGTTGCCATTGTTTATCTATTTTAAACAGTTCCAGTTGTATCGGATTCATTGAACTTTAGGGTCGAAATTAGTTTAGATTAATCTTTCCACTGCTGATATTTGTCTCACTTTCGCCTCCCACATTAATCTTTTTCGAAGCCAGATTGGCCTCTGTTTCGCCACTCATCGAAAGCGTTTTAGTACCAATATCCAAGGTTTGTGATTCTATCCCAATACCAGAAGTTGGTGTTCCATCTTCTGGCCCCACACCTATGCCAATACTGGTTGTAGCAGAATTTCCGATGTTTTCTCCAAGTGTTAAAATATCCTTCCCTTTAATGATGATCTTTCCTGTTTTATCCATAAAAATGCTGCTCTCCCCACATGTAATCAGGATCGATTCTTTGGTTTCGAAAACTGCTTTACCAGCCCCATCAAGCTCGATAAAATTGCTGTCCTTATCTTTCATTACCATACCTGCACCGTCATCCATGGTTAGGGTATGTCCGCTTTTAGAAGTTAAACTTTTGCTATTATTGCTGGCACTGCCACCGCTTCCACTTTTGCCATGAAATACCGAGCCCAGTACAATTGGCCTGGCAATATTGCCTTCTTCGAAAGTTAAAGCTACCTGATCGCCGATTTCGGGGATAAACACAAAACCCCTGTTTTTGCTCACTTTATCGCTGCTTCCGGCATCTGGCGTAATTACCCGCAGCCACTCCGTTACATCATTGGTTTTACATTCCCACTTAAATTTCACTTTGATACGGCCCTGCCCCTGCGGATCTGCATTGTCTATTACATCTGCCAGCTGCATATCTGGGCTTGGCTTACTGTAGTTTTTTACCAAAATACGCTCTGTTGTCGCTACCACACCTTCGAAAGTGTTATAATATTTACCTGTGCCATCAATATCATGATTGATACTGGTAATCAGAAACTTGCCCATGCTTTCTGTAGAGAAGGAGAGTTCTTTTCTCACGCTCATCATAATTTCGGCGATACTGCCAATGCTCAAAGCAGCATTGTCTCCGCTTGCATTTACCTTCAATAAATTGCTGATGTGTGCCTTTTCTTCGTTTTGAACATGGTTTTTAATATCATTGCTATTGTCTACCCGGATAAGAGATGGTTGATTGAAGGTTTTGCTATACATCGCGTTAGAAACTTGTATGGCGTGCATCAGATCAGGCGATCCATTGCCCTGCCCACTACTTTCGCTCTGTAGCATCTCATCCTGTTTTGGGTTATAGGCAAAACGTTTATTCTTGATCGGTGCAATTTCCATTGCATATTGTAGATTCTGTACATCGCGACCGTAAATCAGGGCAACTTCTTTCTGGTCATCTGGTTTACCAAAATTAAGTTGTTTACCATCATAGTAAAACCACTCATGGTATTCGCCTGAAAGCCTGTTCAGAAAATCAAAATCACTTTCCCTATATTGGATCAAATAATCAATAGGCTCTTTTCTGGCTGCGTTGGCCACAATTTTAATATCGTTTGAAGGTACATCTGAGGTAGCAAGATTTACAATAGTATTCAAATCCTTATCGAGATAAGAACCTAAATCTGGTCCCCGATCGATCAGAATGGTTGGGCTGTAACCACTCACAATCAACACGCCATGATACCCATGGCTTTGCGCGAGCTCTACTTTGGTTACCAGACCAGCAAAGCCTTGCAAACTACCAGCATCATATCCAAATGATGCGGTTAAGGTTTTACCTACAAAATCGCGACTGTCATTCAGACTGATCATGCCAGGAGCGCCCATCTGATCGTGGTTAAACCGCAGCTCGAAATAATGATGAGCATTAAAAGCCTGTTTTAAACTAAATGAGGCAAAATGGGTAATTGCCTTATTTTCTATGTTAATTTCAGTGATTAATTTCTTTTCCATATCAACTAAATAATAGTTTGTGCCTACTTGAACATTCCATCACGAAAGATTAAAACGTTTCTTTTTCCAGTAAGAACCGAACCGTTTTTTGTTTCATTTACCTCGGGATAACTAATGGTCTTATCTTTGGAATTATAGGTTATAGCCAACTCGGCCAATAGCTTTTCTTTATCCTGATCTTCCTTAAGTTCTGCAGATGCGAATAATTGTGTTTTAACCACTTTGCCTATTTTGAATAATGCTTTATTGATACTAAATTTCGCATGGTCAATCACCAGCGTATGGCTTGCTGTATATGGTTCGGTGCCACTCATTTGTCCGTACCCGATAAAGAGATAGGTTTTTTGGGGAGATGTATTCAACGCGTAAATGTGATCAAAAAAAGGAGTAGGACTGCCGTCGTCATCTTTATCCTCATAAAGATTGTTAAATGAAAGGGCTGTTAATGCATTATTTTCATCCTTATATTGAATAATATTTTGTACATGCCACATAGAGCCTGAATAGGGAGAAAGCCAATAAAATATCCTAAGTCTGCCATCATCTGCAGTGAGCACTTGAATATCGTGTTTTTTTAAGCTGGCGAAGTTGGTTTCAAATGCCCCTGGCTTTTTTAAGGCTTCAATAAATGCTTTTATAAATACCTGCTCAGCCTTTGTACTACCATCATTCCTATAACCTTCTCCTGAATCCATCATATGGGTCGCCAGATTTTCGAGCGTATGTATTTCGGCAGGAACTGAGTCTAATTTTGGATTTGTAACAATAGCCGTGTCTTTGGCTCCTACAAGTTGCTGCTTATCATGCTTCGCCCCGCAAGAAAACAGCAGAAAAGCCAGAGAAAAAAATAAGATGCCTGATACTTTCATATTACTGCCTCGGTATATTGATTATTCCCCTATTTTCCATTGCCTTTAAAATAACAGCTGTTCCAATCTGCTTATTTACATAATCAACGCTAAAAACATGATCCCTTGGAAAACCTCCTTTAGTATAGAGGTTAGAGCCACCCCACAGATATGGCGAGTTGATGTTATTACTTTGATAAGCTTTCGCTATACCGTTATATTGCTCTAAACGCAGTAAAACTTTAGGTAATGACCAAACGGTTTCTTTATCCAAACCACGTAACTTCAGGGCATCAACAGCACTTTCCTCAAAAGTAAATGGTGGACCGTGATTAATTTTAGGCCGGTTTGCAGGGTGCTGCCTGGTAAAACCGCTTAATGGGTCGCCATTGTGCAGGTGCTTGGTAAAATTGGAATTGCTTTCCCTATAATGGACACATGCAATAAAATACCATGGTATACCAGTAGTTTCAGAATAAAGGCCTGCATCTGAAAATAACCTGCTGAAAAAACCATTTTCAATTTTCGGATTCTTTTTGAGAAAACTGTCTTCCGGTTTAGTTAAAAAGCAGGTACTGCGATAAGTATATTCGGTCAAATTAAGTAGTTTATTTCTTACCGCCTGATATCTTGACTTATTGTTTAATATTTTATTGTCAATAATACGGTTGATCTCTGCAGATTTTAACGGAGAAATTATACAATGATTAAACAGGTTAATGTATTCTAAATCGGTAGCCATAGGTAGCTCTTTTAATCACGCCCCAAAACAAAAAATCGTTATTAGCACCAGCCTTGCCGGAAACCAATAACGATTTAGATCGAATTAGGCCTTAGGCCAATCGTTTTCGTGTTCTGCGTTGCCCAGCTTTAGCTTACGGGCCGATACCACGAAACTTAATGTCATAGGTGTATTATCGTTTACAGCAATACCCTCGTTGTATTGAATAATGTAGCCATCTTCAAAAGAAAGCTCTTTCATTTTTGCATCTTCTTCGCCTTTTTTGAAAACGATGTTACCTGAAAGTGGTTTATACTGGTTGTTAACCATCGATTCGATTACCGAAGTATCTTCGGTTGATTCGATTTCGATATGGATGGTGCCACCATAAACACCTGATGAAGGACGGCCTTTTGCGTCAACATCTCTATTTAATGAAAAGCTGCACTGTAGTACATCAAATTCTTTTGATCCTAAGTTTAAACGGGTTTTGAATGCCATTGTAGTAAAGTTTTAATGTTTTTGAAAATGAAATGAGTTTAGAGCAGAGCACATGGCGTCAGGCGTTTAAATATCCCTAACCTTACGCCTTATACCCAACTAGGCTTTAGGCCAGTCGTTAAGGTGCTCGGCATTGCCTAATTTAAGCTTCCTCGCTGAAATCTGGAACTTAAGCGTCATCGGATGATCGCCTACAATGTTGATCCCTTCGGAATACTTAACAATGTAGCCATCCTCGAAGTTAACTTCTTTCATTTTGGCATCTTCCTCTGTTTTTTTGATCAGAAGGGTTCCTGTAATAGGTTTGTACTGGTTGTTTACCATCGCCTCGATAATTGAGGTGTCTTCGGTTGATTCGATCTCAATGTCGATGGTACCGCCGTAAACTCCGGAAGAAGGTCTTCCCTTAGCATCTACATCACGGTTTAACGCATAGGCACAATGAAGCACATCGTACTCCTTGCCTGAAAAGTTTAATCTAGCTTTGAAAGCCATAGTTTTAAAATTTTAAGGTTAAAAAATTGATTTATGTAGCCTCCGCTACATTGTATATAAACCAATAATTAAGCCAATTATTGTGTATGTAGCTCATTTTAAAAGAATAACAGCCAGGCCATTTCCAAAAAACACGGTCAAAAGTGATGTAAATGCAGATTTCAACAAAAGAAAAAAATGTATTTTTTTTAAAAAAACTGAAGTCTGATTTTTACTACAAACAATAACCTAAAATATTGTAGTATTTCCGGACAAGATGTTACATTTTGCGACAATAGTATTATTGGTAATGCACTAAACTTTTGAATTGATTATTTACCAGCTTGCTATGAAATTTTAACTAACTATTTATTTAAAGTTACCAACCTGATTATCTCAGCTTGCGACATCCGCAAGGATTTTAGTTTTCCTATAATTTTCCTGCTGATGGTTGTAGTTATTATTACCGCTGTATCTTTTCCCGTTATTTCAACA
Organism: Pedobacter riviphilus; assembly: GCF_014692875.1. Lineage (NCBI taxonomy): Bacteria > Pseudomonadati > Bacteroidota > Sphingobacteriia > Sphingobacteriales > Sphingobacteriaceae > Pedobacter > Pedobacter riviphilus. Next base: position 5,157,319 of record NZ_CP061171.1, on the reverse strand, counting down.
TGATCTGTTAATTTGAGCAGGTTAAGTTTTAAAGGATTGTAGGTTGCTTTACGGGATATAATCTGCCGGTCTTCGGTATTTCGATAAATGCTCATTTCAATCAAGCGTGGATTAAGGTAACTCATTTTTTTACTAAAATGTATTTCATCTGCCGATGTTCCCTTAACTAATTCCAATTTACCTGAACGGTTGTACTGATACTTATAACTCCAGATATCCTTAAGATCAGATTGGCTTCGCTTTGTAATAATTTTGGATTCCAAAATGCTTTTCCCCCATTGTTCGTTATTATTGGATAATAAAGGCATATAAATATCCCTGATGGAATAATCTTCTAAGTAGTCTTCCAAAAGATTGAAAAGGCTAAGGATGGAATGTTTCATACCTACCTGCTGTTTAACCTTGGCATAAAACTCAGGAAATAATCTATACTCATCTTGATTAACAAGTAAGGTATGTTTTGAATCGGAAAAGGTAATCTTTAACGGCTCAATACTTCTTTCGCCATTTAATATGGATTTAGCATGCAGGTAAAGACCCTTACTATCGCCAGATAAGCTATAGGCGGTCGCTTCAGAGAGTATGCCATCTGCTATTTTATATACGAACAGGCTATCTTTTAAACTATTTTGTACATATAGGATTTTACTCGTATCCTTTTCTTCCTCTCCCTCAGATTTGACCTCTGTCAATCGAGTTAGTAAAATTCCATTACAAATCGCTGCCGGTTTTTGCGGCTGTTGAGCCATTACACTACATACAAGCAAAAAATGGAGAATAATGGAAGATATCAGTTTGTTCATATTTATTTTGTTGTTGCAGCTGTTAAACGGGTTGGCGTTATTTTCCAAAAAATACTTTTTCCAGCAGTAATGGTTGCAGAAATACCATTCGTGGTTTTCACATTGGTATCGTAATAAAAGTTTCCGCTGCCCCAATATTGCTGATCTTCAAAATCGGCTGATGGAATGTCATATTTAATTCTATCAGGCACTTCAACTTCCTTAAACTGTGGTTTACCATCAGCACCTTTTAACTGTTTGCCATCTGGTCCCAGCACTGGCTTTTTAACTTTCTTTTTAAGGTGCTCGTGCGTGCCCTGATCTGCATTTTCATCATGATTACCTTTGTCTTTGTACCTTGCTGATGTTCCGTTAGCAGCTACAAAATCGTCGTAAATTGCCTTCGGAATTTCCACAAATTTATATTCATCGAATTTATTCTGTCCCAGTTTATTGTAGGGATTTGTTTCCGAATTGCCCCACGCTAGAAAATCAGTTCCATCCCAAAATTCGGCTCCATCTGTAATATCTTTTACGCCGAAACAAACATCTAGTACAGCATATCTAGCCAGTTTTGATTTTTCATCATTTTTATCCGGTAGTTCTTTCTTATTTGGTACAGAAGAGTAACCTGAAGCAAGTAGTGAGCGCCATGTTTTTTTGGTAGAAACAGCCCTATTACGGCTGGTAAAGGCTACACATCTGAGTTCTTTTATATCGGCATTACCCGATTCATGACTCACGATGTAGGCAATGTAACGAAAATCTGAATGTGAGAGTGCTTTACCATCATACTTAACCAGATCTACATTTAAAGGTTCCCAACTTTTTGCAGCTACAGCCTGATCATATTTCTCTTTGGTTGTTGTAAATATTTTAGCACTCCCTGCAATCCCTCCAAGATATTCTCCCTCACGTGTATAATAAACGTATTGTAAGGTATCTTTAGGCTCATCCTTTGGTTGATAATCACCGAACTTAACATTTGACATAAAACTCATTTACCATTATGTGCAAGCTATTTAAATAAATGCTTGAACTCCTTCAACATTTAACACTAGGGGTTATTAGCTTTCAAGCATCAAACCGTTATTCTTATTTAAATCAGCATACTCCGGCATTTTAATACCGCTTATAATAATTTGAGATCGCTAATTTGCCTGCCTACAGATTATAACTATAACAAGAGATCAGATTACTTCAAAAGCCATTTTTGACTTATCCATCATCACGTTCAACTCTACATATATTTCTTCTCCCAATTCTGGATTCACCAATTTGATTGCCGGACTTCCCAATGGATTCCTAAATGAAACAACTTTTCCATTTTTTAGAAAATAAGGTATTGCTACGATGCTGTCATCAAACTCAAAGCCATTTTCCATATCCTGAAATATCGAATTTAAGCGGGCCTCTGATTGCTCCTGATTAAGGTACATCATAGATGCAATGTTGTTCTCTTTTTTAGAAAAGATTTCTCTTATTTTAACATACTCTTTTCTTTTAAAGATCGATTTAACAGTTGCATAAAAATTGTCTAGTCTCTCTTCTAGCTTATTGATATCTGTTAAATTGACCCCTTCTGTCCAGGATTCAATCTGATATGGCATTACCGAATTAAAGCTAGTTTGAGCTTCGTACGAATGTTTCTTGCCATTATCTTTAAAATCAGGGGTAAAGGCCTTTATATCGTTCTTAAATTCTAGGGTATGGCCAGCACTATATTCGATAATTTTAAAGCTAGTACTTGGTTCTAGATTAAAAACTCCTTCTTCGAGCGACTCTAAGGTGATCTTTACTTTCTGATTTCCAGATTTAAAAATGCCATGATTAAGTGGCAGCATGCTGCTCATCCCATCTTCAACAGACAGATTCAGTACTTCGAGGTCGTTAATTTCAACAATAAACCTACATGCAGATACAGAAAACTCCAAAAGATAATAGGGTTTAGACATGATTATTGTTTTAAGTTATTGCTCTGTTTATATAAATCGTTATTGGTTTCACGAAGGAAATCTAAGTAGCTTAAATTACCTGATTTATGTTTCTTATATTCGAGATATGCTTCATAATAGCCAAATGATCCGCCAATTCTAGATGATAGTAAAGCATCTTCTCCTTTAGCGATACCATCAATATAGCCTGTTTTTTTTCCATCGCCGTTTATTCTCGACAATATTAGATAGGTATTGCCAGTGTTATTGGCGATAAAAACCCTTGCGCGTTCTTCGCTATCTTTTCCATCGTCGAAAACAAGTTTAAATTGACTTTTATTTTTTAGGAGGTAGGCTAAAACTTTTTCCATAACATCGGATGTAAATAGGTTTAGGGTATAACCCTGAAAGTTTTTCCCTTCATCCTTGGAGAAAAAACGCGCTAATGCTTCAGAATTTGAAGTTGATTTAGAAATTGCCACTCCGCCGAAAGCAATGCCTCCTTCAGCATCAGGAACATAAGAGGTATACTGTATTTCGCGGGTTCCGATACCAGCACCAGAATTTGATAATTTTAACGTTTTTAACTGATCGCTCTTAGTTGGAAGGGATAATTTCTCCAAATCGAGATTCTGACCTTGGCAAGATTGAAATAAAAAGGGAATGCACATCAACAAAATAAAATTTAACTTTTTCATTAGGTAATTATTAGCTTTTGTTTTATAAATAATAAACTCTGGCGACCTGCCTGTAAAATTAGCTATGCCTTGCATTACATCGTATGCTTTCCAAAACGTGCGGTTTTCATTGATGTTAATCGGTTTCCAATCGGTAGATACTACCTTATAAGAAAGTCCAACTTCCAAGAACATGGCCACCTTAGCAACACACGGATCAAGGATCAGGCCAGGTTTTAACAACAGGCCTTTGTATGTATCCCACTGGAAATTATAGGACCCGCGAATGGCTACGCTGGCTTCGGCGGTTAAGCCCCCTTTGACAGATGCTTTACCATATTCTAAAAACATGGCTTTAGCGCTGGCAACAATTCCTGCTTTTAAAGTAACACCAATTTTAGATTCGATCTTTGCCTCTACCTGGAACTGATCTGAAGCAGTATTTATCTTGCCATTTTTGAGACCTCCGGCTATTGACCCCACAAATACCGCATCGATATACATATCCAATTTAGCTTCGGCATATTTAGATTTAAAGCCTTTTGCTGCCCACTCTTTAGCATACATAAAAAGATCTGCCGCCACGGTATTACCAGTTGCTGCTACAGATGCTGCAGTAACCACCAAACCCAATAAATCAAAAGTAACCTCCAGCCCAATAATTGGGTCAAAGTATACGTCAATTAAAAATTCTGTACCAATCTTATTGGTTTCTACACCTTTACTTTTGCCATGTGCCAGGTACCAATCTACTGAAACAGCAAACTTTGGTGCAAGAATAGATACCGTTAAAGGCAGTTTTCCGGCAAAAGGCATTTTTCTAACGCCACCTTTTGTCGCAGTACCTAAAGCGCGCGTAATATCACGTACTGAGGTAATAATATTATAAATATCTTTGATCTTACCCTCAAATTTGAGCGTGTAATTATCATTTTTGGTAAACTTGCTGCCATCGTGATTCCAATCTGCATTTAATTCTACTCCCCACTCCATACCACTTGTTTTGGCATCGTAACTGGTGCCAAGTTTTTGCGCCGTTTCTTTTAATTTTTCATAGCGCTGACTAATTACCGGAATATTACTCCAATCTACATTCAGTGGGCTAGACATGTTTACAAAAAACTTAAACTTCCAACGGATGTCTGAATATACATTCACCTGAACAGTTGGCCTGCTTTTGTTACTGAAGTACCTGCACGAATTAATGTAATAAAAGTACTGCTTAGGTGTCTGCGAATGCGGCATAAAGTAATCAAAAGCAAACACTTTATTATCCATAGGTGAAAAAACCATGTCGTCGGCCTTTTTATTTTTTTGCACTACCGCCACTACGTTCAACGATTCTGTATTAGGACTGGTTTGGCTATCTATCTTTTTCAAAATTACAGCCTGATGCTTACCACCAGATAATATGCATCCTTCTGGTGGGGTATAGTTGTCGACATTAAGCGTCAGTTTTTTCTTTAAAGACTGGCCTGGCCCTATGGTTTCGAATAGGATTGTTTCTGCATTATTTTCAAAGATTTTGAATTTAATGGTTACACGCCTATTCTCTGCATGCTGGTTTTCGGTAACATCTTGGCCTTTATATATTAAAGCACGCTTACCATATCCTTTGGCACTTATTCTCCTGCCGTCGACACCTTTTTTTACCAGATAATCAACTGCTGATTTTGCCCTTTTAAGAGATAATTCGTCGTTAAAAGCATCTGTTCCGCGAACATCTGTGTGGGCACCCAATTCTACCGGCAGATAGGGATTCTGAAATAAATACTCTGCCAGTTCATTTAAAATAGTTTGAGCTTTTGAAGTTATACTCCACTTGTTAAAGTCAAAATGGATCGACATCGATTTGGAGAAACCATCAGATTTCATCCCTTTCAAGCCTATTTTTCCTTCGTCGAAAAGCAAGAACCTGGCGCCGTCATTAATTTCGATTTTAGTAAAGCCGCAAGGTTCGTAACGTTTACCATTTACCGGCTGTTGACCAATCTTACCGGCAGTATTGGTTCTAATCGGGGCCACATTATTAGTTATTTTGCGACCCTCTATCCTCAAAAAGCGGGCATGGTATTTATCTTTTCTTGAATCCAAAATCAATTGCTTAGTATCCTGATCCTTTACGGTAATAAAAAACTCCCGCAGCGAAACATCATTTGTTCTCGAATACCACAAACTAGTATCGCCAATGGTAATGTTTACTTCCCCTCCTTCGCAAGGTACATCGATATAAGTCTTCACATGGATATTTTTACCGATTACGCGATTGTAAACATCAATAATCAGTTTATTCCCATTTAAGCCTTCTGTTTCTATAGAAAGTACGACGCTATCACCATATTGGATAGGTTCAGCCTTTAATGATTCGCCACCTTCTGTTAGCGACCATTTCGATCTAATAATCAATGGCGGTGCATACCCCCTTACATACACACCTGCAGGATTTTTATAGTCTCTTTCACCAGAAAGGGAAGCTTCAATATAATATTGTTGATTACCTGATAGTTTTTTGTTGATTACAAAATTTTTCAACCTGGGCCCTGAACCCGGATATTTTTTAATGATAGACTTGCGTTCTTTATCTTCAAGCATCCATTGAACACGTGATTGATCCGTCGTATTAGTATCTGGCATCCACTCAAATACAACGAAATTTACAGGCGTACCTCCCTGCAGAACGAAGCCATTTGGAATGCTAATGTTCTTCATCCTGACTTGATGGGCGTCTAAAGCTATTTTCTTTACTCCTCTAGGCATCAGTTATAGTTTTTTATCTATCCGTTTTACTTTACCACTTCTCCTCCAAATTCTGAGCCGCTTACCGGTTTTCCATGTCCATAGGTAGTTAACGGATTAACTGCAGATTGAACTTCCTGAGGGGAATTCTCGAAATTTGATGCGCCAGGCTCCATCACTTGTCCATGGAAAATAACCTTAATGCAATCTGTTCCTCCTATAGGGCATGTGGCCTTGCTATCTTCCAATAGAATTTTACCTCCATTGGTTAATACGGTATCAGTATAAAACCCCGACCATTTGGTAACCGTAACGGTACAAGGCTTATTATTCATCTTTGAGCAGGAGCCAAACATATTTTTCTCGAAAGTGGTACCGATATCCTTATCTGTCGCAATAAGTTTATTCGATCCATCTTTATCGTTTACGTATTCTTTCTGCTGCGTTAGCACCTTTAATTTATCCGGGGCAGAACCGAAATTACACATGCAAACTGCTCCCTGAACTACAATATATTTTTCAGCCATAATATATCTATTTATCCAAAAATACTTTTCCAGAAACTTTTCTTTTCTGACCTCTTATTTGCTATCGCTAAACCTGAACTGGTTATTTTTTTTGCAGTATGTTCGAAACTAAAATCCAACTCCTGCCCATCATCCTTTAAACAAAAAACATCGAGTTTAACATATTTCTGGTCCATTGCCGATTCGAACGTATACATGGATTTAATCATCCAAATTTGTTTATTGTGCGGATGCAGTAAATATCTGCTTGAATAGTTTCCGGCATAATTTTCAGTTTCGTCGGCCTCCATTTTACCACTCACGTTTATTTCAATCATGCCCAGATCATTAAGGTGCGGATTTAAAACAAAAGAAGATGAATAACCGGTGTTCCTGAACGGTAATATTGGAAAATATAATGCTGAAGCCGGTTCATCCTCTATATGATAATTTCTATAAATTGGCAGAAAAAAAACATTCAGAAACCAATCCTGATCTTTAAAGGCAAGATTCAGGACAAATGGATCTTCGATGTTTTTTTCCATCCTGTGCATATATTCGTCTAAAATAGGGCCTTCAAAAGTTTGATTTATTTCTGTTTTAACAGTTTGCCACCTGCGTTTAATATCTGAAATGTTTTGAATTTCAAGTACTGTTCCCTGAGCATCTAAAACTACATTCATAGGGTAAAAAGCGGTGCTTACCTTATATGCCAGCTGATCAGCTAATAAATCAGGTTCAATTTCATTAATATAAACTGGCCCCATACGATCAATAGCAAAGCATGTAAAATTTTCTACTGTATTTTCGAGTCTTTCAACCTGTAATTCGTATTTGATTTCGTGGATTTTTTCATCTGCATACATTTCCATTCGCAATCCATAATCCATTTTATGGCCTACAGGCCATTGCGGTTTAAAGTTCCTGTTTTGTAGAGCACGTATTGCAGTTGTGGTTTCTGGATTGACCTCAACTTTTGATAAATTATCAAAAAATATACTTTTATCTTTATCAAACATGGTTTAATATATCTTCATTAATCATATCTGTATCAGTTGGCTGATTGCAGTTAAATCTTAATCAGTGCATCACTTTTTAAACTTCCCCAGTATAGCTACTCTCTGCTCATCCAGTGTGTATGAACATGTTGCATGCTATCTCCATTAGTGTAAGTTTTCTATTCAGCTGAGTTCCAGACCTTCATTTTATATTTTACGCTTCAATCCTGTTTATGTAACCATTATGACAAAATCACCCTCGTGTTTTCTTGCCAAAAGAAAGAGAAATGATAATCTTCTTACTTATTATACTTTTAACTAGGTTCCGATTTTGATCGTAATATTTCCAAATTCTCAACTTCTGTTCGATGAAGAAAATTTGCACTCTTTAATTCCCGGAACTATAAAAAGCATTAGTTCATGTTAATTATTTTCAAGTATTATGTGCTTGTAATAAACTCAGCATTTTTCCGGTTAAAGGTTTCGCCAGCAATATTGGGCTTAATAAGGTAATATTCTTGCACGAAATCCAAACGTCAACTCTGTGCTATGGGAACTACTTATTTCCTTCACCAACAATTTTTTATTGCTGGCCAATACTAAATTATTATACATCGCTTCAATATTTAGTTTATCAGCGATTTTCTCTGTTTTTCGCCCCACAACCATACTATAATCAGAGTGAACTTTAATTCTCATATTGTTTGATTGTTTTACAATTGCCATAATTAGAATAATTTAGATTTTTCAGCACTATTTATCTCTACCGTTTTGCCACTTTGCAAACTCATATTCTCTTTTTGGCTGAACATGGTAATTTCGCTTGCCAGCTCATTAGAGGTTTCAGACTGCCTGATGAAATCTTTAGTAACAAATTCTGATCTTTTATCTGAGGTTTCCTGAATATCGCCCGTAGCGCTAAGTGAATAATTATTCCCAGCGGTAGTTCCGATATCCTTATTAACCGTGGTGGTTTGATTATTTCCAATAGAAACCGATTGATCTTGCCCCACCTGAACATCCATATTTTCCCCTACATTAATCTGCATGTTCTTGCAGTTTAAGGTCATATTCTCCAAAGCGGTAATGGTAATGTTATTACCTTTCGTATCGATATGGATGATGTTGCTGTGAATATCGGTAATTTTAATGCCCTGTGTTTCCTGGTTGTCATCAAACTCGATTAAATGCCCGCTTCTGGTGATGATACTTTTAAGGTGGTTTTGAATCAACGGGCTACTATCCACACTGGCACTGTGGTAAACACTGCCCATTACCACTGGTCGGGCTATATTACCTTCCTCAAAAGCGATCATTACCTGATCATCAATTTCGGGGATAGCGAAGTAACCACGGTTATTACCCCTATCGCCAACCCCTGCACTAGGCGTAACCACACGTAGCCATTCGGTTACATCGTTGGTTAAGCACTCCCATTTAAATTTTACTTTAATGCGGCCCTGGCCTTGTGGATCGTTATTATCGATTACATCTGCCAGTTGCATGTCGGGCTGTGGTTTTTCAAAGTTTTTCACCAGCAAACGCTCGGTTGTGGCTATTTTCCCTTCGAAATTATTGTGGTATTTGCCATTTTCGTCGATGTGGTGTTTAATGCCCGTAATCAGAAATTTGCCCAAACTTTCAGTTGTAAAAGCCAGCTCTTTCCTTAAGCTCATCGTAATTTCAGCGATACTACCAATGCTCAATCCTGCATTATCGCCCCTGGCCGTTACTTTTAAAAGTTCGCTGGTATTGGCTTTTTCTTCATTTTCAACCAGGTTTTTGATATCGTTGTTATTATCAACCCTGATTAAAGAAGGTTGATTAAAGGTTTTGCTGAAAGTAAGGTTCGAAGCTTTTACAGCATGCGATAAATCAGGCGTGCCATCTACTTTGCCAGTACTCTCGCTCAACAACATTTCGTTCTGCTTCGGATTATAGGAGAACCTTTTATTTTTAATCGGTGCAATTTCCATGGCGTATTGCATTTCCTGCACATCCCTGCCATAAAACAACGATATTTCTTTCTGTGTATTAGGCTTACCGAAATTCAGCTGTTTGCCGTCGTAAAAAAACCATTCGTGGTATTCGGCAGAAAGACGGTTCAGAAAAGCAAAATCGCTTTCCCGATATTGAATTATATAATCGATAGATGTACTCCTGGCGGCATTGGCCACTACCTTTAAATCGTTGGCAGGTGTATCTTTCGTGGCCAGTTTTACAATCTCATTCAGATCCTTATCTAAATACGAACCCAAATCAGGACCTCGATCGATTAAAATAGTTGGACTATAACCACTTACAATTAAAACACCATGATAACCATGGCTCTGCGATAGCTCTACCTTCGAAACCAGACCTACAAAATTCTGCATACCTTCTGGCGAATGGCCAAAAGACGCAGTTAGGGTTTTGCCCACAAAATCGCGGCTATCATCTAAACTGATCAGCCCGGGTGCCCCCATTTGATCGTGGTTAAAACGCAGTTCGAAATAATGGTGTTCGTTAAAAGCCTGTGTTAGGCTGAAGGAAGCAAAATGGGTAATTTCCTTATCCTCTATATTGATTTCTGCAATGAGTTTTTTTTCCATATTGATTAATCTTGATCACAAAAATTACCCTAAGCTAAATCCAGTTGCCGAGTTTTTTAATACATGCCCTTTCCAATAAAAATGAATCCACTTTTATAGATGGCATGTTCAGATGAATTTTGTGTGCAGATGCCGAACCAAACATTTTACCAGAATGGTAATCGTTTTTTACTACAATATATTTGCGTTGGTTAGACATAATTGAGCTTTAATTGATGAGATTGCCCTGTGGAGATCACACAAGACTGAAGTATTAATTTTTAGATGTTCTAGGTCGATAAAAAATATAAGTGAACTAAAAGCGACCGATATAAACCGGTCGCTTCAGTTTACCTTATGCTTGATGATTAAGCTTTAGGCCAATCGTTTTCGTGTTCTGCGTTGCCCAGCTTTAGCTTACGGGCCGATACCACGAAACTTAATGTCATAGGTGTATTATCGTTTACAGCAATACCCTCGTTGTATTGAATAATGTAGCCATCTTCAAAAGAAAGCTCTTTCATTTTTGCATCTTCTTCGCCTTTTTTGAAAACGATGTTACCTGAAAGTGGTTTATACTGGTTGTTAACCATCGATTCGATTACAGAAGTATCTTCGGTTGATTCGATTTCGATGTGGATGGTGCCACCATAAACACCTGACGATGGACGGCCTTTTGCGTCAACATCTCTATTTAATGAAAAGCTGCACTGTAGTACATCAAATTCTTTTGATCCTAAGTTTAAACGGGTTTTGAATGCCATTGTAGTAAAGTTTTAATGTTTTTGAAAATGAAATGAGTTTAGAGCAGAGCGCATGGCGTCAGGCATTTAAATACCCCAAACCTTACGCCTTATACCCAACTAGGCTTTAGGCCAGTCGTTAAGGTGCTCGGCATTGCCTAATTTAAGCTTTCTCGCTGAAATCTGGAACTTAAGCGTCATCGGGTGATCGCCTACAATGTTGATCCCTTCGGAATACTTAACAATGTAGCCATCCTCGAAGTTAACTTCTTTCATTTTGGCATCTTCCTCTGTTTTTTTGATCAGAAGGGTTCCTGTGATAGGTTTGTACTGGTTGTTTACCATCGCCTCGATAATTGAGGTGTCTTCGGTTGATTCGATCTCAATGTCGATGGTACCGCCGTAAACTCCGGAAGAAGGTCTTCCTTTAGCATCTACATCGCGGTTTAACGCATAGGCACAATGAAGCACATCGTACTCCTTGCCCGAAAAATTTAATCTAGCTTTGAAAGCCATAGTTTTAAAATTTAAAGGTTAAAAAAATTGATTTTATGTAGCCTCCGCTACATTGTACATAAACCAATAATTAAGCCAATTATTGTGTATATAGCTCAGCTATAGTGAATAATCTTATTTTAGAAATGCAGGTAAAATCCCAAAATCGCACTAAACGATTAGTTAAACGAATTATTATTGTGGAAAAGGTGTGGAAAAGTTTTAAGATATTTTTAGTCTTACTGATACAGCATACTAGCGAATAACCTACATAACTGTAGTGATATTACCCAATATGTAGCATTTTTGGACAAAAAAATACTTGTTTACTTGAGTTTTAAATTAGCTGCGCACCAAATTTTTCCATTTTAGCCACCCATTTTTGGCTATAATGATTTTCAAGAGAGTGTAATTCGCCAATGGTATTGGTAAGTACGGGGCTCATTCTGCATTTCTCAAAAACAACTTTTTTAATAGATAGATAAGTTGTTTTCTTATTTGCTTTCCATTCTTTAAAAGTTGCCTCATCTAAAATAGACACAATCCGTGCCGAACGGCCACTAAAATTATTGTTTACGTTTTGCTGCTGGGTAGTAAAAATCTGGTCGGGCATAAATAAGCGATCAAAAAAGCCTTTAATCTTTGCCGGAATATGATCTACATATACAGGGCAAAAAAGCACCACATGGTTGCTTTGCCTAATTGCAGTTAAAGCTTTTTGCAGATCGGGTTCTAACTCGGCAATTTGCCTGTTATTGAACTGTTTGTTCGAGTTGAATATGAGGTCGATGATGGCCAACTCTCTTACCGTTGCACCAGCACTTTCAGCACCTTGCTTATATGCGTTAATCAGGAAATTTGTAGATGCGTTTTTTTTCAATATCCCCATTCAGGATAAGTACTTGCTTCATTTTTTTTGATTAATCTGATCTGGCCGATGCATTACAAAATTATAAAGAATTTGTTAAGTGTTATGCATAACCCATAAAAAAACCCAACGCTAGGGTTGGGTTTTTATTTCAGTAATCAAAAACTATTGCTGGTTATACTCTGTATTCCAGGTTGTATTCTCGTCTTCACCCTTATGGCCGTCTAGTTTTACCACAAAACTTTTAGCCGGAAAATACGGTGTAATGTGGATATCAAGGTGGATTCTGTCTTTTTGAAGTTCATCTCTTTCGAAACGCATAATCTTAAATCTTTCGATTAAACGATCTGCTCCCTGGATACCATCCAAAAACTTAACAATCTGACCACGCAAATCCTGTTCTGTTTTAGAAGTCCAGTTTTCGAAAGCTCTTCTGTTTAAGAAATCGAACAATACTTTGGTAATGTAATCGAATACACGAACAACTGAATAAGTCTGTAAACCAATATTATCGCCATTGAACAAGGTTTTAGCCGAAAAAGCCATTACTTTACCGTATTCATTAACCATTGGCACTAAACCTACACGTTCTAAATGAGAGATTTCACTTTTCTTTAAATCGAATTTTACGCCATCTACTTCATTTATAGCACCATGTTTTTTACCTGCGGTAACCTGCGACATTAGTGTGTAATACATTTTACCTGCAAGAGCGGCCGATCCTGGAACGGTAAGGTCATCTTCCTCACCCACTTCTGCCACTTTGCCGCGGCCTACCAGCCAGTTACAGGTCATGATAACGTTCGATCTAAATGCATCGCCACCTGTAAAATTAGCAGCAGTAAATAAATCAAGTACATCATCAGGCTGATCTAAATCGGCAAAATCTGTTACCAGCATCGCTTTATTGTTGTGTGCTATTTTGGCCCATCTTTCTAATACTTTATTAGAGCCCATATAGCCTGGAACAACCATTAATGAATAATTTTTACGAAGATCTAATCGATCGTAATTCTGCTTTAATTCATCATCAACATATTCAATAAAACGAGGATTATCGAGATCTTTAATCTGGTCCATTGATGCATTTAACAGCACCACATTTTTCAGTTTGTCAGATTCGGTATTTTTATAGAATAAATGCACCGATCTATAAGCCTGCTCCAGTTCTCTGGTACTTTCGAGTGCTGTACCAATGTTTTTATTTAAGTTTTCTTCAGCGGCGTTCAGTTTTTCAGTGCTTTTTTCAACCATATCTGCTACAGAGGTGGAAGATTCGAGCACATCTATCCAAAGCTGAATTTTCTTTTTCAGCTCTTCACGTTCTTTCTTTTTTTCATCACCAGTTAAAAAAATCTGCTTTCTGGCTTTTCTTTCAGGATTTAAATTCTGAAGTCCGTCAACAGTTGCTTCTAACAGATCGAAACCACCAACCCTGGCCAGTTTTTCTAAGTTATCTTTAAGCGATGTTTTTTCTATGGTTTTGCCTTCAGCGGGTTTAAACCCAGGCTGAGCTGTATTTTGGTCTGTTTTTAATTCTTGAGGATTTGACATGTTTTCTCAGCGTTTAGATTATTTATTTTGCTCCAGTTCATCAACAAAGTTCTTTAAAGCACTTATGAATGCAGCTTTAGTTTCTTCATCATCAAGCGTAGCTTTTAAGGTTTTGTTAGATTTTAACTGTTTAATTACATTTAGAGACATCTCTCTCTCAATGTTAACATTAGTGAGGTAGTTACTTTGGTTGATTATGTTTTTCACACCGAAATCGCCCAGATCGTTAAAGCTTAGGGTTTCGCCAACGGTAGATCCATCCTGCTTTTCGAAAGCTACCTTAACATTTGGTTTGTAATGTTCGAATACCTCTTTTACCGTTTTTAATCCTTCTACCTTTTCTGGTTTGATTGGGTCGTTATCGGTAAGTTTTTGTACAAAAAGCGTTTTGTTATGGGCAATTTCTGCGAAAGCTTCTGAGGTGTCGATTTTTCGCTCATTACCACCAATTTCATAATTAAACATAGTATGTAGATTTAGATTTACGATTAATTTATTCTAATAATATAATAGTTAACGTTTTAGCTCAATTTTTGTTCCAATGTAACAACTTCTGGCTGAATAATATCCCATTTCAATGTATCTTCTTCGGGATGTTTGCTTACCTGGATCTTTGATCCTTTTTTAAGTTCGCCAGAAATGATGTATTTCGAAATTGGCCTGCGTAAAAGATTTCTGATCACTGCCGATAGCTGTCTTGCTCCATATTTTGGGGTAAAACCGTCTAATGCAATCATTTTCTTGGCATCATCTGCTATTTCAAATTCGATACCCATTTTGTTCAGCGATTGCACCAAACTGCTCAGCTGAATTTCAAAGATGCGTACCACATTACTTTCATTAATCGGTGCAAATGGAACAATTTCCGAAATCCGGGCTAAAAACTCGGGGCGGAAATGTCCGGCCATTACCTCCATCAATTGGTTCGATGCCGGAATAACGCCTTTACTGATTTGCTCTGCTATCCATTCGCTACCGATATTCGAGGTAAAAAGAATCAGCGAATTACTAAAATCGCCTTCTTTCCCTAACCGGTCATGCATATGGCCTTCATCCAAAATCTGCAAAAAAGTATCGAAAACAGAAGGGTGAGCTTTTTCAATTTCATCAAACAACAATACCGAATAAGGCTGTTGCCTGATTTTGTTTACTAACAAACCGCCTTCCTCATAACCCACATATCCTGGAGGCGCACCATAAAGCAATGCCGCACTGTGTTCTTCTTTAAATTCAGACATATCGAACCTGATCATGGCTTTTTCATCATTAAACAGAAATTCTGCTATTGATTTAGCCAGTTCGGTTTTACCTGTTCCGGTTGGACCCAGTAAAAAGAAAGATCCGATGGGCTGTCCTTTTTTATTTAAGCCACTGCGCGATTCCAATATCGCATCAGAAACCGCTTTAAGGGCCTGATCCTGCCCTACAACCCGTTTTTTCAGGTAAGCTTCCATATTGAGCAGTTTTTCTTTTTCGCCAGCTTGAAGTTTTCCCATTGGGATACCTGTTTTATAGGCCACAATGGAAGCGATGTCCTGTTTGGTAATGCGGTCGCTTTTTTCTGCCGCATATTTTTTTAATTCCTGCAGGCTACTATTGATATAACCCTGATATTCATCCGCTGTTTCGAAAGTATCTGTTTGCGTTTCGTCGGTTAACCGCCCTAACAAAACCGGACTTAATTTATTTTGAAGCAAAGAAAAAAGCCACTTATAATCTGCAAATTTCGCTGTCTCCGCCTGTTCCGTATTGGCATTTAATGTTTCCAGATCAGCTTCCAGGCTTTCAATTACCTGATCGGAAGTGTCATTCATCATTTTCATTGCCGCCATGGTTCTATCCAATAAATCGAAAGCAGAATCAGGGAGACGTCTATCTTTCATATACCGCTTGGCTAAACGAACGCATTCGCCCAACGCATCAGGTTCGATCGTTAAAATATGATGTTCTTCATATTTTACTGCCAGTTTTTGCAACATTTTTATCGTGCTTTCCTCGTTCGGTTCATTTACCTGAAGCACTTCGAACCGCCTGCTAAAAGCCTGTTCAGGTTCAATAATTTTGCGGTATTCGTCAATAGTGGTTGCGCCAATTACCGTGATTTCGCCCCGGGCAAGTTCTGGCTTTAGCAAATTGCCAATTCCGGCACCCAATGGGCCTTTGCTATCCAATAACGTATGGATTTCATCAATAAAGAGCACTGCTTTTTCGAACTGTTTTATTTCTTTGATGATGTTTTTTAAACGGTCTTCAATCTCTCCTTTATAAGATGCTCCTGCTATTAACGAGCCTAGATCCAATTCAAAAAGCTGTACCGGTTTAAGACTTTCTGGCACATTCTGGTTTACAATATCAATGGCAAATCCATCAACAAGTGCGGTTTTACCCACACCGGCATCGCCAGTAAGAATTACATTTGGCTTGGTGCGGCGACAAAGGATTTCCATCATCATCCTGGTTTCTTTATCCCGACCGATTATCGGATCGGTTTTACCATCGCGAACCATCTGTAACCGATCTATACAGTATTTATATAATGCGTTGCCTGTACTTTTATTTTCTACAGATGAAGTTGCCTGACCTGGAGAAACAGCTCTCGAAATTTCTTCATCCTTTACATAAAGGTCTAAAATTTCGCGTTCCTTTATTGGAAAAGATTTTAACTGATCGGGCTGAAAACCGATTCCAGGTTTAGCCAATGCAGTCAGCACACACACAGGCGTAATTAAATCCAGCCCTAATTTAATGCGTACGTTATCAGCTTCTTCAAAAATAACGGCAATTTCTGGTGCACCACTAACAGAATCACTAAAACTTGCAGATTTTGTCTGTTCATCAATCCGAACTTCCGCCCACTCACTAATATATTCTTCATCCTTCCCAATTGAAGTGATAAACGACCGTAAGCCAACATCTTTATGCATTAAGCCTTTGAGCAAATGAGCTGCAGAAAATGTTTCATTTCTGTATTCTTTTGCTAATGACTGTGCGATATGCAAGGCCGTTTTAACCGATTCGCTTAAATTTGTAACTGCCATAGCCCTTAGTTGGTTGTAGGCAAAACTGCCGGGTTAAAATTATTTTCGGTGATGTAGTAATATATTTTTCCGTTTGATACAAATTGTTGTTCAATCTGTGTCGCCCTTTTGATCTGTTGTACCGATTGATTTAACATCTTGATATAACTCTCAAACTGATCGAGGGGCATTCTAGAGGTGCTTTTTAAATCGTTTACAGTATATTTTGACAAAAACTCGTTATTTAAAGGTAAACCTGTTACCAATTTGATGTAGCTGGCCAAAGTCATTGCTTTAATATCTCCTGAAGATACTTTCATCCCCAACAGCTGTTTAGGCATTTTAACGTAGTTTTTAACGAGTTTGCTTCTGAAAGAAGACTGATCTGCCTGTAGGTTTTGCCCCAACATAATCGAAAAAACATCTACAATCTGCTTGTATTCCATATTATTTAATACAATGGCATACTGCAGCGTAGAGCGGTTGTTTTTTACAACATCGGCTGATACGTTGGCGGTACTGTAATATTTAAAGGCATTGTGCGGCATACGGTCAGCTACTTCTGCGCCAACCGGCGCTGGTAGTAAGCCTTCTACATCAGCTGATAAGTTTTTGCGCGATATACCTGTTAAACGGAATGCGCTATCCAAAGAGCTGATCTGGTTGTAGATATCCATATTGGTTTCTTTCACAAAACGGCGCAAAGCGATGGTCATGCTCTGGTTTGAATTTACTGAACCTTTAGTTGGGAAAACCACCCCACCTTGTATTAAACTGTTTTTAGGATAATCTAAATAATAAGAAATTGAATCCTGGAGGCTGGTGTTATAAGGCTGGAAGCTTTTTAAACCTTCTCCTTTAACCATGGTTTTTTTTCTGTATTCGGCAGCACGGATAGCTGATTCTGAAACCAGTTTTCGCGACTGAATTACAAAATCATTAAACGACTGGTTAAAATCGCTATAAACTTGTAGTGCTAAAATTCGGGCATCGGCAAGTGCAACCTGCTCACTCAGTTCGTTAATAAGATAATTATTGGTACCGCCAACATTACCCGTACTACCAACCAAAACAATTAAATTGGTTTCGTTCTTTTTCGTTTTAAACAAATTTAATCCGGCCTTTAATGCCGCAAATACAGGTTCTTCGGCAATTTCGCCGTTACACCTCAGTGTATTTTTTGCCTGGTTAGACAGGAAAGTCATCAACTGTCGGTAATCATCCTGAATCGGACTAACAAAAATCCCTTGTAATGAGCATCCCGTTTCGCCACGGTATACTACACCGCCATAATTTACTTTAGTCCCTTTACCAAAATCGCCCATTATGTTTTCAAAAGAAGCAATAGTATTGGTCATTCCGGAAAGATACTTCGTCATCGGGCTTCCACCATCAACTACAAAAACAACATTAACCTTATTTTTATTTTTACGCAGATTCACATAATCCTGATAAGAAAGTGCTGAACCATTAATGGTTAATATTTTGTTGTCTTTTTTATTGTAAACATCGGCTGCTATCCCCACAGCATACGCACCGGCATCATCAGAAACTACAGGAACACTTCTTAAAATCAGGTTTTCTCTTGGCAATAGAGGATCAACCACGAAAGCTGTTCCATTGTTTATTCCATTTTTAATAGCCGTTGAAGTAGAATCATCGTTATCGTAATTACCAGGCTTAACAGATGTTATATACAGCCGATCTCCCCAACTGTGTACTGCCTCAGCAGAAACCCATCCATAAATACTTTTTAAAGCTGTATCAGCAACCAACTGATCATCAGAACCGATCAGATATTTTTTGCCATCTTCTGATTTTTTATAGATATAAGCAATTTCATGCAACCTTACTTTGGTGCGCCTGTCTTTAAGTTCGGGTGTGTTGTAAACCAAAATGGAGTCGGTAGTATCGAAATAAAATTTTGGCTCTGTAAGTGCGTTTTTACCGTTTATAATGCCAATAGCTTTTTCGGCATAACCTGTTTTTTGGTTAGAAAAAGCACGCTGCCACAAAAGAAGTTTAGATTTTGCTATCCAGCCGTAACTGATGGCGCTCTTTTTATCGTTAATTTTTCTTCCTCTGATCATTCCTGCTTTATACTTGATCAGTTTCAGGTATCCGTTTTCTTCCTTTGAAACATAAAAAGGTTCCATGAAGCTGATTTTTTTCATAATCAGGCTTCCACCTGGAGCAGTGGTGGTATAGTTGTCTTCGCGATCGGAAAAAACAATCCAGGGTAAACTGCTGCTACTGGTATTATCGTTAATGTTTATGGTTTCGGCTGGCTTTTCATACGATTTGGGCATGTATTTCACTTTTTTGCCAAAGGATGCCGGTGATTGTGCATAGGCAAACGATATTCCTAAGAACAGGATGGATAAGGCATAATATTTTTTCATAATATTGTAGATGAGCTTTAAAATTAGGTTCAGATGTTAATCTATTTTGTTTTTGCCGGAGCATCGGTAGTTGCTGTTGCTGCAGGCTGGACTGTTCCAGAATGTTGCTTAATGTTTAACAAACTGGCGCAGGTAGAATTTGGCTTAATGGTTAACTGCGCTTCGTCAACCGCGATTTCGCCGCCAAAAGTTAAGCCCATGCAATAAGAGTAAATATCAGTCTGCTTTTTCTTTCCGTTCATCTCCACATTTACAGTTACTTTTTCGTTGCTGCACATGTATTTGTTAATGAGATAATAATAGTTGGAGTTAAAATCAGCACCATTTGCAATAGCTTGTAGGCGGGCTCTGATATCATCAATGGTTTTACGTTCTCCATCTCCGGGTGCAACCAGATCTTCCACTATTTCGGCATTAGGATCGGTAATCAGGATATTTAAAAAAGCTGGTTTACGTGCTTTATCCGATCGAAGGCGTACTACATATTTCCCAGGTGCACGGTAGGTGTATAAAGCGGTTTTTCCTTTAACATCTACACGGCCGGTTTCGCCGAAAGACCATTCGAAATCTTTTCCTTCTCCATCGCCCTCCAGCCTGATCTCTTCATTAACCAGACCGGCAGTTGGCCCGCTTATGGTGAGCACGCTATCGACAACTGCTGCTTTTACAGTATCGCGCACGGTTATTGGAAATTCCTGACGTAATTCGCCATCAACGGTTAAACGTACAATATAAGTATCGGGCTTAGTGTAATGATAGGAACCGGTTTTTGTAGTCGCTTTTTCGCCATTACCGAATTCCCATAACCATTTAGTGGCTTTAGGTGTATTATCAGTAAAAACTAAATCCTCGTTTAAATAAATTTCATCTTTGAGGATTCTTGCATCGATGGCTCTTTTTTCGAACAAAGAGCTTTTAAATAAAAAAATCAGGCCTGTTAAGAGCAATACAGCCAAAAGGATGTAAAGGATAACGTAGCCTTGCGAATTTGAGTTAACTTGCTTGGTGTTTGTGTCAGACATAGGTAGCGTTTTTTATAGGTTGTAGGATGTTTATCTTGCAGATATTGTTTGCTGCAGCTGACGCCTGTTGGTAATACAGTCGTCTAATTGCCTTTTGTGCAGTTCAATATCTGTAATATTTCTATTTTGTTCTTGTCTATCGTAAAATAACCTGTCGTACAGTTGTGAGGTTTGAACGAAGATTTTATATCTCGAATCTGATGCTTTTCGATCAAACGCAGCTTTAATGGAGCCCAACGAAAGCTGGATATCGTTCTTTAAAAATACCGCTTGCACATTTGGGTTATAGCGTGTAATCTGCTTAAAAGTCGTATCAACAGTAGGCATGGTTTCTTTCACCATATTTTCAAAGGCATCATTTTCACGGATCTTCACTTCAAGTTCTTCTTTAGAAATTTCGTACCGGGATGTACCACTGTAAAAAATCCCAAAGCTTAAAAGCCCAACAGTAAAAACAAACAGGGCTAAAAAAAACAAGAATTGTTCCCGTCTTTCTTTTATGCTAAGTTTTATCATAATCTTTAATTATCGGCCGAACCTACCATTTCTAATTTTGTTAGCTGCTGATTGGTTTGCACGATGGCAGTCGTTTATTTGTTCCTTGTATCTTTGAATATCACCTCTTGATTTAATAAGAGAATCTTGTAAATCGGCCATTGCGCCAACATTGTTATTCAGTTTCCCATATAGGTCGAAACTGGGACTGGATTCGGTCTTCTTCGTAATTAAATCTTTTATCCTGTTATTGGCGGTTTGAATATCGCCAAGTAAAATGCTCTGTTTGCTCATTTCGTTTGCATTATAATCACGGTATTGGGCAAGCTCTTTAAAGCGGACTAAAATGAGATCGAAATTGGTATTGATATCTTTTCGTAAATAGGATAATTTTTCGGTTTCTTTTACTTTTTTATCGAGTAGCGTGTACTCGTAATCAGAAGCTGCAAAAAAGAGATAAATGCAAAGAATAGAGAAGAGTGTTAGGAAAACAAAGTTTAAAATAAACTTGGTGTATGAATTCCTAATTTCGGTAGCGTTAATGGGTTTCATAAAGATTTAATAGTTTCACATAGCAATAGCCTAATAATTAATCCGACAATCAACCTCACTAAGAATCACACAAACCTTTTCAAATTAACATTGTACTATAACAATTTTTAATATTTGTTGTTTGGTTATTAAAACGGTTTTATTTATTTTACTTTTAACAAACTTTAAGCCAAACATCCATGTCTGAAAATTTTTTCAACAAACCCTTCAGATTTAACGCCGTATTTTCAGGTGCTGGCCTACAGGCAACAGACCTAGGAAAATCGATTTCTAACCACATTGAATTGATTATTTTTACCCGGTTTGGAGAGCATAGATTCCATCATGATTTTGGATGTGAAATATGGGACCTGGATTTTGAGTTAATCGTGAGCGAGAGCATTTGGGAGGAAAAATTCCGCAAATCGTTGCTAAAATCCATAACCAATAGTGAATTTCGGATATATAATACCGAGGTAGAGGTCCGTATTACTGAAGTAGAAAACGTATATCCGCTACGTAAGATAACTGAGATTAAAAAAAAGGTAGATATTAGTGTTAGGGCACTAATAAAAACCACAGGAGAAAAATATTTTTTCAACACCGCTTTATTTCTTAGCCCGCTATCAACTTAATCTAAAACGCCCAAAATATTCTACACATGAAACCAGTTTTTTATTCATCAAAAGATGAGATCCGGAACAGAATTTTAAAAAATGCTGAAGATTTTTGGAACGTTAAGGATAGTAATGATTTTGATCCGCTTGTAAAATTAATTATTGAAGCCTTAAGTAACGAACTTTTTAATGTGGCCAATGATGTTAAAAATCTTGAGAATAGAATTTTCGATAAGATTAGCCGCATTTTAGCTCCCGATCATTTAACTTCATCGTTACCTGCGCACGCCATTGTCCACGCCAGGCCAATTGAATACGAAGATTACCTTTCTCCATATACACAGTTCGCTTTTAAGAAAAACATCCAGCAAGAAAATGATAAGGCAAAAAAAATAGACATTTTCTTCAGCCCCTTGCATCATGTAAAAGTTCAAAATGCTGCTATAAAATATATCGCAACCGGAACTACCCTTTTTAATGTAGAACAATTAAGCAGGCAACCTATTTTAAATACTTTACCTGGATCAGCAATAGAAAAAAACACCATCTACATCGGTTTTAATGGGATAAAAAACTGGATGGATTTTAACAAACTAAATTTATTTTTTGATTGGAAAAACTATTCGGTACCAGAGAACACTTACGATCTGTTATCCTTGGGAAAATGGTTCTATAAAGATAATGAGCTTAGTGCCTATACCGAACGTTTTATGGATGAGCCATTAACCGGAAAACACGAAGCGCCCTTTCAGCATAAACAGTTGCTTAATCTAATTAAGGCTGATGTGCTCCAGTTTTATAGCAACAGGTTTATTACCCTTGGCGATCTTAATGATTTTAATATTGATGAAAGTAAGGAGCTGCCTGCTGCCTTTGCAAACATTTTTCAGCCAGCAAGCTTAAACCAGATTGATGAAAAAGTAAAATGGCTTAAAGTGGTTTTTCCTGCGGCCATCAATCAGGAAATGCTGAATGAGCTTCATATCTATACCAATGCATTTCCGGTGGTAAATAAAAAGTTAAGCCAGATCAAACACCGGCTTAAAACGATGAATAATATCATCCCGATTAAAACCGAAGCTATAGACCAAATGCTGGCTGTAGAAAATCTGAAAGACAATAAAGGCAAAAGTTATAACGAAATTCCATACACCAATGAGAACGATAAAGGCGACGGTTCCTTCTCGATCAGGTATGGGGGCACCGAGCGCTTCGATACCAGAAATGCAAAAGAATTGGTCGATTATCTGTTTGAACTGCTCAGAGATGAGAAGGCTTCTTTTTCTGCCTATGGCCCCGATTTTTTAAGCACCGTGCTTAAAAATTTAGAACAGAATATTGCCCTTATTGAACAGAAGAGTCGCTCGGCATTAAAAGACATCAAAGAATTACCAAGCTATATTGTATTAAAACCGATTGATGATGCCGATATTCTGTTTTTAGATATTTGGGTTACACAAGCTGAAGAGGCTAACCACATTAATGCCGGTAGCCGTTTAGTGGTATACGAAAACAATAAGGTAAATGCAGAAAGCATCTTTTTATTAAGCCAAACAAAAGGCGGACGGTCGAGATTGAATGCAACCAACAGGGTACAGGCTTATAAGTATGGGCTAACCACTGCAGACCGGATTATTACCAAGGCAGATGTGATTAACTTTTGCCGATACGAATTAGGCCAAAAGCTTAAAGGCATTACCCTAGCCAAAGGCATTGTGATGGATAATAAACCCAATGCTGGATTTATTAAAACCACTGATATTATAATTGAGCCAGCAGATAACCTGCAGCTCACTGTGCCGGACTGGGAAGAACTGCTTGGCCTTACCTTGGCCAAATTAAACTTAAGAAGTACCATGAATGTACATTACCGCATGTTATTAAAGCCAACAGTATATAAAATGGTTTAAGTTTTTGTAAACCGTTACCGAATTAAGGGTAAATAAAAAAGTCGTCATAGCGAACCAGAGGGTTAGTTTTTGAGAGTTGCGTGAAGTACGTTATTTCATTATCAACAGCTTAAATATAGAATTTAGGTTATTAATAAAAGCGCTTCATATTTGGAGCGCAAGGGCTCTACAACGCCATAAGTTTCCTCCCGTTTTCCGCTTTTACGCTTCGCTGCCTCGTTCCTCGTTGCTGCAGGGTAACGCTTCAACCGGGGCTAAGTGGCCACAATAGTATTTCATTTGTTGGGTTGCAGGGCGCAAAAACCTTTGTTTCTAAACCTGATTGCAGCGAACACGGAGTGCAACGGAGTAAAGCGTAAAGCGGGGCTGCAATTGCCAAGAACCACAAAGCGCTTATTTCCTAATCCTAAAACACTAACATCACTTGAAGCGCAATACTTATGCATAACAAAAAGTTCCTTCCCGTTTTGCGCTTTTACGCTTCGCTGCCTCGTACCTCGTTGCTGCAGGGTAACGCTTCAACCGGGGCTAAGTGGCCACAATAGTATTTCATTTGTTGGGCTGCAGGGCGCAAAACCTTTGTTTCTAAACCCGATTGAAGCGAACACGGAGTGTAACGGAGTAAAGCGTAAAGCGGGGCTGCAATTGCCAAAAACCACAAAGCGCTTATTTCCTAATCCTAAAACACTAACATCACTTGAAGCGCAATACTTGTGCAGAACAAAAAGTTCCTTCCCGTTTTGCGCTTTTACGCTTCGCCACCTCGTACCTCGTTGCTGCAGGGTAACGCTTCAACCGGGGCTAGGTGGCTACAGCAGTATTTCATTTGTTGGGTTGCAGGGCGCAAAAACCTTTGTTTCTAAACCCGATTGCAGCGAACACGGAGTGTAACGGAGTAAAGCGTAAAGCGGGGCTGCAATTGCCAAGAACCACAAAGCGCTCATTTCCAAATAACCTGAAATCGATTATTTTTATTGTTCAATAAGCAAACTTAAAGAGATGCTTGTTGTTCCTTCTCGCAATTAAATATATACAGTATACCCTAAATAAGCGCTTTCTCCATCTGTACTCAGCACTGTTTCCTGATAATCGGTTGCGGTAAGCAAATCAACATTTATTTCTGCATCAAGCGGCATCAGGTAACTCATCGCCATATCCAAAATAGCCCTGTTCTTTTGGCCCGGAATAAAGCCAATCAATTCTTGCGGAGTGGTGGGGCCAATATTAACGTTATAGGCCTCATGCTCTGGCATAAAACTATCGCCAATAATGGTATCAATGCCCAAGGCGCTGGCACCAAGTTGCATCTGCAGTTCATCCGCAATTTTTAAAGGGCTAATGTTGGCAGTGGTATCAACAAGATTTATGGGCAAATTAAACAAGGCAGTAAGCACCTTAGATACAAAAGCAATATCATTTCTTTTTTGTTGGATTTCGGGCAACAGGTGCATCCAAATAATACTCTGTTCTTTATTCAACAAGTTAAATTCATCCCAGCCGAATTCGAATATCTGGCTTAAATCCGAATAAGTAGTTTTTTTATCGAGCCTGTTTTCATAAAGCTCGGTCATAATCCTTACATGATTAATTTCAGCATCAAATGGAGTAAAAAACAACCTGGCGTGTTTTTCTTCTTCTCTCCTATCCCTGATATCCTTAATCATCGATTCTTCATCCATCCCGGCACTGCCTGTTGGCGGCTTATGAAAAAGTCCTTCAGGCAGCATATCGTATAAACTCTCTCTATTGGTATTGATGCGGATACGATCGTGCCTTCTTTTTTCTGTATAGTAGGTAGTTGTATTTTCAATATCCTTTGCAAAAGCGCGCTTATCAGGGCCTACAGGAATAACTTCAATACGATCGGCATCTATCACCTTACGCTCTATTAAATCGGCAGCATGAGCCACCGCCTTGTAATCTGTAAAGAGTTCGTTATTAATCAAAGTTTCTTTTTTCATTTAAACTTTAAGCTTGCTTATTTGTTATAGGTTAAATTTGTATTATCGAAAAAAATTAGGATTATAATCAAATACTAAAGATACTATATTTGCAGTACATCACATCTATCAAATTTAATGGACGTTCAATCATTTTTTATTCGCTTTCTCTTATTTCCGTTGATATTCATCGTCTCAACGGCAGTACTCTCTATTATCAATAAAAAGAACCAGTTTCTTAATAACAAAAGACTTATCGTAAGTGTTCTGCTCATCGGTATTATTTTAGCTGTTCCCGGTTTCTTAGGTTTTCTGAACTTTAATTTTATGCCCTGGGGTTATATTATTTGCTGTATTTTTTACCTGTTAATGGGTTCGGTTTTCGTTTATCTGTTAACGAAATACTACCCTAAAGATGTACTGGAGCGCAAGGTTTTTATCTTTTTCGCCACTTTAATTTCGGCTATTTTAGCTACCTATTTATTTCAGTTGGCCTTTAACTGGTTAAGCTCGGTAAATTTCAGCTGGTTTGGCGCAGGTAGTATCACTTGCTTTTTTATTCCGCTTATTTTTTGGTGGGCTTACGTTTCGCTGCTCGGCATTCCTTCAGAAATCTACAAAATCTGGAGGTATCCTGATACTCCACTGGACATTAATATGGACCATGTAGATTTTAACCGTTTACTGGTATTGGAGCTTGAACTGTACAAAAAAAGCAGTGATCCTGAACCTTTAAAAGTAAAGGTAAAGGCGGTAGAAAATATGAACTTCGGTATCTGGTTCCATAAGTTTATTGATGACTACAATTTAAAGTTCGCCAAAAGCCCGGTAGAGTTTAGAGGTGATGATATGGAGAACTATAAATGGATTTTCTTTATTAAAACCTCCTTTTTTAAACGGAATATCTTCATTGATCCGGATTTGGATATCATTGAAAACGGCATTACCGAAAAAATGACGATTTACGCTAAACGCGTTTCAGAAAATGTAAATAAGCCTAATGAAGTTGGAGAAAGTGCTATCTTTATCTAACCTATATAAAAACATTTACCATGATAAAGCCACTAAAATATAAATCCATCAACTGGATTAATGGCATGAAACTTTCTAGTGATCATTTTACAGTAAGTGACCTGTATTTACAGGATTTTGTTCGAGATGCCGTATCAATACATTTAAACAATAGCAATTACGGATTCTTACCGCCATTTACAGGTTACAAAAGTTCACACGATATTGAGATTATCGAAAAAGCCACAAATCACATCGAAATTAGGGTAAGGTACTGTAACGCTGTAACTCCAGAAGGCTGTCACATCGATATTGTGCAGTCAGATCATATGATGGATACACTGGTTCATAACCATTATTTTGGCCAATCAGAACCCCGTAACTACGTTATTTTATTGGTGGTAAGTCCATTTAACCGCATTCCAACAGGCACCCCAAATCCCGAAGAAAGCCCAATCCGTTACCCTGAGCTAACAAAAAGCTATTCTATTGCCGTTTTGCCTGAAAGTGAAGTAAGCACACAAACAGCCGATAGCTATTTCCTTACCATTGGACAGGTTTACTACGAGAACGGAAGATTAACGATCAATAACAATTACATTCCGCCAAGCGCTACCATAACGAGCCACCCTGCACTGATTAGATATTACGAATCGTTCAGTGTTTTATTAAATGATTTACAATTGGCGGCTTTTAAAATTATTGATAAAACCGGAGGTAGAGACAACATTACGCCATTGGGCAAAAACATCCGTTTAATCTCGGAGAAAATTGTAGATTATATTGCAGGTTTATTTTACGAGTATAGAAACATTGCACATCGCGAATCGCCAGCGGTTTTAGTCGGTTATTTCTCCAGTTTGGCGCACATCTTTTTTACGGCCATTAAACTGATCGATCCGCGCGAAAGAGAAGAACTGTTAAAGTATTTTTACGAATGGAAAGATGTAACACCAGGAAACTTTGAAGAGCTTTTAGCCAAAACCATCGAACTGGTTTACGATCATAAACAAATTAATAATAGTATGCTAATGGCCAGTGACTTTATGAATGTATTAGTAGCACTCTGGAATAAATTAAGTGGACTAGAATACATCGGCCAGCGCAAAGAAAATATCGTAGTTGCCGAACAGCAAGTTGTACAGAAGGTACAGGCCAGAAAAACCTGGACATTGCTGGATTAAATTATTTCTCGGAGTAAATTTTATAATGAAGCTGTACCACTTAATTGGCGGTACAGCTTTTTTGTTAATATAATTTTATTGAACAAAAAAGCCTCAACTAAGGTTAAGGCTCTAAATTTTGAACATACTAACAGATTTAATCGAAAGCAATCTGTTGCGGACCTGAAATTTTATTGATGTGACAAGCACACTTGCCCCCACTTACTTTAATAACAGCAGATTTAGTTTGACTAGTTTCTACAGAAGTGCCAGTTATTTTCAGATCATCTCCCTGTTCTGACAGACCAAGTTTATTATTATCATCAACGATAATAAATGCACCTTTTATCGTATTTGTATAAATACTCGAATTAGCTGTTACCCGCCCGCCTGTCCTTTGGTTGATTACATTAAAATCTTTTACTTCAGCGCCAGCGCCTTTATTGTCTACAAATTTTAACATTATCGAGGCAAATTCTTCAGTACAGATCTTGTCCCCACAATCAGAAGTTTTATTTTTTTCGCACGAAAGCAGGGCAATCGCCATGAATAGCAGTATTGTTTTTTTCATTGTTTCCCGGTTTTGAATGAGAAACGACAAAACCGATTGAAACGCTACAAGGAAAATTATGAATGGTCCAAAATTGAAAAAATCAATAAGAAGTTGATCACCTATCCTTTCACACCACCATATGCGCTTCTTCCTGCATCTAGTGCAATGAACACCAATCTGGCTTTAATAAGACAAACAGCTACATTGATATAAAATAAAATATACAGTCATCGTATGAACATTTGTATAACAAATTTGCTGATTATTAGCCATATCCCAAATCTAAATACGGTTATTTTGCTTCCCTAACCAATATATATTATATGAAAAAACACAATTCACTTACAAGTGTAACCAGGAAGGTTACCTTTGTTGTGGCTGCAACCTTAGTGTTTGCAAGCACCTCATGTTTAACAGGCTGTAAAAAAGACGAAAAGATGGCACCCGAGGCCGTTACTGCTCCGCCTCCATCTAACAAAGCTGTCGCCACGGTAGAATCATACCAATCGGGTACACATAACGGCTTCTTTTGGTCGCTTTGGAAGAGCGATGGCGCAACCGGCACAGTTAATTATGCCAATGGTAACGGCGGAAATTACAGTGTTAACTGGAACGGCTTTAACGGTAATTTCACCTGCGGCAAAGGTTATTCAGTAGGATCAAATAATTACACGATAGGGTATAATCTGGGCACTTACTCAAACTCAGGAGGTGGTACTTTTGGCTGGTACGGATGGAGCAGAAGCCCTTATTATGAGTATTATGTGAATGAAACCTGGGGGGCGGTTTCGCCTCATACCGGTACCTACCTGGGGACATTTGAAACCGATGGCGCGGGTTATAATGTATGGACCAGATGGATGACAGGCAAAAATATAGATGGAGGCGACGGTTTCAGGCAGATTTACAGCTCGAGAGTTACAAAAACGTCTACCGGACAAAATCACACCATTACTTTTGCCAACCACTACAACAAGTGGCAAAGTTATGGATATACGCTTGGTCAGTTAAATATTCCTGCAATTATGGTTTCGGAAACATGGGGCACTAATACGAATGGCAATATTAACTGTACCATTTGGGCACAGTAAACATTTGTTTAAATCAATTACAAACACATTACTGCCTGGCAATAAGCCGGGCAGTATGTATTGCAGGTAATTCTGATCACCTACCTGAGTTAAAAAGCCTTTAATTTTAAACCATTTGTTATCATGAGATCCATCCTTTATTTTTTTGCTTTTTTTATTTTTATTCTTTCCGCCTGCGATTCGCCAAATCCTAAAAATATAGGTGGAAATAAAAAATCACTGATCGGAAAATGGCATCGGTTTTCCACGGCAAATGGATATAGCGAATTTGATATTGATTCGCAATATGTCGTTTTCTATAATCAGAAAGTTGGCCGCTTTAAGCTTCCTTATAAAATAGAAAATGATTCCTTAAAATACCTTACCAAAGATTATGTAGCTAAGATTACAGACTACGGAGACTCTGTTCTTTTGGAAGGAAATGATAGTACTCAGGCCGTTTTGCATAAGTTTAAAGAACCGCATATCCCTTTTGAAACCATTCCAGAAGAAAAAGATTCTGTATCATTTGCATCATACATCGCTAATTTTGATAAAAGATTAATCAGCGAGTTTGAGAAAGCCGGAATAAAGATTTCTGATGGTATGGAAAAACGTGAGGCCCCCGCATACGAAGAGCTGTTAAAAAAGAAATCAGCAAACAGATAAAAGTGTTTCAACAGGTAGGATAACTTACCATTGGCCGGTAAAATTTCAAAAAAAAGACCGATTGTTTTATTTTTTATATAATTTTGGAAGAAATTAAAAATTTCTCTGCGATGAAAACGACGAAGTCTGAAAATACCAAGCGGCTGATTATCGAGAAAACCGCATCGGTTTTTAATACAAAGGGTTATGCGGGAACATCGATCAACGATTTAATGGATGCCACCGGACTTTCAAAAGGCTGCATTTATGGTAATTTCCAAAACAAAGACGAAATTGCATTAAGCGTTTTTGATCACAACTTCGATATGGTAACACAGCATATGAAAGAACGCATCTTAGCTACCGAGAATTCGATAGAAAGGTTGCTGGTTTACCCGCAAACGTATAAGAATTATTTCAGGTACCCTTATTTACAAGCTGGTTGCCCGATTTTAAATACTGCTACAGAAGCAGATGATACGCATCCAAAGCTAAAAGAACGTGCACAAAAGGCATTGGGATTCTGGAAGGCATCTATTGTAAACCAAATAAAACGAGGTATCGAAAGAAAAGAAATAAAAGAAGATGCAGACGCAACCGAAATTTCGGTGATCATGATTTCCATGATTGAAGGCGCATTTATGCAGGCAAAGGTCAATAACCATATAACAGAGCTTAAAATAGCAATGTCTTTCCTCGAAAAATTAATTAAGAATCTCAAAGTATAATTTTTTTACCCATAAAAAGACCGATCGGTTTATTTTTATTAATAATGTTAGAAAAGAAAAATGGAAGAATTTGATATTACCGTTATCGGGTCAGGTCCCGGCGGATATGTAGCAGCGATAAGAAGTGCCCAACTGGGTTATAAAACAGCTTTAATTGAAAAATACAGCGCTCTAGGCGGCACTTGTACCAATGTGGGATGCATCCCCACCAAAGCCTTACTGGATACCACACATCATTATGCAGATGCACTTAAGCATTTTGAAAATCATGGTATTGAATTTTCTGATCTCCACCTTAACTTCGAACAGGTTTTTAAACGCAAAGCCGATGTGGTAACTAAAAATACACAGGGACTGGATTTCCTGATGAGAAAGAATAAGATCAAAGTTTTCCAGGGCACAGGTACTTTTCTCAACAATGAATCTATGAGAATCATAAGTGCTGAGCAGCAAGAAACTATTATCAGATCAGGTAAGTTCATTATTGCTACCGGATCAAAGCCGGCAACTATTCCAGGAGTTACCATCGATAAAAAAAGGATCATTACCTCTACAGAAGCTTTGGCAATGCAAGAAAAACCGAAAAGCATCATCATCATTGGCGGTGGTGTGATCGGTGTAGAAATGGCTTCCATTTTTAACAGAATTGGTACAAAAGTGACCATATTAGAATATGCCGATAATCTGATTGCTGCAATGGATCAGGAATTGGGAACTACATTAACAAAAATTTTGATAAAGGAAGGTATAGAAATCAAGCTTCAGCAAGCAGTGTACAAAGCTGAAAACCTCGGCGACAAAGCTAAAGTATATTTTAAAAATAAACAGGGTACCGAACAAGATCTGATTGCGGACTATATCTTAGTCGCTGTCGGCAGAAAGCCATATGTGAATGGTTTGGGCTTAGAAAATACCAATGTAGAATTGAATGCTAATGGCACGGTAAGGGTGAATGACCAGATACAGACAACGGTTTCAAACATTTTTGCTATTGGCGACGTGATCGGTGGTGCTATGCTTGCCCACAAAGCAGAAGAAGAAGCCATATTTGTGGTCGAAAGAATTGATGGTCAAAAACCGCATATTAACTATGACCGGATTCCGTCGGTAGTTTACACCTGGCCAGAAGTTGCGTCAGTAGGAGCTACAGAAGAAGAATTAAAAAAACGGGAAGTGCGGTATAATCTCGGTAAATTCCCATTTGCAGTAAATGCAAGAGCCAGGGCAGGAATGGAAACGGACGGATTCGTAAAAGTACTGTCTGATCCTAAATACGGAGAACTTTTAGGCGTGCATATAATAGGTGCCAGGGCAGCAGATTTAATAGCACAAGCAGTTGTTGGCCTTGAATACGAAGTTACAGCGAAAGATATGGCTTCAATATGTTATGCGCATCCTACCTATTCGGAAGTGCTGAAAGAAGCATATACCATGGCATCAGGAAGACCATCTGTGAATATTTAATATTATATTGATCAATTCATTAATTATGTCGCAACAGATCAGGCGCGCAACCCCCGGAGATTATATCCGGATCATGGAGATTTGGGAATCAGCAGTTACAGCCACCCATGACTTTCTTCTTGAGGAAGATTTTATTTATTTTAAGCAGATTATCCCAAAGAACTACCTACCACATCTTAATGTATTCCTGCTTATTGAACAGGGCGAACAAATTGGATTTGCATCTGCATCAGAAGGAAACCTGGAAATGCTTTTCATCCATAACGAATACCGTGGAAAAGGTTACGGAAAAAGATTATTCCATTTTATGAAAGAATTGCAAGGCATCACAAGAGTCGATGTTAATGAGCAAAACCGTCAGGCCGTGGGCTTCTACGATAAATTGGGTTTTAAAAAAACAGGAAGATCAGAAAAAGACGGATCGGGTAAAAATTATCCCATTCTGCACATGGCGCTTTAAGATGATGAAAATATAATATTATCCATCAATAAAATTTTGAAAAATGATAGAACCAAAGCCTTTTGTAAAATGGTTTGATCGAAAATTCGATACAAACATTGATATAGTACAGTTTGAGGATGTGCTAAGCCGCATGGAACATTTTCCTGCTGTTTTAAATCAATTACTCGAAACTTACCCTAAAAAAATAACCACCATAAAGACCGGTGCCAAATGGTCTGTGAATGAAAACGTTGGGCACTTGATCCTCCTAGAAGATCTCTGGCGCAGACGGTTTCAGGACATAAAGGATGGAAAGCCGGATATGTCTCCTGCTGATTTAAACAATACAGCAACCGATCAGGCTTCTTTCAATGAGCAGGTGCTGAATGAGCTTACTAAAAGTCTAAGTGATGAAAGAGCAAAAACAATTGTATTGCTAAAGGGAATAAGCAAAGAAGACCTTTTGAAGAAGAGTACCCATCCTAGGTTAAATCAGCCAATGAATATCGTTGACTTTATGTATTTTGTAGCCGGGCATGATGAGCATCATATGGCCGCAATGCGATCTATTATCGAAAATCTTGAACACCTTCCAATCGCAGATTTTTGAAAAGCAATAACTTGTTAATCAGTATTTTACAGCCATAAAAAAAGGAAACAACTGATATTTGTTGTTTCCTTTAGCGGAATGGACGGGACTCGAACCCGCGACCTCCTGCGTGACAGGCAGGCATTCTAACCAGCTGAACTACCACTCCATTTGTTCTTCTTTAAAGTCTGAACCTCTTTTCCCTTTCGGGACTGCAAATATAGAGACTATATTCAGTTTATCACTATAGTAATCGACTTTTTAATCAATAATTACGTAACACGCTGAACCTCATTCTAAATATTTTAATGAAAACGATAATTAAACAAAAAAGCCTCAACTTTTGCAAGTTAAGGCCTTTCGAAACAGCATGTTCCGCAGCTAATATCAGATTGTATTACTGAATCTTCACTGTTGATAAAATTCCTTGAATTGATTATTAGCAATATTCGTTATTACAATCGCTAAATCTAGCATACCATTTGCCATCATAATAGTAATCTACCAATTGACATCCATTTTCGTCTCTAAGGTTAGACACGATATACTTAGGCCCCCAGCTAAACCACCTAATACAGCTTTGG
This sequence comes from Pedobacter riviphilus, assembly GCF_014692875.1. NCBI lineage: Bacteria > Pseudomonadati > Bacteroidota > Sphingobacteriia > Sphingobacteriales > Sphingobacteriaceae > Pedobacter > Pedobacter riviphilus. Next base: position 5,123,270 of record NZ_CP061171.1, on the reverse strand, counting down.
AACTTTCCAAGTTTAGCTTCTTGTTTTCTAACGAAGACAAGCTTTTTTGCATCTCTTTTAACTTTATCATTTTCTTTTAAAGTTTAATATTTGATTGATAAGCGCCAACTTACCCTGGCGTTTAGGTTTTGGTTAATTTGCTATTTATAAAAACATCAGTTATAGGTCTAAAAAAATATTAATACAAATAGCTAACTACTGCGGTATAAATTTAATTTGCTAGCACTACCACTATAATTTATTTTAAAGCTGAACATAAACATTTAGTAATAAAAGGCATACCTAATATTTGCTGGCTTTCAATAAATATTCGTAACGTTTACCAATAAATTTGCTGAAAGACTCTGCAACCATCAAGAACAGATTGTTAAGTGGGATGTACAGTTTGGGATGAAATCTGTCGCACTCTTAAGTGATACATCGTAAAGAATAAAACATTAATAATCAGCATTATAAATTCTAGGTCCGAATCTTCTGGTCTCCAATCAATTCTTAAGAAACCGACATAGCAAAAAAGAAAACAAGGGATCAAGCGGATGAGCATGGAATTCTTGCGGAGGCTGGTTCCGTTGGTCTAAAAATAAGTGATAACCATACCCGATTGTTTCAGTACGGATAAGATCAAATTGATCTAAAAGATCTGCTGGTAGTAAGAGTTTTAGTCTCTTCGGTCTCCAAGGCCAAGTGCTAAAAATACTAAGTTAAAAATTTAAACTCAGCCCCCCAACTTTCACGTTTGATCCGAAAAAATGAATAATCTGGTGCTTCCAGAAAACGAAAAAGCCTGTAAACATTTAATTTACAGGCTTTTAGTTAAATTTAAAACTATTTCGCGGAATGGACGGGACTGTAGACGCCCCCTTAACTCAACTTATACTATTTATAAACGACACAAATATCAATCAAAACACTGAAATATAAGCAAATACAAAACGACCTCAAGTAGCAGATCAAAAATGTCATTTAAACAAACCGATAAAAAGACAAAAGGCCTTGGATTATAATTTTCTGGTTCGGAAAAATAGTGAGCAGGGAATTATCTAACACTTTCCGTTGTCGACTTTTTTCGTTTGAGAGTATGATGAATTTAATAAATCCTTTAGTAGTAAGATAGGCTAGAACAACTAAAACTAACGTGTTTAGTTAATCGCAATAATACGATAAACGTCACATTAGAATAATTTTATGTTTTGGATTTGGAAGTATCAAAATATTAATCGCAATATTGGAATACAATTATGGGATTAATTGCTCAATATGGAGATCAGAATCTTAGAGGCCAATGATTGGCCATTCGTAAAGGAAATATATGAACAGGGCATTGCTACCGGCAATGCCACTTTTCAAACCGAAGCCCCTTCCTGGTCGGATTGGGATAAGTCCCATCTTAAGGGCTGTCGTTTTGTACTCGAATCGGATAAACAGATAGTGGGCTGGGCCGCACTTTCTCCGGTTTCTTCCCGCTGTGTGTATGCGGGAGTGGCAGAAGTTAGTATCTACGTCAATCCCTCCTTATCCGGGAAAGGTTATGGCTCTATCCTGCTCAATGCACTGATCGTTGAGAGCGAAAAGCAAGGACTATGGACACTGCAGTCGGGTATCTTTCGGGAAAACATCGGCAGCATTAGAATGCATGAGAAAGCAGGATTTCGTGAGGTGGGTTACCGGGAGAAAATCGGTAAGATGAATGGTATCTGGAGAGACACCATTTTATTGGAAAGAAGAAATCAAAACATTAAATAATAAAAAATATCTGCACTCTGTACCGGTAACAGTTGCCGCAGCCAGATTGCAGCAGGCTTTTTAAGGCATTTTCCAAATGGTCAGACTGAAGTTACAGCGCAAGAATTGAAACCCATGGAGTTAATTCCAAGGCCATACAGGTTATGACAGAAAGTGGCATCGATACTTGATCAAAGCCTACAGCTTTGACTTTGTAAAAGGTAACTTCAGTTACTAAACACAAAAGACATGTCTGCCAACAACTGCGCACCCGCCCGCGAAAAGAAAAGACTAGGTTTTCCTGTACCATTCCTTATGGATCTTCCTGGCCATGGTCATTGGTGTCGCCATCTGTATCTTTTTTCTCTTCTTCGGTATTTATTAATTCCTTCTCCAGTGGCACAACCAATATTCCGCTGGCTATAGGCCTTATCCTGATGATGTATCTACCGTTCGCCAAAGTGAAATATGAAAATATGGGCAAGGTATTTAATGATACTAAAATCCTTGGGGCTTACCTGTTCTTAACTGGATTATCGGCCCTGTTTTAAGGTTTATCCTGGCCATTATATTTCTATAGGAATTCCATTCCAGAAAACGAAAAAGCCTGTAAACATTTAATTTACAGGCTTTTAGTTAAATTTAAAACTATTTTCGCGGAATGGACGGGACTCGAACCCGCGACCTCCTGCGTGACAGGCAGGCATTCTAACCAGCTGAACTACCACTCCATTTGTTCTTCTTTAAAGTTCGAACCTCTTGTCTCTTTCGAGGTTGCAAATATAGAGACTATATCTTAATTTGCAAATTTTTTTTTCAAAAACATTTAACTCCTTAACCTACAGCACCTTCCTGCATCTTCTCTGCATTTTCTGCAAACTGAAGTGCATCAATAATTTCCTGAATATCGCCATCCATAATAGTTGGCAGGTTATACATGGTTAAGCCGATACGGTGTTCGGTAACACGTCCCTGAGGATAATTGTAGGTTCTGATTTTTGCCGAACGGTCGCCGGTTGACACCATAGTTTTACGTTTGGCGGCAATATCTCCATTTTTTTTCTGCAATTCGATATCGTAAAGTTTACTGCGCAACATCTCCATCGCAATAACACGGTTACCCAACTGTGAACGTTCTTGTTGACAAACCACTACAATACCTGATGGTTTATGCGTTAACTGTACTTTAGTTTCTACCTTGTTTACGTTCTGTCCACCAGCACCACCTGAACGCGAAGTTTGCAATTCAATATCGGCAGGGTTAATATACAGGTCAATTTCTTCTGCTTCTGGCAAAACCGCTACAGAAGCAGCTGAGGTATGCACACGGCCCTGCGTTTCGGTATCTGGCACACGCTGTACGCGGTGTACACCACTTTCATATTTTAGCTGACCATAAACATCATCACCGCTCACTTTCAGAATTACCTCTTTATAGCCTCCCGCAGTACCTTCAGTTACATCAACGGTTTCTACTTTCCATCCCTTAGTTTCGAAATAACGGGTATACATGCGGTATAAATCGCCTGCAAACAAAGCTGCTTCATCGCCACCCGTACCGCCGCGGATCTCAAAAACCGCATTTTTGGCATCTTCTGGATCTTTAGGAATCAACATCAAACGGATATTACTTTCCATTTCTTCCTGTTGCTTTAACAAAAGATCAAGCTCTTCTTTTGCCATCTCCCGCATTTCGGCATCCTTCTCAGTAGCTAAAATTTCTTTGTTGGCATCAATATTACTCATTACATTTTTGTAGATTTTATATTCATCTACAATCTTGCCTAAGTCTTTATATTCTTTATTTAAAGCCGCAAAACGTTTCATATCCTGAATTACATCCGGATTACTTAACGATTCTTCTACATCTTCCCAACGCAGCTTTATAGCTTCTAATTTATCTAACATATTATTCTTGTTGAAATTTCCTGACGGTTGGTATAGCCCAAAAATTCAGGAAATGCAAAAATAAGGAAAAAAGCTGAATTAGTTTGGAAAGCAAAAACTAGATTTTTATTAAGGATTTTGGAAATGAACAGTTCTGTGCCTATGGCAGCCGGTAGCCCCGCTATCACTCCAAGTCCTCACTCGTTCCTCGCTCCAGGCTTTCCGTTCTATCTGGTTTAGGAGCAAAGAACAGTGCATTTTAGGCACCATGCGGCCTCAAATAGCAGCACCAACCCGCGTACCTAAACGGGATTGAAGTGGCAGCTCCCGATTTTCCTTTAAAAATCGGGACTATAACGAAAAGCCCGACCAACATTAAAAAAGCTTCAGGTTTTGCTTTTCAAACAAGGAAGATCTTCATCTACCGTGCAAGTATGAAAAGAAAAGTTGCAATATTATCCAAAGTTTTTTTTAGAAATGAACAGTTCTGTACCTATGGCAGCCGGTAGCCCCGCTATCACTCCAAGTCCTCACTCGTTCCTCGCTCCGGGCTTTCCGTTCTATCTGGTTTAGGAACAAAGAACAGCGCATTTTAGGCACCATGCGACCTCAAATAGCAGTACGAACCCGTGTACCTAAACGGGATTGAAGTGGCAGCTCCCGATTTTCCTTTAAAAATCGGGACTATAACGAAAAGCCCGACCAACATTAAAAATGCTACAGGTTTTGCTTTTCAAACAAGGAAGATCTTCATCTACCGCGCAAGTATGAAAAGAAAAGTTGCAATATTATCCAAAGTTTTTTTTTGGAAATGAACAGTTCTGTGCCTGTGGCAGCCGGTAGCCCCGCTATCACTCCAAGTCCTCACTCGTTCCTCGCTCCGGGCTTTCCGTTCTATCTGGTTTAGGAACAAAGAACAGTGCATTTTAGGCACCATGCAGCCTCAAATAGCAGCACGAACCCGCGTACCTAAACGGGATTGAAGTGGCAGCTCCCGATTTTCCTTTAAAATCGGGACTATAACGAAAAGCCCGACCAACATTAAACCGAGATACAGACACTGCTTTCCAAAAATGAACTTAAAAATTAAGGCTCTGGATTGTAATACTCCAATTTTAAATCCTGGCCATCAAATACCCCGTACGAATTATAATTGAGCCATTCGCCAATATTAACATATCGGCTTCCATTACCTAAATCAATATCGAGTGGTAAGTGTCTATGTCCGAAAATAAAATAGTCGAAATGTGTCTTCTGCAGCTGTTCTTTGGCATAAATGGCTAACCATTCTTTATCCTCACCTAAAAACACTTCTTTTTCGGTTTGTGCAGCCCTACTCCCCTGGCTCCAGCTATTGGCAATACCGATTCCTAAATTTGGGTGCAAACGGGCAAACAGCCATTGGCAAAACTTACTTCTAAAAATCTTTCTTAAAAATTTGTATTTATTATCTCCCGGGCCTAAGCCGTCGCCATGGTGCAGGTAGAATTTTTTACCACCTCTTTCAATGATCAGTTCATCGCTGATAATTTCCATGCCGATTTCCTGAGTGAAATAACTGCGCACCCACATATCATGGTTACCTTTAAAAAAATAGATTTTTATCCCCGCATCGGCCATGGCAGCCAATTTGCCCTGTAAACGTATAAATCCCTTCGGAATCACTTTAGCATACTCGAACCAGAAATCGAAAATATCGCCCATCAAAAACAACTCGCCACAATTTGGTTCTATAAAATTTAGCCAATTTACAATACGCGCTTCACGGGCACGGCTTTCGGCATAATTTGGAGTGCCTAAATGAAAATCGGAAGCGAAGTAAATATTTTTTGCCATGTACAAATCCAAAGGTAAGGGAAAAAGCTTAAAGACTAAAGCAGAAAGACCAAAGCCTAAAGTGCAGCAATCTGTGAAATCAAAAAACCTGCGAAATCATACCGAAGGAAAAAAGACATATATTAGTAAACAAATCTCACTAAAGATGAAAAAACAAATTCTATTGAGCTTATTTGCATTAAGTCTGTTTGCTTGCAACCAAGGCAAAAAACCTGCAGAAAAAATAACATTAATGAAATACCCTGAAACAAAAAAAGACAGCACAAAAGATAATTATTTCGGAACAACCATTGCCGACCCTTACAGATGGCTGGAGAATGATACCTCAGCAGAGACAAAAGCCTGGGTTATAGCCGAAAATAAGGTTACCCAAAACTATCTCGAGCAAATTCCCTACCGTACTGACATTAAAAAGCGTTTAACAGCATTATGGAATTACCCTAAAGAAAGTGCACCTTTTAAGGTTGGCGAATATTATTTCTTCACTAAAAACGATGGCCTTCAGAACCAAAGCATCTGGTTTATTAAAAAAGGGTTAGATGGCAAAGAAGAAGTTTTTCTCGACCCTAATAAACTCACAAAAGATGGAACAGCGGCCGTTTCGCTGCTTGGGTTTTCGCACGATAAAAAATACCTGGCCTATTCGGTTGCGCAAGCAGGATCAGACTGGAGCAATATTTATGTAATGGATATTGCCAGTAAAACCAAATTAGCTGATGAACTAAAATGGACCAAATTCTCTGGGGCAGCCTGGAAAGGCGATGGTTTTTATTACAGTAAATTTGATGAGCCCACTAAAGGAACCGATCTTTCTGCCGCCAACAAATACCAAAAAGTATATTTCCACAAACTGGGCGATCAGCAACAAAATGACCAGTTAATTTTTGAAGACAAAACCAATCCAAATTTATATTTCGGGGCTAATATTACAGAAGACGAGCGTTTTCTGGTGGTTTATGCCAGTGCTGGTACTTCGGGCAATGCACTTTATTATCAAGATCTAAAAGTGCCAAATAGCAAAATCACCTTATTGGTTAAAGGCTTTGAAAACAACCACAGCGTTATTGATAATGTTGGCGACAAACTATTGGTAAACACCGATCTCGGTGCCGAAAACAAACAGGTAGTTTTGGTTGATCCGAAAAATGCAGATCCGAAAAACTGGCAGAAAATTATCCCAGAATCGAAATTGGCTTTAGAGGGTATTGGAACTGGCGGAGGATTTCTTTGGGCCTCTTACCTAAAAGATGCAAGCACCAACATTATTCAGTTTGATTTAACCGGAAAGAAAATAGGCGATGTAAAACTTCCAGCCATTGGAACCGTTGGAGGCTTTGGTGGCTACAAAGATGATAAAGAATTTTTTTACACCTTTTCTAATTTCACCACCCCAGGCACCATTTACCGCTACGACATCGCCAAAAGCGAATCGGTATTATATAAAAAATCAGATCTCCAGTTTAATACCGATAACTACGAAACCGAACAGGTATTTTATCCATCAAAAGATGGTACAAAAGTACCTATGTTTATCGTACATAAAAAAGGCATCAAACTGGACGGCAACAACCCAGTTTATCTTTATGCATATGGCGGTTTCCAGATCAGTTTAACCCCAGGATTTAGCCTTTCAAGAATGCTATTTTTAGAGCGTGGCGGTATTTACGTTCAGCCGAGTTTGCGTGGCGGAAGTGAGTATGGCGAAGCCTGGCACAAAGGGGGTATGTTAGCCAAAAAACAGAACGTTTTCGACGATTTTATTGCCGCAGCCGAATACCTGATTAAAGAGAAGTACACCAACCCATCTAAAATTGCTATATCTGGTGGTTCAAATGGGGGCCTCTTGGTAGGTGCCTGTATGACTCAAAGACCAGATCTGTTTAAAGTGGCTTTACCAGCTGTTGGCGTTTTAGACATGCTTCGCTACCACAAATTTACCGTTGGATGGGGCTGGGCTGTTGAATACGGAACCAGCGATAAAAAGGAGGATTTCGATTACCTGATTAAATATTCACCGCTCCATAACCTAAAAAGCGGTGTTAATTATCCGGCAACTTTGATTACTACTGCCGATCATGATGACCGTGTGGTACCTGCTCATTCTTTCAAATTTGCAGCAACCCTACAGGAAAAATATAAAGGCGAAAACCCTGTTTTAATCAGGATCGAAACCAAAGCAGGGCATGGAGCGGGCAAACCAACCACCAAATTAATTGAAGAAGCAGCTGATGTATGGAGCTTTGTGTTTCAGAATTTAGGAATGAGCTGGTAATAAAACATAATCATGGTAAAAAATAAAGCACTCTGGTCAGCCACTCTTGCTTTTTTCCTGATTATTCAAACAGTATATTTTTGGGAAGGTAAAACTGGGCTATTTGCCTTCCCAATAACCATAGGGTTGTGTATCTTTTACCTCATTTTATTTTTCCTTTTAATACAGCAATTAGTTTTGCTTACAAAGAAAAAATTCAAGGAAAAACATAGAATCTACATCGGTTCTACGTTGGCAATAGTTTTGATATCAACAGCTTTTTTCCCTTCGGGCATCATTGATTTTGAAAAATTTGAGGGTAAAGACATATTAATTGCGGGCTGGACTGGTTCGGCTGGCTGCACAACAATATTAAAATTTAAAGAAAACGGCAAGCTTTATAAAAGAGTGGCCTGCTTCGGAATAAAAACAATGAATTCTCGATACTATATAAAAAACGATACTATATTCTTTGTTAACAATATCGACTCGAAATCAGAAGATCAATATCAATTTGCTATAATTGGTAAGTCTAGATTATCATGGAACAACAGAGATGGTTTATTTTCTTATAAAACCAAAAATGACAGTCTACCTAATGAGTTGATAATTGTTTATAATAAATCGACTTTAAAAAAACGATATAAAAATTAATTCTACAATATCCATAGACCAATTATAATTTGCTTTAAACACCTAAAAACCCTTAACTTTTGTTTTAACCCAACACAAAGCATATAAAATATTGAATACAACAGTATTACAAAATTATCTAGAATATTTCTAAATAGCAGGATTGATAATACTTTATTTCGTAACTTTGCGTCAAATTTTTTTTAATGATCACTACTGATATAGCCGTAATAGGCGCTGGTCCGGTTGGTTTATTTGCCATTTTTGAAGCCGGTTTATTAAAAATGCGTTGCCATTTAATTGACTACCTGCCGCAGGTTGGTGGTCAGCTGTCTGAAATTTATCCTAAAAAACCGATATACGATATCCCTGGTTATCCTTCTGTGTTGGCTCAGGAACTTATCGATAATTTAATGGAGCAGGCAAAACCTTTCCATCCAACATTTACTTTAGGTGAGCGTATTGAAGGTTTAGAAAAGCGTGGCGAAGCAGATTTCGTTTTAACTACCAATATGGGTACCGTTATCGAAGCGAAGGTTGTGGTAATTGCAGGTGGTTTAGGTTGTTTCGAACCGCGTAAACCAGCTGTAGAAAATTTAGAAAAATTTGAGAACGGTAAGGGTGTAAATTATATGATCTTGGACCCGAGAAGTATCGCGATCAGAAAATGGTGATTGCCGGCGGTGGCGACTCTGCTTTAGACTGGACCATTTACTTAGCGGAAGTTTGTTCTGAATTAACCTTAGTGCACAGAAGCGAGAGTTTCCGTGGTGCTCCAGATTCGGTTGCTAAAGTAATGGCATTGGCAGAAAGTGGAAAAATCAATTTAATTTTAAATAGCAATCTTCAAGCGGTACAAGGAACGGATAAATTAGAGCAAGTTGAAATTGTGCAGAACCGCACCATGGAAAAAACTGTTGTGGAGGCTGATCATTTAATTCCGTTGTTTGGTTTGAGTCCTAAATTAGGCCCGATTGAAGACTGGAACTTAAACATTAACAAAAGTGCTATTGAGGTTAATGTTGATGATTACTCGACAAATATCCCTGGAATTTATGCCATTGGCGATATCAATACTTACACCAATAAACTAAAATTAATTCTTTGTGGTTTCCACGAAGCCGCATTAATGAGCCACAGTGCTTATTCTTACATGAACCCAGGTGTAAAATATACCATGAAATATACAACTGTAAACGGAGTTTCAGAATTTTAAGCTTTCTCCTATATTTGTCGCTACAAATCATAAGAGTAATAAAATGGAAAACAACATTAACATATATATGCAGGAGCCGGATGGCTCGGTTACTGAACACGTTGCACCAACCGACATGGGTTTAAGCCTGATGGAGTTTTTAAAAGCATCAGAGTACGATATTCTTGCTACTTGTGGCGGAATGGCGTTATGTGCCACCTGCTGTGTTGATGTATTGGAAGGCGAAGAAAAACTTAACGAAATGACAGACGATGAGTATGCCATGTTAGATACTTTGCCCGATCTGTTACCAAACTCGCGTTTAGCCTGCCAACTGCAGTTAAACAACAATATGGATGGATTAAAAGTAAAATTACACGGCGTAAGCTAGGTTGTAAAACATACTATAGAGAAAAGGCGATACCTAAAGTGTCGCCTTTTTTGTTTTATAGACCGTGAATTGCAAACTGAAGATTGAAAGCTGATAACTGATTTGGGCGTTACCCAATCCCGTGAAGTACGGGAAAGGGTCGGGCTTTTCAGGGCTGCGCTTCGCTCCGGTACCGATGAAGGATCGGTACTGAACCCTTACAATCCCTAACGCGGATCCAGCGGTATTTTAGAGCAGCTGCTGCTGTTTCTAAACCTGATAAAGCGGAAAGCCCGGAGCGAGGCACGAGTGAGGACTTGAAGCGATAGCAGGGCTACATTCTGCCATTGTAGCAGAACCCAGCATTTTCAAAAACGTTGAAAATAAGCCTACACTTCATAATTAAAAATCCCCTAAAGACGGGATAACAAACCATGACTAACCTTCTATTAAAACCCAACCATCATCCGACTTTCATCGGACCATCATCGGAGCTTCATCGGACATTTTGGGTTTTGGCCAGAAGAATGTTATATAGAAATCGATAAATATTACCTCTTAACTGTTAATCAATTTGCAACAGGCTTAAAATAATCCTTTTATTAGTCGAGGTTTGTAATCTCGCATTTGAGTACTCCCACCCAGGATTAAACATCCTAAGTTCTTAAAACGGGATTACAAATCCCGATTAACTTATTGAATATTTACTTTCTGCTTTTCTACATTCCAGCCATATACCTCTACAGCTAAATTACTTTGTTTCCCTGTATATTCTACAGTTACTGTTTTACTTTCTCCTGGTAAAATACTCACATAGTTATCATCATAAAATGCTGGGAGTATACGTTCGCCAGTATTGCCATTTATTAAAGCAATACGATTAAAAAATGCTACGGGGCTTCCGTTTGCATTGCTTAAAGTAACTGCCACCTTACCGTTTTTCTGATCAATTGCTGAAACTTTTAACGGCGCTTGTTTGATACTTTTTAAGCCCGAATATTCACCATCCTTACCTGGAAGCCAATAAATATTTTCGCTCAGTATATTTTGCTTCTGGTCTAAAATCCTTAAAGAAACAAATACACCTTCTTTTTTATCCAGCTTGGTTAAGAACTCGTTCATAGGAAAAAGTCTTCTCACAGAAGATGGACCAACCGAATTGAAGGCCTGGGAGTAGAAATAATCTTTGCCATCCATATCGTAAGCTTTCGCCTGCACCATCAGGTTGTTTTTAGTGCTAAACCCATTGTTTACGATGGTAACCATGCTATCCAAAGGATTCATCATCACATGCAAAGGCTCACTTCCTTTCCTTAAGCCGTATAAACAGGCATTTGGATCAAGATAATAATCGTACATCTGTCCGCGCATGGCTGTCCAGGGGTTTTGGGTTTTCCAGATGATGGAACCAGTATACCAATCCCACATTTTGTTCGAGAAACCCTCCATTAATGCCCTGTATTGATCGTAATTGGCCAATTGGGCCTTCATTGCAAAATCTTCTGCACTTTTCGGCTTGCCGTATGGATTAAGATATTGCTCGTATGAGATATATTTATGATAATCCCATACCGAATCGGGTTTGGCTTTATATTGGGGTGCAATCAGGTTTTCTTTTGGGATAAAACGCAGCAAGGAAACATAATCGCCAACACCTACCGAGCCTACTTCGGAGTTGTAAGGAAATGTTCTCGTACCCCAAAAAGTTTTAATATCCTGTATGCCGTACGGCCCATCGCCGTTTCCGCCAATGGAGTTATACGACATTTCGTCGCTGTTAGAAAAATCGAAAAGCTTTCTAGTGCCATCTAATCGTGGCAGAATATTGTTTTTTAAAGGTTCCAAAATATCTTCGGGTGGTGTAATCTCATTCCCTCCACACCAAAAAGCAAGTGAAGCATGGTTTCTGATCATTTTGATCTGATCTTCAATAGCGGTTAAGGTGAGGTTATGATCATCTGGATAATTTCTGCGTGTCCATTGGTCTTCCTTTTTCATCGGGTCTACCCAACGGCCGTTACAATCGCCACTAAACCAGAAATCCTGAAAAACCAGCAATCCATATTTATCACAGGCGTTGTAAAACTCAGGTCTTTCTAAAATTGCTCCTCCCCAAATCCTGATCAGGTTCAGGTTCATATCTTTATGGTAACGTACTTCAGCATCGTAACGGGCATCGCTAAAACGGAGCATTGCATCACTGATAATCCAGTTACCGCCTTTAATAAAAATCTTTTGTCCGTTTACAAAAGTGCCCATACTCCTGGTGTGTTCGTTCCAGGTATTATCAATCTGGCGGACACCCACTTTAAGCTGCTCCTGATCTAATACTTGATTGGCCGCTACAAATTCGATTTTTACGTCATACAAGTTTTGTGGTCCGTATCCGCTTGGCCACCATAATTTAGGATTTTCAAGCTGTAAATCAGGAAGTTTAACCGTAATAGTCTTATTGGCGGCAATAGAGGTTGACAGTTTAATCAACTTTCCGGCAATTTGGTATTGCAATGTACCCGAAACCGCCTGATTAGTTGGGTTTTCTACTTCAACTGAAACTTTAACGGTAGCTGGTTTTTGTTCCCCTTCTGGCAAACGCTTGCCGGGTACCAAAGTAATTACCTGTGGATTCTGGATATTGATACTCTTGGTTTTCTCGATGGTCACTTTATCCCAAATGCCCGTGTTACGGTCGCGTGTAGGCTGAATCCAGTCCCATCCGGCAGTATATTGTGTAGTTAAACCTTTGGCAATTGTACCGTCGCCACCCTGTCCACCATTCGGGTTGCCCGGGAAATCTGGTGGATAAACAATTACGGCAAGCCTGTTTTTCCCATTCGGGGATAAAAATTTAGTGATGTTATACTGTGCCCTAAGGTGCATACCCACCTGGGTTTTGGGGTTAACTTTTTTTCCGTTTAAATAAATTTCGGCCTTATAATTTATTCCTCTAAACTGTAACCAAACCTGTTCGGTACCCACAGCGTGCTCTTCAAAATCTTTTACAAACCAATAAGTGTAATAATCGTTACCGGTTTTATAAACGTCTGGAATTTTCTCATTGTTCATTCCATAAAATGGATCGGATACTTTTTTATTGTTCAACAAAGTGGTTAATACTGTTCCAGGAACTGTCGCTTGCATCCAGTTGCCGACCGGAAAACCAGCTTTCGAGATTTCTAAGCCCGAAGCATTGGCATCTTTGATATTGGTACATACCCAACCCGAATTTAGTTCATAGCGCTGTTGTGCATTTACGGTCAAAGCCGAACAGAGTAAGAGAAGTAGAAATATTTTCTTCATTATTTTGAAATCTTGTAGATAAAAATTTTGTTGCTGTGGTTAATTTAATGAGAATATATCATATGTCCAGAATGTCATCCTGAGCTTGTCGAAGGACCTTCATTAATATGGAGTGAGGCGTTTCGACAGGCTCAACGTGACAAAATCTAGATAAACTAATTTTATGATACAACCTCATTTTTATCTAGAACTATTAGTTGATACAGGTCTGTCTTCTTGTTTTACGCCCCAGCTTGCCGATGGTTTATTGCCCATATAAATTTGTATATTTCCGCCAGCTGTTATGGTGTTATGCAAAATATATGATTTGGTATATGGTTTGCCATTCAGCACAATTTTCTGAATGTACTTATTCTCCGCACTGTTATCCACAACCCTTATACTGAATTTCTTATTCCCAGGCAGCGAAATAATCGCATCATTAACCAATGGCGTTCCGAAAACGTAAGCTCCGTTTGCCGGATTTACAGGATAGAAACCCATTGCGGAGAAAATATACCAGGCACTCATTTGACCTACGTCTTCGTTGCCGCACAATCCATCAGGTTTTGACGAATAAAAATCTTTGTCGATTTTACGGATCAGATCGGCAGTTTTCCATGGCTGGCCTGCGTAAGTATATAAATAAGGGATGTGGTGGTTGGGTTCATTTCCCTGCGCATAATTTCCAATCAATCCGCTAATATCAGGCGAACCGTTGGTTCCCAAATCTAAAGGTAAGGTAAATAGCGAATCAAGTTTATTGGTAAAAGGTTTATCTCCTCCAAAAAGATCAATCAAACCTTCTACATCTTGTGGCACCAACCAGGTATATTGCCATGCATTCCCTTCTACGTAGTCATCTTCACGGTGTTTGGACGAAAAAGGATCGAAAGGACTTCTCCAATTTCCATTGGCAAGTTTACCACGCATAAACTGAATACTCGGATCAAAATATAAACGATACAGTTTCGATCTTTTACTAAAGTAAGCGTAATCTGCTGTTTTGTTGAGTCCCTTAGCCATTTGTGCAATGCAATAATCGTCAATAGCGTACTCCAAAGCCTTACCCACTGATTCGTTTATTTTATCAGCAGGAATGAACTTAAGCTCCTGAATGTATTCGATACCATCCGTTTTCTGCATAGCCGATTGTTTTATCGCTTCGTATGCCAGATTTACATCAAAACCCCGGTATCCTTTTAAATAGGCATCAACAATAACCGGAACGGCATGGTAGCCCACCATGGTATTGGTTTCACTGCCCATTAAATGCCAAACGGGTAGTTTACCCTGTTGTTTATAGATGGCTAACATGGTATTTACCACATCGTTTACCTTATCCTGGTGCAGAATGGTGTACAATGGATTAGCCGCACGGTAAGTATCCCACAGTGAAAAGGTAGTGAGGTTATTGAAATTTGCCTTTTTGTATACCTTTTTATCTGTACCGAGGTAATCTTTGTTTACATCGTTAAAAAGTGATGGCGCCACCATGGTATGGTACAAAGCGGTATAAAATATATTTTTGGTCGTATTTGAAGCCTCAATTTTCAACTTGGCCAGTTCTTTTTCCCACTTCGCATCACTATTTTTAACAGCTGCTGCGAAATCCCAGCCCGGTAGCTCTGTTTTTAGGTTTAAAATGGCATTTTCAATGCTTACCGGAGATAAGGCAACTTTAATCTGCAGTTTATCATGATTAATGGTATTAAAGTTAACCGCCGCCTTAAGCTTTTTACCAGATAACGTTGCGCCACTTTTAACAACAGTGCTATCATAAAGTGCAATGCTTTTAATCGGTTGCGAAAGTTTAATTACAAAATATAAACGTTGATCGTTGGCCCAACCTTTCGAATTACGATGCCCTACAATAGTAGTAGCATCAAGCTGTTTAAATGAAGCAGATACAGGCGCATCCCAACCTATACCTTCAATTAAATCGATAATGATATGTGGATTTTCAGCATCTTTTTTAAAAGTGTACTGATGAAAGCCTACCCTTTCGGTTGCGGTTAGTTCGGCTTTAATTTGGTATTTATCAAGTAATACACTGTAATAACCAGCTTTGGCTATTTCATTTTGATGCGAAAATTTAGATAGGTAGCCGTTCTGGTCTTCGGCTGTTTTACCCTTTTCCAGGAGCAATTTACCAGTTGCAGGCATAATCGAAATATCGCCTAAATCGCCAATACCAGTACCACTTAAATGGGTATGTGCAAAACCGGTAATCGTATTACTTGCATAGTTATACCCACTGCACCAGTCCCAGCCTTCAAAAATATTGTTCGGCCCCAGTTGAACTGCACCAAAAGGAACATTTGCACCTACAAAAACATGTCCGTGTTTTGCTGATCCGATTAATGGATCGACATATTGGGTAAGTTTGGTGTTCTGCTGTGCAGCTGCATTAAGAGAGAATAGAGAGGCCGTTAGAAATAGAATAGACGAAGTTTTCTTGAACTGCATGTGTGCTTATAATTTCTTACATTAGAATTTAAAGCCTAAAAGTAAAACGTTTTACGTTTATTTTCTCATAAATAGGGAAGAATTGTGCTAAAATTAAATAAAAGCATTGAATTTAGTAAATTATAGGAAGATATAGGCTTTTGAACGAGAGAGATCGTCATTGCGAGAAGGCTTTTTCAGCCAGCGAAGCAATCTTACAACTATCGCTAACAGCGAACGCATTAAGATTGCTTCGTACCTCGTAATGACGACTCTTTTAATTGAAATTCGGAAAGATTCTTCACTACGTTTAGGATGACAGCCTATATAAACGTTCACTTACCCAATCTCCAAAACAATCACCTGATCAGGTTCTGTAGTGTTTAAAGTCGTAGTAATGGATAATTTTGCTTTTTTAAAGGTATAGTTTACTGGACTTTTGTCTTTTAGTAAATATGCCTTTTTAATTTTCTTAACGGGAACGTTTTCCAAATCCAGGGATGTCGTTTTTTCGTCTAAAATATGGATAAAAATTTTGTTATCATTTTGCGTAATGCTACCCCAGGTTTGTGGTTTAATAAATCCTGCTTTTGTACCATAAATGCTTTCACCATAAATTTTAAGCCAATTGCCCAGGCCTGCCAAACGGTCTTGAAACTCTGGCTGAATTTTACCGCTCGGCATCGGACCAATGTTTAGTAAAAGATTGGAACCCAAACTGGCGGCTTTAACCAACATGTGAACCAGTTCTTTATTCGATTTGTAATAGGTATCGCTCAAATTATATCCCCACGAATTTGAAATGGTTTCGCAGGTTTCGAGCGGTAATTTATCTGATGCCTTTTGAAAGCTTAAACCTGATTTATTCTCGCCCGGAAGATCGCGTTCGAACATTTGAAAATCTTCTCCTGCAAAGGGGCTAAGGTGATGGTTATTCCCAATCATACACTGTGGCTGAAGTTTGTGGATTAAACCATAAATTTCATTGTATTTCCAGTCAATCCGCGAGGTCCTGTCTTTTGATCCCTCTGGTTCGGTTTGATCCCAATGCCCGTCGAACCAGATTCCACCTATTTCGCCATAATTGGTTAAAAGCTCGGTTAATTGGTTTTTCATAAACTGCAAATAACTGGCATAATCGCCTTTGCCGGTCCTGCCCGAGTTCTGCCCCGTCCGTCCAGTTTCATGCGGATAATCTTCTCTACGCCAATCTAACAGTGAATAATACAGATATAGTTTAATGCCTTGTTTATGGCACTCATCGGCCATCAGTTTTACAATATCTTTTTTGTAGGGCGTATTCATGATATTGAAATCAGAATATTTGGTATCCCACATACTAAAGCCATCGTGGTGCCGGGTAATCAGCGTAATGTACTTCATTCCGGCATTCTTCGCCATACTCACCCATTGTTCGGCATTAAACTCAACAGGGTTGAAAAAATCTTTTAGGTTGGTATAATTATGAACATTCAACTTTCGTTCGTTCATTACCCATTCGCCGCTCCCTGGTATACTAAACGGCCCCCAGTGGATAAATAAGCCAAATCGTGCATCATTAAACCATGCTCTTTGTTTTAAGTTAGATGCAGTAGGGGTATAATCCTGTGCTTTTAACTGTAAGGCAATTAATAGCACAAGGCATATTAGTGATAATTTCTTCATAAGGATGGTGGTATCGTTTGGTTAGGTTTTAGTCTATTGATGCGGTGGCTTTGGTGGGTTTTCCAATCACCTTATAATTTCCATCGCCTTTTAAAATGGCCAGGATTTGCGATTGATTGGTAAAAAGGTTTTTCGCTGCAGCCAATTCTTTATCGTACTGGAAGCTCTGCTCAATTCTTCCTTTCTCGTAAAAATAACGGCTTACAATCTGTGTTTCCAAAACCCTTTTAATTTCTGCTTTATGGCTAACCAAATCAGTTTTTTTAGATGAGGTAAGTTTATATTTAAGATTCTCCAGATCGGTTTTAACTTCTGCAGATTTATTTTCCTTTTCAGCCTCTGCCCGCAAGTCAGAAAGCAATCTTTCTGTACGGCTTTGATAAGACAGGTCTTTATCGGCAAGGCTGCTAGAAAATGAGGCATAATCTGCATCAGATAACTGGAAGTTTTTAGCCGAAGCTAATGTTGGTTTTTCTTTCCTGTATTGATTTGCATAATTAAAGAAAAGGTTTTTATTGATCATCGAAATCGTAATCGGACTTAACTTGGCAGCATCTACCACAATATCGGGGTAAACACCATTGCCGCTGTATACATTTCTGCCTGCTTTGGTTTGGTACATAACCATGGTAGAATCGGCAAAACGTTCGGCTACACCTTCGGCATTTTTATGTGCATAATCCAGTTTCTGGATACACCTGCCTGAAGGGGTGTAATATTTAGCCACGGTTACTTTAACCAAACTGTTATAAGGCAGGTTGAAGGTTTGCTGAACCAAACCCTTACCGTAGCTACGCTGCCCAATCACAATAGCACGGTCTAAATCCTGCAGAGAACCAGCAACAATTTCTGAGGCCGAGGCCGAATTTCCATTTACGAGCACCACCAGCGGAACGGAAGTAGAAACCGGGGTTAAAAGTGTTTTATAGGCAATGGTTTTCTCTGCATTTTTACCTTTTTGGGTTACAATAAGTTGATCTTTATTCACAAAGAGGTTTACAATTTTAACTGCTTCCTGCAAAATACCACCACCATTGTTTCTTAAATCTAAAACAACACCTTTTGGATTTTCTTTTTGAATGGCCAACAGGGCATCTTTGACTTCCTGTCCAGAATTTTCCAGAAATTTATCAAGCTTAATATAACCGATTCCATCGCCAACCATTCCAGAGTAAGAAACGTTAGGCTGTTTTATTTCATCGCGCACGAGTTTTTTAGTAATTTCTTTGCCATCTCTAACCATCAGCAAATCAACCGGTGTTCCTTTAGGGCCACGCAACAACTGGCTAATTTCTTGTCGGTCTTTACCTTTTACTGCGATTCCGTTTATGCTTACCACCTGATCTCCTGCTTTAAGCTCGCTTTTATTTGCCGGATAACCTTCACTGATATCGTTAATAAACAGTTTCCCGTCGATAAAAACAGTGCTGGCACCAATACCTCCGTACTGTGTGCTTACATATTTCAACTTGTAATCTTCAATTTCCGATTCGGGAACATATTCGGTATAAGGGTCTAAACTATCCAACATGGCATCGATCCCCGTTTTCATCAATTGAGGGGCGTTGGTATCATCAACATAATTGATATTGATTTCTTTATAGAGTGAAGCAAAAATATCGAGGTTTTTAGATACCAGGAACAAATCTTCTTTAAAAGAAAAGGATAAAACAGCCACCCCAAAGCCAGCTGCTAAAAGACCATATTTTAGTTTCTTCATTCCCTTATATATTTTAATTCCGAAGGGCAAGTTAAATGAAATACTGCTCTTTTTGGAAGATTATTATTGATTAAGTACAAACGTAAATGTACAAAAACCGATAAATATTAAAAACAGCATATTTGAGCTAAGCGTAAATTAAGCGTTACGCTAAAAAGAAAAACAAGAGAAAGATTTACTAAAGTCTGTTCCCCTTAGTATCGGCAAGCGCTTTTTGAATGGTAAATTCGATGTAGGTACGGTCGCGTTTTACCAAACGCATTAAATCTTCAACCAATTGATCTTCTTTGCCAGGTGTAAATTCTAAAGGCTCGTTCGCCAGATCGCGGTATTTTCTTAAAAATTTAGTTTTTACTTTAAATGCAGTTTCAGAAGTAAGTTGAAAATTAGCCATGGCATATTTTATTTGATGCAAAAGTAAAAAATATTTGTTCAGGTTGATACCTTTTTATGTGATGTGATAAAAAAAGTGGAGATTCGCGAATTCTAATTGCACGATAATTGTGTTAAAACTGCGTTATAAAACTTAATCAGGTGTAAAACCCACATTGTGTAAATTTTAAAAAATGAAACCAGAACCTGAAGAGTGCGCTAAAATGGCATTTTGAGGAATTTATGGAATCACTAACCTTAAAAAAAAGCAAATTAAACAACATGAAAAAAATCATCTTCTCTATTGTTTTCCTAACCTTGGGTTGGGCAACATCACAGGCACAAACGTTTAATCTCGGTGTGAAAGCTGGTGTTAACTTAGCCAAGTTAAACGCAGATTTCGCAAGTGAAGAAAACCGTTTAGGCTATCAGATTGGCGCTTGGGCACGTATTGGCGGTGCTAGCTTTTATGTACAGCCCGAAGCATACATTGGAAGTAAAGGCAACAAGTTTATCAGCTTTACACAGGATAATGGAAATGAAGTTCAGGCTGAAGGAAAAGTAAAATTTACCACTTTAGATGTTCCAGTTTTATTGGGAACAAAATTTGGTGCTAAAAATTTAAACTTCAGGTTGATGGCGGGTCCGGTTATTTCGTTTATCCTGGATGAAAACTCGACTTTTAGTTCGGCTTACCAACAGGCAACCGATTTTAGTAACTATAAAAACCAGGCATTGGGTTTACAGGCAGGTGCAGGCGTAGATGTAGGCAGCATTTCGGTTGATTTGCGCTACGAAGCTGGCCTATCAAACATTAGTAAAAGTGAAAAATACAGCCAAAAACCTAATTTATTTCAATTGAGTTTAGGATTCAAAATTTTGTAAGGATTAAAATGCGCCAGGTTATTTTTTCTCTGGCGCTCCTTTTAAATTCAGGTCTTTTAATCTATTTCTGATCCGTTTCATAAAAGACTTACCAGGGTCTGTTTTCTCGGTAAGATAGTTCGGATCACTTTCTTTCCATAAACCCGTTCCAATAAATTGCCTGTACTCGTAGTGCCCAATTACATATTCGATAGGGTATTTGGTTTTCAGGTACCTCACCAGGTTTTCATTAGCCAGCAGCTGTTTCTTTGTTAAGGGTGCACTTTCGCTCCCCACATTTTCTACCCCTATTGCACAATAGTTTAAGCCGATCACGTGTCTTGCAAATATAGAATCGGGCATTAACCGAAATATGGTTCCATCACGATCGATAAGGTATTGACTTGATACATTTAGCGTTCCGGCTGTAGATATCGCCTTTCTGGCTTCTGGTAAAGTTGGGTTATTAAAAGCGTCAAATGTTTTCTCCAAACTTGGTATGGCTGTCCAATGCAATACTACCATAACCGGTTTAATAACCGCATTATCCTGTTTAATGCCGTGCCGAACTTGCAGGTACTCGATACTGAGCTGTTTACGCTGATCGTCGAATATGATGGGTTTATAGAATGTCCGGAAGGTCGGTTTGGCACAACCAACAATTAAAGCCATTGCAAAGGATAAAAAAAGTAGTTGTTTAATTTTCATCGAAATCGAATTAAAAAAGAAAATCCCCGAAAAGAGGATTTTCAAGCGTATCGTCATTAATTAGTGTCCCACCAAAGCGGTGTTAGCAAGCGGTATTTCTCCGAATTGTCGCCCACAGCTCCTGGATTACGGGTTTGTTCGTTCGTTTCATAAACCATTCCCCTAATCCATTGGTTTGCATTATTGGCATCAAAAACAACCGTATTCAGGTTTAACGGGCGAATTAAAGATGGCCCATAAATTGCCTGACTAAAATCAGATCTGCGCATATCAACCCAGGTTTCAGGATTTAAGCATAGTGTAATATACTTTTGACGCATAATGTGGCTTAAACCTTGGGTAAGGTTTGTAAAGTGTGCCACAAGCCCATCCGCCAACTGTGCAGTCCAATAAGTATTAATTTCGGTTGCGGTAACCCCTAGTTTACGCATATTGGCTTTAACACCTTCTTCGTAAGCGGCGAGTGCACCAGCAACATCATTAGAACGCAGCTTAGCTTCTGCTTCAATCAGTTTAATTTCAGAATAAGTGATGAAAGGGATAGGCGAGGTTTGTTTGGTATAAAATCCACTATTACTAAAACGGCCATAATCATTCCCATTTGTTTTAGTGGCATCACCTGCCTGTCCGTTGGCCAACAACCCTTGACCGCCCGCCAAGCCAGCACCGGCTTTTAACCCACGGTACTGCCCGTCTGAAGCCGCAGGCTGCATAATCCGGCTTATCCTTGGATCTTGAAAAGTGGTATTGGTAACCGGAAACGATGATAGCATATTAACAAAGAATTGGCTCCAGGCAAAATAACGTGGATCGTAAAGCGCATTATTTGGATCTGTTGTGGTAAGCACAAAACCACCCCAGCTGTACCATGGGTTTTCATCAGTTTGGATGCCTCCTGATAAATAAGCAAACTGCGCATCCATTCCATCGGCATTAAAGGCATTGCTACAGGCCTCAATAATTTTTGCAGGATTGTATAATGCGCCCTTTTTAGATAAATGGTTCAGATATCTGGCTTTTAACGCCCAGGCAAATCTTTTCCATTTGCTTACATCTCCCTGAAACATAATGTCACCACCGCTGGCATTAAGTCCAGTAGCATTTGTTGTACTATTAAAAGCAACAATTGCTTCATCCAGCAATTTATCAATACGTTGGTAAACTTCTTGTTGTTGTTGCATTTTAGGCAGCAAATTTAACTGGGTTTTGCCATCGTAATAATCATCAACCACAATCGAACCGTATTGGTCGGTAAGCAGGCCAAAATTCATAGCCAGCAACGTTTTACCTGCGCCAACAAAGTAAGGACTTCCTTCCTCTTCACCCAGATTGATCACATCGACACAATTGGGCATAGTATATACGTAGGCGTTTTGCCAAAGAAAATAACTGGCTGTAAAACGCCATTGTTCTGCGTTACGATTAGTACCAGTAAGCAATTTAGTTGTTCCGTACTGCACAAGCCCTGATACTTCTCTCGTGCCCCTCCACAGCGCGGCACCGTTTGATGTGGTGATAGCGCCCACCAGACGGCTCGCAGCCGAAATTTTTGTAGGATTATTTGGATCTTTATTTACATCAAGGTACTTCTTACAAGAGGTATTTAAAAACATACCACTGATTAATGATGCTATTATTATTTTATTTTTCATGACGATGCAATTAAAAAGTTAATCTTAAACCCATATCTATTCCACGTGTAGCAGGAATACCAAGGTTATCGAACCCAAAAGAACCCGATCCACCAACGCCTGCACCACTGCCCGAAACCTCAGGGTCTACTCCCGAATATTTGGTAATCAAGATCAGGTTTCTACCTGTTACTGTAAATGCCAGACCTTTAAGTTTGGTTTTAGCTAAAAAACTGCTTGGCATGTTATACGTTAAAGTTGCATACCTTAATCTATACCAGCTGCCATCTTCAACAAAATCATATCCTTGACTAGCGTAAATAGTTTGGTAATAATTTTGATTTAGTGGGACTGACAGAGTACTTGGCAATCCGGTAGATTCTATAATACCATCAAAAACTTTAGACCCACGATCTAAAGTTTTTGTGCTTAGACCGGAACGGACCAATGAATTTTCAGTTGCGTTGAATACATCTCCGCCTACCCGGATATCAACCATAAAGGATAAAGCAAAATTTTTATAGTTAAAGGTATTGGTGATGCCTGAAGTAAAATCAGGATTACGGTCTCCAATATTAGCATAGGCGACTTGCACCTGTGGATAACCATTATTACCGAGTAATAACTGCCCCTGAGCATTCCGCTTCCAAACATTACCATTAATACCAAATAAACTTCCATTTAAGAATCCTGCTCCCTGAGCTACATTGGCAGCTACCCAGGCATCAGATAGCTCTACCCGATCTAAAGCTCCCGGAAGCTCTTTCACAATGGACTTGTTATGGGCAAAGTTGATATCTATTGTCCACTTGAAATCTTTTTTAACAATGGCCTGTGCATTCAGCACCACCTCAATTCCTTTATTCTGGATGGCCCCACCATTTAAGTAGGTAAGAAAAGCTCCTGCCGATGGCGGAACCCTGGTTGCTAAAATCTGGTTATCTGATTTACTTCTGTAATAAGTAAAATCGATCCCGAAGCGGTTTTTAACAAACCTTAAATCTGCTCCCACTTCAAATGCTCTGGTAAACTCTGGCACCAGCATCGGGTTACCAAATGGATTATTGGCATTGGTAATAAAACCACGAGGATTGATGGTGAAAGTGTTGGTAACCGCAGCAAGTGATGTGGTAGTTACATGTGGCGGTGCATCTTTACCAACATTGGAATAGGCCGCTCTGATTTTTCCATATGAAAAAATCTGATCATCCGACTTCAGTTTAAGTTCTTTCAATAAATCCGTTAAAACAACAGAAGTACTTATAGCCGGATAAAAAAAAGCATTATCGCCAACCGGAATAGTTGATGTCCAGTCGTTTCGTGCCCTTAGGTTTACATAAATGATGTTTTTCCAGTCGAAATTAAAATCACCAAATACGCCTACAATTCTTCTACGGTTTAGGGTTTCAGAAACAGACCTATCGGTAGCGACAGTGTTGTTAATACTTGGAAAAGTTGGATCTATAAAATTGATGGCATTAGCCGTTAAGGTTTGCACCCTTGTATTTTCGATATTATTGCCAATAGCCAGGCTGAAATTGTAATCATCCCAGAAAGTTTTCTTTGCTGTAGCAATAAAAGTTGAGGTGGTGATCTGATTAGTGTTGGTGTTTTGACCGATAGCTCCTTTAAGTGCATCAGCTTCTAAAGTACCGGGCATGCGTACCGCCTTAAAATTCTCGGTGTATAAATCAGTACCCAGGCGATAGGTTAAATTTAGAAAACTAAAGGGATTGTAGTTGATATTTGCTATTCCTATAAAACGGTTAATGCCGCTGGTAATCGGCTTGTTCTGGATGGTCCAGTAAGGGTTATCATTACCTCCCGGGAAAACCCTTTGCGAGCCATTCGGGTTCAAATAATTGGTCATATCATCATTACGTGGCCAATATAACGCACCCATAGTGCCATTTGCACTCCCTTGCGGCACCGAAGTACGATCGGTACGCACATAGTTGGCCGAACCACCTACGGTAAGTTTTTCGCCAATTTTGGTGTCGGCATTAATCCTGAATGATTTTCTTCTAAAATCAGAATTATCTACAATTGATCCCTGATCTAAAAGTGATGCAGAGGTATAAAAAGTACTCTTTTCAGAGCTTCCGCTTACCGAAAGATCATGACTTTGGGAGAAAGCGGTTTTAAAGAAATTTTTCAGATTATCGTAAACCGTTTCATTAGCTGCAAATTCGGGCCCCAGGAGTTTGGTGCAGTTGCGCTGAAATTACCAGCCTCGCCCTGTTTATATTTACCCTGCAACTCTGGTAACTGATTTACATTGTCTAACGAAAAAGTATTCTGATAAGTAATTTTTGCCGCGCCGCCAGAACCTTTTTTGGTGGTAATTACAATGGCACCCGAGGCAGCCCTGATTCCATAAAGTGCAGCAGCAGCGGGACCTTTTAGTACTGTTAACGACTCAATATCTTCAGGATTAATATCGATGGCGCGGTTTGATGCCGGAGCAGTACTGGCTGCAAGCCCTGCCTGACTTACCGGCGTAGTATTGTCAACAGGAATACCATCAACCACAAAAAGTGGCTGGTTGTTTCCACTCAGCGAACTTCCTCCCCTGATCATAATATTTGCAGAAGAGCCAGGTGCACCACTTGAATTGGTAATTTGAACACCAGCTACCTTTCCCTGCATCGCGTTAACCAGATTGGGCTGTTGCGAATCGACAATTTCTTTGGCTTTAACGTTCTGGGTAGAGAAACCTAAGCTTCTTACCTCCTGCTTAACCCCAAATGCAGTTATGGCTACCTCATTTAGCGTTTTAGCATCTTGCTTTAGCTGAACATTGATTACCCTGTTATCTCCAATATGACGTTCTTCGGTTATCGAACCGATATATACAAAAATCAAAACCTGATCGCTTGTGGCTTTAATGGTATAACGCCCGTCAGAATCAGTGCTGATTCCGGCTGTAGATCCTTTAACCTTTACAGAAACACCAGGCAACGGCGTACCGTCATCTGCTGATGTTACTTTACCGGAAATGGTGACTTGCTGGGCGAATACCTGCCCAACCCAAAAACACACTCCCAGAAACAAGAATAGTAGTTTTTTCTTCATAAAATTGATTAATTAGGATTAGAAAATGATGAATTAATACAAAAAAGACAGATTAACACTCAGTTATCTTAAATATCAAGAATATTTTCTTATCAAAAGAAACCATCTCAGCCTTTTTACATAAAGCTTGGTGATGGCTCAAATAGATAAACACGTTCAACAAAATCAACTTAGGACAAACAGTTTATCAGAATACCTCTAAATCCTGGAAATAAAAAGGCGTCATTACCAATGGTGAATTGCTTGAATTTAGCCCCCCGTTTAATCTAATTCTTAATCCAACAACACCTTTATAAACATGTAATATTGGTATTACAGCTCTGTTTTAACCTTAAAAAAATCCGATTTTTATAGTTAAACAATTTAACGAAAAACAAATGAAATATCCCATTCTTTTACTGTTTGCTGTCCTGTTCTCGCTCTCTGTAAAAGCCCAAAATTTTAAATATGCTTTTGTAACCGATACCCACGTTGGATCGTCAACAGGCGAAGAAGATCTTAACAGAACTGTTGCAGACATTAACGCATTAAAAGACATCGATTTTGTAATTATTACCGGTGATATTACCGAAATGGGTACCAATAATGAACTTAAACTCGCAAAAGACATCCTCGCCAAATTGAACAAACCCTTTCATATTATTCCAGGTAATCACGACACGGGTTGGTCGGAATCAGGAGGTGTGAGTTTCATCAAAGAGTTTGGTAGTGATAAGTTTATTTTTGATCATAATGGTTACCGTTTTATCGCCTGCGCATCGGGGCCTTATGTACGGATGAGTGACGGACATATTCCAAGGGATGCCACAGTTTGGTTAGACAGTGTACTTAAAGCTTCCCCTAAAAACATGCCCATTGTTTTTGCCAACCACTATCCTTTAGATAATAGTTTAGACAATTGGTATGAAGCGACCGACCGTTTAAAGAAGTACAATATCCAATATGCCATTTGCGGGCACGGGCATAACAATCACCCTTATAATTTTGAGGGCATTGAAGCCACAATGGGCCGTTCTAATTTACGGGCAAAAGATAGTATTGGAGGATACAACATTGTAACCATGACCAAAGACACTGTGTTTTTTCAGGTCAAAAAACCAACACAGGAAATTCTTCCTGTATGGCGAAAAATTGCACTAAAAACTTTTCAGGCTGATTCAAAAAAATATAATCGCCCTGATTTTGCAATCAACAATAAATATCCGGGCACGAAAGAAGTTTGGACTTACCACTCTAACGCCAACGTAGTGAATACACCAACCTACACTTCGAACAATGTTATTTTTGGAAACAGTTTGGGTTTAATTGAGTCATTAAACAAGAATACCGGAAGGAAAGTATGGACATTTAAAACCAAAGGTGCGATCTATTCATCACCGGTTGCTGTTGGCAATATGGTTATCTTCGGTTCAGGTGACGGCTTTATTTACGCATTAAGTGCAAAAACTGGAAAAGAAATCTGGCATAAAGAAACAACTAATTCGGTATTAGGTTCGCCGATAGTTAGTGGGCAACAGGTATACATAGGTGGCAGCGATAGTACCTTTAGGGCACTGGATATTAAAACAGGGAAAGAAATCTGGGCATTCAATGAAGTTGAGGGTTCTATCGTAGGCAAACCGCTTATTTATCAAAATAAAATTATTTTTGGATCGTGGGGCAGACATCTTTACGCACTCGATATCAATACAGGAAATCTGCTTTGGAAATGGAATAACGGCCAGGCAAACCGGATGTTTTCGCCGGCTATGGTAACGCCTGTTGCCTACCAGGGTATTGTTTATATTGCAGCCCCCGATCGTTATTTAACAGCTATTGATGTAAAAAATGGCAGTACACTGTGGCGGAACAAAGAAGCTACGGTTCGCGAATCGATCGGCCAATCTGCAGATAGTACCATCATTTACGGAAAAACCATGCAGGATGAGATTGTGGCCTATAAAGCACAGGCAAAAGATCCGGGCATTTTATGGCGCTATAATGTAGGCTTTGGATATGAGCACACACCATCAATGCTGATAGAAAAAGACGGAAAGGTGTTTTTTGGAACAAAAAACGGCGTTGTTTATGCAATTGACCCTAAACAACAAAGCACCGTTTGGGCGCACAAAATAGATAACTCGATGATCAATACGGTGAATGTAATCGAAGGTAAAAACATCCTTGTGAGTACTATGGATGGTAAAGTGGTTTGGTTAAAAACAAACTAAAAGTAGAAAAAAATCTCCTCAAAAATTAATTCGAGGAGGTTTTTCGTATTTATAATTACTTAAAACATTACCAACCTGGGGTTTGTGTAAGCTTATAACCCTTTTCTTGATATTGAATAATCTGAGCTTGCCCTACCGGTGCTAAATATGCCCGATCCGTAAATGCATTTCTATTTGCCGCATTGGTAACCATCCAATAACCTACCATGGCTGCTGCATTTGTACCATCATAAGTAACAATGGTACCATCAGCTTTTCTTACCTTAACGTTACGTGCGGTTGCATTTGCAGCGGTTAAATAACTCGGCGCCTCAGCCTGTACATTTACCCATGGCCCTAGGAAATAATCAGGATTGGTACTAAAATCCATATTATTAAGTTTTTTCCAGCGTTTCAAATCCAATAAACGGGTATGTTCAAAAACAAACTCCATGCGGCGCTCTCTGCGGATTTCCCAGATCAGATCTGGTATGTCTGCATCTTTAGCCGGATCAAGAGGGAGCGCTCCTAATGTTAATGGAGCCGTTTTTAACACCCCTTTTGCAACGGCGGCAGCATCAAGCGGGCGGTTCCTAATAGCATTTATTGATTTATTCAGATCAGACTGCGTGATGGCCGCCCCAGCATAATATTGCGCCAATACGGCTTTGGCTTCTATCCAGTTTAACACAACTTCCGCTAATCTCATTACTGGCGCATCGCTGGTGTTGGTGTTGCTGCCCCAAGCAGCCGGATAAGTTTTACCGATATAAGTTAAGGCCTCTCTTGATGCAAATTTAAAACCATAAAGCAAAGTTGCTGAAGGAACCAGGGCTTTATCATAAAATGATGCTTCGAAACGTGGATCTCTTGTTTTTACCAGATCAGCAATTGTAAATGAATTTGCTCCGGTAACAGCAGAGTTTTGCCATACTTTACCATCGTTAAGCAAGAAAGATTTTATTAAAACCAAATTGGCATCCACTCCAACAACCTCAGTTCCATTTTGGTACGAACCGATACTGTGCGTAACAGCTAGAGCCGCATCATAAGTTCTATACAACAACACTTCTGGATGCCCGGCTAAATTATCACTTGAAAACAATGACTTAAAATCGCGTGTGAAATTAAATTTGTTGCTATTAATCACATAATCGCCTGCTTCCACAGCAAACTCTAAATATTTTTTGGCTCTTGCTGCGTCTAAGCCATGGTAATGTTCATACGTCCCTTCGAACAACATAAACCTCGAAATAAATGCCGCAGCGATATATTTATTCAGGAACTGCGCTCCATCATTATCTCGCATGTTAGCCATTACATATTTAAAATCATCGTACACCTTATCCATCACCACACCCCTTGCATCTCTATCTTTATATAAAGTTGGCAGATCGGTATCAAAAACCTCTTTATCAAAATAAGGTACATCGCCAAAAACACTAACCAAACGGCTATATTCAAAACCCCTGAAAAAACGGGCTACCGCTGTCCAGTGGTTATAAGCTTCGGTAGTAATTTTTGGCTTTGCAACGTCGTTTAAACGGGCCAACATTACATTTGATTTTCTAACCCAAGCGAAATCCCATGTTGGACCTGCATAGGTACCTAACCAATCGGCAGCTTCAGAAACAGAGCCCCTTGTTGTAGGCACACTACTTTCAAAACTGGTTTGCGCATTTTTACCTGTTAAATCATCAGAGAAGGTATAACCCCTTACTGGCGCATAATCTACACCAAAGCCCGAGTTGTATCCATTAAAGTAATTAGTATAATAACTATTGGCATACATGCGGATATCATCCTCACCGCGCCAGTATTGCCCATCTATATATGATGTTAGTGGCGTGCGATCTAAAACGTCCTTATTACAAGATACCAGAAATAGGGCGGCCATAATTGGCAAGCCATATATGTATTTAAAATATTTCATCTTCTTAATTTTTAAAAATTCAACTGAACACCAAAAGAAATACTCTTAAAAGCAGGGATTCCGGTTCCTGTACGGCCGCTATTGTAATTTGATTGATCCCATACAGAATATCCGTTAATACTTTCCGGATCGATCGGCAAATCCCCTAAATGATCCCAAGTAAAGAAATTCTCGAGCGCGGTATACACCCTTAGCGAACTGATACCAACTTTTTTGGTCAGCATTTGCGGAAAAGTATAACCAACTGTTAAATTTTTCAATCTTAAATAAGCCATGTTTAACAAATACCTATCTTGAACCTGCATGTTATTGGTGGTTCCGCTCGCTGCATTGTTATAGGCAGCAGGGTAAAAGGCATCAGGCGTTTGCGGTGTCCAATAATTGCCTGCAATGGCTTCTGGCATTGCACCATCGGCTGAGTTAAATCCTGGGATGGCTAAAAATCCAGCGCCCCAAATTTTGCGGCTTCCCACTCCCTGAAAAAACGCGCTGATATCAATGCCCTTGAAATCGGCTCCTAATCTAAAACCATACTCATAACTTGGATTGGAATTCCCAATTACCTCTAAATCGCCGTGATTAGCCAAAGTACCATCGCCATTGCTGATTTCCCCATCACCATTTACATCGATGAATTTAACATCGCCAGGACCAAAACGGAAAGTTGATGCATTTTGTAAAAAAGGCTGATAAACTGGTTTTTCGCCGTTTGGTCCGGCTTTTAGTTTATAAGTTTGTTTCCCTGCGTTTAACTTACTCTCGGCATTAGTTAAGGTGATTAAAATAGGTTTGCCAGAGCCATCCAGTTCAAAGTCGCTCGTTTGATATAATCTATCTGTGCGATAGCCCCATATTTCGCCAATATCTTTACCGTTATAGTTACCAACAACCTGTGTGCCGGAGCCATAAGCGGTTAATCTTGTTTTGGCATCAGAAATATTACCTTTGAAATTAATACCCAAACCATTTTTAAACCTATGGTTGAAATCTAAAGTTAATTCCCAGCCCCTGGTTTGTAATGCACCAAAGTTACCTTGCGGCGCTCCCGCTCCAAAAGTAAAAGGAATACCCTCTTGAGGCACAATCATGTTATCGGTGTTTCTTTGGAAAACATCAAAAGAAACATTTATCTTATTGTTTAACAAGGTTGCATCTAGCCCTAAATTGGTAGTCACAATATCCTGCCATTGAATCGCTTCTTTAATTGCGTTTGGCGTGCCTACAAAATTTACTTTTGCACCATTTGCACCAATCCAGCTCGACTGTCCGCTTGGCATAATTGGGATGTACAAATTGTTCGGCACAGTCTGATCGCCGATTGATCCCCAAGATCCTCTAAATTTTAACTGATTCAAGAGTGGTTTGGTCCATGCCATAAAATTTTCTTCGCTGGCTACCCAACCCGCAGAAAATGAAGGGAACCATCTCCACTGCAGATCGGTTGGGAATTTTGAAGAACCATCGTAACGTAAGTTAGCTTCGATAAGGTATTTGTTTTTAAAGGCATAATTGATACGGCCAAAATAACCTAGTTGCGATTCCCATTTTTTATCTGACCCTGCAATGTCTATTCCTCCCGGAATAATTCCCATTACTGCCGAGGATGGAATTACGGTTTGTATACCGGTACCAAACCTAAACTGTGGGTTATAGATATCAGCCAAATTGGTAATCTGACCGAACTGCGATTCTGCTGTAGAAGTAACCCGGTTTAAACCCAAAATAAATTTAAAATTGTGGCTCTCCTTTAAATTTAAATTATAAGTAGTAAAAGCATTAATGGTATGACTAAAATAACTTGTTGCAGATCTGGCAAAATGATCGGGGCTTGAACCTGGTGCAGTGTACATATCCAATGATAAATCGTATGCTGCAATTGCACCAGCCGCGGTGCTTGAAACCACTTGGCCCTGATCATTTACATAAACAGGCGCACCACTTGCATCTAAACGTGCCTTCGGTGCCACCCATGAATTTCTTGCAGTAAACCTTGTACCCGGTCTTTTCCAGTCTTCAGTTTGATTGGTAAAAGTATAATCAAAATCTACTTTCCAGTTTTTTAGGATGTTAACAGTAGAACCCAAATTTACATTAGCATAATTTAATAAGATGTTGGCTGTATTTGCCGAAGCAACCTCACTTTCGGGACTGCGGATGGCATCGCCATTTTCATCTTTTCCCAATGGATACAATGAACTCCATCTATACAAATATAACCACGGATCGGCTGTTGTAGAATTGGTGGTATATGCATATTGCTTATTTCTTCTCGAATATAGCGCCCCTCCACGGATGGTAAGATACTTGTTGATTTCGCTTGATATCTTGATTGATGCATTGTAGCGTGTAAAGCGATCTTCTTTCGCCGGTTTTAACATTCCGCTCTGATCGAGCAATGCAAGGCCTAAATTATAAGTTGTTTTTCCGGTTGTACCACCAACTGATAGGTTGTGTTGTTGGGTAGGTGCCCATTCTTTGATCATGTATTCGTAAGGATCGTAAGTCCTCACGCCCATTTTCAGGTTGGCTCCCTGTACATACCAATCTCTCCCAAACACAGTAGGATCGTCTGGCCCGATTGTACTTCCGTACTTTTCCTTCCACGCTACCGCTTTTTCATAACTTGCCCTATCTACATAATAAAATGCACCAACCGGGGTGGTTACTCCTACCCGTTCAGCGGCATCAACGGTATATTTCAAACCGTTTACATCAGCCATTTTTAGGTCTTTCCAAACGTTCTGGAAAGAAAAGTTATTCGAGTAATTAATTGAAGGCTTATCAGACCCAGATCCTTGCTTAGTCGTTATCAATACCACACCAAAAGCAGCCTTGGCACCATAGATAGAGGATGCAGCAGCATCTTTTAAAATGGTAATTGATGCGATATCGTTGGGGTTAACCAGTTGGATGCTCGGGATCTCTACATTATCCAATAAAATCAAAGGAGAACTCCCTCCTGCAAATGATGCTAGTTGCCCCCTGATTTTAATTACCGGATCGGAGCCAATTTCGCCACTTGGAACGGTTACACTTAAACCTGATGCTGCCCCTTGAAGTGCCCTGCCTACATCGGCAATCGGCCTGCCCTCCAATGTCTTTTTCACATCAATGGTAGAAACAGCGCCTGTAAGGTTGCCTTTGCGTTGGGTTCCATAACCCACCACAACTACATCATCAAGCCCTTGTGCATCAGTTTTTAGGCTTACATTGATGGTTTTAGTAGCACCAACTGTTTTTTCGGCAGTTACATAACCAATGTAAGAGAACACCAGTATGCTACCATTTGCGGCACTAATGGAGTAACTTCCGTCAGCGTTGGTTTGCGCAACAGTATTGCTGCCCTTAACCCTAACAGAAACCCCCGGTATCGGCCCATCTTCTGATGTAACCTTACCTGTGATGGTGATTTGTTGCGCAATGGCATGGGCCACCAGCAAAAACACGCCAAGAAAGATTGATAGTAATTTTTTTTTCATAAACACGAGTTAATGATGTTTGTTGTTAGTTTAGATTCATAAACACGCACAATTCCGCATATTCCTGAATTTTAAGTAAATATCATAATTGTTTTCCACTTATTTACAAATATTTAAGGGGTATATATTGTAATTAGTTTGATATTATTGCAAAAAACCGCACAAAAGCGCAATTAAAATGGGTTCTAATCTCATTTTAACACTATGCATTTTTAATAAAAAAAGCCACCACTAAACGAGTGGCGGCTTAAATCAAAGAGAGAAAAATTATCTTGTTAGAAAAATAGTTCTTAATTTTTAGAAATAATAGAATTTATCTTACATAATAGAATGAAACAAAAGGCCTGCGAGGATCAAGATTTGAACCTGTTGTAGGATATCCGTTATAACCCGTTGCAAAAACGGTATAAACTCTTTGGCCTAATAGTGTACTTGCACTATTATAAGTTGCAATTGCCGTTGAAGTTGCTGGTGTACCTGCAGCACGAATAGCCCAGATGGTAGATACATTCGTTTGTGTAATTGGCAAAGTGAATGGATCGCTAATCCCCATGAAAGGAATATTTGAAACTACTTTTATGGAGCCAATATATAAATCTATCGCGGCCACATTTGGCATTAAGTTAACAAAACGATAACGAACTATTCCTTCAGCAGGTAAGGATACTTCTTCGTCCACGATTAAACTTTTACGAATTAGGGTATCTGCCACATGTAAAGAATATTTTTTACCTGCCGCCGTAGATATAGTCGTTTTAAATACCTCAACCGAATCTATACTTGTTCCTTTCTTTGGTATAGAAAGTGAAATTTCATTATTTCCAGATTGTATTGGTAAATAATCTCCTGTTGAACCTCCTAAGGTATTAAACCCTCCACCGGGGAAAGGGTAACGAGTTTGAATATTAGTTCCGCTCACTCTTACACCATTAATTTTAAGCTGCACAAATGGGTTATTATAATAGGCTACATTATAATTTACTTTAAAAAAGGATAAGCTTGGATCTACGATGGTATACTCAGAAAATATATTTTCCTTGCCTTTATTGCACCCAAAAAACGCGAAGGATACAAAAGCTATAATTGAAAAAATCTTAATATTTCTCATAATAATTAATTAGGTAAGTTAGACCATGTTTCTTTATATGGATAACCAGCATCCAAACCGCCCCACTCATTTAAAGCTTCTTTATTCCAAACATATTCTGAATTTAACCTTGGCCTTAAACGGTAAACGTATTTACCCGGGTTCGAAAATTCTGATGACTCTAATTGCTTAAATTGTTTAAATACATTTGAGTCCCAGTGATATTTTCGCATATCACTAAACTGTTCGAAACCTGCCCAGCCCCATTGCGCTATGTATTTTTGCCCCATGATATCAGCAATTGTCAATACAGCTGGGTTTTGAGCTACTTCAGAAGAGGCTAAGTAAGCAGTTATTTCAGCTGCCGTAATTACAGGTGCTACAATTGCTCCGTTTCTACCATATAAATTCACAAAATCCATATGGCCTCTAATTCCATTAATGTATGCTGTATATGCATCACCTTTATTCCCTTTAATAAATAGCGCTTCGGCTTTTGCAAATTGTAGTTGTGCATAAGTAAAAATTGGATACCTAGGTTTATCAACGGCAGCAGAACCTTGGCCGAAAATATATTTGCCCGGAAATGGTGCAGCTGTAGTAGGGGTAACCGAACCTAAAACGTGTGGAAGTGTTTTTGTCGTAGGTACATCTCCTTTTGTGGCAACAATCCCTCGGTATACACCTGTAGCCATTGGATTGATCATTCTGGTTAGCCTAGGATCTACTATACCAGTAGAACTAGCTGTTGGGTTTATTACTGGCGTGCCTCTAACTCCCCCTGTTAAATAGTTTACAATAGGCTGGCCAATTCTTCCATAAGTTGCTCCGCCAATTAAGTTGGCTGCGGCACTCAATGGATTTGAATCGCCCGGAGCGTTGTCATTAACATAAGCGGTGTTACCCACAAAACCAATTGTTGCATCCTCTGATGCTGAGGGTAGAGCTGAACTGCCTCCGAAAGATAAATCAACATATTTAATTACACTGTCAGCATATTTTGATTGAAAATCTGGCTTATTAATTAAATGGCTATATTGAACTGCTAAAATAGCATACACAAACTTTTTCCATTTATTTCTATCTCCGCCAAACATAAAATCGTTGTTTTTTAAGGTAATTGTATAATCACCAGCATCAGGTTTATTTAAATGATTAAGAGCTTGTTGGCACCACTCTCTAACCTTGGCATAAACATCTGGTTGATCTTGGTATTTAAATGTGAGCTGATCTTTAAAAACTTCATCTAAAATAATTGGGCCATGCACATCCGTCAAAATTTGAAACCCCCAAGCTTTAATTGCTAAACCAATGCCGGCTAAATTATTGGCTTCAACTGCTTGGGCCTTATTTATCATATCTTCTAAATTTAAGCCCGCATTGATGTAAACATGCCTCCACATTGCTCCACCTGCATCTGATGAAACGGATGAATGACGCTCCCATATATCAAGATTGGTTTGATTGGCCCAGGCTTGCGTAAGTTTTGATTCCACATCTCTATAATCTAACGCTGAATTATAAGCCATTTTTGCAATAATGGGCGCTAGAAAAAATTCTGGCTTAGATGATTGCGGCGTTGCCGGATCCGAATTTACATCGAGCCATTTTTTACATCCACTAATTATAAATAACAGTGTGATGATGAAAAGTATTTTTGTGTATTTCATTTTTTTAAATCTTAAATTATAGTTTAATTCTCAATCCAACATTTACTCCCAATGGACGGCCCATACTGCCATAATCAATACCATAACCACCAGCACCAGCTGTACTTGGATTATTTCCATTTACATCAGGATCGGTACCTGTATAATTCGTTAACAAGAACACATCAGTTAAGGTAATATATAAACCTGCTCCTGAGATGAAACCTGTTCTTTTTGCTAATTTTTCTGGAATATCATAATTAACCGTTACGTCTCTTAATCTCAAAGTTGTAATATTTCTTTCCAAAAACTGCTCGGGAGCAATACCGCCAGTTGTATTATTATAATACGCAGTATAGGTATAAGGTGTAATCATAATTGTATTAACTGTAGGATTGGCTGTATTCTCTAATCCATCCCGTAACACACCTGTTAAAATTCTTGGTTGTTCACGATCTAAAGTTTTAACACTTAGCCCTCTTCTGTAAAGTTCATATTCGGTTTGGTTATATACATCACCACCTACTCTTAAATCAAACAAGAAAGAAAGATTGAAATTCTTATACCGCAAATTATTCACATAACCCAAGTTAAATTTTGGCGCCCTATCTCCTATATAAACAAATTCGGTAGAACTTTTTAAAATTGGCAAGCCTGTATTTGGGTCAATTAATAAATCACCTCTATCGTTTCTAGAATTTACCCAGCCGGCAAGTGCTAGTGTGCTTGTTCCTGGATTTACCGATCCACGTGCACCGTTAGCAATCCAAGTATCAGAATCATAAAACTCAGGTAAATCTTCAGCAATGCTATTTACAATGCCTTTATTTCGTGTAAAGTTAAAAGTTACATCCCAATTAAAATCTTGTTGCCTGATTGGAGATCCTTTTAATTGAATTTCAATTCCTTTATTTGAAATAACTCCGCCATTCATAATTTTAACTACCGAGCCCGTTCCGTAACTAATGCGAGGGCTAATAATCTGCTTGCGGCTTTCTCTCGTGTAGTAAGTAAAATCCAACGAGATTCTGTTTTTTAAAAAGCCCAACTCTGTGCCAATCTCAAAATCTACCGTACGCTCAGGTACTAGTTTTGGATTTCCTCCCGCTGCATTATCGTAACTAAATCCACCTCCAGAACTATTAATAGTATTTAATCTAGTAGCTAGAGCATAATATTTATACGGTTCCTTACCCGTCATACCGAATGAACTTCTCAACTTTCCGTTACTTAACCAGCTTAAGTTTTTTACTCCATTAAGCTCAGAAAAATTGAAAGCCAAACTAGCCGAAGGATAAGCAAAATATGGATTATTTGGTAACATACGTGATGCCGCATCAACCCTACCAGATAATGTTAAAAAGATTAATTGCTGAAATCCCATAATTGCTTGCGCAAAAATACCTGCATTACGACGACGAAGTATTGATAATTTAGCCGATTGTGTTGAGGGCAAGGTATTGTTGATGCTATAAAAATCTGGATCGAACATGTTTTGACCGCGCATAGAATTTGTTTCCTGATTTACATCAGAAATATTAGCGCCAATAACATAAGTATTATTAAACTTCCCAAAGTTATGTCGTGCAGTTGCGGTTAACGATCCATCAAAGGTTTTATTTAAGGCAGTATATGTATTTATTACCCCTCCTCTAATAGCTGTTGAAGACCCTGAGCCAGAAAACGACTGCGCATGGTAAACTAAATTGCCATCTGTATTCGATACATTTGCACCCACTATCCCCTAACGGTTAACCATTTGTTGGGCTTAATTTCGATTTGAGAGTTTATATATATAGTATTGGTTTTATCATCGGCTAAATTTTTGTTTACATCCCAAAAAGGGTTGTCGTTTTCAGTAAATATTGAACCCGTGGTAAGTACCCTATTTCCAAGCGGATCAATCCAGTTTGTAACATCGTAACGTGATGGATAACCCAACAGCCCCATCAAATAACCATTTATACCTTTGTTCGTTTTTTTATTGTATGCATTTGTATAGCTAAACCGAGTAATTAATTTTATAGCATTTGACAATGACGCCGTACTCGCCAATGAAGTTACAAATCTTTCGTATTTAGAGGTGGGTATTGTTCCTTTATTATTCGTATACTCTGTTGACCACCGATAGGTAAATGATTCTT
The DNA here is from genome assembly GCF_014692875.1 of Pedobacter riviphilus. Taxonomy (NCBI): domain Bacteria; kingdom Pseudomonadati; phylum Bacteroidota; class Sphingobacteriia; order Sphingobacteriales; family Sphingobacteriaceae; genus Pedobacter; species Pedobacter riviphilus. The sequence goes on along the minus strand of NZ_CP061171.1, from coordinate 5,085,133 downwards.
TCCCGCCTTCGAAAACCAAATTGTTTTTTTGGGCAATACCTGTTTTGAAGAAAGCATCAATGTTATTATAAATCGGGAGTCCTTCTGGATATTTAGGCCCGAAATAGGAAATAGAATTACCGTCATAAATGCCGTTTGTAGCACCTTGACTATATACAGTTTGAATTTCTGGTGCATTATTTACGGTTTCAACCCTTAACGATCCGTTATATGAAACAGTAGCTTTGCCAGCTTTTGCTTTTTTTGTTGTAATTAAAATTGCACCATTGGCCCCTAAGTTTCCATATAATGCCGTGGCCTCAGGGCCTTTCAGTATCACATAACTTTCTATATCAGCAGGGTTAATATCTGACGCTCTATTAGTATAATCTTGTTTTTGATTTTGCCCAGCTATTGTGGTGTTAATTTGGTTTACAACAGAATTATCAATAGGTACGCCATCTAAAACCATTAATGGTTGGTTATCACCACTCATCGAAACAATACCTCTCAATACAATTTGAGATGAAGCTCCAGGATCACCACTTGTAGGGTTGACCATTAAGCCTGGAACCCTGCCCGCTAACCCGTTTACAAAATTTTCTCTCCCGGTTTGAGTAACCTCGTCACCAAGAACCTGAGACAAAGAATACCCAATACTTTTAGGATTTCTACCCACGCCATAAGCAGTAGTAATGGTTACCTCCTCCAAATTACTCGCATCTGCAATCAATGAAACATTAATAACTGAATTTGCATCTACAGTTCTTTCAACACTTTTATATCCAACATAAGAGAATGTTAATACGTCGGTTTTTAATGCCTTTATCGAGTAATTTCCATTACCATTGGATTGTGACACCACGGTACTCCCTTTTACCCGAATAGAAGCGCCGGGAATGGGGCCGTCAGCGGAGCTGACCTTACCGGTAATCGTTACCTGTTGCGCGAAAACTTGCGCACACAGCATAATCATACCGATAAAACTAAAGAATAGTTTTTTCTTCATAATTTGTTAGTAAGAAAGTGGTTATTAGAAGTTGTTGTTTGTATTCCGGTTTATCAAACACGCAAATTGCCGCATATTTGATGTTAGTTAAGTAAATATGATGAATGTTTTTGATAAAAAAAACAAATAGGAAAGATTTATTATGCTAACAAACAAAACTTTATCGCACAAACACGCATAAAAACGCAAAGAATATAATTTTAAAATCTTTTTATACATTCGTAGAAAATCAAATGATTTATGCTGAAAAAAGAACGCCACGACTTCATCATGCGCCAGATTAATTTACATAACCGCGTATTAACTTCTGATCTGGTTCAACTGCTTAATGTTTCGGAAGATACCATCAGACGGGATTTGCAAGAGCTTGTTGATGAAAATTTGCTTTATAAGGTTCATGGAGGTGCTTTATCGAAATCTTATCACAGTTCTTTTGACGATAGTACGGTTTATGCCAGAGATAGCAAGATCGCGATTGGCAAAAAAGCCGTTCAGTTGATAAAAGATGGCATGGTAGTTTTAACCGGAGGAGGAACAACGATTTTAGAATTTGTGAAACGACTTCCACAGGGCCTATCTGCTACATTTTTCACCATTAGTCCCTTGGTGGCAGTAGAACTGGCCAAATACAACAATATCGAAGTGATTTTGATCGGAGGCTTGTTTTCAAAAAATTCGCAAGTTACCTATGGCGGGCAAGTAATTACACAGTTATCGGAAATTAAGGCCGATTTATGCCTGATGGGAACAAGCGCCATCCACCCAGATGAAGGCTTAACGGATACTTATTGGGAAATTAACCAACTTAAAAAGGCCATGCTGGCCTGTGCCAAAAAAACGGCCGTGCTTTGTATCTCCGAGAAATTGGATATTGCTTTAAGATTGAGGGTTTGCCCAATAGAAAGCATTAGTTATTTGATAACGGAGTTAGAAGTAGAACATGAATCTTTAGCCGGTTACCGCGCGAAAGAACTAAATATTTTATAAAAAAGAGGCTGTACCATAAATACAGATTTGTCACCCTGAGCCTGTCGAAGGGCCTGTTTAAATACTGTTTAAGGTGTTTCGACAGGCTCAACATGACAGCATCTGAGCTGAAATTGTCTTTATGACACAACCTCTTTCATTTTGCTAGAAAGTTGGATCTGCAGGGGTATTTGTATTGTTATCTCTTTCTGCGAAAGGATAAGGGAAAAAATTACGCTTACGATCAGCTAAAGGCTGATTAAATCTTCTCATATCCTCAAGTTTTAGCCCAGACATGAAGAGCTCAATACAACGGTGTTTGTAAATCAGATCTAAAAGCTGTTGTTGCGTATAAGGACCAGTTAATGCAGGTAGTGCTGCCCCAACTCCAAAAGGATCAGCTGCAGCGGTTTTAGTCACAACCTTGTTCAGCTCAGTAAGTGCTGAAGTTAAATCAGGAGTAGCCTGACGGGCATATGCCTCTGCTTTAATCAACGTCATCTCGCCTGGCAGATAAATGGGAAACTGGGTAAAAGTACCTGCACCAAAACCATTAATGCGTACAGTTGTATTAATTGCCGTATAAAATGGAATCCTGCCATCACCGCCATCCGGAATATTAGCGCCCGTTTGCCCTAAATTTATATTCTTAGGTTGAATTACATTGTTGGTAGAGGTAGCGACTTCAAAAATTGGATTTAAATTTTGTGCATCGTAAGTGAACGACGATCTTTTAGTTAAATCAACGGCATTGGCACTGCTTAAAGCAAGACTATAGTTCCCAACAAATAAAGCGTAACGTGCTTTTAAGGCATTTAAAGTACTAGGAATATCTACCCCTGTAGGAATATTGCTCAAAAACGAAGTGCTGATCGGGTTTGCTGCTATTACCGCCAAGGCATTATCAATGGTTGTAATTGCTTTGTTATAGCCATCAGCACGACTAATGAAGGTAACGTTTTGCCCTGTACCAGCTGGAACCTTTTCCCAATATTCCGATAAACTACCCACAGCCAGAGCCTTAAAAACACTCGCATAAGCTATTAAACCCGCTGCATAGTTTTTATCTGGAAGATTGACAGCATTATTGATCACGTTATCAGCATCATAAATAATTTTATTGGCACCAGCCCAAACATTTAGCAATATCGAATTGGTACCATCTACCTGTACACCTCCAGCAACTAATCTTTCTTCACTGGTATTACCTGTATTAATGGATATCAACTCATTTGTAGTTAGGCCATTTAAAGTAATAGTCGCGTACAGAATTCCAGCCCGCGTTGTAGAATAGTTTTTTTGTAAGCCTACCGTAACACCTGTCAAACCTTTTGCAGAGGTTAATACATCGCCAGCCGTAGCTGCATTAGGATTTAAGTATTCCTTTTTACAAGCGCTTGAGAAAGCCACTATGGTAAGCAGAAATGCATATCCTATATATCTTGATTTTAAATTTTTCATAACAACAGTTTTAAATTAGAATCTTGCCTGTAAACCCAAAGAGAAGGTGCGTGGAATTGGTACTGAACCGAAATCGATATTTCTCAAGATTGTTGATTGACCACCAGAATTCAATTCAGGATCATAGCCTTTGTAATTATCCCACGAAATGAGGTTTCTTCCACTAAGATTAACGCTCAAACTTTTAATGAATTTAACCTGACCAATATTATAACTCAAAGAAATCTCTCTTAATTTAACAAAAGATCCATCATCAATACGCCATTCTTCTACACCGTATGCCCCGGCCACGTAACCTCTAGGCAATTGCCCCATCTGCTCTGCTTCGGCAACTTTACCATTTCCCACACCCTGGCGTGTTCTCCAATCTGCGTTCCAAACATCACCTCCTTGAACAGCATCCAATTGAATGTGTAAGCTTAATTTTTTGTACGTAAAATCGTTGACAAAAGACCCCGTGTAATCTGGGTTAGGATCGCCAATTACTTTACGCAAAACATTATTGGCCGTCTGACCTGCAGTTAAAGGAATACCCGCAGCGTTTGTAGCAATATTTCCATCTGCTGTCCGCTCAAAATATGTTCCATAAAAAACGCCTACAGGATAACCGTCAATAATGGCAACAGGTGCGCCAGCATTGGTCTGAATTAATCTCCGTGCACCTGAACCTACTATTTTATTTCTATTTCTATTGTAAATTAGCGTCGATGTCCAGGTAAAATCTTCGGTTTTAACTGGCACCCCTGTAAGCATTAATTCAATACCCCTATTTTTTAGCGTCCCGCTAATATTGTCTAACAGGCTAGAGAAACCAGTTGTGGGCGCAGTCACAACTGGCAATAATAAATCAGTTACATTCTTATCGTAGTAACTAAAAGTTAAACCTAAACGATTATTAAAAAAAGACATGTCTGTACCGATTTCAAGCTCTTTTTGGCGCTCTGGTTTTACACTTGTATTAGCCAATGTTGTTAACGATGTTAAAGACGTTTTGCTGTTTAGCGCACTTGGCGAGTACACATTAAAACGATCATATGCTCCAATCCCTGTTAAATTTCCAGACTGGCCGTATGCCGCTCTTAATTTGAAAGCATTCCACCATGATGATACACCAAAATCTTTCCAATAATCGGCAGATGACAGTACGTAACTTACATTAGCTTTAGGATAAAACTGTGTTCTATTGTCTTCCCCAAATACTGTAGATTGATCTACTCTTATGGCGCCAGTTACAAACAAATGGTCCTTATATTTAAAATTTTGTTGTAAATAAGCACCACTGATCGAGAATTCTGAACGACTATCAACATTAGTTAAAGCAGTACTTGCTCCGTTTACGACCTGAACAAATGGGGCTAAACCGCGCCCGTTTAGCAAGCTATACAGGTCTTTTTGGTATTGATAAGACCCACCAAGTTGGGTTGTTGAACTCAACAAATCTGTGATCTTGGCCTCATAAGTAAAATTCAGTTCATTATTAAATAATGTGGTAGTAGCATTTGCCGCACTGGCATAACCATTTAATGATGGATCCAGAGTTGGTCCACCACCATAAAAACTTGTACTTACATTATATGCAAAGGGCGGAATAAATGTTGTCCCATTTTGGATTGAGTTATCAACCCCCATGGTATAATCAATAGTTAAATTTTTAACAGGAGTAAGTTTTAATCCAGCATTTGCAATGATACGATTGGTAAACTGGCGCTGCTTGATATCTTCAATTACCGATACCGGATTAACACGACCGCGCTCTCCTATGGCTTTTAAATTACCCAATGCATCTCTAGTGAACAAATCATGAAAATTACCAATAATGGTTACCGAATTCATTGGCGAGAAAAAAGAGTTTCCATCTGGCTTTTCGTTCGCATCACTATGTATATAATTAAATCCTGCCGTCATTTTTGCCCATTTATTAATGGTTTGATCAAGATTCGCCCTGAAGTTCATTCTGGTGAAATCAGTGTTTTTTATGATTCCCTGATTTGAGAAATAACCAGCTGAGGTATAGAATTTAGTGTTGTCATTACCTCCAGAAACTGAAACTGAATTATCTGTACCGATACCTGTCCTGAAAATATAATCCTGGTAATTATACCTGGTTACCGGAGTTGTTGTAATTAGCGCAGGGGATAATACGTCTTGGGTTTGCGCATTCGGCCCATCAGTTGGCCCCCCAAATTTTGTTGGCGATTGATTGACATCAATTTGCTTGCGCAGCTCACTAATGATTAAACTGGTGTTGAAACTTACTTGCGGCGCTCCAGTTTTACCCCTCTTGGTGAAAATCTGAATTACCCCTGCATTGGCTCTCGATCCGTAAATTGCCGCAGCAGCTGCACCATTTAAAACCTCAATATGATCAATATCAGATGGACTAATGTCAACCATTCTATTTTGTCCGATATTTCCCACCTGAATACTATTGTTCGCATTATCATAATTAGATGAGGTATTGGTAACCCGTGTGGTTGCATTATTTACAATCACTCCGTCAATAATATAAAGTGGTTCTGATGATGAGTTAACCGAGCTCACACCTCTTAAACGAACAGAAATTCCGCCCGCCGGATCTCCAGAATTCTGGCTGATCTGCGCGCCAGGCGTTTTACCCTGCAATGAAGCCAGTGCATTTCCGCTGGGTGCTTTATTTAAATCATCACCCTTTACCGTACTCACATAACTACCGAGCTGTTTACGGGTAGTTCCTTGAGAAGTACCTGTAACAATTACCTCATCAAGCCCCACTGCATCGCCACTCAAAGCACTATTTGCCTGAACCGTGGTATTCTCACCAAGTATTACAGTTTCGATATTTGATTTAAAGCCGATAAAAGAAATCTGGATCTGGTATTTACCAGGCGCTAAATCAACCGAAAAGCTGTACGTTCCGCCCGAACTCGTGCTTGTTACAAGATTTGTATTGATAATTTTTACTACAGCGCCGGGGACAGGGCTGTTATTTGAGGCATCGGTAACCTTACCACTTATGGTATACCGTTTGTTTTGTGCCTGTGCCATCCCTGTAGATAAGAGCAGCAGAAATGGGATCAACAAAATTACGAAGAATCCTGGTGACCATTTTAGGTAACTTTTTTCCATAAAATTTGGTTTTGTTAGAAGATTAGTTTAAAACAAATTAAACAAAATACCACACAAACCAAATTTTTAACAGATACAAACAGGTTTACAATCTGTAAAACAAGTGCATTTTATTATGTTGGTAAACTAATTTTACCCATGCAAACCGAAGGCACACCTTGCCTATTGCCAAAGTCTATTGGTTTACCACAGAGCGTTTCGTTGGCCAAAACAGCAAACAAAACCGCTTCCTTAGCGTCGGGATTAATATTTAAATCGGCTGTGGTTAGGAATTTGCAAAAAGGCAGCTTACTTTTAAGAAGCTGAACAAGCAGCGGATTGTGCATCCCGCCACCGCTCATAAAAATTTGCGCTTTAGCCTCATCGCCAAAACAACGTTTTATCGCATTTGCAATGGTTTCTGCAGAAAAATGACATAAGGTGGCCATTACATCTTCTTTGCAAAGCGCTGTTGTTGAAGATTTCGCTTGGGCCTCTATTAAATATTCCAGGTTAAATAATTCCGGCCCAGTGGTTTTAGGGAAATCTAAATCGAAAAAACTGCAATTTAACAATGCAGATAATAGACGGGGATTAAATTTACCAGCCAAAGCAACAGTGGCATTTTTATCATAAAAGTGATTAAAATGTTTTTGCATATACTGGTCCATCAAGGTATTACCAGGACCAACATCCGTCGAAAAAATTTCACTTGCATCCGTACTCCCTGGCAGGTAAGTGAAATTTGCTATACCTCCAATGTTCAGCATTACGCGGTCTTCTCCGGCTTCCGAAAATATCAGGTAATCGCCATAAACCGCTAAAGGTGCGCCTTCGCCCCCTGCAGCCAAATGTTTCTGCCTAAAATCAGAAAGTGTAATAATTCCTGTTTTAATGGCAATATGGTCACCATCACCAATCTGTAGTGTACCATTAGGATAATCGGCCAGTTGATGCAAAGATTTTGGTGCGTGAAAAATCGTTTGTCCATGGCTCGCAATAAAGTCAACGTCTTCATTTCGGATGCCCCACTCTTTTAGCGCTTCGTTTATGAGCTGCGCATGGATATTTGCAATATGCTCGTTCATCAGGCAAACCAGCTGTAAGTCGACTTCTTTTTTCGAAAAAATCGCTTTAATTTTAGTCCTAAAATCATCGGTATAATCGCCTGTTTTAAATTTCAGCACCCGAATGTTGGTACCTGCTCCACTTCCCTTAACCGAGCATAACGCAATGTCAAGCCCATCCATAGAAGTTCCACTCATTAAGCCGATAATAAAACGTTCTGATTTCCCTGCTTTCGAATACAACTTTTCAATCTGTGTGTTCATATTGGTTTTTATCTTAAAAAGATCAAACGTTTGTCTGCTCCTCTAATCGAATTTTATATAAATACTTGCAATAAATGTAAATAACCTTTGTTAGAAATTGGGCATAACTCTCTATATTTACTGCTCCGTACATTAAAATCCATATAAAAAAAATGGCTAGATTAAATCTACTGGAGGAGACACGTTTCGAGAAATTACCAGTAAGCGTGTTCGAAAATCCAAAAATTGCTTCAATTAATGTAGCACACCGCATTGCCGAGCTCATTAAATCAAAACAAGCAAACAACGCACCTGCAGTACTGGGCTTAGCAACAGGTGTTACTCCAATTGCAGTTTATGCCGAATTGGTTAGACTGCACAAAGAAGAGGGCTTGAGTTTTAAGAACGTAATTACTTTTAACCTGGATGAATATTATCCAATGGCGCCAACTGCGACACAGAGTTATGTTACGTTTATGAACGAAAACCTTTTCAATCATATCGACATTGATAAAAAAAATGTTCACATCCCTGATGGTACGCTTGCACTAGAAGACATTCCGGCTTTCTGCCTGGATTACGAAAAGAAAATCGGCGATCTTGGTGGTCTTGACATCCAGATTTTAGGTATCGGCCGTACAGGTCACATCGGGTTTAACGAGCCGGGTTCAGCACCAAATTCTGGTACCCGTTTAGTTACCTTAGATGATTTGACACGCCGTGATGCTGCACGCGATTTCGGCGGAAAAACTTTTGTACCAACAAAGGCCATTACTATGGGTATCGGTACAATTTTCAAAGCAAGAGAAATTATATTGATGGCTTGGAGCCGTAAAAAAGCTTCAATCATCAAAAAAGCTGTTGAAGGCGAAATTTCAGGCGAGGTTCCGGCAACATACCTTCAACTATCCGACCACGTAGAGTTTATCCTTGACGTACCTGCTGCTTCAGAGCTGACCCGTTTTGATACGCCGTGGTTAGTTAAAGATTGCGTTTGGACGGATGCTTTGATCCGCAAGGCAGTGATCTGGTTGGCCAACACATTAAAAAAACCGATCTTAAAATTAACCGAAGACGATTACAACAATAACGGTATGGCACAACTGGCCACTGAAAAAGGACCAGTTTACAACATCAACATCCATATCTTTAATAAATTACAACACACCATAACGGGCTGGCCAGGTGGCAAACCGAACGCTGATGATTCTCAACGTCCGGAAAGAGCTGAACCGGCTAAGAAGAGAATTATTATTTTCTCTCCTCACCCAGATGATGACGTGATCTCGATGGGTGGTACTTTTCTACGCCTGGTTGATCAGGGACATGATGTACATGTGGCTTACCAAACCTCAGGTAATACTGCGGTATGGGATGACGACGCACTTCGTTTTGTAGAGTTTAATGTAGACTTCACAGAGAAAATGGGCATGGACAATACGCACTTAAAGGATCTTTATAATAAGATGAGAGCCTTTATAGAGCAGAAAAAACCAAACCAGATCGATACACCAGAAATCCAAACGGTTAAAGGACTCATCAGAAAAGGCGAAGCTATTGCGGGCGCAAGATATTGTGGCCTAGAAGATGACCATATCCATTTCCAGGCACTTCCTTTCTACGAAAGCGGTAAGGTTCAGAAAAACCCGGTAACCGATGCTGATATCGAGCTCACAATGGCGCTACTGCAAGAAGTTAAACCTCAACAGGTTTATGCTGCCGGCGATTTTGAAGATCCTCACGGAACACATATCGTTTGTTTCAAAATTATTTTAGAAGCACTAAAACGCTTACGTAAAACTGAAGCTTGGGCACAAGACTGCTGGTTATGGATGTACCGTGGTGCATGGCATGAGTTTGAAACTTATGAAATAGAAATGGCAGTTCCAATTTCACCACAAGAACTGGAGCGCAAGAGAAATGCGATCTTTAAACACCAAAGTCAAAAAGACAAAGCTGTTTTCCCTGGCGACGATTCAAGAGAGTTCTGGCAACGTGCTGAAGACCGTAACCGTGATACTGCAAGAGCTTATGATGAGCTCGGGCTTGCAGAATACGAAGCGATGGAGGCCTTTGTTCGCTGGAAATTTGAAGATTAGTTTTTAAAATAAACCAATCCTGCTTTGTTCACTCAAAGCAGGATTTTTTTTGTCCTCTTAACTAACCTCCGAAGCCTCAAAAGCCTGGGGCGTGGCAAGACTTGGGAAGCTTCTCACAACACCTGCTCCCCCCAACGCCTTATTTATTTCTCATTCTAAAAACAATATTCTAAATTAGTTTGCTGAACCCAAACAAGCTAACCATGACCGAGCCTAAACAACGATTACTTTCTCTTGATTTTTTTAGAGGATTAACTGTAGCTGCGATGATTTTAGTGAATAATCCAGGCAGCTGGGGGCACATATATGCCCCTTTAGAGCATGCAGAATGGAATGGATGTACACCGACAGACTTAATTTTCCCCTTCTTTTTATGGATTGTTGGTGTATCTATTGCCTTTGCCATGAGCACTAGTAAAGCAGATCCGTCTACACATCAAAAAACAATTATAAAAGCCGTTAAGCGTGGCATTATACTTTATTTACTTGGTTTCTTCTTGGCCATTTTCGGGAAAATTATCAGCGCGATAATGGATAACAGGTCCATATGGGAGGCCTTTCAAACCGTAAGATTGTTGGGCGTTTTGCAAAGGATAGGTATTGTTTTCATTATTAGCAGCATCATCTTTATCAAGGTTTCCAACAAAACTATATTTAAAACATTAATTGTAATACTTGCCGTTTATTGGGCATTAATGACCTTTATCCCTGTTCCGGGCGTTGGTTATCCCAACCTGGAAAAAGAAACCAATTTAGCGGCCTGGATTGATCGTGGAATTTTAACAGAGGCACATACCTGGGCTTCCTCAAAAACCTGGGACCCAGAGGGCATTTTGAGTACATTACCTGCAATAGGTACCTGTTTATTTGGTATTCTGGTTGGCGTTTGGATGCGCAGGAAAGATGTAGACAATCCAACCAAGGTAGCCTGGCTATTTACGACTGGGATTACGGCAGTTATTTTAGGTTTACTTTGGGATTTACAATTTCCCATTAACAAAGCACTATGGACAAGCTCTTATGTATTGTATGCTGGCGGCCTAGCTTCAATCGGATTAGCACTTTGTTACTGGATTATCGATGTTCAGCGTTACAAAAAATTTACCACTCCTTTTGTTGTTTATGGTGTAAACGCCATTACAGTCTTTTTTTTAGCGGGCTTAATGCCCCGAGTATTAAACCTGATCCAGATTACTAAACCTGATGGTACTAAAACTGGATTATTGGTTCGGTTTTACGAAACTTGTTATACTCCGTTTTTTAGCCCTATAAATGCCTCACTGGTTTGGGCAATAACCTATGTGCTCGGTTTTTATGTGTTATTATATTTTATGTATAAAAAGAACATTATTATTAAGGTTTAATAAATTTATGCTATAATTGAACGATTCCATCCCTAATTGAAAAAGAAAACCACCATATACGATATAGCGAAGGCGCTAAACATTACAGTATCAACTGTTTCGAGGGCACTTAGTGGCTTCCCCGCAATAAGCGATGCCACCAGAAAGGCCGTTGTAGAAATGGCTAAAAAATTAAATTATAGCCCAAATAAACTCGCATCTGCATTAAAATCTGGTAAAACCCATATCATTGGTGTAATTGTACCAAGTGTACAGGCACATTTCTTTGCATCTATTATCCATTGTATAGAAGATGGCCTGAAGGATAGCGGCTACCGTGTTATTATCTACCAATCCAACGAATCTGTTGAAAATGAAATAAATGGCGTAAGAACCTTACTAGAAGCACAGGTAGATGGCATTATGGCTTCAATGTCGTTAGAAACAGAAGATGTTTCGCACTTTGACGAAATTATTAAGCAAAATAAGCCCCTGATATTATTCGACCGCGTAAATACAGATTTAAAAGTTCCTACCATTACACTTGATGATTTTAAGGCAGGTTATATTGCTACGAAACATTTAATAGATCAGGGCTATCAAAAAATTGCATTCGTAACCACTGTTCACCAGATTAAAATATTTAATGATCGCTTAGAAGGATACAAAGCAGCTTTAGCAGACCATAACCTTCCACTAATAGAAGAGCATATTATTTTTGGAGGTTTATCCATTAAAGACGGCCGGTTTGGTGCAGGTAAATTAATGCGTAGCAAAAATAAACCCGATGCTATTATTGCCGGAGATGATTTTACCGCGCTGGGTGTAATTAAAAAGTTAAAAGAGATTGATGAAACACCTCCTGAAGTTGGTGTAATTGGCTTTGCCAATGAAGCATTCTCGGCTTACATTACACCTAACCTATCAACAATTGATCAACATGCATCACAAATGGGCCAAGAATGTGCTAAAATGTTTCTGAAAATGATTAATCAGGAAAACCCATATGCCAATATGGAGCATATTGTGCTTGACCCAGCTGTTGTAGAAAGAGAATCGACCAATAAAAAGAGTTAAAAATCTATTATTCCTTTGCTAAAGGGACTTCAATACCAACTGGCCCACTAGGCTCACTTTCATTTTTTAATCGATCTAATGCTGTAACGAGGTAGCTGTACCGTTTACCGCTTTCTACACTGGTATCAATATATGAAAGATAATCTTCAAAGCTTATTTTAATAATGTTCTTAGGATCGAGTATCGAAATTTTCTCTCCCTCATTAAATCGGTAAACTACAAATCCCGAAGCCGTTTCTCCATCTTTTGCCTTTAGCGGAAGTTGCCATTTTAAATGTACACCATCTTTTAGTGCATCAGCGGTTAATGCTTGAGGTTCGTTTGGTGGTACCTCATCCAGCCATGGCATTTGCGGTGGCAAAGCAGGGTATTTATAAAGATCGTTCTTTAGCGAATCGCCAACCGCCTTTGCAACCGTACTTAATGATTTAGAACTAAAAAACACGCTACCCTGAATCCGGTTGTTATCTCTAAGGTATCTAATCTGCTTGGGTATTTCGCTTAGGTTTTTCCAGGCTGCTTCTGCCCTCGAGTTTACCAGATAAGCACCCTGCCCAATATAAACATGCCTACCAAAGGTATTATTGCTCCACCAATCAACTAAAACACCATAAGGTGCTACTCTCCTGGTAAACGTAAAATAAATTTGAGGATTAATGTAATCTACCCAACCTTCTTTAACCCATTTACGGCTATCGGCAAAAAGTTCTGCATAGTTGGATAGGCCACTGGTAGCAGAGCCTTCGGGATCTTCATTTTTATTTTTCCAGATACCAAAAGGACTAATACCAAACTTCACCCATTTCTTATAGTGGTGGATACTATCGTCAAGCTGTTTGATGAGCAGATCGACGTTGTTGCGCCTCCAATCTTTTATGTCCGAAAAATTATTAGGGTATTTGTAAAAAGTGTTACCATCGTTAATCGTTTGTCCCTCTACTTTATAAGGGTAAAAATAATCGTCGAAGTGAATACCATCAATATCATAGCCCTTTACCACATCTAAAATTACCTGAACAATATACTCCCTCACATCTGGGATACCCGGATCAAACTGCTTTTTGCCACCATAGGTAAAAAACCAATCGGGATGTTTACGAAAAGCATGGTTTTCGCTCAATACCGCCGTGCTGCTCATACTGGCTCTATAAGGATTAAACCAGGCATGAAGCTCCATTCCCCTGAAATGGGCTTCTTTAATGGCGAAGGACAAAGGATCATAACCAGGTGCTGGTGCCAAACCCTGTTTCCCCATTAACCACTGGCTCCATGGTTCTCTGGATTTTGCATAGAATGCATCTGCTGCGGGCCTAACCTGCAAAATAATAACATTCATCCCTTGGCTTTTGTGTCTTTCTAAAATGCCAATCAGCTCCTGCTTTTGTTGATCAATGCTTAAACCTGGTTTGGATGGCCAGTCTATATTGGTTACAGTAGCTACCCAAACACCTCTAAACTCCCTTTTTGGTGCAATTTTTGATAAAGGTTGTGCATTTAATATATAAGGTATTACAGTTAAAGATAAAAGTGCGTATAGGAAGTTTTTAAGCATTATTTCTGTCTTATTTTTTATTCAGGTTGTGTGTTTGTGTTGATTTGAATACAAATGAACGTTAGCAATTAAACGATTTTTTTTAAAAACTCTTATAAGTTTTTAAAAAATTTTAATTTGCGCCCTGCTAAAATTAATTGTGTACCCCCATTTACCTATGGAGAACAAAAGTATATTAATTTACAGAAGATACAGCGTTATTAAAAATGGAATCACAAAAGATTAATAAGGGTGATAGAAACAAAATTTACTTCCTGGTCATCGTTATTGCTGCTTTAATTGGCACAAATGCTTACTTGTTTTTTAAAGACCGACAACAAAGTGAAAGATTTGTTACCGTTAGTGCAGAGAAAGATAAACTACGGCTGGAGGTAGAAAAAATTGAGGTTGAGCTGGATAAGGTTAATGCATTGAACCTTGATTTAAACGATAAACTTGTTGAAGAACAGAAGCTTGCGCGGGTAAAAATTGAAGAACTTAAAACGGCTTTAGAAAAAAACCAGATTACCCAGGGCGAACTCGACAAAGCCAATGCACAAATTAATGACCTGAAAACATTTGTAAAAAATTACAATGATCAGATTATTCAGCTGCAGAAAGACAATATTTTTCTAAAAAATAGTCGCGATAGTTTACAGAACTCCCTTAGAAACATCAGCAATAAGGCATCGAACTTGGAGAACGAAAACTCTAATTTAAATGCAAAAGTTAAAACGGCCGCCGTATTAAAGCTTCAATCGGCGGAAATTATAGCTTTCAGAACAAAATCCAACGGCAAAAAAGTAGAAGTGAGCAAATCATCTACTGCAGAAAAGTTAAGTGTACGTTTTAACGTTGTGCCGAACCAGTTAGCAGAAAAAGGACATCATAACATTTACCTTCGGGTATTCGATCCGGCAGGAAACCTGTTAGCAGACGAAGGAAACCATTTCGAGGCTGATGGACAGGATATGCAGTTCAGCCATTCTATTTTTATTGACTACAATAACGATGACAGCACCTATGTTATCGACTGGGCAAACCCTAAACCATTTATAAAGGGCATATATACCGTAATTTTATATGCTGATGGTAATACCATGGGCAAGGCGCAAGTGGAGCTGAGATAATACCCGCCATCCTTATTAACCAATCTACCTTATTTTTAATTTAAACTAAAGGAAAGTTCAGATAGAACGTTGTTCCTAACCCGCTTATTGAGGTAAACTTAACTGAACCACCGGCATTTTCTACAGCCTGCTTAACAAAGGCTAAACCTAAACCAGTGCCCGATGTTTTTGTAGTGAAGTTCGGTACAAATATTTTATCCTGCAGCACTGGTGGTATGCCTTTTCCATTATCCTTTATTTCTATATATGCATTTTTCGCATCGACATATACAATAATGGTAATGCAGCATAAAGTTTCCTCATCTATAGCTTCTATCGCGTTTTTAAGCAGGTTATTAAACGTTCTTAAAAGCTGATCGTGGTCTGCCATAATTTCGATATCCTTCTCGCTCTTGTTTAGCACATCAATGGTAACGTTTTCTGTGCTTTTAAATACTTCTCTTGCCTGCTCAATAATCGGAAGTAAAGAAAGACGCTCCAGATTGGTATCGGGCATTTTGGCAAAATTCGAAAATTCAGAAGCAATTTTCGAAAGGCTATCAATCTGTTCTATAAATGATTTGCTAAACTTATTAAACTTCAGTTCGAAGTTAGGATCTTTCTCTTTCCACGATTTCTCTAACAACTGAACACCTAGTTTTAAAGGTGTTAGTGGATTCTTGATTTCGTGTGCGACCTGTTTGGCCATTTCGCGCCAGGCACTCTCCCGTTCCGATCTGGCCAGTTTAATTGCACTATCTTCTAGGGCCGCAATCATATGATTATATTCCTTAATTAAAGAACCGATCTCATCATGTCTACGCCATACAATAGGCTCGTTCTTTTGTCCTATTTTCGTTTTACTAATACTATCCTGGATAAAAGTTAAGGGATTGGTAATCTGATTAGCCAAAAATACAGCCAACACCCCAATAGCCACAAATACCAGTGCATAAAGATTAATCAGGTTACTCACAAAAAGCGCCAGTTTATCAGTATATTCTTCTTCGGTAGAGTAATTAGGCAAACCAATATAGGCAATTGTTTTATTTTGAGCATTCCTGATGGGGGCATATGCAGCAGCATAGGTTAAATTACCAATTTTCTCTGCCGGGTTGATAAATTCCGATCGGTGTAAACCACTTAAAGAAAAGAAGGCTGTTGGCCCCATTTTCTTACCGATAATTTTATAATTATAAAGCTTAGGATAGGTCGTCATGATCAGGTTGCCATCCAGGTCATATAAATTTAAATCGGCATTATTGATATCGGCAAAATTGTTAAAATCTGCTGTTGCATTCTCGTCGTTTGCAATTATGCCATTGCTAAAAACCTGCTTCTCAAAATTCTGCTGTACCTTTCTTATTTTATCTTTTAATATAGCATCCTGCTGCCCACGGTACTCAAGATTCATGTAATAGTAGGTTCCCCAACCTACAATAACCAGCGTTGCCACCACCGCCATTACAATTGAAACCTGGATTCTGGTTTTGTACAAGATCTTATTGGCATTGATCATTAAAGACCTGTTGATACTGAACCAGCCCACCTTATCATCATCAAGGTTTTTGATTAACCATATTAAACCATAAAGCAACAAGGAGAAGATGATAAATATCAGGAAGAAAAACGATAGTGCTGCCAAACGTTCTACATAATCTACCTTCTCCTTACTGATTACAACCATTTTGCTATCAGTAGGCTTATAAATTAAATGGCTGTAATGGAGCGAATCGTCACTGGTTGTAATAAAATCATCCTTTTTACCCTTAAATATGCTTCCATCCAAAGGGTAAGTATAATTTCCAGATTGATTAAGCAATTTATTATTGCTATACAAGGCAATAGAATAACCCTTAAAATCTTCGTCTTTGATCAACTTTTGATCACCTAAGAGGTCGGGTAGCCGATTGTTATAATTATACGGCTTTGAGCGGAGTTCGATAACGAGTGTACCTAATAAACTGCCATTATCTACAACCGAGATGATACCAAAGTAATCCTGATAACCAAATGTATTGTTAACCTGATAAAAAAAGTTAGATCCATCAATTTTAACAGAGCCCGCCTCAACCAGGTTTTTGTACTTATCAATCGGTGGTGTATCCGCATTTTCTATTGCAGCGCCCAATTTATTGTAAGGATAGATCTGATAATCGTAGCGGTTTAAATAGCCATCTAAATAATCTTTAATATGATTTTTGAGCACCGAATAACTCCCTTTTCGGTTTTGAGTAAAATAGTTTGTCAGAAAATTATCTTTAACAATTTCATTGCCCAAAGTACCTAAAGCAATAATGGCATTCGGATCTTCAGACGACTGCACTTTTCTGGCCAAAGGCTCCCGCAAACTTCTTTCTTTAATATCTTTATACTTAGTGTACTTAATAGACGTATTAAAAGCCAGGCAGAAAAATACTATGGCAAACATACCGATCGAAAAGTTCTTTTCTTTTAAATAAACAGCCCTTGCCACGATAAATAATACAAGCGCAAAAACGATAAAAAATGCATTAAAATCTACCACTAACTTGTAGATAAAAACACCAGCAAAGCCGATTAAAAAAATAATGACCCGCTCTTTATTGCTTACATTTAATTGACTGCTTACTGTTGCCGAAACAGCGGTTATCAGGTAAATCTGAAACCAGGCCAAACATAAAATTACAATACCCACCCAACTGGTTCCGCTAAGCTTAAGGATATTAACGATATCAAAATTAATTTTTGAGTTAAAAATCAATCCGAAGAAAATATCATCGGTATCCCAAACAATCCGGCCAATTAACACCATTAAGCCTGCCTGAATAACCATCCCGATTATTTTATTCCGCTTAATCCATCCCGGAAATTTATATTGTTCCTTATGGTTATACATAAACAAGAGTAACCAGGTTAGTGCGATTACATTTAACAGAAAATCGCCTAACGAAGGCATCAGGAAATTATCTGCATATATCCTCGGATCAAATAGATCTAAGGTAAACCTGTGGTTGAACCAACCGTAATATAAATCTGTTAACCGAAAGGCTAAAAAGAAAAACAACAGCAAAAAAGTACCCCAGGCAATATGTCCACGCCTGGCAATAAACGAACTTAATGAGTTAAAAAACATGCAGATGCATAACATGCCAGCAACAAACAGCCACAATTGTGTGCCTGAATAATGGGTTTCTGCGTACCCGGGTTTTACTTTAAGGCCGAATAAAAACTTATTATCCAAACTTTTTATTACATACACGTCCTTATCGGTAAAAGATGCAAACGTTAATGTTTTGGTGGTTGATAAAATTGGATCGATATCATTTTTAAAATACTTAGTCTCTTTAAAAGGGTATTGAGATTGAATGGTGATTAAGAAAATAAAACTGAAATTACCCTGGGTACTTTTAATCACTTCGTACCAGCCGTTATAAAAAAACAATACCGAGCTACCTTCTTTTATTGTAGTTGGATCTATTTCGGCAACCTTATAGGTACTCCAAAACTTAAGCTGGTTGCTTTCATAGGTTAATAGGTTTATGCCGCCGTTTTTACGATAGGCATTGATAAAATTTATCGCATTTTGCGGATTGAGGTGAAACTGTTTTGCCTTGGCAACCTGCTGTTTATCGGCCAGAAAACTTTGAACAGATCTTTCTTTAATTGAAAGGTTGTGCTGAATTTCTTGAGCATCATGTTCCAGAAGCTCACTTTTAGTTGTAAACCTGCTTAACGAAATAGAAGTTGCAATGAGACAGCAGCCCAAAACAAGCAATAGAAATCTTATTTTTACACCAAAGCTCATTTTCATCTACGGATAAAGATATTAAATATTGATAAAAAACAACGCCATAAACAATTGAGTTTATGGCGTTGGCACTAATATTCTATTTGAATAAAATTAAGCTATCGCAGCACTACTGGTTTGTACTTCGCGACTTACTTTTTTAACCAATCCCTGCAACACATTACCCGGACCAACTTCTACAAATTCTGTTGCACCATCGGCAAGCATGTTACCCACTGTCTGTGTCCAACGTACAGCACCTGTTAATTGTTTAATTAAATTGGATTTTATTTCTGCCGGATCTGTATATGGCTTAGCATCAACATTTTGATAAACAGGACAAATTGGTGATGCAATATTGGTAGCTTCAATAGCAGCCTGTAATTCGATTTTCGCTGGTTCCATTAAAGGCGAATGGAATGCACCACCTACGTTTAATTTTAAAGCTCTTTTAGCTCCCGCTTCGGTTAATTTAGCACAAGCCAGATCAATACCTTCTATACTGCCCGAAATTACCAATTGCCCTGGGCAGTTGTAATTTGCCGGAACGACTACGGCATCAATTTCAGCGCAGATTTTTTCAACCACATCATCAGCTAAACCTAAAATAGCTGCCATGGTTGATGGCTGTGCCTCACATGCTTTTTGCATGGCATTTGCACGGGCAATAACCAGTTTTAATCCATCTTCGAAGCTTAATGCATTTGCCGCCACTAAAGCCGAAAATTCGCCTAAGGAATGTCCTGCAACCATGTCTGGTTTAAAATCATCGCCTAACACTTTGGCTAAAATAACTGAATGCAAAAAGATTGCTGGTTGGGTTACATTGGTTTGCTTAAGCTCCTCATCTGTTCCACTAAACATAATATCGCTAATGCGGAAACCGATAATTTCATTGGCCTGTTCAAATAATGCTGCAGCTTTGGGATGCTCATAAAGATCTTTACCCATACCTACAAATTGTGCTCCCTGTCCGGGAAAAATATATGCTTTCATTATAATTAGTTTGGCGTATCACGTTTAGTGGCTAGCGTTTTCAATCTATGCCTTACTTGATACCTATTACTGTTTATTTGATACTATTAATCTAAACTGGCGGTAATTAATCTTAAAAACTCAGCCCTCGTTTTATCGTTACTTAAAAAAGTTCCTGTAAAGGCTGATGTTGTGGTTACCGAGTTTTGTTTTTGCACACCACGCATAGACATACATAAGTGCCGGCACTCCATTACCACGGCAACACCCATTGGGCTAAGGGTATTTTGGATACAATCCCTAATTTCGTTCGTTAAACGTTCCTGTACCTGTAAACGGCGGGCAAAGGCATCAACTACACGTGGAATTTTACTTAAACCAACAATGTGCCCATTAGGAATATAAGCGATATGTGCTTTACCGAAGAAAGGCAACATATGGTGTTCGCACATCGAATATACTTCAATATCCTTAACCACAACCATTTGGCTATAATCTTCTTCAAACATGGCCCCCTTCAGAATTTCATCAGGTTTTAAATCGTAACCATGTGTTAAATATTGTAGCGCTTTAGCCACGCGCTCAGGTGTTTTTAGTAAGCCTTCGCGCTCGGGGTTTTCGCCCAACTGGCCAAGAATATCTTTATAATGTGTGGCTACAGCTTCTATTTTATCTTCGTTGTAACGGTCTATTTTTACATAACCGTCTCTCGATTCGCCTTTCAATACGTCTTTATCGCTCATTAATTTAGGTTTTTAACCAAAGTATTCAACAAAATTATTTTCGGTTTCGTATATTTTTACGCAATGTAAAACTGCACCGCTCTCTGCAATCGGAGCCCAAAGTTGTTTCCAGATTTCGATGGCCAGATTTTCAGTTGAAGCCAACTTGCCTTTCATAAAATCTACATCAAGGTTTAAATTTTTATGATCAACTTTATCTACCACATAATCGTTCATTACGTCTTTCAGCCATTTCAGATCAACCAGAAAACCTGTTTCCGGATTCACTTCGCCTTTAACGGTAACATATAACCAATAGTTATGGCCATGCCAGTTGGGGTTGGCACATTTACCATAAACTTCATTGTTTTTATCATCATCCCAATCGGTACGGGCC
This sequence comes from Pedobacter riviphilus, assembly GCF_014692875.1. Classification (NCBI taxonomy): domain Bacteria; kingdom Pseudomonadati; phylum Bacteroidota; class Sphingobacteriia; order Sphingobacteriales; family Sphingobacteriaceae; genus Pedobacter; species Pedobacter riviphilus. Next base: position 5,064,302 of record NZ_CP061171.1, on the reverse strand, counting down.
AATTTGTGCGCCGCATTAAAGGATGCTTTTCTCGTTATGTAAATCATTACTATAAAATAAAATGCAAATATACAGATAAAGGTTCAAGCTTAAAGACTAAAGACCAAAGCTTACATAAAACCTAAAATTTTAATGAAAACAATCTGCTAACTTTACTTTATGAAAACTTTAATTGTTGCTGCTACCAAAGCCGAACTTACCTTCTTTTACCAGCATTTTAATTTACCAGACGGAGATTTTGTTGAAAGTAAAAATTTCGATCTGCTAATTACCGGAGTTGGAATGGTAGCAACAGCCTTTGCCCTGGGCAAACATCTTTCATCTAAATATAACCTTGTGGTAAATTTCGGCATCGCCGGAAGCTTCGACAGGGATATAGCTTTAGGTACAGTGTTAAATATTACGGAAGATACTTTTGCAGAACTGGGCGCCGAAAATGGAGATGAATTTTTAACCATAAACGATTTAGGCTTTGGGGAGAACCATTACACCTCAAAAACACAAAAAAAAATTAACCTACCCATTGCAAAAGGCATAACCGTGAACTGTGTAACGGGAAGCGAAAAAAGCATCAAAAATTTAATCAGGAGGTTAAATCCCACTACCGAAAGTATGGAAGGTGCCGCTGTTTTTTATGCCTGTAAACAGTTAAATATAGCTAGTTTACAGATCAGAAGTATATCTAATTATGTAGAGCCAAGAAATAAAGACAATTGGAAAATTGGTTTGGCCATTAAAAACTTAAACGATTGGGCCATTGCTTTTATTGGAGAAATGAACTGATTATGACCGATTAGTTTATCGCAGTACTTAATTTTGATTTATGAACCCGACACAATTAAAATAACTATTTTAATTGTCAAAGGCTCCATCTAACAACTGAAAACAAAAAATAAATAGATGAAACTTACACTTGGATTTTCTCCCTGCCCTAACGATACATTTATTTTCGATGCACTAATTCACCATAAAATTGATACGGAAGGATTAGAATTTGAAGTTTCTTATGATGATGTAGAAACCTTAAACCAAAAGGCACTTAGGGGCGAATTAGACATTACCAAATTAAGCTTTCATGCTTTTGCTTATGTGGCCAACCAATATGCTTTATTAGATGCCGGTAGTGCCCTGGGCTTTGGTGTTGGCCCGTTATTAATTAGCAAAAATCATTTTGAAGGTTCAGCCGACCCCCAACTCCACACCCCCAACGCTAAACTCAAAATTGGAATACCGGGAAAGTATACTACTGCAAATTTTTTATTGGGAATTGCTTATCCACACTTACAAAATAAACAAGAACTTGTTTTTTCGGAAATCGAATCGGCTTTACTTAACGAGCAGATCGATTTAGGCCTGATTATTCACGAAAACAGGTTTACCTATCAGGATAAGGGGCTAACGAAAATAGTTGATTTAGGCGATTATTGGGAAAAACTAACGGGTTGCGCCATTCCATTAGGCGGAATCGTAATTAACCGTAATTTAGAACACAACCTGCAGTTAAAGGTGAACCGCTTAGTTCGCCAGTCGGTAGAGTTTGCCTTTGCACATCCAAAATCGGGAATCGATTTTATCCGCCAACATGCCCAGGCTATGGAAGAAAGTGTGATGTACAAACACATCGAATTATATGTAAATAAATATAGCATAAACCTTGGCGAAGAAGGCCGTAAAGCGGTAGATACCCTATTTAAACTTGCCCAAGAGCGGAATATCATTCTCGCCATTCAGGAGAACCTGTATATTTAACTATATTTTTACTACCATTCGTCATCCAGAACTTGTTTCAGGATGATGAATCGATCTATTAGCTTACCAACAGCTTATAGCCTTTTCCGTGCACATTAATAATTTCTACTGTCGGATCGGCCCTTAGGTATTTTCGCAACTTACTTAAAAACACATCCATACTTCTTCCATTAAAGTAATTATCATCATGCCAGATACTTAACAGGGCTTCTTCGCGGGTTAAAACGGTATTCTTTTTCAAACACAATAAACGCAACAGCTCGGCTTCTTTGGTAGATAGTTTTTGCTGATTATCGTTATCGGTAATAATCTGCGTAGTATAATCGAAATGATATTGACCGATGGAAAACTGTGTTTCGGCAGCCTCATCATTGTGGTCTGTTTTATTGGCTATGCGTTTAAACATCGCATTAATACGCAGTAGTAACTCTTCTATACGAAAAGGTTTGGTAATATAATCGTCGCCGCCTAAATCATAAGCAGCAGATTTATCTTCTAACATGGTTTTAGCCGTTGCAAAAATAATAGGCACCTGTGTGTTTACCTTTCTAATATCTTTACCCAGGGTAAAACCATCTTTTTTGGGCATCATCACATCTAAAATACATAAATCAAAGTTCTGCTTATTAAATGCTCTCAGTCCATCTTCACCATCGGTGCATAACACTACATCAAACTTGCCTTTTAACTGCAAATAGTCTTGCAACAATAAACCTAAATTTGGGTCGTCTTCTACCAGAAGTATTTTTTTCATTTTCTTGTTTTTATTCACATAAGTGGCATTACCCACATTGAAAGTTTGATCCTGAATATGCATAACGGTTTAATTGATGTTGCAGATTAAATTAATACTCCACTATATTAGTCAAATTAAACCTGTTTTATTTTATTGTATCGATAAGGCAAGCTTTTGTACCGATGTTTAACTGTTTATAAAGGTAAAGATATTTCGAACGTTGTTCCCTTATCTTTTTCGCTACTTACCTTAACCGTTCCATTCAATTTCTTAATAATATCCTGAACATAATTTAAACCCAGGCCAAAACCTTTAACATCGTGCAAATTACCTGTTGGCACCCTATAAAACTGATCGAAAATCCGTTTAGACTGCTCCTTGGTCATCCCAATGCCTTTATCTGCTATTTCGATAATTAAATTCTTGCCGGCATTGCGGGTAGTAATGGTAATCTCTGGCGTATCGCTACTGTATTTATTGGCATTATCAATAAGGTTATAAATTACATTAGACAGATGGAGTTCATCGCCATATACAACGGCATTTTCTGCATCGGTATGTACATTGACAATAGCGTTCCTTTTCTGTAACTGTAATTCCATGCTATCCAGCACAATCACAATCAAATCGTTAACATCTACTTCATTGTTCTCCATTTTAAGCTCGCCTTTTTCTAAACGGGCTATACTTAAAACACGCTCGATATGACTACCCAGGCGAACATTTTCATCATAAATAATCCCCGCCAAGCGTTTTAACCTGGCTTTATCTTCTGTCACTTCCGGATCTTTCAAAGCCTCACTGGCAATCATTATGGTAGCCACAGGGGTTTTAAATTCGTGCGTCATGTTGTTAATGAAATCTGTTTTCATTTCCGACAGTTTTTTCTGCTTCAAAATAGCATACAAGGTATAAGAGAAAATAAAAACAAGTACCAGTAACAAACCGATTGATGAGGCAAGCGTAACACTTAGATTAGCTATAATAGCCGAATTTTTATTCGGAAAACTGACTAAAAGCATCCCGGGATCGCGAAAGATATCGTTTCCAAACAAAGGTGTTTTATAGGTGTTTTCGGGCAAAAACTCTCCTTTAACGTTAGAAGCCATCATAAAAATGGTCGAATCTTTTCTGGCTAACGAAATGCGGTAAGAAGGCACTAATGAAATATTATTAGCAAGGAGTTCCTGCTTTAATAAGCGGTCCAAAGAACTGAAATTAATGCGCTTATAAATTGGCACATTGGTTTCCTGTAATTCTTTAGATACATCCTCAACCACGCTCGATCGGGTGTACGAAAAAGTATCCTTACCCAATGCTGCAATTTTAAGCTCTAATTTTTTCTTCTCAATCTCATCCTCACGCTTAAATTTTTTCTGCAAGTCATTAGGAATTTTAGGAACATTTGCGAAACCAGGGCTACCATCCCGGGGATCAAAAACCAGGTACCTTAATGTATCGGGCAAACTCTGCAGACTTTTAAATTCGAATGCTTTTGGCGGCGCGCTAAAAAGTTTTGTACGCATGCTATAGCCTTTTAAAATAAGGCTCTTAATATCAATAATCGCATCCATCTGCAAATCCAGCTTATCGCCATTTTTCGAACTCAACGAATTATATTCCCGTTCAGAAATCACATTAGGTGCCCGATAAGATACACGGATAATACTATCTTGTTGGTTCAGGTAACTTTCAATCTGGTTTTCCCGCTCGGCTTGCCGCAGCTCTGCCTCTTGTGCATACTGTTGGCGTAAATCCTTAATATCTAAGGCCCGTTGCCTGGAGTCTTGTAACTGCTTTAACTTATTTTCAGCATCTTTCCGGTTTAAGTGATCGGCAACATTTCTACGTTGTATTTTATTTACTACCGATGTTAGCGTTTGGTTTACCTGCTCATCAAAAAGTTGAGATTTTAGTTTATACGATTCCCTGATGTAATACAGCTGCATTACAAAAACACCAAGCAAAGCCACCGTCATTAAAACGGTAATTAACCAAAAACTCTTTTTCTTCATGAACTAGATTGGTTTTAAAGCTAAAAAAACCAGGGCATAATCTTCTTAAATCTAAACAGATATCAAAAATACTGATTAGCTAAGCGAAGTGTTTGTTTTTAACATATTTTAACAGCGCGAATAATTGGAAAGACTTGCGAAGTTCCCTATGCCCTGGCCGGGTAAACTTCAGAAGTCTTGTATGGGCAAAAAAAATGCCGGGGCTAAAGCCTCGGCATGGTTCAAAATTGTTTGCTTAAAAAAGATTCTTTATTTAGAAAGGCAAATCATCATCTTCACCTGGTGCATTGCTTACATCAACCGGAGCTGCATAAGCTGGCGTAGCGGCCGGAGCACCTGCTGCAACTGCATTTATACGCCAAATAACCAAACTGTTAAAATATGATGTTTTACCTGCTTTATCTGTCCAAGGGCGACCACGTAAATTAAAGAAAACCTCAACCTCATCGCCTGCTTTAAATGTATCTAATAATGCAGTTTTATCTTGTAAAGCCTCAAAACGGATATATTCTGGGTATGTTGGATTTTCTGCGTATTCTACTATTAAATCACGTTTTTTAAACGTTTCACTTACTTGTTGTGTGGCACCTACTTCGTGTACTTTTCCTTTAATTTCCATATCTAATACTACTTAATGTACTATAAACATCAAATCTCTATAATTTTATTGATAACTTCGCATATATTATGATGCAAGTTTTCCACAATAAAAGCAAGGTAATTATTACCTGCAACAAGCGCCTTTCGCCTTATTTACAAGAAGAAGTTACGGCTTTAGGTTATACCATCGAGCGGTCTTTTGCTACAGGTGTTGAGCTCAATATTACCCTTACAGAGTGTATTAAGCTAAATTTGAACTTACGCTGTGCCAGTCAGATTCTATATGCCATAAAAAGTTTCAAGGCCATTACGCCTGATGATTTATACAACGAAATTGCAGCTATTGAGTGGGAAGAACTGATCGATTTTTCAGGTTATTTCTCCGTAACCTCAAATGTTGATAACCCCAATATTACCACCCCGCTTTTTGCAAATTTAAAAGTAAAGGATGCCATTGTAGACCGTATGAAAGAGAAAAAAGGCATCCGCCCTAACTCTGGATCGGATGCAAATAAAACGGTAGTGCATTTATACTGGAAAGATGCCGATGCTGATGTTTTTATGGACACTTCTGGCGAAACCCTTGCCAAACACGGTTACCGCAAGATCCCCGGAAAGGCACCCATGTTAGAAGCTTTGGCCGCAGGAGTTATTTTAGCAACCAAGTGGGATAAGAAATCGCCGTTTATTAATCCTATGTGCGGTTCAGGAACACTAGCTATTGAAGCGGCCCTGATTGCCACTAACCGTGCCCCTGGATTATACCGCATGAATTATGGTTTTATGCATATCTTAGGTTATAATGAAGAGGATTTTTTCGCTGAGCGCCGAATTTTAAAAGATCAGGTAATTAAAAATATTGATTTTAAAATTGTAGCTTCCGATCTTTCGGAAGATGCAGTTGAAGTAACCCGTAGAAATGCTAAAACTGCAGGTGTTGATACTTTAATTGAGTTCGAAGTTTGCGATTTTGAATTAACACCCGTTCCTGAAGATGGCAAAGGTGTTGTTGTTTTTAACCCTGAGTATGGCGAACGTTTAGGCGTGCACAGCAAGCTAGAATTGACCTATAAACGCATGGGTGATTTTATGAAAACAAAATGCAAAGGCTATTCTGGATATATTTTCACCGGAAATCCTGATCTTGCTAAAAAAATTGGATTAAAAGCTGCTAAAAAAATTGAATTTTATAATGGTAAGTTAGACTGTCGTTTACTAGAGTATGAATTATATGATGGCTCTCGCCGAGCACCATTAATTGAAGCCTAGTCTTTTTCGTTGAAAATTAATATATTACGCTCTCTTACGTACCATAACGTAAAAAATTTTGAAAAATATGGAATTTGATGATATGGACCACATGCCCGAATGGGAACATTTCAGCCGATTTGGCCGAGATGATGAGGATGAAGAAAATCTATCAAGTGTTGATGCGGAAAAGGTTAGGCTGAAAGTGACCAGGGCTAAAAGCCTTTATAACCAGGCAAGGGCAGTTTACAAATATGCCGCCCTGTTCTGCGAAACACTGGAAGGAGAACTGGCAGAAATGACCGCTAACTTAATTATGCAGAATGCCTTGATGTTATGCCCTAAAATTGTTGGGGCAGAAGGTGCAGATATGTATATTTTAAGAATGGAAAATGCATCTATTATCCGAACCAACTGCCGTGAATTAGAAACCCAGGTAAGAGCAGCAGATATGTTCGAAATCTGCACCCCAGAATATAAAGATATTGTTTTAGACGAAATTGAAAAATTCCGTATTCTCTTTATCGAGTGGGTTAAGTATTTCGAAAAAGACGAATTTGAAGATGATTGGGGGCTATATTAACCCTTAATAGTTAATTTTCATCATTTTTTACCTCCCTCTTTTTGATTTAAATTACACGCTATGTGTTTCTAAATATATCGTAATGCTCCTATCCTTCTCTTCTATTTAAATCACGAAAAAACCCACAAAACACTGACTACCAATCAAAAACAAAACACCTAAACATTTAAGTTGTTTTTTTGTTATAACATTTATACTGTGTTTCGTGTAATTCTAAACGATGTTAAAATTATAATTTAAAATCTGTTGGAGTGAAAGTTTCGTAAGTAATGAAATAACATTAAAAAATTTATCCCTTTTTTATGGAAGATGTATTGGCTTTAAAGACAAAAAGTGTAGCCGGGAATATCAGAAAAATTAGAGAATACAGAGACTATACTCAGGATTATCTGGCAGCTAAATTAAAAATATCTCAAAATGCATACAGTAAAATCGAGCTTGGTTATAGTAAATTAACTATCGACCGTTTATTTCAAATTGCAGCAATTTTAGAGGTTGAAGTATCTCATTTATTAACCCTTAACCACAATGATTTAATTAAAATTATTGCTGATGACGAGAGAAAGGCAACAACGGCGAGTTAATGCTCAAGCGCTGTTGATATCATTTCTTTTACCCTGCAAATAATTCCAATACCTTTGGAATAAATTTAGGACTATGCAGGCTGCCATTCAAAAAACTATCGATTTTGTTAAAAAAACATTAGCTAATGCCGAAGCAGGGCACGATTGGTTTCATATTGAACGTGTTTTTAAAACCGCTCAAACCATTAATCAACAAGAAAATGGTGATGAACTGGTAGTAGCCTTTGCCGCATTGTTGCATGATATTGCTGATCCTAAATTTAATAATGGCGATGAAGAACTGGGACCGAATATGGCTGCTTCATTTTTAGCATCGATAGGTGTTGATGCTGAGGTTATTGCCCACGTTAAACTCATTATCCAGAACATGTCGTTCAAAAATAGTTTTGACGGTGCAGGTTTTACCTCAAAAGAAATGCAAATTGTACAGGATGCAGATCGTTTAGACGCTATCGGGGCCATTGGAATTGCAAGAGCATTTACCTATGGTGGATTCAAAAACAGGGTACTTTACGATCCAGCTATTTTACCCGAAGAACACCTCACTAAAGAAAGTTATAAAAATACTACCGCGCCTACCATTAACCATTTTTACGAAAAACTACTGTTGTTGAAGGACATGATGAATACTGAAGCAGGGAAAGCAATAGCCATAGAAAGACACAATTTTATGCTGTTATACCTGGATCATTTTTATAAAGAATGGGAAGGCAAATAACCCACAAAAAGACTATTATAAAATACCTAATAGTAAGTATTCCGAAACCATGCATTAGGGCTTAACTTTACAAAAATTAATCCTCATGCATCCTTATAAACTAAAATACCATAAAAATAGTGTTTTGTTAATCGCGATGGTTGGCATTCCTGTGTTCTTCATTTCCTTGATGTTGTATTGTCTTTTTAGTTTACCTGCATCGCTTTCCGAAACGTCCACCTTGATATTTGTTTCGCTATCCATTATTTTAATGGCACTTCTTTTATTATGGATTACCAAAACGCAGATTTTTGTACATAGTAAAATTTTAATCAGTGAAAAAGGCATAAGCTTTAAATTAAAAAGCACTTCTTTCTTATACCGGAGAACCGAGTTTTTTTCTGGATGGGAAAACGTAAGCAGTGTAACCGAAATGTTCGATAACCACAATGGAGGTTACTTTTATCAAATTGCATTTAAAAATCCTGATTTCGTGGCAAACTTTAGTCCTCTTAAAAATCACGAAATAGAGGCCGACGGCTTCTTTTCTGAGCTGCAATACTATCAGGAAAGTTATAATATTGCGCACCAACTGCCAATAAGCAGAAAGCTCAATCCTTCGAACAGTTTTTAGTTAACATTATTATTCCAAAATAGAATAGGTTAGGCAAATCTATTTACTAATATTTTTAGTTATTAAACTATCTTTGTTAGTAAATATATCCCTATGTTCGACCGAATCCGTGAAAAATTAAATATTCTTGCTGACGCCGCTAAATATGATGTTTCTTGTTCATCAAGCGGCGGCACGAGAAAAAACACCAATAAAGGCCTTGGCGATAGCCACGCATCGGGCATTTGCCATACCTACACCGAAGATGGCCGATGTGTTTCGCTTTTAAAAATCCTCCTGACTAACCATTGTATCTACGATTGTTTGTTCTGCGTTTCACGCAAAAGCAACGATGTAAAACGTGCGGCCTTTACCGTAGATGAAGTGGTAGAACTGACCATGAATTTTTATCGCCGCAACTATATTGAAGGCTTGTTCTTGAGCTCAGGAATTTTTAAAAATGCCGATTTTACCATGGAACGGCTGTTGTTAGTCGTTAAAAAACTGCGTTTGGAACAGAACTACAACGGCTATATCCATTTAAAAACCATTCCGGGTGCGAGCGATGAACTGATTAAGGAAGCTGGCTTATATGCTGATCGAATGAGTATTAATTTAGAAATGCCAACAGAAGCCGGCTTGAAGCTTTTGGCTCCCGAGAAAAACCACGAGGAAGTAATTAAACCTTTGGCTTTTGTGCAGCAGCAGATTAGCCAATTTACTGCCGATAAAAAACTGATCAAACACGTGCCAACATTTGTACCTGCAGGACAAAGCACACAGATGGTTATTGGCGCCACCCCGGAAAGCGACAAAGATATAATGTACACCGCGAATACCTTTTACAAGAATTTTTCTCTAAAAAGAGTTTATTATTCGGGTTATGTACCCATTAGCAACGACACCAGGATGCCTATACTTGGTACGCAACCTCCATTGCTAAGAGAAAACAGGTTGTATCAAACCGATTGGTTAATGCGGTTTTATGGCTTTAAAGTGCAGGAAATTTTAAACGACGCCAACCCAAATCTTGATATTGATATCGATCCAAAATTAAGCTGGGCAATTAGAAATATGCAGCATTTCCCTGTCGATATTAATACGGCCGATTATAAAATGATTCTCCGGATACCGGGTATCGGCGTAATGTCGGCCCAGAAAATTGTGCAGGCCAGAAAGTTCGGAAAACTCAGGATTGATCAGTTGAAAAAAATCGGCGTAGCTTATAACCGGGCCAAACACTTTATCGTTTGCCTGGATAGCTCCTATCAACTGAAAGATTATCAGGGTACACAGATTAAGGCTTTTATTTTGGCCGAAAGCCGGAGCAAATATTTAAAAACAGATAGCAACCAGATGATTTTGTTTTAAAAACGCTACGATCTAAAAAATAAATCCCAATGACCTACATTTTCGATGGCACTTTTCAAGGTTTATTAACCGCTGTTTTCGAATGGTTTGAACGTAAGCCAGGAAAAGTTGTGCTAAAATCTATTTCAATTTTTCAGCCTGAAGCTTTTGTAGAAAGTTTTACTGTTAGCAGCAACGCAGAAAAAGCAGATCGGGTTTGGGCAGGGCTGCAAAAGAAACTCAAAAAGGATTGGCAACGCAAATACTATTGCTCCTATTTATCAGAAATACCCGAGGCCTACAACCATCTCTTTCAGTTTACCGTATACATTTTTCAAAATCAATTGGGTGCAGAAAGTAATTATGGCAATCCGCATGTAATTGCACTGGCCAAATATGCCAAAAGCGTAGAAAGGGAAAAACACAGAATGGAAGCATTTATCCGTTTTCAAAAAACTGGTGATGGGATATTTTATGCCAATATAGACCCTGATTTTAATGTACTGCCTTTAATATCCAATCATTTTAAAAACCGTTATGCCGATCAGCCTTGGGTAATTTACGATTTAAAGCGCAAATATGGCCTACATTATAATTTAACAAACGTTGAAGAAATTACGATCAGCTTTAGTAAGGGTACAGATAAGCAAAATCTTGCACCAGTTTTAATGGACGAGAGTGAGGCATTGTACGCCACGCTTTGGAAAGATTATTTTAAAAGCGCCAACATTGTTGCACGGAAAAATACCAAACTGCACCTGCAGCATGTACCTAAAAGATATTGGAAATATTTAACAGAGAAAGTTCCCATTTAGCTAACAAGAGTTGAGAACGCTAATAGCATACGGTTAATAAGTTGTCTATGCTGAATATACATACAATAAATCTGGCTAAAAAAACTAAAACTTACTGCCATGCTGACACCCACATCCTCAATTAGCGTGAAAAGTTTGACAGTTTGGTGAAAATTTGTCCCGCTAAACCTCTTGGCATAAAAAGTGTTAATTGTAAGCTTAGTTAAAAACTCAAATCAAAATAAAAAAATAATAAAAGTTATGGCGTTAAACCTTAAACCAATTGCTGGCAGTTCGAACAGAGTAATAGTTGAACCAGCTGCGGCAGAAGAGAAAACTGCATCAGGTTTGTATATCCCTGATACTGCAAAAGAAAAACCATCTAAAGGAACTGTAGTTTCTGTTTCTGAAGAAGATGCTGAAGGTAAAAAAGCGAGTGTAAAAGTTGGTGATGTTGTAATTTATGGTAAATACGGTGGTACCGAATTCCCTTACGAAGGTAAAGATTACTTAATTATGCGCGAAACTGATATTTACGCTGTTGTTGGGTAAAATTAAAATGTTGCAACGTTGTAATGTTGTAATGTTATATAAATCGGAGGGTGAAATGTTTCAACCTTCCAACATTAAAACTTTAAAATATTCTTAAAAATGTCAAAACAAGTAAAATATAACGTAGAAGCACGCGACGCCCTGAAAAGAGGTGTTGATATTCTTGCAAATGCAGTAAAAGTAACTTTAGGTCCGAAAGGCCGTAACGTAATTATCGATAAAAAATTCGGTTCGCCAGCAATTACTAAAGATGGTGTTACCGTTGCAAAAGAAATCGAATTGAAAGATGCCGTTGAGAACATGGGTGCTCAAATGGTTAAAGAAGTAGCTTCAAAAACAGCTGATATTGCTGGTGATGGTACTACTACTGCAACTGTATTGGCTCAGGCAATTATTACTACAGGTATTAAAAACGTTGCTGCTGGTGCAAACCCAATGGATTTAAAACGTGGTATTGATAAAGCAGTTGCTGCTGTTGTAGAAAATTTAAAATCTCAATCACAAGCAGTTGGTGATGATAACAATAAAATTAAACAAGTTGCCTCTATCTCGGCTAACAACGACGAAGTTATCGGTGCTTTAATTGCTGAGGCAATGAGCAAAGTTGGTAAAGATGGTGTAATTACGGTTGAAGAAGCAAAAGGTACTGAAACTGAAGTTAAAACAGTTGAAGGTATGCAATTTGACAGAGGTTATTTATCTCCATATTTTGTGACCAATGCAGATAAAATGGAAGCTGAATTAGATAATCCTTACATTTTAATCTACGACAAAAAAATCAGCAACATGAAAGAATTGTTGCCTGTTTTAGAAAAAACCGTTCAAACTGGTAAACCATTGGTAATCATTTCTGAAGATTTAGATGGTGAAGCTTTAGCTACTCTTGTAGTTAACAAAATCCGTGGTTCATTAAAAGTTGTTGCCGTTAAAGCTCCAGGTTTTGGTGATAGAAGAAAAGCCATGTTAGAAGACATTGCAATTTTAACTGGTGGTGTTGTTATATCTGAAGAAAGAGGTTACAAGTTAGAAAATGCCGATTTAACTTACTTAGGTTCTGCAGAAAAAGTTGTTGTTGACAAAGACAATACAACTGTAATTAACGGCGCTGGTAACTCTGAAGATATTAAATCTCGTGTTAGCCAAATTAAATCTCAGATCGAAACGACTACATCTGATTACGATAAAGAAAAATTACAAGAGCGTTTGGCTAAATTAGCTGGTGGTGTTGCTGTTCTTTACGTAGGTGCAGCTAGCGAGGTTGAAATGAAAGAGAAAAAAGACCGTGTTGATGATGCTTTACATGCAACGCGTGCGGCTGTAGAAGAAGGTATTGTTGCTGGTGGTGGTGTTGCTTTTATCCGTGCGGTTGAAGCTTTAGCGAACTTAAAAGGCGTTAATGAAGATGAAAACACGGGTATCCAGATCATCCGTCGTGCTATCGAAGAGCCATTACGTCAAATTTGCGAAAACGCAGGTATCGAAGGTTCTATCGTAGTTCAAAAAGTTAAAGAAGGTAAAGCAGATTTCGGTTATAATGCACGTACTGATGTTTACGAAAACTTAATTGGTGCTGGAGTTATCGATCCAACTAAAGTAAGCCGTGTAGCATTAGAAAATGCAGCTTCTATTGCTGCGATGTTATTAACTACAGAAGTTGTTTTAGCAGACGAGCCTGAAGAAGGCGGTGCTCCAATGCCTCCAATGGGCGGCGGCGGTATGGGTGGTATGATGTAATACCATCTTATAGCGAAACGATTTCGTGTAAAAATATTCCCTCAAGGCTTAATGCCCTGAGGGTTTTTTTATGCCCTATTGCTATCAAAAACGAAGCTTTATCAATTCTATAACCCATTCATTTAGTTGATGTTGATGTAAAGTTTTATAAGCGTAGCATAAAAATCACGTTCTTTGCATTCGAATATTTATTGACGCGTCTTAGGCCGAATACTCATTTCTGAGATTGGATTTAAAGCAAGATTTAACTAGCAAAGCTTCCAGAACGCAATAAAATCATTCCCTAGTGTTAGAGATTTATGAAGATTCATTGTAAAAGGAAATGGATTTCTTTTGTCCTATTTTTTGGGGCATTTTTGTGTACGTCAACAAGTTTTGCCCAAGTTAATATTGGCGCGGTAGATCCTGGGCCGTTTACACCTGGCAGTACAATTGCTGTTCCTTTTACCGTACCTACGAGCTGTATATTACAGAACAATCAATTTCAGCTCTATTTATCAGATCAAAATGGAAATTTCGGTACCGAAACCCTTATTGGAACTTACACCGGTTTTTATAGCACTTATATAAATGGTATACTCCCTGTTGGCCTTACCCCAGGTACTGGCTATAGCGTAAGGGTAAAAACAACCAATCCAATATCTGTAAGTGCGCCCTCGTCGACATTTGAAATAAAGGCAGGAACGGCGGTTGAGGCCAAGCTAACTTCAACCTTGTTAAATGTGGCAAATGATGAAACTTTTGGCACCTGCACCAGTAAGCCCAATAACTCGTTCTTTCTAAAAAATGAGTCTACAGCAAACAGCTCCGTTACTGCCACCATAACCGACGAAGTAAATGGAGGGGCGCCATCCCAAATCGCCTTCCCTACAGCAATACAAAGCTTTACAGCACAACAAGCACATTACACCATTTATACCAAAGCAGTAATGCCTGATGGTTCGGTTGCAACCAAAGCATACCTGCTGATCAACAACAAAGCGATAACAACCTTTGCCAACACCGGAAATACGGCACAATGTTTACCTACGGCTAATTTTACCTTTAATGTAGATGTTTCCTCGAGTTCGGGCATTCAAAACAATTTCCCGGGAGATATTTACACCATCACATGGGGTGATCAAGCTACAACCACACACACCCTTTGCGAAATTATTGCTAATGGCGGGAAGGTAACGCATCTTTATGACAGATCATCTTGTGGAAGTGTTTCTACATCGAGCGCCGGTACCATTTATAATGCCTTTGACATTTCCATCCGCGTATCCAATGCTTTCTGTAATACCATGGGTACGCCAGTTTCTTCTTCAGCAAAGGTGGTCGTAAAGCCGATAAACTCGTTCACTTATAATACACCAGGCTGTACCAATGCAAATATCACATTTGTTAACACATCTGTTTTGGGTGAAAACCCAACTACCAATACTCCAGGCTGTACCCCAAATAACATTACCTATAACTGGTATGTGGATGGTGTAATCATAGAATCTGATAAGCCAAAATCATACAATTTTGTATACAGCTTTCCTACCCATGGAGAATATACGGTTACATTAACGTCCAAAAATCTTTCAACCGATTGCGATGCCGAACCGGCCAATAACAAAATTTGTATCCAAGATCCGCCAAAGCCTGATTTTAGCTTGCCTTCAACTACCATTTGTTCTGGAACAACGTTAAAAGCAACTGATCTTTCTATTTTAGACAATATCTGCAATGCCGCTAATAACTATTCGTGGTCAGTTAGTCCAGCTGTGGCTTTTACAGGTGGCACAAATGCAGCAAGCAAAGAACCAGAGTTTAATTTTACCAGCCCTGGCACTTATACCATTACTTTAAGTATCAGCACGCCATCATGTGGCATAATCCCCAGTCCGCCCCAAACTGTTGTGGTTAATGAGGCTCCTGTAGCCACGCTATCGCCTGATATTACCCTGTGTAACCTGGCCACTTACGATTTTAACAATACCACAACAGGTCCCACCAAAACACTAATTAGCGGAACCACTCAGGAACTACCTGATAGCTATACCTGGACAGTTACCCCATCGGGATCAGGAACTTATAGCTTTACTGGTGGCACAACCGCGAATTCTAAATATCCATCAATAAAATTCGATAGCTACGATACTTATACGATAAAGGTTGTCCATAAAAATAATTGCGGAACGGCCGAAGATACCCAAACCTTAACCTTCAGCACGGCACCCGTAATTAGCGCAGGGCCTGACCAAAGCATTTGTTTTAACGATCCCGGTTTTACACTTAGCGGAACCATAACTGGCGCCACCACTACACAAACCTGGATTGGCGGGTTAGGAACATTTACACCTAGCAGAAACGATTTAAACGCAACCTATGAGCCAACCCCAGCAGAAAAAACAGCAGGGACAGTTACTTTACGGCTAAGGGTTACTACTGCACTGGCCGCCCCCTGCAACCAGATTGACGATGATATCATCTTAAAAATAAAACCCAATATCAGTTTAACCAGTGCAGCAGCTAAAACCATCTGTACAGGTAATAGTGTTGCCTATACCCCAACTTCTGCGGTAGCAGGCGTAACCTATACCTGGACCGCTACTGGAAGTGCATCTGCAACCGGCTATACCCCCAACGGAAGCGGATCTATTAACGATGTCCTCACCAATACCGATCTAAATACTGATGCAAGTGTAACTTACATCATCACTCCCCATTTTGATGGCTGCGATGGAACGCCATTTAATTTTGTAGTTACCATTAAACCTAACCCTATTGTAACACCAACTGCAGCCAATACAACCATCTGTAACGCTACTTCATCGGATATTACCTTAGCAACAAACCTAACAGCTGTAAACTATACCTATACCAGTACGGTAACTGGTGCAATAACCGGAAATAGCAATAGAGCCGTGGCATCGGCAGGAGCGCAGATTAACGATATTTTAACTAACTCAGGTACTAGTCCAGGCACAGTAACTTACACCATTACGCCTGTATCTACAAATGGCTGCCCAGGTACACCCGCCAGCGTTACCATTACAGTTTTGCCAAGCGTAACACCGCCAAATGCCGGCCCGGATGAAGCGATTTGCAACGCTACTACTTACACGTTAAAAGGAAATACGCCAGTGGTTGGCACAGGCAAGTGGGCAATCGTTACTGCGCCAACAGCCGTAACTTTTGCTGATGATACACAGGGCCATACAACAATTACTGGTTTACAGGCCGGAAATGCTTATACCTTTAGATGGACAATAAGCGACACTAACTGTTCTACCTCCAATGATGATGTTCAGATCACGGTTAATCCCCTCAGTGTTGGCGGCACAAGCACAGGTGACGTAAATGTATGTGCAGGTGCAAATGGTGGAAACATCAATTTAACCGGCCAGGTTGGAAATATTATCCGTTGGGAAAGATCTATCGATAACGGGGTAAACTGGTCTACCATTACCTCAACAGCAAATCCTTATGTATTTTCTAACCTCGCCATAACTACGCAGTACCGTGCGGTAGTACAAAGTGGAAGTTGCGCAGAAGCCACATCAAGCGTAACTACAATTACTGTAAATCCGGGCACAGTTGCAGCAAACGCAGGCACAGACCAAAGTTTATGTAGTGGGAGCAACATTAGCCTAAATGGAAATAATCCGGCACCTAACAGTGGTAACTGGATCATCGTATCGGCTCAAGCGGGCGTTGTAATTACCGACCCTAGCCTATATAATACTTCGGTTACGGGTTTGGTTCCTGGGCAGACTTATACTTTCAGATGGACCATTTCTGGTTTTAACGGCTGCCCTCCATCCGTAGATGATGTTACGGTTACCTATTACTCACCTGTTACCAATAATATTGGCCCATCATCAGCACCAATTTGTGCAGGCCAAAGCATCACGATTACTGGCGATATACCAACTGGTGGAACAGGAACATTCGCCTACCAATGGCAGAGCAGTGCAGACGGAAATACCTGGAGTAATATTCCTTCTGCCATCAACAAAGACTTAAGCCTAATTGTAAACACCTCAACCTACGTCAGAAGAGTGGTGAACAGCACCTGTACTTCAAATAGTAATTCGCTACTGATTACTGTTTTGCCAGGCTTAACGAACAATACCATTTCTGCCGATCAAAACATTTGTATCGGCGCAGCTGCTGCGCCTTTAACAGGTACTGTGCCGAGCGGCGGCAGTGGAACGTACACGTATCAATGGCAATCTAGCTTAAATGGAACCGCCTGGAGTGATGTATTGGGCGCAAACAGTGTAAGCTTTACGCCTCCAACACCAACTGTAAGCATTTATTACCGTCGATCGGTAGCTAGCGGCCCTTGCAATAACAATTTAAGCAACCAGATTAAAATAACGGTTAATCCGCATGCTAAGGCGGAGATTACCTACATTAAAAATGTTGATTGCGCACCTTTTATTCTAAATGCAAGCAATATCGCTGCAACATTATATCCTGATAGAAACAGTATTTATACCTGGTTTGCCAATAATGTACAGATCGGAGTAGGAGCAACATTTCCAGGTTATACCATCATGAATGGCGACGAAAGCGTAACCATAAAACTCGTTGTTACCAGTAGCACGGGTTGTAATCCAGACGAAAAAAGTGAAGTATTTAGCACACTACCGATAGTTACACCATCATTTACCACAAGTCCAACAGAAGGATGTGGCCCGCATCCCGTAAGCTTTACCAATACCACAACGCCAATTGATGGCGCCACTTACGAATGGATTTTTGGCAATGGAACAAGGTCTTTTTTAGCTCAGCCACCACCTCAAATTTTTCAACCAGATGTAAATGGGGAAGATAAAACCTACACAGTTACTTTAAAAACAACCCCACCATGTGGTCCCCCAGTTGAAAAAACTGTAGACATTGTTGTGCATGCAAAACCTATTGCTCAATTTTTTCCTGATAAAACAACCGGATGTTCTGATTTATTGGTAACCTTTAAAAATACTAGCCCTACAAGCACTGGCACCACTTACACCTACGATTTTGGAGATGGTAGTGATCCGAAATCATACCCTGACCAAAGAGATGTAAGTTATACCTTCAAAACAACGGAGGTAAAAGATTTTGTGGTAAAAATGACGGCTAAAAATAGCTGTGGTGAAACAAGTGCAATTCCTATTCTAATCAGGGTTTCGCCAAATAACATCATTCCATCTTTGGTAGTTAATGGAAACGAAAAAAGAGGCTGTGCGCCTCATGAGGTGCATTTGATTAATAACACAAGTGGTGCCAGCCGTTTCGTTTACACTTTTAAAAACGAAGATACTGGCGAAGAATTACCTCCGTTTATACCTACTTTAAGAAACCAACCTTATACCTTTTTTAAACCAGGAAGATATACCATCAGACTAGATGCTGAAAATGATTGTTCCAAAAATTTCGCCACAGAAACCGTAACGGTTTTAGAATCGCCAACAGCCGATTTTACAGCAGACAGGACAGTAGGCTGTACCAACCTTATTGTTAAATTTAAAAACAATAGTAAAGGTGCAATAGCCTACACTTGGGATTTTGGCGATGGTTCTCCAAAATCAAGTGAATTTGAACCACAGCATACCTTTCCCGGTTCAGGAATAAATTATACCGTTACCCTAACAGCCTCTGGCACTGAATGCAGCACTCCTGTGAGTAAAACCGGTTTTATCCACATTGTTGCCCCACCAGTCGCTACATTCACTGTTACTCCGGGTAACGAAGTATCCATTCCCAATTATTCATTTGCCTTTAAGGATATCAGTACCGACGCCGTAAGCTGGGAATGGACTTTTGGTGATGGATCGGGATCAACCCTACAAAACCCGAACCATACCTATGCCAACGAGGGTACTTATACTGTAACGCTGAAAGTGCTGAACAAAGAAGGTTGTTCCTCCAGCACTTTTCAATCTGTTCGGATTATCGGTGTACCTGGCTATCTAAACATCCCCAACTCTTTTATGCCTGCAAGCGCGAAAAATGAGATTAAAACCTTTAAGGCAAAAGGCCGGGGCATAAAAGAATGGAACATGTCTGTTTTTAACAAATGGGGAGAGTTACTTTGGGAAACAACCAAATTGGATGATGGTGCGCCGTTAGAAGGTTGGGACGGCACTTATAAAGGCCAGGATCAGCCACAGGGTGTTTATTACTGGAAAGTAGATATCAAATTTATTAATGGCAGCGATTGGAAAGGGATGACTTACGATTCATCTCCTCCGAAAAAAACAGGTGTAATATATTTAATCAGATAGATAATGGGGAGAAGGATAATCATATTTTTATTTTGTTTGCTGCCAATGGTTTCGTTTGCACAAGACCACATTTACTCACAGTTTTACAATGCACCCATTTACCTAAACCCAGCATTAACAGGACAGTTTGAAGGCGATATCAGGTTTAACGCTCTTTACCGTAACCAATGGACAGGTTTGGCCAGCGATTATTCGTACATGACGGCTTCTGGGGATCTCAACCTGCGTAGATTAAACAGTGGTATCGGGGTTATTTTTAACCGCAGTAGCGAGGGCACGGCCTACCTGGTAAAGAATAACATTGCCTTAAGTTATTCCTATATCATCGGTGGAGATGACTTTGCGCTCTCGTTTGGTTTGCAGGGGGGCATTACCAACCAAAAGCTAAACTGGGATAAACTTGTTTTTGGCGATCAGATTGATATTAATACAGGTTATATTCCGGGCAGTATTTCAGGCGCCGAAAGGCCAAGTGTAGATAGTCGGTATTATTTCGATTCCAATGCCGGTGCTAACCTGGTGATAGGAAAATTCATGCTGGGATTAGCAGTGCATCACCTCAATCGTCCGGATGAATCCTTATCGGGTTTTCAGGCCAGGTTACCCATGCGCATTTCAGGCAATTTAAGTTACAAGTTAACCTTAGTACCTGATGAGTACGATCGCGATGGAAATTACCTCATTCCATCCATCGTTGCCTACAAACAAGGCAACGTAAAATCTTTCAGCGCAGGTATGCAATATAAATATGCCGGTATAAATGCAGGCATCTGGTACAGAAACGATGGCAATTCAAATGGAAATGATGCAATTGTATTTTCGGTAATCTTCGATATTTTTAATCGCAGAACCAATGGCGAAAAATTCAGGTTAGGAATCAGTCATGATGCTACAATTTCTAAAATCAACTATAGTAACACGGGCGGAACATCCGAAATTGGCGTAGGTTACGAAAAATACTTTCCAAATAGTTCAAATGGTGGCAGGGCAAATGGCTTAAGATGTTACGATTTTTATTAATTTGCCTTTAATAACTCAAGGCAATGAACGAGATTTTAGATAAAGCCCATTTCATTACACAAAGTGAAATCAACAAGTTTCTATTGGCTACCCTACTTTGCGGTATAATTGGAGCCGAACGCGAATACAGAAGTAAATCTGCCGGGCTCAAAACCATGATGATGATTGGTTTGGGCGCGACCTTATTTACCATACTGTCCATCAATATCGGGGCCACCAGTCAGGACCGCATCGCATCGAACATTGTAACCGGCATTGGTTTTTTAGGGGCGGGTGTAATTTTTAAGGAAGAAAACCGCGTTAAAGGCCTCACCACGGCCTGTATCATCTGGATTGTTGCAGCCATTGGTATGGCGGTAGGCGCTGGCTATTACGAACAGGCCATTGGTGTTACCATTGTGGTAATGCTGGCTTTGATTATCTTCCCTTTTTTAGAAGAAATTGGCGACCGTCGTTTTACTAAGCGGGTTTACCGCATTGTTAAAAGACAGCATACGCATGGCAACTTAGAAAGCTACGAAGATGTTTTTCGCGAAAGTAAACTCAAACCCCAACGTGGGAAGCACCAATTGGCAGGCAATATTATTACCGGAAACTGGACGGCAACGGGCACGCCAAAAAATCATCAGAAATTTGTAGACCGTATGCTTAAAGATAATGATATTATAGAGTTTGATTTTTAACCGAATCAAATAGATCTATCCTTTGGCTTTGTAAGCCCTGTTTTTTCTCGTCAATCACTATCGTGTCCGACCAGCGATCGTGCCAGGGATCACAAGGATTACTCAGGGCGCTAATTGCATTAAAAGGGATCACGCGGATCATATTTCGCGTAAATGCTTTTTGAAAATCAATCTCGCTACCATCTAAGTTTACGGCTTTTGTTCCCGTAATGAGTTTCCCGATTGATTTTCCATGTGAAACAGCTTCTATTAAACACATAATAAAGCCATAACAAACCATTGCAATCAATCGGTCTAAAAGATCATTAATTCCATCTAAAACTCCAGGAAGTAAAATTCCTACACAGATGTAAATACCAAAAAGAATAATGTAAAAGACAATTAAGTCGATGATATAATTGGCAAATCTTTTACCTGAGCTGGCGCGACAGTAGTTTAAATCAATTTCTTGATAGTTGTTGTTAAAGTCCATGTTTTGAAGCGTTTGGTTTAGATTTTTCTAAGGTAAAATATTTTTGTCACCAGCGAAAATTAATTTATCCAAAATCATAAAACAATCATAGCTTTGTGTAACTATTATTCATAATGATCAAGGAACAGATTTCGGTTTTCGATATTTTTAAAATAGGCATAGGCCCATCCAGCTCACATACCTTAGGTCCATGGCGCGCAGCACAACAGTTTACTGCTTCGCTTGCTCAAAACAATTTGATTGATGAAATTGAAGGCATCAAGATATTGCTTTATGGTTCGCTTGCCAAAACAGGTAAAGGCCATGGAACAGATGTGGCTATTCTACTCGGGTTAACAGGAGCTGATCCGGTAACTTTTGATGTAGATGCCGTTACCCCTACTTTTGAAAGCATCCAAAGAGATAAGAAGTTAAATCTTGCTGATCAATTAATTCTTGATTTCGATTACGATAACGACCTGCTTTTTCTTTTTGCTGAAAGTTTACCCTTCCATCCAAACGCGGTTACTTTTCAGGCATTTTTAAAAGATGGAAAAGCTTTTTCAGAAACATACTATTCTATTGGTGGTGGTTTTGTGGTAAAAGAAGGCGAAGACAATAGCAAAAAAGCCCAGGTAGACCTCCCTTTTCCTGTAGAAAAAGCAAAAGATCTTTTACACTGGTGTTTATCTACCGGTTTAAAGGTGAGCGAAATCGTGATGGAAAACGAACTGGCTTGGCGCGCTGAAGCAGAGACAAAAAAAGGCATTTTGCAACATTTCGCCGTAATGCGCGATTGTATTTATCGCGGATGCCATACCACGGGTTTTTTACCTGGTGGCTTAAATGTAGCCAGACGGGCATTCCCGCTAAATAAACGATTAATTGGTAATAATGAATATTCTGATTATAACAGCTGGGTAGCAGCCATTAGAAAAGGCGGAAACGGCTTTAATTATACTTTAGACTGGGTAAGCTGTTTCGCGCTAGCGGTTAATGAAGAAAATGCATCTTTTGGTCGTGTGGTAACTGCCCCTACTAATGGTGCTGCTGGGGTAATTCCAGCCGTATTACAATATTTTATTACCTTTTGTGATGGTTATAGCGAAGAAAAAATCATCCAGTTTATTGCCTGTGCTTCAGAAATAGGCAGTATTTTCAAAAAAGGGGCAACAATATCAGCTGCCATGGGCGGATGTCAGGCCGAAATTGGTGTTTCCTCAGCCATGGCTGCTGCAGCTTTAACAGAGTGCTTAGGCGGCTCGCAAAGGCAGGTTTTAATGGCTGCAGAAATTGCAATGGAGCATCACTTAGGCTTAACCTGCGATCCGATTGGGGGTTTGGTGCAGATTCCTTGTATCGAAAGGAACACTATGGGTGCCATTAAAGCCATCACGGCCAGCCAGCTGGCATTACAAAGCAATCCTGATAAGGCAAAAGTAAGTTTAGATGCGGTGGTAAATACCATGTGGGAAACCGCCCTTGATATGAATGCCAAATACAAAGAAACATCTGATGGAGGATTGGCAACCAATATTCCGATCAGTTTACCAGAATGTTAATTCAACATTGTTGCAATAAAATGATCGATTTATTACAAACTTTCTGGTGACAAATCAACAAGTATTTTTACATTCGCTGACTTTATTAATTATTCATAAAAAAATGATCAACTACACAAAAATCAGTGTGATTGGTTTGGCTTTGTCGTTATCTATATCGGCGACTTATGCGCAAGACAATCTCGTTAATTCTTTAAAAAACAACCAAAGCGAAAACAGTGCTGCTTCTTTTAAATTCACTGAAGTGATTAACCTGGCCAATACCCCGGTTCAAAACCAAGGATCTTCAGGTACTTGCTGGAGCTATTCTACCAACTCATTTTTAGAATCAGAAATGATTAAAGCGGGTAAACAACCCGTAACCTTATCTCAGCTTTTTTCGGCCCGTAATGCTTATGTAGAAAAAGGTAAAAATTACGTGCGTATGCATGGTGCGGTTTCATTAGGCGATGGCGGTGCTTTGCACGATGTAATCAACATGTACAGAAAATACGGTGCGGTTCCGCAGGAGGTATATACCGGATTAAATTATGGCACTAAAATTAATAAAACTGCAGAGCTTGGCGATATCGAAAAAGGTGTTTTAGAAGCTGTTGTAAAGAATGCGAATGGCGAGTTAACTCCAAATTGGTTAAAAGCTTATACTGGTGTAATTGATGCTTATTTAGGTGCTGTACCAGAAAACTTCACCTATAATGGCAAAAAATACACACCAAAAACTTTCGCTCAGGAAGTGGTGGGTTTAAATGCCGATAACTATGTAGAACTTTCATCATTCAACGATCACCCTTTCTACAGCAAATTTACTTTATTAGTGCCCGATAACTGGTCTTTCGATCAGGTTTATAACGTAAAAGTGAACGAGTTAACAGACATTATCGATAACGCCTTAAAAGGTGGTTATACTGTTGCCTGGGCTACAGATGTCAGCGAAAAAAACTTCAGCTGGAAAAATGGTGTGGCTTTTGTTCCACAAACGCCTTTTGCTGATATGACAGCAAAACAAAAAGCAGACATGTTCAACGGTCCACAGCCAGAGATGGAGATTACGCAGGAAAACCGTCAGCTTGCATTCGATAACTATCAAACTACTGATGATCATGGTATGCACATTGTTGGTTTAGCTAAAGATCAAACAGGTAAAGAATATTATATCGTTAAAAACTCTTGGGGAGCAAGTAACGATTATAAAGGATATTTATACGTTACCAAAAACTATGTAAAATATAAAACAACAGCAATTTTATTAAACAAAGCAGGTATTCCATCTGCAATTGCTAAAAAATTAGCTTTGTAATTAAAACTAAATTATCCAGGGAGCCGCAGAAGAAATTTTGCGGCTTTTTTGTTGGATTTGAACTGCAAAGGGCCTAGAGCAGCTAGTATAACCTATAGTCGTCACCCTGAATTTATTTCAGGGCCTCTCTAGCAAAAAGATGCTGAAACGAGTTCAGCATGACGATCGCATCAAGAAATTCGGTTAAAAATTGGTCACCACGAATAAATATTAATCGAACTTAAGCGCATAAGGCTCCCTCTACGTTCTCTGCGCCTTCTCTTTGCATACTCTGCGGTTAAACCGAGATAATTTTAAACCAGCCCTGAATAAGTCAGTACCAACCACCATAAACCCGTGGTGATAAAACACAATAAAATTCCGATTCCAATTATCAAATTAGAAAGCTTCGGATTAAGGTTATACTGATCGGCTACCACACCAGCGGTTAACAAGGTTGGCATGGCCATTTCGAAAATGGTTATTTTGGTAATTATTCCACTCATGCCTAAAACAAGTGCCACAACCAAAATTACCGAGGGCGCTAAAATCAGTTTATACAATAAAGCAAAACTGATGTGTTTCAATTCATTAAACCACCCACCAAATTTTAGCTGTAAACCAATCGAAAACAATGCCAGTGGGCCAACCGTAGCTGCTAGTTTCTCAAATAATGGATCTAATGAAGAAATATCAATAAAACGAGGGAGGGTTAGTGCCAAAAAGCAACCAATAAGCGGCGGAAAGGTCACTACTTTTTTTAAGACTAATTTCGGGCTTAACTTTTGATTTTGCGACGAGCGGATGGCTACAATAACACCAATGGTAGATAAAAGCATAAAGGTTACCTGATCGCAGATAATGGCTATTGCCAGTTCCTTTTCGCTAAAATAAGCCACAATTAATGGGAAACCTACAAATGACGTATTGCTTAAAGAACTGGTTAGTTTTAACCCACCAGATGTGGCCTTGCTAATATTCTGGATACGGCTATATAGGGTAATAAATAACCAACCAAATAGCCACACGCAAACTGGTGCCAGTACCGGGAGCAGTAAATCTTTAGTCCAGGTAACATGTGGCAGATATTTAAATGAAACTGCAGGTAGCGCAATATAAATAATCCAGGCATTAATACCTTTATGCGCATCTTTGGGTAGCGATTTGCTTTTTCTGAAAAGAATGCCCGCTAAAATGCATAAACCTATAATAATGAAGTTTGCCATTGAGTATTAGCGCAAAGATAATTTATAAAAGAAAAACGCCAATAAGAAATGTACTTATGGCGTTTTAAATATTATACAGAAGGTTTTGGTTTTTTCTTTTTGTGCCAAACCTTTTTTTTGCCCTTATGTTGAGGCCGCTTTTCCTCTACATGTGTAATTTCTATTGCAGCTATGCTTTCTGGCAGAGGCATGCGGGGAACTTGCTTCTCGATTAATTTTTCGATGTTATCGAACTTGCGCTTATCTCTTCCGTTAATCAAGGTAATCGCCGTTCCTTTGGTTGCAGCTCTTGCAGTACGCCCAATGCGGTGTACATAATCGGCCGGATCACCAGGAACATCATAATTGATTACCAAGTCGATCCCTTCTACATCGATACCGCGAGATAACACATCTGTTCCGATTAAAATTGGCAACCTACGATTTTTGAAAGCCAGTAAAATATCTTCACGCTCTTTCTGTCCCAAATCGGAGTGAAAAGCTTCGGCTTTAATGCCCAATCCTTTAAAGGTTTTGTATAAAGCTTTTACTTTTTCTTTGGTCGAAACGAAAATGATACTGCTTTTGTATTGTCCGCTTTTAAAAATATCTGTTAACAAGGCCTGTTTCTGCTGGTCGTGTATGTTATAGGACTGTTGATCGATCCCCTCGGCAGGTTTAGCAATTGAAATGGTAATCTGCTTCGGTTCGTGCAAAATCTTACCCGCCATGGTTCTTATTTTCGGTGCCATTGTAGCCGAAAATAAAAGCGTTTGCCTTTTCTTTGGCAGGTAGCTAATAATTCGGATAATGTCATCGTAAAAGCCCATATCCAGCATTCTATCTGCTTCATCTAAAATTAAATGCTGCAAATGTTCCAGTTTTAACACCCCTGAAGATAAATGTGCCATTAATCTGCCCGGAGTGGCAATAATAATATCTACGCCTTCGCGCATAGAACGTTTTTGCTGTTCGTAAGCGATACCATCTCCCCCACCGTAAACCGCTAAAGAACTGATATTGGTAAAATAAGCCAAAGCTTCTACCTGTAAATCTATCTGTTGTGCAAGCTCGCGTGTTGGAGCCAGAATCAAGGTATTATTGTGCCTATCGGCAGCTTTGCTAATTTTATCCATTACGGGCAAAAGGTAGCTGGCCGTTTTTCCTGTACCAGTTTGAGCGCAGGCAATCAGATCATGATTATCTAAAATTACCGGGATGGCTTGTTCTTGTATTGGAGTAGCGCTTTTATACCCCATGGCCATTAAGCCTTCGTATAAATCGGGGTTAAAATTAAAGTCGTTAAAATTCAATCTATTGTGTTTATGTCTTTTAGCAAAAGTACCTTAAAATACCGCTAATAGCAAACCACATTTAATATCCGCTTGCTTAATTATTCGAAAAGCAATATTGGATGATCCTTTTCTCTCGCAATAAAACAAAATAGCCCCAACTGCTTTAAAACAATCGGGGCTTGGAAATTATAATAGACGAAACTTAGTCTACCAGAATATCTTTCTCTGGTGTATTCGTTTCAGGGTTTTTAGGTAAGTAAACCTTTAAAATTCCATCAGCATAACTGGCCGAAATATTTTCTACTAAAACTTTTCCGTTTAAGCCAAAAGCCCTTTCGAAAGTACCATTGCTATACTCTCTACGGCTATACTTTTTAGCCGAATCTGCTTCTTCTTTGGCTTGGTAGGAAATGGTTAATACATCATCTTTGGTAACCACCTTTAAATTCTCTTTAACCAAGGCTGGTGCAAAAAGTTCAATAATAAAGCTCGTTTCTGTTTCTTCTATGTTAACAGGTACTTTTCTAAAAGCCTGATTAAACATATTGTGTTTGTAATGACCGAAAGGTCCACCAAAGGGCCTTCCGAATCTTCCCTCTCCTGCGCCGAAGCGACTATGCATCTTGCCCGAACGGCATCTATGTTCGTTGTACATCTTGTTTAATTTAATTGTTATTTATTCTGTTAATTTATTGGCTTAAGCCAATTTTAGCTGTAGGCCACCTGCTCCGTTTTAGGAATACCCAATAGCTGTGTAATAATATTTGCATAGGGGTACGATGGCGAGAAAACGGCATAATCAAATTTTAAGCCCCTTATCTGAACCAAAATATCATCGATAAATTTCATGGGTTCAAGTAGCGCACTGATCAATCCCGATTTAGGTTTTTCTTCTTCGTCAATCGCCTTTTTACCTTGAAAAATATTCAGTTCCTGATTGTAGGCTTTAAAGTCTGCGCCAATTTGTT
Source organism: Pedobacter riviphilus (assembly GCF_014692875.1). Lineage (NCBI taxonomy): Bacteria > Pseudomonadati > Bacteroidota > Sphingobacteriia > Sphingobacteriales > Sphingobacteriaceae > Pedobacter > Pedobacter riviphilus. The sequence goes on along the minus strand of NZ_CP061171.1, from coordinate 5,036,336 downwards.
CTATAGGGGCTTTAAATTCATCCGAACTAAAAAAAGTTACCTTCTCCCCACGGGTAATCAGTTCGTTTGCCATACCCAAAATCGGACTAACATCAGCCTGAGATGGATCGCTTAAAAAAAGTACCTGTGACATCGCGCTATTTATTTACTTTGTTTACACTATCAATAAGGCCAATCTCAATCTTGTTATCATCAGTTTTGGCGCTATGGTGACTGTAACTATGGTTTCTATGACGTTCTTGCTGGCAATCATCACGATAGTGTCTGTTTTTAAAATCTAACCGATCGCGGTATCCATTCTGAACGGCAAGTACATTTAAGCTGTAAAAAGTCCCTGCGGCAACAGCCAATGCCAATAATATTCTAAATGCTCTCATGGCTGTTAATAATTTACGTTAATGTTGTTAACCGTTCCAGTGCTTTGTACGTTTGGCCTGTACCATTGGTTATCGATCGGTACAATTGGATTGTAATGATTCTCGAAACCATTAAAGCGGTTATAGAAATAATGGCGTCGTCTTCCGATAAAAATTCTGAACATTAAACCGATCAGCATGATGGCCAATATAAATTTGAACACAAACGGTATGAAGAAAGCGACTGCACCAAGTACAATCCCGAATCCTATGGTTTTTAATATCTTTTTCATCTTTTTATATATGTTTTTATTTGTGATGAAGCGGTCATGATTTCTCCCGTTATTTTGGGCTTTGAAAATCATGATGGTTTCATCTTTTTATAATTTTAAAGTATTGTAATCAATTCACCTTAAATAAGTTGAAACACTAATACTCTTGTTTTTGTTATTTATATAGGAAGACGGGACAACTTTATTTTTACTTTAAATTATTTTGATTTTTTTATTTACTAAGAAATTTCATGCGCTGATGTCAATCCTGAGCGGAGTCGAAGGATCTTTTTAATAAATTTCGGAGGTGCGTCATTTCTAGGGATAATTACTTCATAAAAATCAATATGATGCCTGATTTTTATGCAAATGTTAGGCTATCAGGAATCGTCATTCCCAACTCGATTGGGAACCACGTAGTGCTCATGAATGCCTTTGAAAAAAGGAAGACTTATGAATAATCGTAATGCAAGCGCTTTAAGATTCCCGTCTGCGCGGGAAAGACGACCACTCTATTAAAAATCTGTTAATGATATCGATACCTCATTCAGAATGACAGTAAAACAAAAAAGCCCCGAATTTAATCGAGGCTTCCAAATTATTCCTTATTGCGATGGTGGCCCCATCCGCCACATCTCTGTTTATATTCTTCCTTAAATTTTGCCCGCTCCTCTTCGTTCATCGAATCCCATTTAGCGCGCATTCCCCGGGCACGTTCACGAAAACCATTATGCCCCCCGTGGCCACCTTTATTAAAGTTCCCAAAAAGCAACCTGCAAAGCACAAGTAAACCGAGGGCTTGCCAATAATTAAGTTTGCCTGCATGTGCCACCTCAGGTAAAATCCAATTCCATAAAAACATAACCACATAACCCAATACCGCTGCAATAAGCACCGCTACGGGTAAAAAGAAAATAAATTTCTTGCGCCGATTAAAATTTCTATTCATCATGTCTGCAAATTTAATAGTTAATAAATTCCTGATATAAATTTTGTAAACGGTTACGCAGGTGTTTTACCGCATACCCCTTTCTTGATATTAATGTTTTGATATTCTCTCCGCTTTCATCAGCCAGTTCCTGAAAAGTGCGTTCTTCCAATTCGTTCTGAACAAACACATAACGCTGATTCTCCGGCAGTTCTTCCAGTGCCAGAAACAGTTGATCCCAGAATAGTTTCTTTAAACTCTCCTCTTCTGGCGAGTAAGCCTCGGCAAGTAAAATTTCTTTAAAATTGATTTCGCCATCTTCTCCTTCGAAAGTAAAATCTTCTAACGATTCTTCTTTTTGTTTACGGTATTTATCGGTGATCTTATTTCTGGCCACCCGATATAGCCAACCACTAATCTGCTCAATGGCACCAACTTCAGGCTGGTTGCTAAGCTGAAACCAAACATCCTGTAAAATATCTTCTGCATCCTCATCTGTATTCACCCTTCCACGGATGAAACTGAATAAGCGCTTGCCATAATTGGCAACCGTTGAAATGATATTTTGAGGTTCGTTTGTTGGCACTAAATTTTGCTTAATAACCCAGTAAACGGATGAAACTCAATATTACTTTAAATTTTCCTTATTTTTTTTCAGTAAATCGATATTTTCAATCAAAATAGACTGATCTTTAAACACTTATACCGATCATTTTTTAAGTAATCCTTCATACAGCTTTTGATAAGTAGGTGCAGCCGTACCAAGTTTTTCTGCTTCGCGTACAATGTAGCCTGTTAACGACTCGACTTCTGTTTGCGGTTTCTGATTGAGATAATCGCGGTGCATGGATGAGGTAACCTCGTAGGGCATCGATTTCATCGTATTTAGTGTTTTGCCCGAAATGTCATCGCTAATGGTTATACCTTTAGCCAGGGCAAGGTTTTTCACTTCTTCAATTAATTTCAGAACAGTTTCAATATTTTCTTCCAATACCTTTCCGATGGTACAATCGAAATAAGACGTGGAAGTAGCAGTAGGGGAAATAAATATAAACTTTTCCCAGATGGCGGTAGAGATTTTATCCGAAACCGTTACATCGATTCCTGCATAAAACATTAAATTTTTCAGGTGTAAAACCGCTTCGCTAAGTGGCCCATCTGTACCAAAAGATAGCTTTTGGATGTTACCAGAATTTTCGATTATACCAGGCGATTTAATTTTGGAAACAATAAATGCACAGCCTTTTAAAACATTTGCCTGGGGCAGGATTTCTAAAATTTCATCAGTCGCGCTAACACCGTTTAAAAGGGGCAACAATATCGTTCTATGGCTGATTAAGGGTTTTAATTTTTCGAGGGTTTGTTTTAAATCGTAACTTTTCGTGCAGATTATAATATAATCGGCCTCGCCAATCTTACTATAATCATCGGTAGCCAGATATGGCTTAGTTACAAAACTTTCGTTTCCTTTTATTACAGTTAAACCCTTATTTTGGATCTCATTTAAATGTTCGCCACGGGCAACAAAAACAATTTCTACATCATTTCCGTTAGCATACTGCTTAGACAGTAAGCCTCCGAAATACCCTCCTACGCCACCAATTCCTACAATAACAATTCTCGTTTTATTTAGCATGTAAATACAATAAACCGATTATTTCAATGCACCCGTTGGGTTGTTTCCTTTATCCACTACCGTTTTAATATTCCCTTCTAAATCAGAAACATATATTTTGCTTTGCGTAAAGGGTTTTTCGGCTCCGCTATAAAAAATCCGATCATCGGCAGTAAGAAAAACATAAGGAACATCCATACCTTTTGGCGAAATACGCGTTACTTTTTTACAGGCCAGATCTAAAACATAAACTGCTTCGCTCGGTCCTGTTAATCCATCCAAAATATCGGTATTCCCTGCATTAAAAATCAGTTTCGCTCCATCTTTTGTATAAAAGAAGCGGTTGCTACTTGTAATGGAAAATTCTTTCCCGATCAAATCGGCTATCAATTTGGTATCGATTAACTTTCCGGCAAGGTCAAAAGTATAAAGCTTGGTAAGATCCTGTCCGATGATTTCCTTTTCATTTTTCCAGGTTGGGGCATAAACATTTATTTTAGATGCACTATCGAGCATTACGTAGCCCGAATTATCAGTTTTAATAACACCTATCTTCCATAGGTTTTTACCATTAAAAATATTGAAAGCGATCGCCCCTCCATCAGCCGACCACATGGCCTGGTAATAGTTATTGCTACTTACCTGCAATTTACCCTGGCTCTTGTTTTCCATATCAGCAATCCAAATAGATCTGTTCCCTGCAGAATCGCTCAGGGTATATGCCAGTTTATTTCCATCAGGAGAAATAGCCGGATCGGTAGCACCGCCGAACGAAATCTGTTTCATGGTATCAATACTCGTGGCTACAATTTTATCTCCATCCTGATAAGCTAACGCGAAATTTTTATTGCTTAAAGAAACCGTATCTAAAACGGCTTTGTTCGTGTTATTCTGGTTTGATTTATTATTTCCACAAGAAGCGATTAACGTGGCGCAAGGGATTAGGATAGAAACTATTGAGGTGCTGATTTTCGTCATGTGCAATTTTAAAAATAGTTTTTGTTTTTGTTATTCCAGAGACCGTGGGGAAGCTATATTTTACTTAATACATACATTGTGCTTGTCGATTCTATCCTTTGGCGCGGTTCGTGTCCTCACGAATCACAATTAAACAGATTAAATCTTTTTCTTATCGGCGTAGCCAAATACTTTTTGCAACAAGGTTGTGCTTCTTGAGCTTAAGTTCCCCCTAATTTTGAGTTCTTCCTTCGCAACTTCAATAAACAAACCATCGATCGCTTTTTGCGTAACGTATTCAGTTAAATTGGTGTTTACGGGTTTTACCAAAGGTAAACGGTTGTATTGCATAGTTAAATCGCCGTAATACTTGGTGGCATTTACCTTATTTAAGCTTGTGGTTACAATCGGACTAAATTTCTGTATCAATTGTGCTGTGGTTACCCTTTTAAAATATTCGGTAGCTGCGTCATTATTACCCAAAAGGATATTGGTGGCATCGGTTAAAGTCATCTGCTTAATGGCCGATATAAAAATCGGTTTTGCTTCGGTAGCAGCATCTTCAGCGGCACGGTTTAAGCTTACAATCACGTTATCGCAAAGTTTGTTCAAACCTATGCTACGTAACGTTTTTTCAACCTTTTGTGCTTCAGGTGGCATCAGGATTTTAACAGCTAAATTGCCTAAAAAGCCATCTTTAAGCGAAAGCCTGTCGGCCCCCGCAGAAACACCAATTTGTAGCGCTTCCTTAATTCCCTGTCCTATTTCAAAGGTAGATGGTGTTCCGGTAGCAGCAGTTGTGGTACCCTGTTTTTCGGTTACTTTTTTAAATATATCGCTCAGTTTAATCTGTGCGCTAACATTTAGGCTTGCAAATACCAGCATAGCCAGTGATGCCGATAAAATATTGATCTTTTTCATTTGTGTGTTTAATCATGCTTAGCAAAATAACTGCCATAATCTTTACACTCAAAGATAAGTCTTTGTACATGGCAATAATATTTAAGCAGCTTAAAAAAATAATCGGCAATGTAAAAATTTGCGCCCCTCTCTTCCTAAAAAATTAGTTTATGTCCTATCACTCAGAAATATTTTTTATACTTGAAAGATAATTCGAAATAGCTGCCATTTTTTTGAGGTTTATAAAAAACACAGCTGGGAATGCCCAGCAAGACGACGCCAAACTGATTGCCGAGTATAAAAATACTGGCGATTTGGACGCGTTGGGCACGCTTTATAATAAATATATGCATCTGGTGTTCGGGGTTTGCTTAAACTACTTCAAAGATGAAGAACAAAGCAAAGACGCTGTAATGCAGATTTTTGAGGAACTGGTAACCAAACTGAAAATACATGAGGTACAGAACTTTAAAAGCTGGCTCCATGTTTTAACGCGGAACCATTGTTTAATGGCGCTACGAAAATCGGCGAAGCAAAATAATGTTTCAATAGACGATACTTTTGTGGAAAATAGCGAGTTTGTGCATCTGGATATAGACAACACAAAAGAAACGCAGCTTACCATTATGGAAAAGTGTATGGAAACTTTGCCCGAAGAACAGCGAAAAAGCGTAGATTTATTTTATTTACAAGAAAAATGTTATAAAGAAGTAGCCGACATTACAGGTTACGATATGCTTAAAGTGAAGAGTTACATCCAAAATGGGAAGCGGAATTTAAAGATTTGTATAGAGAAAAATAGTAGTGAATAACGATTGGTTAGATATTGATGTTCTGGAAGATTACCTGGATGGTAAGCTTGATGCTAAGGCTATGCATTTTGTAGAAAGGCAGGCTTTGGATGATCCTTTCGTTGCCGAAGCATTGGAGGGACTGAAGCAATCGCCTAAACGCAAGCAAACACTTTCTATATTACAGAAACAACTGTACGACCGTGTATCAGAAAAGCCTATAAAGCGCAAGCTTTGGGGCATTACCACCCAAAGGTTAAGTATTGCGGCAACCGCAACCGTGGCCTTTATTGCAGTAAGTATTTTATTCTTTATGCGCGAAACCAACCGCAGAAATGCAGAACTTGCTACACATAAAAAGGAAGGCGTGCTGGTTCAATTAGATAGCACAACGAGTATTGCTTCAGCCCAACCCAAACTTAAAGATGATACGGTTACGCAAAACTCGACAAAGGCAGCTTTGATTGATAAAGCAATTACAGCCGCAAAAACTGGTGATTTAGCGAAAAATACTAAAGCGGACCTTAGTGTACAACCTGCAGAACAACAAATTGCTGAAGCAAAAGCAGAAAAATCTGCAGCTGATAATAGCCGTGCTAAAGCGATGAGTCCTGTTGGCTTTGGCAATTACAAGCCAAGCCCGGTTACAATAAGTGAGGCTGTAGTTACACCAGCTCCGGCAATTGGCTCAAGTAAAATCGCGTTTAGCGGGAACGTTGTAGACCAAAGCAATGGCCAGCCTATTCAGGGTGCTGTAGTAAAGCTGGCTGGCTCTAAAAATGTAACGGCAACTGATGCCAAAGGTTATTTCTATCTGCCTGCTGATAGCAATGCAAAAGATAAAGATTTATTGATTAATGCCATTGGCTTTAAAGAATTGCCTGTAGCTGGTTTGCAAGATCCTAACGCAATTAAAAGTGCATTAAGCGGCAATAAATCATTAAACGAAATTGCTTTAATTACAGGTTCAAACGGACATAAAAAAGAAAATATTGCTGCGCCTAAAATTACACTGCGTGCAGAACAGAACCTGGACAGAAAATCGGCCGACGATATTACGAAGCCTATTCCGGTTTCTACCATTAACTATAGCCAATATTTGGAGAATAACAATAAACTTTATAACCCTAAAGGTCCGGAGCAATTTGTAATCTTAAGTTTCAAAGTTAAAAGCAATGGGCGGCCAACAAATATTAGCGTTATAAAATCACTGAACAAAAAAGCTGATGCGGAGGCGAAACGACTGATTCAAGAAGGTCCGGATTGGGTATTACCTAAAAACGGAACTGATTCAGTAGAAATCAGCGTTAAGTTTTAATTGTCGATTTATTAACCGCAAAGGGCGCTAAGCAATTCCAAACGACAATACATGCTTGGTAAGCTTTCTTGTTTTCCTTTTTAATAAAGGATTTCAGGTACACTATATCTTTCCCAAGAACCACAACAATTGCAGTCTAAACCCAATATAAGCGAGCATCCCGTTTTTTTCATCGGGATAAAACCTTTATGGGGTAGAAACCAAAGGCTTCCACCCTTGCTTTCCAAATTATTATAAAACAAAAAAGACCAAGGCTATTAACTTTGGTCTCTTGAGTATATTAAAGGATTTTGTTTTTATTTTAAGTAATAGATCACGGCATAAATAATGGCCGCTAATGTAGCCGAAACCGGAATGGTTAAAATCCAGGCCCAGATTAAGTTGATGGTTACCCCCCAACGTACAGCCGAAACACTTTTTACCACACCCACACCTACAATCGAACCTGTAATGGTATGTGTAGTAGAAACCGGGATACCGAAATGCTCTGTAATTCCCAATGTTACCGCACCAGCACCTTCGGCAGCAACACCTTCCAATGCGGTTACCTTGGTAATTTTCGATCCCATTGTTTTAACAATTTTCCAACCACCACTCATGGTACCTAACGATATTGCCGAATAACAGGCAATTGGTACCCAGGCAGGCATAGCTTCGAAATTAGGAATTACTTTAGAGGCAATTAAAGCAGTAGCAATAATACCCATTACTTTTTGTGCATCGTTACCACCATGGAAGAAACTTAGTGCAGCAGAAGACAGCAATTGCAGGCGTTTAAACCATTTCTCGGCAGTTGCGGGCTTGGCATAACGGCAGATATTGATAATGATCAGTGTTAATACAACTGATATCACCATACCGATTATCGGGGCCAATACAATGAAAGAAACAATTTTTATTACATAACCCATGTTTACAGCATCAAGCGGACTAGCACCTGTAAGTAAAGCATGTGTCATACCCGCACCTGCAAAACCACCAATTAAGGTATGTGATGAACTTGAAGGGATACCATACCACCAGGTTAAAAGGTTCCAGATAATGGCTGCAACCAAACCCGCAAGGATAACTTCTAGTGTGATATAATTTTCAATTACCGTTTTAGCAACCGTATTGGCCACTTTATGGTCGGTAAAATAAAAGTAAGCAGCGAAATTGAACAACGCAGCCCACAAAACTGCCTGAAAAGGCGTAAGAACTTTTGTAGAAACAACTGTTGCAATCGAGTTAGCGGCATCGTGAAAGCCGTTAATGTAATCGAAAGCAATAGCCAGAATTACAACAACAACCAATAAGGTAGTTACCATGTTTGTTATTTATTAAGCGTTTTTAACCAAGATAGTTTCAAGCACATTCGCCACATCCTCACACTTATCTGTCGCTTTTTCTATCGTTTGTAAAACCTCTTTTTGTTTAATTAATTCAATCGCATTAGTTTCGTATTCGAATAAACGGGCTACCGCTAATGTAAATACATAATCAGCCTGATTTTCGCCACTGTTAATACGGATACAAGCATCGGCAATTACACGGATGTTTTTAAAACTGCGTAATTCTTTAATTGCTTTATCAATATCAGTACACATTTCTACCAAAAGCTCGGCAATTTTAACAATCGGCTCGTTAATGGTATTCATGTTATACATCTGCATCCGGTTTGCAGTACCATAAATATAATCGGCAACATCATCAACGGCAGTAGCCAATGCATGAATGTCTTCTCTATCAAATGGCGTAATAAAGTTCCTACTCAGTTCAAGAAAAATTGAATGGGTAATATCATCACCCACATGCTCCAGGCGCTCAATTTCTTTAAAAATTGTTTTTCTGCTTTCAGCATCACCCGTGCTAACCATTTCTAAAAGGGTTTCTGCAATTTTTAATGCATTGCTACCTGCTTGTTCGAAAAGCGGATGAAACTTTTTGTCTTGAGGTGTAAAGAACTTAAAAATATTGTTCATGTTAATTTTTAATATGTTGCAAAGCTACAAGCCCAATGTTAAGTTAATGTTAATTTATTAATTATATTAACTAATTAGCAGCTTATTTACTTAGGTGTAGCTTATTTCTATAGTTTTAGATCGCTGATAATGAATGACTCAAGAAGTTAATTGTTCATTAACACCGTAATTTGTCTGCATTTTGCAACTTGTGCCTTGTTTGTAAGGGAATGATGAGCTTTTGTATCAGGTAAAAGATGCAGATTACCCACCTTTTTGTAGCGTAAAAGCAAAGGTAGTGCCTATGCCTGGTGTACTTCTTACCGAAATGGTTTGTTGGTGTGCCTCTAAAATGTGTTTTACAATGGCTAGGCCTAAACCTGTGCCTCCAACTTCTCTTGCCCGATGAGTATCGATGCGATAAAAACGCTCAAACAAGCGTAACAAATGTTTTTCTTCTATCCCGATGCCGTTATCGGTAACCTCAATCAAAACCTGATCGTGCAGTTCAAAAATCTTAATGGCTGTTTCGCCGCCATCAATGCCATATTTAATGCTGTTTACCAGCAAATTAATTAACACCTGCCTAATCTTCTCCCGATCTGCAGAAACCAATGTAATGGCAGTATATTTATCTTTAAAAAAGAGTTTAATGTTTTTTGCTTCGGCGCGGTCTTCGAGGTTTTCCATTACCTCTTTCGCCAATTGTACAAAATCGAATTTTTGGTAGTTAATTGGCGATTCGCCCGTTTCTAGCTTTGAAATAACGTCTAAATCATTAATTAAATAACTCAGTCGCTCTACATTATTTTCTGCTTTTTTCAGGAATAAAACCGCCTGATCGGGATCATCTACCAGGCAATCCTGCAAAGTTTCGATGTAACCTTGAATGGCAAAAAGCGGCGTTTTAAATTCATGCGAAACATTTGAAAGAAACTCTCTTCTAAACTGTTCCTGTTTTTTTAACAGGTCTATTTCTTTTTTCTTTGCGCCAGCCCATTCCTTTACTTCTTGTTCAACATCATTAATCGGATCGGAACTCACATACTCACCCAGCGCATCTTTTAAATCTTTACCCAATTTAAGATTATGGATGAGCTTGTAGATGAGTTTAATTTTGGTGTAGATATACTTCTCAAGTAAATAATAAAAAACCAAAAAACTGCACAGAAACGATACACCAAAAGAAATAGCCAAGTAATACAGGCTATGCTGAAAATAAAAATTAACCATCCCGATGGAAAGACCAACGGCAAGAGCAGTAAATAGAACCAGCACGCTTAATTTCATGCTGCAATTTAAAGCTTTTTATGTTAAATGTGTGTTAAGAGACAAAGGGTATTCATTCATTTTTCCGGATATTAAAACAAAAAAGCTTTCCCTTTTGAGGAAAGCTTTATAAAATACGGGTAAGTATTATTTATTTCTTTGTCGAATCGGTTTTAGCCGGAGTTGAAGCAGCAGGTTTAGTGCTGTTTAAATTTCCACCAATTGGAGATGGTGATGGCGTTTTATCTAAACGCTCCTGAATAGCTGAGTTTCCAACCGCAGCACTACCACCGCTAGTTTTAGCAATTGTAGTAACGGCAAGGGTTAATACTACTATTAGCGTTAACAATACCCACGATCCTTTTTCTAAAACATCGCCAGTACGTTGTACACCAAACATGTTACTGGTGCCACCGCCTGTAGCTAAACCACCACCTTTAGGGTTTTGTACTAAAACAAATAAGCCTAAGGCTACACACGCAATAATTAATAAAATGATTAAAAAGGTTACCATGGTAATATTATATTTTAAAATTTCTTTTCTATAGATTGGATAAGGTCGGCAAAGTAACGGCTTTTTTCCGGATATTTCAAACTTAATTTTTTATAAGTATCTATGGCTTTGTGATAAAGCATTTGCTCGATATAAATTTTAGCCAAAGTCTCCGAAACAAGGTCGTAATTGTCTTCTGCGCTTTTCTTTGCCTTATTTTCGTTATCTATCTGTTCTGGCTTAGGCGGCTTGATTGTTGGATCTTCTTTTAAGAATTTCTCGATAATTTCTGCCCCCTTCGCATCTTTAATTTCGGCAGAAGGATATTCGGCTAAATGATCTGCTACCTCAAAAGGAGTCTGAATATGAAAGATATGCTCTACATACTGCTGTTGAAACTCGGCGCTTTCTTGCCGTGGTTTATTTTGGAGCTGTGGTTTTGCCTTATCGGCACTAGGATGAGCATAGGGCTGAAAAATCTGCTCATGCTCTTTACGCGTTTTAGCTAACCACCACAAAAACGTGTATGGAAGCTTATCGTCGTTATATTGCGAAACAAAATTTCTTTCAGGCTCGTCTGGAACTACCGTTTCGATTTCTGGAGCGACTGTAACCACATCTGTGCTTAATTTCTGCTCAAAGGCAAAGAAATCAGTAGCGGCAACACTTTCGATAAAAGAATCATCATCCGCAGGTAAGTCCATTAAATGGCTATCAATACCTGGCAGGTGATTTGGTGTTTCTACGTTTACAGCTTGATTTGTAGATGAATGGGCATCATGCGAAAACTCACTTATTTCTTCAAAAACTTCCGGCTCTTCCTGTGTATATTCCGTAACAGCTACACTAATTTCAGCTTCATCTTCCTGTTTTGCCTCGTCAACTGGAACCATATTTAACACATGAAACAATACATGCCCCTGGCTATATAACGCAGCCTTTGGAATAAATGAAGCATTGGCTTTAGCCAAAAGTAGATGGATAGGCTGTGAATATGGAAATTGCTGAGCCATTTCCTGCAACATGGATGCATGCTCTGGCTTAACCTTTCCAGGTTGCGCAAGTAAATCTGCCAGTAGCTTTTTGTTATCCATTATCGAGGTTTGCCGCTAAGTTAAAAAAATGTAGACGGGTTTTGAAAATTTTGTCTTTTAGAATCCTGCTTTTTACCACTGTGCAAATGCACGGTTAAAAATATCTTCCGATAATTGCTTGTTAATATTTTCGATAGCGCCAGGCAATAACGTTTGAATTGGTGCCCCGTTGATTGGAAAATCAAAATATTTGGTAAAGCTTTCTTCAAAACTTTCTTTTTCGTGTTCTTTTATATTGTTCTTATATTTTACCGAAACGGTTATGGTTAACCTATTTGCGCCCGAAGTAGGTGTAGCACTATTTTGAAGCGCAACCGGTTTAATATCATAACCTGTTATTCTGCCTTCAAATGATGCATCACCTTCACCTGTGGGAGAAATAATCAATTTGGTCTGATTACGGATGCGGCTTTTTAACGATTCGGTAATCTGGTTACTTAATGTTGGCACCACTAATGGTGCATTGTTTTCAAATACACGCACAACCACTGTTTTTAATCCTGTTGTTGATGCTCCACTGAATTTATAAGAGCAGGCGCTCAGTATTGAAGCAACAAGGATTAAAGCAAATATTTTTATTTTCATCAGTTGTATAATTATTAATTATTGCTCATTGTTTTTAATGGCATTTTTCACTTGCATTTATTTTCTCAATGGTGTTCAAGAGAACGCTTCGCTTGGTTAATGAGCTCGCAAAAACTCGGTTTGTTTTTAAAGGCGATGAACTTATAAATTTAATTCTTTAATTTTTCTGTACAGGGTACGCTCTGAAATGCCCAATTCTTGCGCAGCAAACTTCCTTTTACCTTTATGTTTTTTTAATGCCTTTTTAATCAGGTCTGATTCTTTATCCACTAGCGACAAAGATTCTTCTACCTCCTCTGCCTCGTGCGCAAAATAATCAGCATTGTTATTGTTGTTAATGTTATTATTGCTTGGCGTAGGCTGCTGAATGGTAAAGGCATGCTCTTGTCCTGCCGGCAATTCTACATCACGGTACAGCTGATTGATATACTGTGGGTTATCTGCCAAAACAGTAGCGGTATTTCCACCGTGCTGAATAATTTCGGCAACTAGTTTTTTAAGCTCAACCATATCCTTTTTCATGTCAAAAAGCACCTTGTACAAAATATCTCTTTCTGTAAAATCCTCTTTCGACTGTGCGTTAATCGCCATTGGCAAATTACTTCCAGCTTCGTTCGGAATATAGTTTAAAATGGCCTGTCCGCTTACATTTCGGTCTTTCTCTAATACACAGATCTGCTCGGCAATATTTTTTAACTGGCGAACATTACCCGGCCAGCTGTAATTGGTTAAGATCTGAATGGCATCTGGTTCGAGGTGTAATGCCGGACTACGGTATTTATCGCTAAAATCGGCGGCGAATTTTCTGAATAATAAATAAATATCTTCTTTACGCTCCTGCAAAGCCGGAATACGCAATGGAACGGTATTTAACCTATAATATAAATCTTCGCGGAATTTTCCGTTCTTAACACGGTTATACACATCAACATTAGTGGCTGCAATAATACGAACATCTGTTTTCTGTACTTTAGACGAACCTACACGTAAGTATTCGCCACTTTCTAAAATACGCAGTAAACGTGCCTGTGTACCTAAAGGCAGTTCAGCAACCTCGTCTAAAAAGATGGTTCCGCCGTTTGCTACTTCAAAGTAACCTTTACGTGCTTCGTGTGCGCCTGTAAAAGATCCTTTTTCGTGACCAAACAGTTCAGAATCAATGGTCCCCTCGGGAATAGCCCCACAGTTTACAGCAATAAAAGCACCATGTTTACGGGCACTCATCTGATGGATAATTTGCGAGAATACCTCTTTACCACTACCACTTTCGCCTGTTATTAACACCGACATATCAGTTGGTGCTACCTGGCTCGCAATATCTATGGCACGATTAAGTAAAGGCGAATTACCAATAATACCGAAACGCTGTTTAATATTTTGTGTATCCATTCTTTAGATTTGAGTATTGAGATTTGAGATTTAGACCTTACGCTCCTTACCTTCTCCCCCACCTTTTTAAACTATTTTCCCAATTAACGTAGCCGATGTACATTTCTCGATAAATACATTTGCATACTGACCAGGTTTAACTCCTTCAATAGCCGGAAAAATGGCCATCGCTCCGCTATCTCCTCTTCCGCAATAATCCAGATCAGATTTTTTTGAAGTACCTTCAATCAAAACCCGAACGGTTTTACCCACCCATTCTTGCAAACGCATTAACGAATGTGCCTGTTGTTTAGCCAAAATCTCAGCCAAACGGCGTTTTTTCACTTCTTCAGGAATATCATCTTCCAATTTACGGGCAGCTAAAGTTCCAGGTCGTTCAGAGTAAGTAAAGTTATAAGCAAAATCATACTGCACATAATCCATCATGCTCAGGGTTTCTTGGTGCTCTTCTTCTGTTTCCGTACAGAAACCGGCAATAATATCGGTAGAAATTGCACAGCCAGGAATAATGTTACGGATGGCATCAATACGATTGATATACCATTCGCGGGTATAAGTCCTGTTCATTAACTCCAATATGCGGGTATTACCTGATTGAACTGGCAGGTGGATATAGTTACAGATGTTATCGTATTTGGCAATGGTATGTAAAACCTCGTCGGTAATATCTTTTGGATGCGAAGTAGAAAAACGTACCCTTAAATCTGGACTAACCAATGCCGTTTGCTCCAAAAGCTGTGCAAAGTTAACCGTTTCTGTTCCATCTTCCGACGTCCAGGTGTACGAATCTACGTTTTGGCCTAAAAGCGTAACCTCGCGGTAACCAGCCTCAAATAAGCCTTTCGCTTCTTCTATAATAGAATGTGCATCGCGGCTTCGCTCACGGCCGCGGGTAAATGGAACAACACAGAAAGAACACATGTTATTACAACCACGGGTAATGGAAATAAAAGCAGTTATTCCGTTGCTGTTTAACCGAACGGGACTGATATCAGCATAAGTTTCCTCGCGGGACAATAAAACATTAACTGCTTTATGTCCGCTTTCTACCTGCTCAATTAAGTTAGGCAGATCGCGGTAGGCATCGGGCCCCACCACAACATCAACCAAACGTTCTTCTTCTAAAAATTTAGATTTTAACCGCTCTGCCATGCAGCCCAAAACCCCAACAATTAATTTCGGGTTACGGCGTTTTTCGACACCGAACTGCGATAATCGGTTTCTAACCCTGGTTTCTGCGTTTTCGCGGATAGAGCAGGTATTAATGAAGATTACATCCGCCTGGTGATAATCACCTGTGGTTTCAAATCCAGTTTCCGATAAAATAGAGGCAACAATTTCACTATCAGCAAAATTCATTGCACAACCGTAACTTTCGATATATAATTTACGGGCATCGGCTTTAACTGGTGTATCTAAAATTAAAGCTTCACCTTGCCTAGCCTCATCGTGCGTTTTATCCTGTACTTGTAAATCAATCATTATTTAAAAACATTTTGGGGATTGCAAAAATACATAAATAAAATTAAAAGTGACAAATTGACATATTTTGTTTAAATGTTTACAGTACGATTATGATAAGGCAGTTAGCAGCCCCAATTAATCCATATTTTATATGGTTGAATAAAAAGTTTTTTGGAAATGTAGGCTTCGGTCCCTATAGGGGATTGTAGCCCCGCCCCCGCTTCTGCCCCAATTGAAAAAATTGTGGCATCCCGCTATGGTCGGGTTTAGGTTACATCTGTTCCTGCTACTATGAATGGTTTCCATGCCACCGCCCTAACCCATCTAGCCCTTGGCGAAGCGGTACCCTACAGGCCTGGAGGTACGATGGCCGAAGCGTACAAGCGAAGCAAAGGAACAAACACTGTTACTTTTACTGCCCCTGCGATCCAAAAACATTTTAACAATATCTCCTCTTTGGTCTTTCTCCTTTAGTCTTTTAGCTTTCTATTAAAAAACCTTTCGCACTCCTATCTGTTACATACGGATAAGCCATAATAAATGACAGCGCAGAATAAAAATAAAATTTGGGCCTGGATAGGAAGCATATTCGGCATTTTAATTTTAATTGTTGCATTTGGTGCTATGTTTTTAAGCGCCCGATGGAAACCTATACTGACCGAAAAAATTAAAGCTGGTGTTTACAATGGCTCTCATCATTTATACCGCATAGATTTTAAAAGCATTAACTTAAACGTAATTACCGGCAGCCTGGCCCTACGTGATGTTACACTAACACCCGATACGGCTGTTTTTGATAGCTTAAAGAAAAAACAAATGGCTCCTGCCCATACTTTCGAGCTTAAATTAAAGAAATTACAGATTAGCCGTGTTGGAATATTAACGGCCTACTTTAGAAAACGGATAGATGTAAATGAGATCATTTTACAAAAGCCATCTATCAACATGATTTTTAACAGAGTAAGCAGGAAACCAGATAGCATAAAAGATGAAAAATCGCTTTACGAACAGATTTCGAAAACTTTTAAATCGGTACACATAAAAAGCATCAAAATTGTAGATGCAGATTTCGATTATATCAACAAAACCGCAGCAAAAAAAGTCAAAAAATCAATCAAACACCTCGATATTAACATTAATGATTTCTTGTTGGATTCGCTTTCGGGCAACGATACAACAAGGTTTTATTATACCAAAGATGCATCTTTTCAGATTGCGGGTTATAAATCGGTAACGAAAGATAAAATGTACGCCATGAAAATTGATACCATTAGCGGCTCTACTGCATCAAAAAAAATAACCGCAAAAGGGTTTAAGCTTACACCCTTGTACGATGAACTTACTTTTGCAAGAAAATACAAGATCCAGAAAGACCGGTATAACTTAAGCTTTGATCAAATAGAATTTAACGGTGTTGATTTTATGGGTTTAAACACCGACCAGAAACTGCATGCAAAATCGCTAAGGATTGGGCCTGCCAATGTAGAAGTTTTTATGAGCCGCGAATCGCCACCGCCACCAGGATTTGATAAGGGCCAAAATTATCCGCATATAGCCTTAAAAAGGTTAAACATGCCTACCCTGATTGATACAGTAAAACTGAGAAACATTAATGTTAAATATGCTGAATTTAACCCTGCAAGTAAAAAAATTGGATCGGTTGACTTTAAAGCGCTAACCGGAAACATTTTAAATGTAACCAATGATAGTTTACAACTGAGCAAAAAGAACCATGCCCTGGCAGATTTAAACACGCTTTTAATGGGTACCGGAAAGCTGAATGTAAAAATCGATTTCAATCTTACCGATAACAATGGTGCATTTACCTACAGTGGGAATCTGGGGAAATTTGATCTAAAAAACTTAAACCCACTATCTAAAGCCCTGGGCTTAATAGAGATTGAAAGTGGCGAAGTGCAGCATATCGATTTCAGTGCAAACGGAAACTTAAGATCTGCATCGGGCAAGCTGAATATGTTGTACACAAGCCTGAAAATAAAGCTCTTAACAGACAATATTGATGGAGAGGGGACCAAGAAAAAAGGGTTTTTGTCTTTTTTGGCCAATACCATATTAGTTAAAGATGAAAACCCGCAAAAAGGCGAAGCGCCAAGAACAGCAAGCATGACTAATACCAGGATTAATTCGGCCTCCTTTTTTAACCTGATGTGGAAAACCGTTTTTATGGGCATAAAGGATATTGTAGGCCTTGGCGTGGTACCTGAAAAGAATCCGGTAAAACAGCAAAAAGTAATTGCAAAAAAAATAAGGGAACAAAAACGGGCAGACAGAAAAGCTGCACGAAAAGCCCGGAGAGAAAAAAACTGATTCTACATTTTTCAAATATATGTTTATAACCGTATATTGCTAATAAAACCACAACCTCTCATTGTTTAATGCCTGATACCAAAAGATACCGTTATAAAGTTTTTAAATGGATTGCGTGTATATTACTCGGTGTTTTTATCGTACTTACAGGTATAGCTTGGTTGTTAAATGTAAAATCTCGTCCTATTTTAACCGACAGGATCAAAACACTGCTCTACAAATCAACCGATAGTTTATATACCATTAGTTTTACCAAGGTATCTACCAACGTTTTTACAGGCAATGCCACTTTACAGAATGTAAAAATAATGCCCGATACCAATCGGTTTAAGCAACTTATAGCCTTAAAAAGGGCACCAAACAATTTATATACTGTTTCTTTAAAAAAACTGGTGGTTAAGCGCTTCCATCCGTTAACCTTGTACCGCGAAAAAAAACTGCAATTAGAGGAAATCATATTCGATAAACCTGAGGTAACGATGGTTAATAAACAGTTCGATTTTAATGAAGGGCGTGCACCCAGGCCCATTAAATCGCCTTACGATATCATCTCCAAAAACCTGAAAGAGTTTAGCATTAAAACCATCCGTTTTAAGGACGTAAGTTTTAAGTATGTGAATAAAAATGTCCCTAATTCTGTGCCTTTCGATATTGACGACCTTAATATTACGTTAACCGATTTGCTGGTTGATTCTACCTCTGCTGATGATCCTAAAAGATTTTATTTACTTAAGGATATTGTGGTCAATCTGAATAACTATGTATACCACACTCCAGACAAGATGTACGATATCCAATTAGATCAGCTGGATTTCAGGGCAACAACAGGTAAG
Organism: Pedobacter riviphilus; assembly: GCF_014692875.1. Lineage (NCBI taxonomy): Bacteria > Pseudomonadati > Bacteroidota > Sphingobacteriia > Sphingobacteriales > Sphingobacteriaceae > Pedobacter > Pedobacter riviphilus. The sequence continues at coordinate 5,017,804 of NZ_CP061171.1, read as the reverse complement.
TTAAGGATTAACAGTTTTGCTTTGGTACCCCTATATGATGAGATGAACTTTGGCAAAGTTGCCGGGTATGCGAAAGAACGTTTCGACATCAAGATGCACAACATTATGCTTAATGGGATTGATTTGCCATTATACATCAGCAAACAAGAACTTTGGGCAAAGGAAATGGCCATTACCAATGGTTTCATTTCGGTATTTAACCACAATGGCCTCCTTAAAAAATCGCAGGAAAGCAAAATTGGAAAGTTCCCCATCAGCTTTTGCAGCTTGTTCATGCGCCTATTCTGGTCCAGAAAATACAGCTGAAGGATGTAAATGTTAACTATTCGGTTTTCAACAGAGAAAGTAATCAACGAGGACGGATCAGTTTTGAAAACACCTCCGGAATTATAAAAAATGCTACCAACCTTAATAATATTAAGGCCATAAACCCGATCATGGAGGTTAATCTGAATACTTATTTATTTGGTCAGGGAAAGCTAGATGTGAACTTTATGTTCGACCTTACCGCTAAAGATGGCGCATTTTCTTACAATGGAGTTTTACACAATTTTAATGCGCGGGTTTTAAATCAGATTACTAAACCACTTGGCCTGGTGCGCATTAACCGCGGGAATGTAGATAAATTGAAGTTTAATTTTAAAGCGAATGATTTAGGCGCAAAAGGAACGGTAGCATTCTCCTACTACGACCTTTCTGTTGCGCTGATGAAAAACGACCCAGAAAAAGATCACCTGGTTACCCGCGGTTTTCTTTCTTTCTTAGCAAATGCCTTAATCATTAAATCAGAAAATCCAGGCGCAGATGGAAAACTGGTACCTGTAGCCGTTAATTACAGCAGGCCGGCAAATACCTCTTTCTTCAACATGATCTGGAAGAGCCTTTTTACAGGCATAAAATATAGCATTGGCATTACCGAAGAAAAGCAGAATAAAGTACGTGAGCATATTGCAAAGTTTAAGGCTATGCGGGCCAATCATTTACAAAGAAAACAGAGGCGGCTAGAACGCCGGATAAAGCGTGAACGAGAACAAAATGAAAAGCGATAACATATTGTAACCTTTTCTTATCTTTATTCTCTAAACCTTAAACTAAAATTATGATTATTGCCCTCGTTGTTATCGGATTTATATTTCTTATCGGGATTTTCTTTTACAACTCCCTCATCGGGAAGAAAAACCAGGTAACAAATGCCTTCTCTGCCATTGATGTAATGCTTAAAAAGCGGTTCGACCTTATCCCAAATCTTGTTGAAGTGGTAAAACAGTACACTACTTATGAACAGGGAACCTTAACCAAAATAGTTGAACTGAGAGCTAAAGCAGGTTCACCAAATATTAGCAATGCAGAAAAAGCAGATTTAGACGCGCAATTGGGCAATAGTGTGAAAGGTTTAATGGTCAACATCGAAAATTACCCCGATTTAAAAGCCAATACCAATTTTATTAACCTGCAAACCACCTGGACCGAGAGCGAAGAACAGATTGCGGCTGCTAGAAGAACCTATAATGCCTCCGTAACCGATTACAATAATTCGATTATGATGTTCCCAGGCAGTTTATTTGCCGGAATGTTAAATTTCCAAGCGATTGCCGTTTTAGAAACCGCAGCTGAAGAGCGTAAAAACATTAGCGCAAAAGAACTCTTTAATAATTAATGTCGTTCGATATTGCAAATAATGTAGCCTTGCAACAAGTTTTGGCTACAATGGAGATAGAGCGCAAAAGAATTGCCGCTACCCAAACCAAAGGCTATATTTTTATTACCGCGGGCATTCTGCTTTGTATTCTAGGCTTCTTCCTCGGCTTTCCTATTCCTGGTGTAATTGGTGGTTTAATACCTCTTATTTATGGCGGTGTTTTGTTATTTAAAATCAACGATTCTTTAACAGCTTACCAAAGTGCTTACAAAACCAATGTAATTGGTGCAGCCCTTAAATTTTTAGACGAAAGTTTAGCGATTAATCCTTACCAGGGGATCGAAGCTTCGGAGTTTATGTACACACAGTTGTTTAGCAATGAGCCCGATCGTTATAAAACAGAGGACCTGGTAACTGGATGTGCTGATAAAACCCGGTTTTACTTTGCTGAGGTGCATGCTGAATACAAAACAGTAACCCAAACCAAAAACGGAACCCGAACAGAGTGGCACGACATTTTTAAGGGCATCATCTTTGCTGCCGATTTTAACAAGAAATTTAATGGCGTAACCATTGTTAGACCAAAAGATTTCGGAGCGGCCTTTGGTGCATGGTTTTCTAAAAACCTGTTCTCTTTTAGCGGTAATGATGTTATCCAATTGGAGAATGTAGAATTTGATAAGACTTTTGTGACTTATGGCTCAGATCAGGTAGAATCTAGATATATCCTTACACCTGCCATGATGGAACGCATACTAAACCTCAATCATCAAACCAAATATAATATCAGTTTATCCTTTATCGAATCGAGGATGTACATCGCTTTCCCTTTGAACCGGAATTATTTTGAAGCGCCCGTTTTTAAATCATTGCTAAGTCCAGAAACAGTAAATGAAGATATCTCTACCATAAAATTTATGTATGATATTGTTAAGGAATTGGATCTGAATACAAGGATTTGGGGAAAGGAATAAGGTGTTTAACCGCAAAGGGCGCTGAGTTTTTTCGCGGAGTTGCAAAGGATATATAAAAAGCTATTGCTTAGCGTCCTTTGCGATTTATCTTTGCGCACTTTGCGGTTAAATAGCGCCTAACTCAAATGTTTTTTTACAATTTCTTCAAGCGCGGCAATATCAAAAGGTTTCGATAGATAACTATCGGCACCAGCTTCATCGGCCAGTGAAGATATATCATTATTTGCCGAGAAATAAATTACTGGAATATGTTTTAAATCAGGATGGCTTTTTAATGCTTTAGTAGCCTGTATACCTCCCAAATCGGGCAGCCAATTATCCATAAAAATTAAGTCAGGCATATACGCTGCAACCTGTTCTTCTATGTTGTTGGCATTTTCTGATGTTTTTATCTCATACCCTGCATCTTCCAAAATAAATGTACAGAGATCAAGGATATCCCTATTATCATCAAAAACAAATACTTTTTTTGTAACTATCATATTAACCTCCGAAAAGCAATCAACCATTTAACTTATTTATATAATTAGCCATATCGTAGCTATCCAATATTATATGCGGCTCGACATTCAGAACCGCCTGTTGCGGCATATACGGCATTATGGCCGTACGTGGATTCTGTATAACTACCCTACCGCTATAATTGTTTACACTTTTTAACCCTTCTACTCCATCGGCATTAGATCCTGAAAGCAAAATACAGACTAATTTTTCTTTAAAAACCTCAGCTGCTGACTGAAAGGTAACATCAATTGATGGTCGGGAATAATTTACTTTTTCAGAATAATCAAAAGATATACTTTGGTCTTCCTCTATCAGCATATGATAATCAGCAGGTGCGATAAAAACTTTGCCTGCGTTTAAAAATTCCTTTTCTTCTGCTTCGCTAACTGTCAATGTAGTGCGCGATTTTAATAAATCGGTTAAAAGAGATTGATTACTTGCCTTACGGTGAACCACTAATACAATAGGGAAACTAATATCGTTCCTTAGGGCTGGAAAAATTTCGAGCAATACATCTAAACTACCGGCCGAGCCGCCAATAATTAATGCACCACACGATATAGAATCTACAGTTTCCGCCATATTTTCTCCATTTTAACCCTTTTATATTCTTTGGCTTTTGGCCAGAACTCCAAACTTTCTTTACTTCCTAGGGCAAGATAGCCTAATTTCTCGATGCTACTATCAAATAGGTTAAATACTTTATGCTGTAAATCTTTATCAAAATAAATTAATACGTTTCTACATAAAATTAGCTGAAACTCGTTAAAAGAATGATCGGAAACCAGATTATGCGTAGAAAAGATCATCTTACTGTTTAAGCTTTCATCAAATTTTGCCAAAGAGTAGTTCGCTGTGTAATAAGAAGAAAAATCTTTTAACCCACCCGATTGCAGGTAATTTTCGGAATACTGCTTTAAATAATTTAAAGGGAACATGCCTTTTTTTGCTTTATCTAAAACCGATGGATTAATATCTGTGGCATAAATAAGCGATTTATTGAGCAAATTAAGTTCTTTTAAAACAATGGCAAGCGAATAAGCCTCTTCTCCGGTAGAGCAGCCCGCCACCCAGATCCGTATAAACGGATAAGTGCCAAGCACAGGAAGTACATCATTCCGCAACGATTTATAAAAAGAAGGATCGCGAAACATTTCGGTAACATTAACCGTAATTTCCTCTAAAAACCGCTTAAAATATTGCTTATCTGTTTTAATTGTGTACCGAAATTCTGCAAAACTCACAAAATTATCCAGTCCATAAAGGCGTATAATCCTTCTTTTTATCGATGCGTGAGAGTATTCCAAAAAATCATATCCATGAGTTTCTAGAACATCATTCAACAGGATTTCTACCTGTTCATTATCTATCGCATCACTTATCACCTGCTATTTTGTAAAATTTTCTATTTGCACTAATAACTCATCAACATTTATCGGCTTTGAAATATAGCCCGATGCGCCTGCGCTTAAACAACGCTCCCTATCTCCAACCATAGCCTGGGCGGTTACCGCTAACACAGGTATATCCTGCATTCTCGCCGATTTCTTCATTACCGCAATAGCTTGATAACCGTCCATGTCTGGCATCATCATATCCATTAAAACAATGGCAACATTATCGTGCTTTTCTAGAATAGAAAAACCGTCTTTGGCACTTAAAGCAGATAAACAATCAAAACCTTTGGCCTTTAAAACAGCTTTTAAAGCAAAAATGTTTCGGTTATCATCATCAATTATGAGAATTAATTTTTGAGGCATAAAATAAAAAATGGTTTATGATTTATGGTGATTTTCGTACAACCATACTCTTAATAACGATATCGTTATCATCATCAATTATGAGAATTAATTTTTGAGGCATAAAATAAAAAATGGTTTATGATTTATGGTGATTTTCGTACAACCATACTCTTAATAACGATATCAGTTGATCCATATCTACGGGTTTGCTAATGTAATCAGACGCACCTGCAGCAATGCACTTTTCGCGGTCGCCCATCATGGCTTTTGCAGTAACGGCTAAAATGGGCAGGTTTCGATATTTAATATCCTGCCTGATGGCTGTTGTAGTTTCGTAACCGTCTAATTCCGGCATCATCATATCCATTAAAACAACATCAATTCCTGGGTTTTCATTTAGTAATTTAAGCGCCTCTTTACCATCGGTTGCTGCTATAACTTTCATCTGGTGCTGCTCTAGCATTTTGGTTAAGGAGAAGATGTTACGCACATCATCATCTGCTACCAGAACGGTTTTTCCAACCAATACATCCTGCAATTCGGAAAACTTTTTAGGTGTTTTTATCTTTTCCTTACTTTTTTCTTCTACTAAGTGAAGAAACAGGCCTGCTTCATCCAAAATACGCTGATAAGAATGTGCCGTTTTTACGACGATAGAATCAGCATATTGTTTGATCCGGTTCTCTTCTCCTTTTGAAAGGTTTTTACCTGTGAAAATAATGATTGGTAAATTTTCTAAGCCGGGCGTTTTCTTTACCACCTCCAGCGTATCGTAAGCATGTTTGTCAGGAATGCCCATGTCCAAGATCACACAATTAACCTCTGGCTTATGTAAGGCAGAAACACTTTCTTTTACCTGGTTGACAATTTCTGTCTGGATGTTAAAATTGCTTAAAAAGTAGCTTAATGCTTTAGCATGTTGCTCATTTTCTTCAACAATGAGTACTTTTTTAGGATGACGGCTTAAGGCATGTTCCAGTTTCGAAAATATCTCCTGCATGTGCTCAAAAGCAAAAGGCTTATTTATGAAGTCTACTGCACCTTTTAATAAACTTTCTTTCTTAACCTGTAGAGAAGACATGATGTGTACCGGAATGGGGCGCGTTGATGGATCCGATTTCAGCTCTTCCATTACTTGCCAGCCATCTTTAACCGGCAATTGGATATCAAGTAAAATAGCAAGTGGTTTAAAGGTTTTCGCCATTTCTATACCTGCATCGCCGCGAACAGCAACCAAACCTTTATAATTTCTTTTCCTGGTAAAATCTAAAAGTGTTTTAGCAAAAGGGGTATCATCTTCAACAATTAAAATCACCTTATCATCAGGCTGAATATTATCTCGGTCATCTTCAACCTCTTGTGGAATATTATCTACGGTTAAATGGCTCACTTTTTTTACCGGTGCTTCCAAGGCGATTATCGGTTGGTCTACACTTGGCACAATACCATCAAAACCTTTATTTCTATCAATGGGTAAAGTGAGCGTAAAAATACTCCCTTCGCCTTCTGTACTTTTTAAATCAATATATCCGCCCAATAGTTTGGCCAGCTCTCTACTAATTGAAAGCCCAAGGCCTGTACCACCAAACTTACGGCGCGTAGAGCCATCTGCCTGCTGAAAAGCTTCGAATACCATGCCCTGCTTTTCGGGCGCTATACCTACTCCCGTATCGGTAACCTTAAATACCAACGCGCCTAACTTTTCATTTTTATTAATATTTAAGGTTACAGCACCTGCGGCAGTAAATTTAATGGCATTTGACAGCAGGTTTTTAATGATCTGTTCCAAACGCATTTTATCGGTATGAAAAAACTCCGGAACTTCTGGCGATTTTTCGATAACAAAGTTTAGGTTCTTCTCTTTAGCTAAAGGATTAAACAGCGAACGCATGTTGAAAATAACCTCGTCAACCTTAATATTTGTTCTATCGAGTTCCATTTTGCCAGCTTCGATTTTAGAAAGGTCTAAAATTTCGTCAATTAAGCTTAAAAGACCCTGGCCTGAGCTTTGAATAACCTCTGCATATTCCTGATGCTCCCGATCCATAGCCTCATTTTCGGCCATTAACCTCGACAACAACAATATCGAGTTGAGCGGTGTTCTTAACTCGTGCGACATATTGGCCAAAAATTCTGACTTATACCTTGTACTCAATTCTAAAGCCTCAGCCTTTTGCTGAATCTCTATATTACGTTCTTCTATCAGTTCATTTTTTTCTTCCAATAAGCTGCTTCTTTCCTCCAGCTCCTGGTTACTTTGCAACAGTTCTTCTTGCTGTACGCGTAATTCTTCTTCACTGGCCTGCAGTTTTTGTGCCTGCGCTTCAAGCTCCGCATTTAAACCCTCCAACTCACTGTGCTGAACCTGCAACTCTTCTGATTGTGCCTGGGTTTCTTCTAACAGCTGCTGTAGCTTTTGCCTGTTCTGCGCCCCTAATAAGGCGGTGCCCACATCAGATGAAACCAAGTTTAAAAAGTGCAATTGCAGATCGCTGTATTTACCAATGGTACCTAGTTCTAAACCGCCTATTGAAATTTCATTTCTAATTATTGGTAACACAATTACCTGTGCTGGTTTAATATTCCCCGTAGCATGTGTAATGGTTAGCTCGTTCTGCGGAACATCATCCAATAATATTGGCTTACCTGATTTAACCGCCTGGCCAATTAAGCCCTGCCCAAGTTCTATGGTTTGGAGTAGATTTTGTCCTCGTAAAGCATATTGCCCTTTTAAATGCAGATATCCATCATCTTTAAATAAATAAATGGCACCTACCTGGCTCTTAGTGTAATTAGCCAAAAACGCTATAATATCTTCTGCCAGATGGAAAACATCTTTTTCGCCAACCATTTTCACGTTTAGGTTAGCTACTCCGGTTTGCAACCATTCATTCTCTGCTAAAGTATCAAAAGATTTTTTCAATGATAATGACATTGTATTTAGCGAATCAGAAAGTTCTCCAATATCATCCGCGGTTTGACTATCGAGTTTTACACCATAATTACCACTAGAAATTTGATAGGCAATTTCTTTAATGGCAATTATACGTTTCTCCATCTCGGTTTTTTTATCTTCAATTTCTTGCTGAAGTTTAACACGTTCATCAAAATCAATTGATACCCTCCGGTAAAAAAACAAAGTAATCAGAATGGCAAGGAGCGCCGCAATTAAAATCAGGATCGGGGTATAAGATGTAAGCTTATTTAATTCGTTGGTTCTTTCTTCAAGTAATCTTTTCTCTTCAACTACCATTTTACTTACAATTTCCCTAGCCTCATCCATATAAAGCTTGCCCTGAAACAAAACAGTTGGATCAATAACACCGCCTAAAGTTTTAATCTCTATGGTCGATTTAATGATATCCATTCTTTTAAAAAGAATATTTTTAAGTGCTGCTACATTTTTTTGCTGAACACTATTATCCTTGGTATCGAGCTCAACTTTTTTTAGAATCAAAGCGGCCGAATCGTTGGCGCCATAATAAGGTGTTAAAAACACCTTGTTCCCTGTTAATAAAAAACCCCGCTGACCAGTTTCGGCATCCTTTAAATAGGATATAATGTTCTCAGCATTTAATATCACCTCATCACTTTTTTTTACCAGTTCGGTACTTTTAATAAGATTGCCAATACTGATGTAAGAGGCCAGCGAACTGATAAATAGAATAATTAGCGATAAGCCAAGGCCTAAACGTAAATTATTTTTAAGAGTTGTTTTCATTAATATGGATTAAGGATAATTAGATTTGATTTTTAAGGATTTCTTCTTCTGTTGTAGGAATAATAAAATAAAATTCAGACCCCTCATCTGGCACACTGTTTACGCCTATTGTGCCTCCGTGGCGGTTAATGATTTCTGAACAGATATATAAGCCAATGCCCAGGCCATTAAACCGATTACTGTTTTCTTCTACCCGATAAAATTTATCGAAAATTTTGTGCTGCTGCTCTTTTGAAATACCTATACCAAAATCTTTCACAGCCAGATAAAGTTTTTCATCTTTAATATGCGTGGTTACATTAACCTGGTTGGTACCTGGGGCATATTTAATGGCGTTGGTGATAAAATTGATGACGACTTGTTCTAAACGCATTTCATCACCAAATATCATGTCGTCTGTTTTACCTAGCTTACTGATTTTAAAATCGGGATTAGATTGCTGTAACATCTCGATCGCATTGTTTACCATATTATCAGCATAAAAGCTTTTCATGTTAAACTTCATCTTTCCGCTTTCGATTTTCGAGATATCGAGCAAATCGACAATTAACTCGTTTAGTTTTTCGAGTTGGATGCTGGCTTTTTCGAGGTGGTTCTGAGCCATTGCTTTATCATCTCTATTAAGGCTGCGCTGCAACAGCTGAATATACCCTTTTACACTTGTTAAGGGTGTTTTAAGCTCATGGCTGGCAATACTGATAAATTCGTCTTTTTTATGCTCGGCCTGTTTCCTGAATTCGATTTCTTCGAGCAATTTTTCCTGCACCTCGTTAAGCTTTCTATTCTGCTCATAAATGCGATAAAATGTTTTTATTTTTAGAAGCAGCACATTAATATCAACGGGCTTGGTGATATAATCCAATCCACCGCTAAGGTATCCTTTTGTAATAAATTTTAACTCGGTATTTACAGCAGAAAGAAATATAATGGCAGTATCTTTTGCCTTACTAAAACCCGAAATGGTTTCGGCTACCTCAAAGCCATCCATATCTGGCATTTGTACATCGAGAATAATCAGGACGTAGTTATTTTTTAAAACTTTTTTCAGCGCTTCTTCTCCAGATGATGCGGTATCAACCTCAAAATTGTGTGCTTGGAGTACTTTCTGTAACGAGATCAGGTTTTCTGGCCTGTCATCAACTATAAGGATCATTTTTATTAAAACAAATAAGAAGCAGGGATAATTACGATTGGTGCTGAGATAAAAACCTCATTAAATGTAAGTAAACAATGTGCTTTTAAAAAAGTTTTTATTTTTTATAAATTACTTGAATTAAAGGTATCGCCCTGTCTAATATCTCCAGTTTCAAAGCCTTTTTTAAACCAATACATACGCTGCGCAGAGGTACCGTGGGTAAAAGAATCGGGTTGAACATCGCCTGTAGCCTGTTTTTGCAATTTATCATCGCCAATGGCATTTGCAGCAGTTAATGCTTCTTCTATATCACCTTCATCCAATTTAAAATCTTTAAGGTTTTGTGCATTGTGCGCCCAAAGTCCTGCAAAAAAATCGGCTTGTAGCTCTAATTTTACTGACAAGCGGTTATATTCTTTTTCACTAACCTGGCCACGTGCCTGATCTAGCTTTTCTGAGATTCCCAATAAATTTTGAACATGATGGCCAACCTCATGTGCAATTACATAAGCCTGGGCAAAATCTCCAGCAGCACCGAAACGGTTTTTTAAATCGTCATAAAATGACAAATCGATATAGACTTTATGGTCGCCCGGGCAATAAAACGGCCCAACATTGGCGCTTGCATTCCCACATGCCGTTTGCACTGCTTCCCTAAATAGTCTGAGTTTAGGATATTCATACTGCTTGCCCATAGCTTGAAATTCTTTATCCCAAACTTGCTCCGTAGATTCTAGAACGCCCGCCACAAACTGGGCCTGTGGGTCGTTAGCTGGTACGCCTTGTTTTACTTCCTCTGTACCTGTAGTAGCCGGAATCTGGCTAACCAAACCCGTTAAATCTTTACCAAAAATTAAACCCAGCACTACGATTATTATACCTACCCCCCACCGAGGATGGTTTTTCCGCCACCACCGCTTCTGCCGTCTTCTACATTATTACTGCCTTTACCAAACCATTGCATAATCTATTTTTTTGTTTAATGAATAACCTTAATTCCGACACAATTGTTATACTAAAGTATAAATTATTTTTATTGATTTATCCATTCTCATTTTTGGCAAAAAAAAGAAGCCAAGTTTAAAACCTGACTTCTCGGTATTGTTTTCCTGTATTCCCTGAAGGATATACTAGTTATTAAAAACAGCAATTGCTTTTGCTATCCTTGCTTTAGTTTCTGCTATGCCCAACAATACAGCAATATCGAAAACACCCGGACCAAATTTACCGCCTACCAGCATAATGCGAAATGGCAACATCAATTCGCCTGGTTTAAAGCCTTTTTCTTCGGCCAAAGCTTTAAAAGCTGCTTCAGCAGTACCCGCATCAGTTAATGTTAAACTATCAGCAAAAGCATTAAAGAAATCAGCTTTTTCTGCTGTCCATTTTGGTTTTACCGAGTTTATATCATACTCTGCCGGTGAATTAAAAAAGTAACTGCTCTGTGCCACAAAATCAGGCAATAATGTACAGCGATCTTTAATTAAATCGATAATTGTACCTAGAAACACTTGATCCTTAACTTCAATTCCTGCTTTTTCGAGCTCGGCTTTAACTGCCAAATGTAAACGGTCAAATGAAGAGTGTTTAATCCATTCGTGATTATACCATTTTGCCTTTTCAAAATCGAATTTAGCCCCGGCCTTACTAATTCTTTCTATCGAGAATTTTTCTTCCAGTTCTTTTAACGAGAATAACTCCTGGTCAGTACCATCATTCCAGCCTAAAAGGGCCAGCATATTGATAAAAGCTTCGGGCATAAAACCCATTTCTTTAAAACCCTTGGTTATATCTCCGGTTTTAGGATCGGTCCAGTTCATGGCATAAACCGGGAAACCTAATCGGTCGCCATCACGTTTACTTAATTTTCCATGTCCATCTGGCTTTAAGATTAAAGGTAAGTGTGCCCATGCAGGCATCTCCGCTTCCCAGCCTAAATACTTCCAAAGTAAAATATGAACAGGCGCAGAAGGCAACCACTCTTCTCCCCTAAAAGCATGACTAATTTCCATTGCCTTATCGTCAACCACAACGGCTAAATGGTAGGTTGGCATTCCATCAGCCTTTAATAATACTTTATCATCAACCAACGAGGTTTCGAAACTTACATCGCCGCGGATTAAATCGTTAAAATGCACAATTTCATCGGCTGGTACTTTAATGCGGATAACATGTGGTGTTTGGGTCGCCAATAACTCTTCAACCTCACTAACGGTAAGGGTTAAAGAGTTGCGCATCTGCATCCGTGTAGCTTGCCCGTATTGAAAATTTGGAATTTCTTTACGCTTGGCATCCAATTCTTCTGGTGTATCGAAAGCGTAATAAGCATAACCATCACTAATTAACTGTTCGGCAAATTTACGATAACTTGCTTTGCGTTCGCTTTGACGATACGGACCATAAGCACCCGGGTTATTAGGGCTTTCATCCGGCGTAATACCGCACCAATCTAAACAGTTCACAATATATTGTTCTGCGCCTTCTACAAAGCGGTTTTGATCGGTATCTTCTACGCGAAGTACAAAAGTTCCATTATTTCTTTTCGCAAACAAATAATTGAACAAGGCAGTGCGCACACCACCTAAATGCAAACCTCCGGTTGGGCTTGGGGCAAATCTTACTCTAACTTTTTTATCCATGATTGAATTGTTGAGCGGTTGGCGCTGGGCTGAAGGCGCGATGAACGCCTATTGCCATACGCAAAGCGCAAGACGCCACAAAGATATGTTTTTCATCCATTTTATAGCGTTTTCATCTGCGATGAAGCTATTATGCTTTCAAAATGATTGCTTTAAGGTTTTTGAAAAAGCATAATGGTTTTGTGTTTTTTTCGTTTTGTTATTGTAATTTGGCTAGCTAAAGCATGAACCCCTATCAAAAGAAACGCCGCTGGAAGTTTTTCCTTCTCATTTTTGCCATCTTAATTGGCATTGCTTCAGTATTTTACACCGATTCTTTTGTAAAAAAAATGGAGCGCGAAGAGGCCGACCAGTTTCACCTTTGGGTAAAAATCCAGGAACGAGCCATGTTTCTTTATGACAATGACGATTATCGTGATATAGTAGAAACCGTAAGAAAAAACACAAAAACTCCTGTAATCATGACAGATTCGGCCGGAATGATTACCTCTTTTAACGGCCTCGACAGTACAAAAACCAATTACCCCATTTCTGATGCCAAATTAACTTACGATAGTCTTTATTTTGTGCGTCAGTTAAGGCAGATGAAAGCACAGCATCCGCCAGATGAAATGAAGTTTTTGGGCAAAAAATTTAAAGCTTACTATCGCGACTCTTTCATTTTAACGCAGCTGAGGTATTTTCCTTATATCCAAATGGGTGTTATTTTCCTTTTCCTGTTAACGGCCTATGCTGCATTTAGTTCGGCCCGACGGGATGAGCAGGATCACGTTTGGGTGGGTTTAGCTAAAGAAACAGCACACCAGCTGGGAACACCAATATCATCGCTCATGGCCTGGACGGAGTTAATGAAATCTAAGTTCGATGCAGAAGATGATCCGCTGATTGCTGAGATGGAGAACGATATTAAACGCCTGGAAATTATTACCGACCGTTTCTCGAAGATCGGTTCTAAACCTATACTCGAAGATCATACGGTTTACATTGTAATCAGCGATTTTATCCGCTATTTTAAAGTGCGAACATCAGACAAGGTTAAATTTAACATTACCGGCGATGAGCAGGTAAGGGCGATGTTAAACGTTCCATTGTTTGATTGGGTGATTGAAAACCTTTTAAAAAATGCGGCAAACGCGATTGAAAACGAAGGCTCTATTTCCATCAATATCATAGAAAATTTAGCCAAAGAGCAGGTTTTTATTGATGTTAGCGATACTGGAAAGGGCATTCCAAGATCTAAGTTCGACGCGGTTTTTCAACCTGGCTACACCACCCGTAAACGCGGCTGGGGCTTGGGTTTATCGCTTACCAAACGGATTGTAGAAAATTACCACAGTGGAGAAATTTTTGTAAAAGACTCTGAACTCGGTAAAGGCACAACTTTTAGAATAATATTAAAAAGCAGTTTAAAATATGAACCGACCACAGCCTAACGAATATCCAACTTGGGGCGAAACCTATATCAGTAAAGTTGATAGAGATATTTTCGAAATATTAAACGATCAGATTCAAAGTCTTCCTGCACTGTTTAGGGCGAATGCCGATAAAGCTGATTATGCCTATGCCGAAGGTAAGTGGACACTAAAAGAAATGCTGGGCCATATTATTGATGCTGAACGTGTTTTTGCTTTTCGGATTACCTGTTTTGCCCGAAAAGAACAGCAGCATTTACCAGGTTTCGAGGAAGATGACTATGTACTGAACGCCCGCTTTGCTGAACGCGATCTGGAAGATCTGATTGAGGAATTCATCGCGCTGCGTAAAGCCAATTTATACCTTTTTAAATCTTTAAATGAAGAAGAATTAAACAGAAAAGGTATTGCTTCGGGCAGAGAAATTAATGTAAAATCTATTTTATTTATTGTAGGTGGCCATATTATTCACCATGTTTCCATTTTAAAAGAACGTTATCATGTGGTTTAAAAATTTTACTGTTGATGAGCTGAACAACCGTCCAAAAAATCATCTTGGAGCACTACTCGATATCCGTTTTACCGAAATTGGTGAAGATTTTATTATCGGAACCATGCCCGTTGATGAGCGCACACACCAACCCGCTGGGATTTTACACGGCGGCGCCTCGGTGGTTTTGGCAGAAACACTGGGTAGTATTGCTTCTTATATGTGTATCGACCCAGAGAAATATGTTGCTGTGGGTTTAGAAGTAAACGCCAACCATTTACGGCCAGTAAAAAGCGGTTTGGTAAAAGGCATCTGCAAACCCTTACATATTGGAGCAAAAACCCATGTTTGGGAAATTAAAATTTACGACGAACGTGGAAAGATGAACTGCATTAGCCGTTTAACCGTAGCGATTATTAATAAACCACAGTAAAAACAACCCGGCTTTATTTAGTTAGTTTTTGCAGGTTTCGTGATAGCAAGTTTTGCAATATTCCGGGTAAGCTCGGTTGGCGAATTGCAGTCGCAGTTACTTAAGCCAACTACGTAAATATCTTCGCTGGGAATGTAAACGCCCATGGTTTTAAATCCAAATATACTGCCACCATGCTCTCTGGTTGCTATTCCATCTATATCTTTAAGGTGCCAGCCATAGCCGTAGCTTAACATTTTGCCGTTATTTAATTTATACGACGAAAACATTTTCTTTGTTTCACTGGCATTGAGCAGTTTATTTTGATTTAAAGCATTCTGCCACTTCAACAAATCAGCCACAGTAGACATTAATGAACCAGAAGAAAAAGGAACGCTAAAACTGATTGCCGTTTTATTTACATAAGTATTTTCTTTTTTCTGGTATCCGTAAGCCCTTTGGTTTATCACCCGCCTGTCGCTGGCATAATAAGAATGGCTCATACCAACCTGATCAAAAATATACTTTTTAATAAAATCCTCGTAACGCTCACCTGAAACCAGTTCTATAAGATAACCCAATAGCACATAGCCTGAGTTATTGTATTCGAACCGCTCTCCAGGAGCAAAATCGACAGGTTCATTTTTGAAAAAGTCGACCATCATTTTAGGCGTCATTTCCTTTTGAGCGATGCTGCCAAGCAATTTTATTTGGGTAAAATCTTTAATGCCCGAAGTATGCGTAAGGAGCTGGTGTATGGTTATTTTATCGCCAGCCGGGTAATCGGTTATATATTTGGAAATAGGATCAGTTACACTCAGCTTGTCCCCCTGCTCCAGCATCATTACCGCAACAGCCGTAAACTGTTTCGTCATTGAGCCTAGTTGGAAAACATTTTCGGGAGTCAGGTTTACCCCAAGTTCCAGATTGGCCTTTCCAAAAGCTTTTTGGTAAATCATTTTTCCTCTTTGGGCAATCATAAATACACCCCGGGCCCTTCCTTATCTTTTAATACTGTGGTAATTAAACTATCTACCCTATTGTTTAGCTTTTGCGCCCTTGCCGGAACAGCATATACTAAACTACAGATTAAAACAAGGAAAAACCCCAGGGCATAAATACGTTTTGGGTTCATTGGTTAAGATTTAATACTTTTATCCTTTTTCGTTATCCAACCATTTCTTTTCTACCAGATAAGAAACGATTAAACCCAATCCACCGAAAATTCCTATGCAACCAAAGTAAATGGCTACTGACTGCCCTTCTTCGCTATGCGTCATATCATTGCCGAATACTCCCCTAACGGTAAAGAGTGCTACCAGCAAGCCAATTCCTAAACCAACTAACAGCAAACCGAACTTTAAACTTAAAAACGGTTTTGGTGTGGCCTTATGCACCCCCGGATCGATTCCTCTTTCGATCATTGCCATTTTCTCTTTGTTAGATAGATAGCGGATTCCGAATACCATTGCGAATGCGCCTAAAAAAAGCGAGATTGGAACTAATATACCTTCCATGATTATAATTTTTTAATTTGTAAATATTCTATTGCTTAAATTGAACCGTGTTCTGTGTATTATGACTACATGCTTTTTAATCAGGTTACACCCTTGCTAAAAAAAATCGATAGCTTTATAAAACATTCAAAATTTCATTGTACAATCAGTTAAAAAATATAGAAATCTTTAAGCCGCTCAGCAATGAAGCTTTAGAAAGGCTGGCTGCTGTTTCCAAACAGGTAGAACATCAGAAAGGAACGATTTTGATCTATGCCGATAAAATTGAACCTTATTTCTATATCCTCGAAAGAGGTATTGCCAGAGCCTATTCTGACGGCGAAAACCAGC
Organism: Pedobacter riviphilus; assembly: GCF_014692875.1. NCBI lineage: Bacteria > Pseudomonadati > Bacteroidota > Sphingobacteriia > Sphingobacteriales > Sphingobacteriaceae > Pedobacter > Pedobacter riviphilus. The sequence goes on along the minus strand of NZ_CP061171.1, from coordinate 5,001,289 downwards.
AAATAACCTTTTGGTTCGGACAAAGTGGTTCCGTTCTTTTCTCTTTTAACAGCTATATTAATAACAGCCCTGGGTACGAGAACATTGAGCTATTGGAAAACTGCCGTTTAATTCAAATTAGGCTGGCTGATCTTTTTTCGCTTTACGAGCAACATTTAGAAATTGCCAACTGGGGTAGAAAAATTGCAGAACAGGAGCTAATTGCTACTGAAAGAAGATTAATAGACCGGGCTTTTAAAGGGGCGACAGCGCGTTATCAGGATTTCGTAAATCAATCTCCCGAGCTGATTAAAAGAGTAGCCTTAAAACATATTGCTTCTTACCTCGGTGTAACACAGGTTACCTTGAGCCGAATAAGGGCTGCTCATAAATAAAATCATTTTTTAACATTTGTAAAATGTTGCCCGATAAATGTGCCTTAAATTTGCAGAAACACATTTATTATGAACTGGATTATCTTAATTATTGCGGGCCTTTTCGAGGTTGGCTTCACTACCTGTCTTAAATTATCGAACAATTTTTCGAACATAAAATGGAGTACCGCTTTTTTTGTCTGCATTGTTTTAAGTTTCTTATTGCTAAATAAAGCAACTCAAACTTTACCCATGGGAACTGCTTATGCCGTCTGGACAGGTATCGGTGCTGTAGGAACGGTAATTATCGGGATTTTTTACTTCAATGAACCCGCAACCTTTTGGCGGATATTTTTTATCTGCACGCTTATCGGGTCAATTGCAGGACTAAAGTTTTTCGCCTCACATTAGTGGATAACTTGCGAAATTTATAAGACCAATTCGCAAGCAAAACTTCGCAGGTTTCGCCAGAGCCTAATACATGCTTTTTTGGGTTTGCAAGGCACCAAAACTTTGTGCGCAAACCTGATGGTAGCGGCAGCCCCGAAGCATGAGGGCTATAGCGAACAGCAGGACTACAGCCCGCCATGAAAAACTGCCCTTTCATTTCCAAAAAACAAATGTTTAGATTAATTTATCTTTTTTGGAGCGCAATCTCAGTGCAAGAAAAGAACGGAGTTCCCGTGTTCCGCTTGTACGCTTCGGCTTCGTTCCTCAGCCTACAGGGTACCACTTCACCCGGGGCTAAATGGCTAAAACAGTGTTTTATTTTTTTTGAGCAAGACGCAGCAACCCTATTTATAAACCCGATTGCAATGAAAAGCCAACAGCGAAGCGAGGACTTGTAATGGAAAGCGGGACTGAACTCTCCGATGAAAAACCGCCCTTTCATTTCCAAACAACAAATGTTAGATTAACTTATCTTTTTTGGAGCGCAATGCTTATGCAAGAAAAGAACGGAGTTCCCGTGTTCCGCTTGTACGCTTCGGCTTCGTTCCTCAGCCTACAGGGTACCGCTTCTCCCGGGGCTAAATGGCCAAAACAGCATTTCATTTTTAGGGCTGCAGGGTGCACGCACGCTGTTCGTAAACCTGATGGCAGCGGCAGCCCCGAAGCATGAGGGCTATAGCGAACAGCAGGACTACAGCCCGCTATGAAAAACTGCCCTTTCATTTCCCAAAAAACAATTGGCTATTTACAAATAATAATTCCTTTAATGATGTTTCACGTGTAACCTACTTATCTTTAATGTAGTCTTAAGCTAAACATGGAGCAAAAACCTACAGATTTAGAGCTGATCCAGAAGGTATTGAACGGCGAAACCGATCAGTATTCCTTATTGGTAAAACGCCATCAGCGGTTTGTGTTTACGCTTGCTTTAAGATTTTCGAAAAACAGGGAAGATGCCGAAGAAATTGCACAGGATTGCTTTGTAAAAGCATATAAAGCATTGGGCACTTTTAAACAGACGGCCAAATTTAGTACCTGGCTGTACACTATTACCTATACTACGGCCATGACTTTTTTAAGGAAAAACCGCTTAGATACCACATCTATTCATGATGAAGGTACCGTTTTACAGCTCGAAAATCAGACTTCTGGCTTTAACGCTAATGGCTATGAGAAGCAAGACAGCCATACTTTTTTAAATATTGCCATTACCCAGCTTTTACCAGATGATGCGGCTATTATTACCCTATTTTATAAAGGCGAGCAGAGTTTAGAAGAAATTGGCGAAGCATTGCACATGGAGCCCAACACGATAAAAGTTAAGTTGCACAGGGCCAGACAAAGACTTAAAGAAAAATTACAATATTTGTTAAAAGATGAAGTAAAGGAGTTACTATGAACACAATAGAACAACAGCTTTGGGACTATATTGATGGGAATTTGGACGATTCTTCAAAAAAAGCCATCGAAGAAAAAATTGAATCGGATGCTGAGATTAAATCGCAGTATGAGGAACTGTTAAAGCTTAATTTAGTTTTTAATGAACTCGATCTTGATGAACCTTCCATGTCTTTCAACAGGAATGTAATGGAAAGTGTGGCCACAGTACCCGCGCCGGTTGCCATGAAAACACGGGTTGATAAAAACATTATCTATTGCATTGGAGGTTTTTTCGTAATCTCATTACTAGCCTTATTTGGCTATGTGCTTTACCATTCGGACCTGAATATGCCTAAATTCGACTTTAATGTTAACCTGAACTATAATTTAGATCAATACATTACCCCTACTGTGCTATATAGCTTCTTATTTATCGACCTGGTGATCGGATTGATATTTCTTGATCAGTTTTTGAGGAAAAGGATAAATAAACATTAAAACCTAGCTTGTTTATGCCCGCAGATTAAGCTGATTTACACAGATTTATTTTGACTTCTGTGTTTTCTGCGAAATCTGCGGGAAACTTTTAACCCAGTTTTTTAAGGATCTCCAATCCTTCTGGCCACTCCCCGAAACCTGCATCGGCATTAATATGGCCAGCACTACCGATATTAATAAATTCGCTTCCCCAATTTTTGGCAAAAAACTCAGCCCTTTGTATAGTTACCCATTCATCATCAGTACTGGCCACAACAATTGTTTTAAAGTTTAACTTATCCAAAGGCACATGATCGAAACCAACTGTTGCAAATGTATAACGCGGCGCTTCCAAATCGCTTGGCGCAACCAATAAGGCCCCTTTAATTATCCTTTGGTATTGTTTTGCCCAGTTAGCTATTGCAGTACAGCCTAGGCTATGGCCAATTAAAACTACATCGTTAAGATTATAACCGATAAGGGCATTATCTATATTTTCGATCCAATCTTTACTTGCCGGTAAGTCCCACTCCTGTTGATCGATGCGGATAAAATTGTCTCCTGATTTTTCGAAGTGCGTTTGCCAATGGTCTGGACCAGAATTGCCCAAACCCGGAATGATGAAATAATAAGCCATGATCTGTGAGGTAGAAAAAGAAAATAAAAAAGGCCGCCATCGCAAGAAAGCAGCCTTCTCTGTAAATATGATAAATAAATTAAATTACTTTCACATTAACGGCATTTAAGCCTTTTTTACCGTTAGCAACTTCGTACTGAACTTTGTCGTTTTCACGGATTTCGTCGATAAGACCTGTTGAATGAACAAAAATTTCGCTATCGCCATTCGCAGGGATGATAAAGCCAAAACCTTTAGTTACATTGAAGAATTTTACTGTGCCTTCTTGCATTGTATTAAATATTAAAATTAAGTATGCAAGGTAAGTTTTAATTTTTAAAATCAAAATAAATTTTAACATTTTTTTAACGTTAAAATTTTGTAAATAGCAGATTACTAAGGCTTTTTAATTGCCTTCCCAATTATTGTCAGGGTAATTTCGCTATTGTGCGGAATCCCTAATGTCGTTCCAGGAGCTACATCAAAAAGGTTTCTAACATAGATATCAGCAATTCCCTGAGCCACCTTTTTTTTAGCTTCAGCATTCTCAGGAAGCACGTTATAAACCGTTTTTACGTGTATCCCACCCTGAAAATCGACAACCGCTGCAACCTGGTAAGCAAAATCTTTATAAGCCCGGTCTATCCTGATAATATACTGTGGAAACATATAATCATAAGCCTCGGTTCTGTTATTTGTCCGGTCTACCGTACTGATTTTTTCGACCCTTGCAATTTTGCTCTTAGGAATAAACTGAACTGGGTTTGTAGCGGCAAAAGCACTATCGCTATTGAGGTTAACCTTGGCCGAACGTTTTTCGATAAAAGCGGTATCGGCTTTGGTGGGTTTTTGCAGATCGGCAGCCTTGGCTTTCAATTTATTTTTAATGTAATCCTGTGCATAAAAGGTCATGTTTACATCCGAGCGTATATCGGCGGCAATTACCTTTCCGTCTACCTGTATACGTTGAAAAACCAGACTATCTTTACTGATGTGCTTTACCTTAAAAAATTCTGCAGCGAAATTATATACGTTTCCATGATCATATTGCATGTAAAACTTCTGCATCTTCTTTTTCTGCGGGCTCCAGGCCATCATGGTGTCTTCTTTAGCCACTTCAATAATCCAAGATGGTTTTTGCATAAAACCTTCCGCATTAAAAGAAAGTCCATTTTTAAAGCGTCGTTTTACCTCTTGATAGCGAATGCCTTTTACAGGCTCGAAAGTAAAATCTCGTAACGTTGGGTCGCTGGTTTTAGAGCCAAACTTACACGACGAAAGCCACAGCATAAAAAAGAAAAAGTATAAGGTGTTTTTAAACATTGCAATAAAAAATATGCCCCTAAAATAAGTAATTATCTAAAAAGGCCTTTAAGTTTTAAGTAAAATGCACCTGAACTGCCATAATTTAAACTTGCAGGGTATTTTCCAATAAAAGTTTCCTGCCTTACGCAACGATCAATCATGAGGGTCATGAAAGCTTCCGCTACAAGGAGCAGCCTTGCATGAGTATCATGAAAACCCGCTGCAGTGTGCAGCACCAAATCATGAGGGTCATGAAAGTTCGCCGCGCACTGCAGCAGCAAATCATTTAAACTAAGCGCAACTTATTTTTTCTTCACCAATATTACATTGGCTATCTTGCGTTGCCCCTCGTGATCCCACTTTTTATTATCGGTAGGATAATTAATTACGCCATTACCGGGCATTCCGTTTACCCACAAAGTTGTAGAACCACCACCATCAAAGTTAATGGCACTGGCACAGCCTAACCAATGCATTAATTTGGTTAGTTCGAACAAACTCATGCCTGCAGAGTTTTCGTTCCTTCCATCAACGGTTAATAAAATCACACGCCCGTTTGGTTTTATGCCCAGGCAGGTACGCGGATGGCGTAAGCGGCTAAAACCGGTAGTATCCAACGTTTCATCAACATGGTTCAAGGTTAATAAAGGGCCGTTTAACAAAACATTTTCAGCAGTCAGTTTGGTTTCCCAATCGGTTGTTCCATCCCACTTTTTGATCGAAATTTTTCCCTTCTCAATTACAACCGCAGCTTCTTGATGCCTTGCCCGATTTCCATTCTTATCCAAACGGTTAGTATTAATGGTTTTTCCATTAACGCGAACAAAATCTACCGAACCTCCGTTTTTCACATCGAAAAAATTGCCATTTATTGCAGCAATTGCTGTATCGCGTAACCCGAAATTACTGGTAGTAATCAGTTCTTTCGCTTCTGCACCAATAGCAAAAACGGCCTTTCGACCGGTATTTTTTATTTCTAAAAATGAAATATTTTCATTTGCAGCGAAAAGATTTTTCTGATCAAAGTGATGCTGAAATAAAACCACCTGCCTGGCAATTCTATTTTTATGCCATTTGGTTTTTACGATGGTTAATGAATCTGTACTTTGGCCAAAAGCAGATAAACCGTATGTGAATAAGGTAGCTACAAACAATAATCTTTTAAACATAATGGCTGTTTTAATCATAAAATTAGAAAACTGTTGCGTGTTTAGCTCAAAGCATCAAGAATTATACAAACGTGGTCAATAAAAAACCCCGCAGGTTTTGAAAACCTGCGGGGTTGCTAGCGCGAGCGATCAATTGAATGATCTACACTATTTTTTTAATTTTGAATGATTGAATTAGAGAATGACTGAGTTTAGATCTTTAATCCATTCTCTCATTCCATCCCTCTATCATTGAATCATTTATTTCTTCGGATCTAAAATATCTTTAATTCTGATGTTTAAATCTTCGTAATGTGCTTTGGTAATGGCATCGCCTGCTGCTGCCCTGGCTTTTGTAGTAGCTAATAAGGTTTTCAGTTCTGCTCTAACCAATGGCCTGATATCAGATAAGCCAACATTAATTGGTGTTAAACCATAACTTGCTGCATAATCTGCAGGAAATCCAACCGGAAGTTCGTTTTCTTTAGTCATCAGATCCTGTAAACGATCTACATAAGCGCGTTGTAAATTACGTTTAAATGCATCTGCTCTTCCTGCAACAAAAACCGATGACCTTAAATCAGTAAATAACTCGGGCAAAGTATATGCTTTTGCAGTGCCGTTTTTTGTTTCGTTATCTAACAAACGTGCAATACGGGATGCCGATAGCAGGTTCCCCAAAGTATTTGTTTGAACACCTTTAATCCGGTTTAAAAGTACTCCGTTATCGAATTTACTTAGTTGATCGTTACTGATTAACCAAAGTGGCGTAGTAAATAATTGTTGATTGAAGAAAGCAACAGCTTCTTTTTGTTTCGCCTTAGGCAAATAAGCGTAAACTGGTCCTTTTTGATCGTAGGTTTTAAAATTTTCGCTTAATCCACCAACGTTTGTGGCCACATGTCCCATATAACGGTTAAACTGGCCAACAATTTCGGTGTAGATTTCTTTTAAATCGCTGTAATCTTTTCCTTTTTGATAAGTCCATTTTTCTACGTTTGGAAGGATACGTTTTAAATTAGCAATACCATAAGTACTTGCTTTCATCGCATTGTCGCCTAAATCTTCGCTCTGCAAACGAGGATCTAATGATGTTCCCTGACGGCCATAGAAATATAAAGGATTACCCGCATTTTTTAATGTCCACTGATCTAAAATCTCTTTTTCCTGTTCTGCAGTTTTATTTCCAGGAATCCAAGAATATCCCCATTTCACTACCCATTTATCGTATTCTCCAATTTGCGGGTGAAGCTTGGTTACGCCATCGCCTGGTTGAGCGATGTAGTTAAAACGCGCATAATCCATAATGGATGGTGCGGTACCATGTTTATCTGTAAACGCTTTTGAACGTAACGAATCAACCGGATAAGCATAGCTTGAGCCAAAATTATGCGGTAAGCCTAAAGTATGACCAATTTCGTGTGAAGAAACAAAGCGGATCAATTCGCCCATTTGTGCATCGGTAAATTTAGCTTTACGCACTTCAGGATTAATGGCCGCTGTTTGTACAAAATACCAGTTACGCAGTAGATTCATTACATTATGATACCAGCCAATATGCGTTTCTAAAATTTGTCCGGTACGGGGATCGCTGATATGCGGGCCGTAAGCATTTGCAATATCTGAAGCAAAATAACGAACAACCGAATATCTAGAATCTTCTACACTAAACTGAGGATCCTGTTGTGGTGTTGGCGCTTCTTTACCTATAATGGCATTTTTAAAACCAGCAGCTTCGAACGCTACCTGCCAATCGTTAATTCCCTGAATCAAAAACGGCACCCATTTTTTTGGTGTCGCAGGGTCGATATAAATTACAATAGGTTTAACCGGTTCTACTAGTTCGCCACGTTTATAGGCATTTGTATCTTTCGGAACTAAATTCCAGCGGTGAATATAGGCTGTGCGCTCTGCCTTTTGTGCATTGCTTCCATAATCGATTTGAGATTGACCAAAAAAACCAACTCTGCTATCCATTATTCTGGCTTTTACAGGAGTTTTTGGCAATAATAACATCGACGTATTGAATTCGAAAGTAACCGCTCCATTACTATTATCTGTTGGAGATTCTGCTGCACGGTAGGTTTTAGCCGTTTTTACTTCAACATTAATAGGGAAAGTTTTTACCGTATCGATATAAGAACGTGTTGCATCGTACATGGTAACTTTATAGGCTTTACGGATTTGATCGGTAGCGCCGATTGCCATTACATCGCCATTATAAAAATCGGTAACATCAATCACAACCCCTGTTGTATCTTTATTATAAGCCTTAATTTCAAAGCTGGCTAAAATCTGTGCAAGATTGGAGTTTTGTACCGATTCGTACATATCGCTGTTCGGATCGGCCTTAGTTGAATAACTTGGTACGCGGATGTAAACCTGTTTGCCTCTGCGTTCCCATTTCCAAACCTGTTCGTTTAATTCTTCACCACCATACTGCTGGTTACCAACTTTTACACCTGCGGGTACTTTTGCCAGCCGCGTAACCACAAGCATTTCGCGGTTAATCATCGAATCTGGTATTTCAAAGTACCATTTATCGTCTACTTTGTGTGTTTTGAATAAGCCGTTTGTTGTTCTGGCTTTTGCGGTAATTACTTCAGAGAATGGTTTAATTCCTTCTTTTTTAGGTGCTGCTGCCGGGGCTGCAGGAGTAGCCCCTTTTGTTGTTTTAGATTTTTTCTGGGCATATGCCGAACCTGATCCAGCTACACCAAGTGCTACGATACCTGCGAGGGCAAGTACCTTAAAGTTTTTCTTCATGTGTATATAAAAGTTAGTTTGCTTGGCAATAAGAGGTTAAAGTTAAAGGCTTGTTACAGCACAATTCATTTGTAACTGGAAAATTACGCTTATCAGATCCTCTTTTCAAGGCGCACCACTTTAAAATAGACTTGATTATCCCTAAAAATTTCAAAGATTATATTTCTATCTGCTTTCGATTTAAACATCTCGGTAAGGTCGTTTAAAGAATAGGCATCGATGTTTTTAAAGTTTACGGCAATAATTTCATCATCAGGGCACAAACCTGCTTTTTCTGCCGGGCTATTTTCATCTATTTCTCCAATCATAACTCTTTTATACTCTTTCTGATCGAGATAAATCACCATCCCCACCATATCGTGTTCGAAAGGGGTTTTACTTAATCCATTGGGTTTAACATAAATAAAGCCATCCTGGTAGTTAAACTGGATATTAAATTTCCGAAGTAAATCGGCACCTAAATTACCGTTCCGTTTTGATAAATCGATCTTATCTGCAATACTCTTAAAATTAGGGAATCCGGCAACAACGTCTTTAAAAATATAACCTCCAACATTAAGTTTATCTACACGCCCAATATACCCTTTAATCTGCCCGCTAAGACTCATTCCTAAATTAGCTTTGATTTTTTTTTCTGGCAGTGGGAATTCGCTTCCCCTTAACATTTCGAGCGATAAAGCGTGACTGGCTCCGGTATCCATTAAAAACCGTGCTTCAACGGGTTTGCTGCCCGGAACATCAACTGTAGCTGATATATATGGTTTCTGGTTCTCTATTTCAATGGGTATTTTTTTTCCACGGTATTTAACCATAGCGTCGTGATCGTAAATAATCAGCCTATTTTCGCTATACCTTATATCAACAATAAAGCTGTTAAAAAAGCTAAAACCCAATAAGCCATAAATTTTCAGCCCTAAATGCCCCGATAGGTTAAAGAGATCTTCTTTTAAGATTGCCGTAGGTATATGTTCAATGCTTGCACTACCTACTTTAACATCGAGACTTTGAGAAACATAAGCCTCGACGGTTTCGATGCCCAGACCAGAGACCGTAATTTTACGGAGCATGCTAAAATTCAACGAATCGATAATAGATGGATCTGTAATAATCATGGGCCCAACTCCGGTGTCAAGAACAAAATCATATGGCCCTTTTCCATTTACATATACCGGAATAACCATTAGGTTTTTGATACACTTAAAAGGAATAGACTGTTTTTGGCGATTCCTTTTAAAAAGGAACTCTTGCCCAAACCCAGAAAAAGCAAGAAATATAAATCCCATGCAAATTGTCAGTTTACGTAAACAGATTATTACACCGGGGTTATACTTGGTTAACATTAAACTAAATTTAATAAATTAGTTGATAATTATGTCCCTAAATTTAGAACATGTTTCCCTTAAAAAATCATAATTTTATTTTTCTCGCATTTGTACTATCTATTTGTTTATTAATAAGTTGCTCAACCAATAAAATCATTTCAAAAAAAGTAGCTAAAGAATTTAAAAATTCGCAGGTGATTAAGCAATATCAGGTTGGCTTTGCGCTATATAATCCGACAGATAAAAAAATGATCTTTCAGAAAGATGCCGATAAGTATTTTACCCCGGCATCTAATACCAAACTTTATACTTTTTTTGCGAGCTTAAAAATGCTGCCAGATTTAATGCCTGCTTTAAGGTACATTGAGCGGAATGATTCGTTGATTTTTTGGGGAACCGGAGATCCAGCTTTTTTACAATTTGCAGTAAAAGACAAATCGGCTTACAACTTTCTCCTCTCCTCAAACAAAAAGCTGTTCTTTTCTGCAGGGCGATATTCGGGCAATTTCTTTGGCGATGGCTGGTCGTGGGATGATTACGATTATTATTATCAGCCAGAAATTACCGAAATGCCAATTATGGATAACATGGTTACTTCCACTTACGCCGGTTTGAATAAAATTAATATTGAACCAAAGGTTTTTGCCCCCTGTTTCGAAATAGATTCTACAAAGAAAACGGGCGGCTTTCAGGTAAGCAGAGATTTTTTAAGCAACCGCTTCCATTATCCGGCAGTTGCGGTAAAACCAGGCTACAATCAGCAAAACCCATATAAAACCAGTGCACAGGTTACCGTCGAAATATTAACAGATACTTTACACAAACCTGTTGGCATCATAAATCTAAAAATACCATCAGATGCTAAGACATTACCTGGCGCAAAGCGCGATTCGGTTTTAAAGCATATGATGCTGCCCAGCGACAATTTTATTGCCGAGCATTTGTTGTTGGTTTGCTCCAACCAGATTGGCGATACATTAAGTACAACAAAAGCGATTGATTACATTACGAAAAATTACCTTTCTTTTCTACCTGATAAAGTAAAATGGGTTGATGGATCTGGCTTGTCCCGTCAGAATTTATTTACTCCCCGTGATAATGTATACCTCCTTGATTCTATTTACAGATTGGTAAACAACCCGGAAAAGCTTTTTAATCTATTACCTGCAGGTGGTAAAAGTGGCACTTTAAAAAATGCCTACCCCAAAACCGACAAACCTTTTGTTTTCGGAAAAACAGGCTCGCTAGGGGGTGTTCATAATCAAAGTGGGTATGTACTAACAAAAAAGGGTAAAACATATATTTATTCTTTCATGAACAACAGCTTTATAAAACCAACTGCCGAGGTACGTGCAGAAATGGTGAGGATAATCACTTATATACACGATAATTTTTAAACGTATGCAGCATTAAAAAACACCTAACCTATGAAAAAAATCTACCTATTGATTGGCATTTCTAGCCTGCTTATCATGTCATCTTGTAAGAAAAACGATCCCATAACAGTTCCTACTGAACCTCCTATGCCTACTACACCATATGTGCCCGACAACAGTTTTAAAGTTATAAGCTATTTTCCCAGTTACCGTGATCCTGCCGGTGTTGCAGACTCGAAATTCAAAATGATTACGCACCTCTTTTATGCCTTTCTAAATCCCAATACAGATGGAAGTTTAGTGGCATTAGCACAACCTGGCCGATTTACAACCCTAATGCAAAAAGCGAGGGCAAATGGCGTAAAAACAGGTATTTCGATATCTGGCACGAAAAGTATTTTTGTAACCATGGCAGCATCTGCAACAGCCAGAAACCTGTTTGTAAAAAATGTACTAACTTTTGTTAAAACAAATAATATTGATGGCGTAGATATGGACTGGGAATATCCAAGTACCAGCGACGGATCGGCAGACAATTATGTGTTGTTAATGAAGGAGCTTTCTGATTCGCTGCACAAACACCATAAATTTTTAAGCGCAGCTATAACCCCGGGTGTATACGCAGGCAGTATTCGTGATGGATTAAAATCAGAAGTTTTCCCTGCTGTAGATTTCTTTAATATTATGGTTTATGATGGCATTGGTTGGGATAAAAATGAGCCTTTTCAACATGCATCGTACAATATGGCCGTTGCCAGTTTAAATTATTGGTTAAGCACGCGCGGTATGCCAAAGGAAAAAGCCGTTTTAGGCATCCCGGCTTATGGTAAAAACGCCAATAATTCGGCGAAGGCTTATCGCGATTTTGTAACCGCGGGTGCTGATGTAAGTTTAGATAATGCATTAATTGATGGCGTTCAATTTTACTTTAATGGAACAGTAACAACCAGGAAAAAAGCTAAACTGGCTAAAGATATGGCAAATGGAATCATGTTCTGGGAATTTTACCATGATGACAATGGCGATAAATCTATTATCCGTGCGGCAAATGATGAGCTTGGCAGAAACTACAATTAATATGAAGCTTAACTTTAAATCGATTGATCAACCCTTTTCTAACAAAATAAATATTGAGGGAAGCACCTATTTATATTTTGGGGGAACAGCCTATTTGGGCATTCCTCAAGATCAGGATTTCATTAATCTATATATCGAAGGGATTAAAAAATTCGGTTTAAACAACGGAACAAGTCGCACCAACAACATCCAATTAGGTATTTACGATGATGCCGAAAAAGTAGCAGCAGCTCGGTATGGAGCAGAAGCAGCCCTGATTACTTCGAGCGGCTATTTAGCTGCGCAGCTTACTGTTAAAGCCTTAGACAGATTGGGCAAAGTAATTTATGCTCCTACAGCACATCCATCCCTCTGGCTAGCAGAAAATCAAACCAGAAATTTAATACCGTTTAAAGCATGGGAACGGGAAACCATTGAAAGGATAAATGCATCCGAAGAAAAAACCTGGGTTTTGATCAGCAATTCGATGAACAATCTTATACCCGAAATTTATAATTTCGACTTTGTAAAAGAAATCAGCAGGGATAAAAATATAATCCTTGTTGTTGATGATTCGCATGGAATAGGCGTAAACAACAATGGCATGGGAGCCATTATTAATCTTCCCAAACAAGAAAACATCGAAAATGTGGTGCTTGCTTCTATGGCAAAAGCCTTAGGCGTAGATGCTGGTATTGTTTTGGCTTCAAATAAAATTATCCATCTGCTTAAAAACACAAATACTTTTATTGGTGCCTCCCCATCAACTGCAGCTGGCCTTTATGCGTTTATGCATGCAGAAGAAATATATAGCAAAGCTTTAAATAAACTAAAGGAAAATATGTTGATGTTTGAAACGGCATTAGATCTTTCCTGGAAATACGAATGGGGTTTTCCTGTTTATCTGCTGGGTGATGTAAATTTCTCACAACATCTTTTACAAAAGCAGGTCCTGATTTCGTCTTTTCCTTATCCGAATCCTACCGACGAAACCTTAAACCGTATAGTGCTTTCTGCCTGGCATGAAAAAGAAGATATTGAAAAATTAATCGCCGCTATAAATTTTTAACCTTTTCTTATCCAATTAATTTTCGAATATTTATGACATGAAAAAACTGTTCGTATTACTTTCGTTAACGCTACTCTTTGCCAATATAGTTTTTGCACAAACCACTAGTGTTTGGATTGTTAGACATGCAGAGAAAGATAAATCGAACCCACAGGATACCAACCCCAACCTTTCTGATGAAGGAAGAATCCGTGCAGGAGATTTAGCAACCTACCTAAAAAAGGTAAAGTTTGATGTTGCTTTTGCCACTCCAACAAAAAGAACACATCAAACATTAGATTCATTGGTGATTCCGAAGGTGATTGATTATAAAGACATCAAATCACTTGTAGATAGTATTAAAACCAATTATGTCGGCAAAACCGTTATTGTAGCGGGCCATTCTAACACCGTGCTGGAGATTATTGAAGCCCTTGGTGGCAAAAAGCCTAAAGATGAATTAACTGATGATGATTACGATTATATTTTTGAACTATCAGTAAAGGAAGATAAGGCCAGGGTAAAAATGGAACAATACGGGAGGCCGCATCATTTGTAGTTTGTAATGTCAGGTGTTACCAACTGACAATTGTTAAACTAAATATCAACAGATGGCAACATCTTACACTACGGATATATAGCCTAATAAAAATAATTAGCCTCAGGCTAATAGGAAATGATTGGTTCTGCGCATTTGGCTTTTTCAGCCCCGCTTTTGGTTCGAGCTCCGATGAAGGATCGGAAGCTCTTCCCGACAATCGGGTTTATTTAACTCAGGTCGGTGCACTGAAAACAAACTGTTGTTAACTAAACCAGACAGGAGCGAGCACGAGTGCAACGAAGTAAAGCGGATGGCAGGACTACAGCATCCATGAAATGCTGCCCCTTCATTTCCTAAAAACTAGAATGATTTATACCAACAACCTGAACTCAACGATTTGCTCTTTGCAATGACTAATGATCAAGATATGCATCACACCCAATGGACTTATTGACGAATGAACCAATAAACCCCTAAAGCTTCTCGAAGGGAATATCCATTAAATCGTACTTTTTCCACCCCGAGAAATCGTAGTGCCACCATTCATTTTCTAGCACATTCATCTGATACTTACCCATTATAGCGATCAGAAAATCGCGGTTTTTTTTTGCCTCTGACGATACATTTTTGTATTTCGCCGCAGCAGCAGCCAAAAAACTATCGTAAGGAGTTGGCATTGTTATTTCTTTGCCCGTTTTCAGATCAATCAAGGTTAAATCTACCGCACAGCCCCTGTTATGCTTAGACCCTTTCGATGGGTTAGCTACAAAATTTTTATCACTGGCTTTTTTATAAAATTCAACAGTTACAGCATAAGGCCGATAACCATCAAATATTTTTAAACCATAGCCTTTTTTATTTAATTCCTTTTGAATTTTTTTTAACGATTCTACTACTGGCTTTCGGGCAAAAGCTCTTGCCTGTTTATACATCACCTGCTGCATAAAATTATTATTGGTAGCATAGCGGATATCTAATTTGATATTGGGAATGGCTTTTTTAATTTCAACCAATTCGTTATTCGGATCTGTTTTTACCGATGCCAGATATTGATTATAGGAACCCACCACCACCAGTTTTTTTTCGGCAATGGGTTTATTTTGGGCGCTAACAACGACTGAGAGGAAGAAAAATAACGTAAAGAGATTGAATTTCATATAAAATGGTATTTGGCATATGTCATTACTGCTATAAGTCAAAACGATTGTCAGTCTGAGCTTGTCGAAGACCTTTACATTTAAATAACCAACAAAATGTCCTTCGACAAGCTCAGGATGACATTTCTTTCGTTTATCAATAGTCTCGTTACTGCAAAGTTTTACTGATTCGAAACGACCAATAATTCAAGATCCTTAAATGGCAGATTAAACATATCTGCCAGATCTTTATTGGTACAGTTACCCTGGTAAATATAAAGTGCTTCACGAATGCCCGGATTATTCCAAACCATATTCATTAAACCTCCGAATTCACCGATATCCAATAAAATTGGAGCAAAAATGTTCGTCAAAGCGTAAGATGCTGTTCTTGGCACACGCGAAGCAATATTTGGCACACAATAGTGGATTACATCGTATTTTCTAAATACGGGATTCGTATGATTGGTTACCTCAGAAGTTTCAAAACAGCCCCCTTGATCAATGCTTACATCAATTACCACCGAATGTGGTTTCATACGGGCAACCGTTTCTTCCATTACTATGCATGGGCTACGCCCGTGGGTAGCCCTAATAGCGCCTATTACGACATCGCAAGTTACAATGGCTTTATTTAAAACAATAGGTTGCATTACCGAGGTAAACACCCTACTGCCCAAATTATTCTGCAAGCGACGTAAGCGGTAAATAGAACTATCGAAAACTTTAACCTCGGCACCCAGTGCCAAAGCTGTTCGCGCAGCATATTCGCCTACTGTTCCAGCACCCAAAATAACGATTTCTGTTGGTGGAACACCAGTAAAGCCTCCTAACATTAATCCCTTACCACCTGTTACATTGCTCAAATATTCTGCAGCAATTAAAATAGAGGTCGATCCTACTATTTCGCTCATGGCACGTACCACGCTAAGTACATTACCTTCGTCGCGAAGATTCTCAAAACATAACGCATTAATTTTTTTATGCATCAATGCTTTTAGATAATCCTGCTTTAGCGTTCCGGTTTGTAAAGAAGAAATAAGCGTTTGCCCTTTATGCATCAAATCAATCTCTTCCAGCGTTGGTGGTGCAATTTTTACCAGGATATCTGCTTCGAAAACCTCTTTTTTGTTATAGGTTATTTTAGCACCTTGTTCGGCATATTCTGTATCGGTAAAATTTGCTCCCGTGCCGGCACCACTTTCCAGTACAACGCGGTGACCATTGTTTACCAACAAGGCGACAGAAAGCGGTGTTAAGGCAATTCTATTTTCCTGGAAAGAAATTTCCTTGGGTATTCCTATGTATAGGCTGTTTTTTTTATTTCTGGTTTCTAACTTTGCCTCTTGGGTTTGTAATAAACCCTGACGAGCTATATCGGCCATTCCTTCGCGTAATCCTGTAGCCATGTTGAATTAAAATTTTGATAGTTTTAGGTTGTTCAAGGTAAGGAAAATCTGTTAATTTATTGATAACTAATTGTTATACCTTCGAAAATCTGAATAATCTGCGGTTTTCATCCAACACATTAATCTCAATTTTAATAAGTTTTTCGGGTAACAATTCTTCCACCCGCTCTGGCCATTCTATTAAACAGACACCACCACCATAAAAATACTCTTCATAGCCCAAATCATAAGCTTCGTGAATATCTTTTATTCTATAAAAATCGAAATGGAACACCGGACCATTAGGACTTTCATATTCGTTAACAATAGAATAAGTGGGACTCGAAACCACATCATCAACACCTAAATGTTTACAGAATTTTTTAATGAAGGTTGTTTTTCCTGCGCCCATATCACCCTCAAAAATGAAGACTTTTTGGCCACCGGCAAAGTCTGAAAGCTGTTGTGCTACAGCAGGTAAATCGGCTAAACTGTTAACTTCAATATCCATTTTAAAAAAATAAAGGCAAAAGTAATACATAATTGCATTGCTTTTGCCTGATTATTTTGCGATTTGTGAGTCTGAGCCTGTCGAAGACCTTACCATCGTGACAGATCCTGAAATAAATTCAGGAGGACGGTCTTATTAAAAACGACTGAGCTCAAATCTAGTATCTCAATTCTCTTTTGTTACCTCGGTGAGTACGTTACCACTGGAATAATCATTTCTTCTAATGATATTCCTCCATGCTGGAAGGTTTCGTTATAATAATTCACAAACTGATTGTAGTTGTTTGGGTAAACGAAATAGCTATCCTCTCTTGCAAAGATATAACTGCTGCTGATGTTGATTTTAGGCAGCAAAGCATCATGAGGGTTTTTAATCAGAAACACATCTTTTGCATTAAAATTAAGGTTTCTACCTTGTTTGTATCTTAAATTGGTGTTTGTGCTCCTATCGCCAATTACTTTAACCGGTTTCTTCACACGGATGGTCCCATGATCAGTTGTAATAATCACTTTTACCTTTTTCTGAGATATTTTTTTCAGTAAGTCCCAAAGCGGCGAATGCTCAAACCAAGACAAAGTTAACGAACGGTAAGCAGCATCATCATTAGCCAACTCGCGGATCATCTGCATATCCGTGCGGGCATGGCTTAACATATCAACAAAATTGAATACAATCGCATTGAAATCGTTCTGTAACAAATTATTCGTCTGGTCTACCAAATCCTTTCCTTGTTCGAAAGTTAAGATTTTGTTATAGCTGAACTTACAATCTTTTCTGATGTTACGTTTAATATTATCGGCCAAAAAAGCCTCTTCGTGCATATTTTTCCCACCTTCATCATCATCGTTCTGCCAAAGCTGAGGGAAACGTTTCTCCATATCTAAAGGCATCATTCCCGAAAAAATGGCGTTACGGGCATATTGTGTGGCCGTGGGTAAAATACTGGTGTACATATCCTCCTCATCAATTCTGAAATATTCAGAAATTAAGGGATTGATGATTTTCCACTGATCGTACCTTAAATTATCAATGAGGATAAAAAAGACAGGTGTTGTCTCGCTAATATGCGGAAAAGCCTTTTTCTTTAACAACTCGTTAGAAAGCAACGGGGCTTTATCTTTTTCTTTAATCCACCCTAAATAATGTTCTTCAACAAATTTAGAAAACTGCGTATTGGCTTCTTGTTTTTGCATGGTTAAAATTTCATGCATCTGCGGATCGTCTAATTTTTCTAACTCAAGCTCCCAAAAAACGATCTTTTTATAAACATCAACCCACTCCTCATAATTCAGCCTATCTCCTAAGGTCATGCCTAAACGGCGAAAATCCTGTTGATAAGCCATAGAAGTTTTCTCGCTCACCAGGCGTTTGTTATCAATCAGTTTTTTAATGGTTAACAAAACCTGTTTCGGGTTTACTGGTTTAATGAGGTAATCGTCAATCTTGCTACCAATGGCATCCTCCATCAAATTTTCTTCTTCGCTTTTGGTGATCAGCACAACAGGAACATCTGGATTAAGGTTTTTAATGGCAGATAGTGTTTCGATCCCACTCATGCCTGGCATATTTTCATCCAAAAAAACCAGATCAAAATGGGCTTTTCCAAATGCTTCCAGCGCATCGTTTCCATTGGTAAATGTGGTTACATTATAACCTTTATCATTTAGTAATAATATATGAGGTTTTAATAAGTCGATTTCATCATCGGCCCATAATATTTTAGTTTCTTGCATGTTATTGTAAAAATAGGTAAGTATTGCCTTTTAATTTTGGCAGGTAAATCAAACTGTAAATAAAAATAGCAATTTTTGTACCGTATCTATCTATTTAACTATTTTTAACGATTGAACAAGAAGAAAATAATAAATGACCCGGTATACGGTTTCATTAGCATTCCGTCCGAATTAGTTTACGATGTGATCTCACATCCTTATTTCCAGCGTTTGCGTTACATCAAACAGCTTGGAATGACTCATTTGGTTTATCCTGGCGCTTTACATACACGTTTCCACCATGCATTAGGTGCCATGCATTTAATGAGTTTGGCCATCAATCTTTTAAGGAGTAAAGGTCATACCATAACCGATGGCGAAGAAGAATCCGCCATTTTGGCCATTTTATTGCACGATATCGGCCATGGTCCTTTTTCGCATGCGTTAGAACATTCTTTGGTAAGTGAAATTAGGCATGAAGATATTTCGGCAAAACTGATGCACGATCTGAATGCACATTTCGATGGACGTTTAACCCATGCCATTGAGATTTTTAACGGCACCTACCCTAAAAAATTTCTGCATCAATTGATTTCTGGTCAGTTAGATCTCGATAGAATGGATTATTTAAACCGCGACAGCTTTTTTACGGGTGTTAGCGAAGGTGTAATCAGTTTCGATCGGATTATTAAGATGTTTAACGTTTACGATGATGATCTGGTAATTGAGGAGAAAGGTATTTACTCTATCGAGAAATTTTTAATTGCCCGGAGACTGATGTACTGGCAGGTTTATCTGCACAAAACCGTTATTTCTGGCGAGATGATTTTGGTAAAATTATTAGAGCGTGCAAAAGAATTATCGGCTGCTGGAGCCGATTTATTTGCTTCACCATCATTAAATTATTTTTTGAAAAACGATATTAATGAGGCTAATTTCTTTTATCAGCACGAAAATCTCGAGCATTTTACCAACCTCGACGATCAGGATATTTATGCAGCCGTTAAGGTTTGGACCAAACATGACGATAAAATTTTGTCTACTTTATGTAAAATGCTTACTTCCAGAAATCTCTATAAAGTAGAAATGGGTAACGAAATGGCTAATCGCGACCGTGTAAACTTTTTGCAGGATGCCGCTGTTAATTTATTAGAAATCAAACCGGAAGAGGCCCGATATTTCGTTTTTACCGATTCTATTCAAAACCGCGCCTATAATGCAGGTGTTGGAAATATTAAGATTTTGATGAAAAATAACGATATTGTTGATATTGCAAAGGCCTCTGATTTGTCTAATCTGGAGTCGCTGCAAAAAACTGTAGAAAAATATATCCTCTGTTACCCCAGAGGGATTTAAGGTTATTTAACAAAATATTTAACTTTTGGTGCCGTTTTAAGTCTTATTATTGTGTAAAATATACACCCTTTAACCCGAGCAGGTTTTTTTGTTCATATCAATTTAACATATACCTTTGTACGATGCAATTTACTGCCACGCAGATAAGTCAGTTTCTAAACGGTTCCATTGATGGTAACCCTGATGTAGCCGTTACCGAACTTTCTAAAATAGAAGACGGGAAGGAAGGCTCTTTGTCTTTTCTTTCGAACCCTAAGTACGAAAACTTTTTGTATTCTACTCAGGCGTCAGTTGTTATCGTATCAAAGGATTTCGCTCCTACACAACCGTATACCAGTACATTAATACGTGTAGAAAATCCATACAGCGCTTTTACAATCTTATTAGATAAATATAACGAAGCCGTTAATGCCCAAACCACACAATCTGGAATTGACAAACTGGCATTCGTTCACCCAACAGCAAAAATTGGCAAGAATGTGTTTATAGATGCTTTTGCATATATTGCTGAGCATGTAGAAATTGCCGATGGCTGTAAAATAAATTCGCAAACCTTTATCGGTGCAAATTCTAAAGTTGGCAATAACAGCACCTTTTTTCCTGGTGTAAAAATTTATCACAATTCGATAATCGGCAGCAGAGTTGTTATTCATTCCAATACCGTTATCGGAAGCGATGGCTTTGGTTTTGCCCCACAAAAAGACGGCACTTACAATAAAATCCCTCAGATTGGAAATGTTATCATAGAAGACGATGTAGAAATTGGCGCAAATACAACCGTAGATCGTGCAACAATGGGATCAACAATTGTAAAGAAAGGTGCAAAAATCGATAATCTGATCCAAATTGCGCACAATGTAGAGATTGGCGAAAACACCGTTTTAGCCGCTCAATCAGGTATATCAGGAAGTACAAAAATTGGCCCTAACAGTGTTGTTGGCGGTCAGGTTGGTATAGCAGGGCACTTAACCTTAGCAAAAGGTACGCAGATTGGCGCACAGGCCGGCATTAATTTTAATATTACAGAAGAAAATAAACAATGGCATGGTAGTCCGGCGCAACCACTGCGCAACTGGATGCGTGCCTCAGTAATTTTCAAACATCTTCCAGATGTAGAAAAAAGAATAAATGCGCTCGAAGAGGAATTGAAAAAGCTTACAGCTGAACTGGAAAAGAATACAATACACAATGAACGTTAGACAAAAAACGATTAAACAAGAAATATCAGCATCTGGTGTTGGTTTACACACAGGCGCTAATGTTACTTTAACATTTTGCCCGGCCCCCGAAAATCATGGCTTTAAATTTCAGCGTATTGATTTAGACGGCCACCCCATTATTGAAGCCGATGCAGATAACGTTACCGATACCTCACGAGGCACCACGCTTACCCAAAATGGTGCTAGTGTAAGTACTGTAGAACATGTAATGGCATCGCTGGTTGGTATGGATCTGGATAACGTACTCATTAAATTAGACGGCCCAGAAACGCCAATTATGGACGGAAGCTCCATCCAGTTTGTGGATTTACTGGAAGAAGTAGGTACAGTTGAGCAAAATGCAGATCGCGAGTATTTCACCATTCCGCATAACATTACCTACACCGAAGAAGATAGAAAAGTGGAAATTGTGGCCATGCCGTTAGACGACTATCGTTTTACGTGTATGATCGATTATAACTCTCCTGTTCTGGGCAGCCAACACGCAGGCATTAATACCATTGCAGAGTTTAAGAAAGAAATTGCTTCTTGCCGTACTTTCTGTTTTCTTCACGAACTGGAATACCAGTTATCGCACAATTTAATTAAAGGCGGCGATTTAAATAACGCCATTGTAATTGTAGATAAAGAGGTTACGAAGGATGAATTAAGCCACCTGGCTAAATTATTTAACCGTAAGGACATTGA
The DNA here is from genome assembly GCF_014692875.1 of Pedobacter riviphilus. Lineage (NCBI taxonomy): Bacteria > Pseudomonadati > Bacteroidota > Sphingobacteriia > Sphingobacteriales > Sphingobacteriaceae > Pedobacter > Pedobacter riviphilus. The sequence continues at coordinate 4,979,441 of NZ_CP061171.1, read as the reverse complement.
TGTTGCCCCACAGGGGATTTTGAACAACATGGAACTGCGTTATCAAAACGAGCCAGCCCGTCATAAATTATTAGATATGATTGGCGACTTGGCTTTGGTAGGCATGCATTTAAAAGGCCATATTATGGCTGCCCGCCCTGGCCACGCTGCAAACGTTGCCTTTGCAAAAAAGATTAAAGCAGCCATCAAAAAAGAGAAAAACAAAAAAATACAAAAGGTATACGATCCAAATGCAAAACCATTATTTGATGTAGTTAAAATAATGGAGATTTTGCCACACCGTCAGCCATTTTTATTTGTTGATAAGATACTGGAACTCTCTAAAAACCATGTGGTAGGCGTTAAAAACGTAACCATGAACGAAGAGTTTTTTAAAGGCCACTTTCCTGGTGCGCCGGTATTTCCGGGTGTATTGCAGATTGAGGCTATGGCACAGGTTGGCGGAATCCTTGTCCTGTGTACCGTGCCCGACCCTGAAAATTACCTTACTTATTTCCTAAAAATAGATAACGTACGCTTTAGAGCCCAGGTTCTTCCTGGCGATACTATTGTTTTCCGTTGCGATTTACTTGAACCCATCAGAAGGGGCATTGCCCAGATGAAAGGTGTGGGTATGGTTGGCGAAAAAATCGTTGTCGAAGCCGAAATGATGGCTCAAATTTCAAAAGTTAAACAAGCAGAACCCGCTCAATAATGATACAACCCCTAGCATATATACATCCTCAGGCAAAAATTGCCGAAAACGTGGTAATTGAACCTTTTGTAGTGATACATAAAGATGTTGTGATTGGAGAGGGAACGTGGATCGGATCGAACGTGACCATTATGGATGGTGCACGTATTGGTAAAAACTGCCGCATCTTTCCTGGTGCAGTGATTTCTGGAGAACCTCAGGATCTAAAATTTGCCGGTGAGGTAACGACTGCAGAAATTGGCGATAATACAACTATCCGCGAATGTGTAACCATTAACCGGGGCACCAAAGATAAATGGAAAACGGTTATCGGCAGTAATTGTCTTATCCAGGCCTATTCGCATATTGCACACGATTGCGAGGTTGGAAACAACTGTATTTTCTCTAACAGCACCACTTTAGCTGGTCACATTACCATTGGTAACAATGTTGTTCTGGCTGGTTTGGTTGCCATACACCAGTTTGTTAAAGTAGGTTCTTATGCCTTTGTAACTGGAGGTTCATTGGTACGTAAAGATGTTCCACCTTATGTTAAAGCGGCTCGGGAGCCACTTTCTTATGCGGGTATTAACTCCGTAGGCTTGCGCAGAAGAGGTTTTACCAATGAGCAGATTGATGAGATTCAAGAAATTTACCGCGTACTTTTTGTAAAGCACAACAACGTAACCAAAGCTTTAGATATGATTGAAGCCGAATTTAAACCTACTGAAATACGTGATGAAATTGTAGATTTTATCCGTAATTCTAACCGCGGGGTAATGAAGGGTTTTGGCATGGGAAGCTAAGCGAAAAGCTTAAAGCAAAACAAATATTCATGAGTGATTTAACGCTGATCAGAACCGATTCAGACCATACCGATTTTAGAACATTGGTTGCCTTGCTCGATCAGGATTTAGCGATTAGAGATGGTGACGACCATGCTTTTTATGCCCAGTTTAACAAGGTTGATGCCATCAGAGAAGTGATTGTGGCCTATCAAAATGGAGCCGCTGTTGGCTGTGGCGCCATAAAGTCTTTTTCAGCAGCAGCTGCTGAAGTTAAAAGAATGTTTGTACATCCAGATTACCGGAAGCAAGGCATAGCTGCTAAAGTTTTGAATGAATTAGAAAGCTGGGCTACTGAACTGGGTTTTACTGTATGTGTATTAGAAACGGGTAAAAAACAACCAGAGGCCATTGCACTTTACCAAAAAGTGGGTTACAACATTACACCCAACTACGGGCAATATATTGGCGTTGATAACAGCGTTTGCATGTCTAAACCCCTTAACGCCTAGCAAAAATGAATATCTCTTTAAATAACGTTGGCAGAAGGTTTAATAAGGAGTGGATTTTCAGGAATTTAAGTGCTGAATTTTCTTCTGGAAATAGTTATGCAATATTAGGTCCCAATGGCTCTGGTAAATCAACATTATTGAGCGTGCTAACTGGCAGTTTATCTCCTTCTGAGGGAGCAATCTCATTCTCAGATACAAAAGATATCCCGGTAGAGAACATCTATAAATATATTAGTTTGGCTGCACCATACCTCGAATTGGTTGAAACTTTCACCTTAATGGAGATTATTGACTTCCACTTTAAGTTCAAAAATTTTGCCCCGGGCCTTGATGCCAAAAAGCTGATCGGAATTTTAGGACTGGAAAAAGCAACAAACAAAGAAATTAAATACTTTTCATCAGGAATGAAGCAAAGAACCAAACTGGCTTTGGCCTGCTGCACCGATACGCCGATTTTATTTTTAGATGAACCAACGAGTAATTTAGACGTTCAGGGAATAAGTTGGTACCGCGAACTGATCGAAAATTTCGGAAAAGGGCGTTTAACGATAATTGGCTCTAATCAGATTCAGGAGTATGATTTCTGCACAAATCAAATACAAATATCTGATTACAAGTAAGTTAACAAAAAACACCACCTCTTACGAAACGTCTGTTTTGTCATACATTTGTATTAAAAACAAATTTTTTAAAAAATATTTTGTAATTCACAAATTATACCTACCTTTGCACCACCAAAAAGAGAAACAATTATTTAATTTATCTCTCTAAGTAAAAGATCATATTTTCCGTATTTAGGAATTAAAATATATAGCCCGTAAAAGGCAAAGAGTTTTTCATAGTTTAGTTTGAGGTTTAGGTTGATTATGCCTTTGGAGTGGTTCCCAAAGGCATTTCTTTTATACGGGTATTTTTTCTTCCCAGAATCAAACCCGCAAGGTTTTGATCGATCGATTTTAAGGATTACATTCCTTTTTTTAACTTTGGCATTTAAAAATTGACAAAACAATATTTCATTATCAAATGGCAAAGGCATCAGAAGTAAAAAGCGGAAACGTACTTCGTTTTAACGGAGAGTTGGTAAGTGTTGAAGAGTACATCCACCGTACCCCAGGAAATTTAAGGGCTTTTTATCAGGCCCGTATGCGCAATGTAAAAACCGGAAAAATTGTAGAATACCGTTTCCGGACCGATGAGGAGGTGACCATCTGCCGTGTAGAAACCAACGACTATCAATATCTTTATGAAGATGGCGATTATTTAGTGGTAATGGACAACAACACTTTTGAGCAGTACAATATCCCCAAGCTGCTTTTCGGAAACTCCATTAAGTTTTTAAAAGAGGGCATGAATGTAACGATCGCTTTTGAAAGTGATGAACCGATTGTTGCCCAGCTTCCTAATAGCGTAGAGCTGGAAATTACCTACTCTGAACCCGCTGTAAAAGGCGATACCTCTACCAGCGCACAAAAATATGCCACTGTAGAAACCGGCGCCGAAATTAGGGTTCCTTTGTTTATTAACCAAGGAGATAAGGTTAAAGTTGATACTAAAACCGGCGAATATATGGAAAGGGTAAAATAGTATAACCGGGGTTCTAAATCTCCTTAAACCCTATGCCTTATACCCTAAACCTTTATAGGTTTTTATCAAAATAATTTTACCTTTGCCGTCACGAAAAACTGAAATATAAATCCAATTTAGGATAACACAATATGGCAAAAGCATCAGAAATCAAAACAGGTAACATTCTTCGTGTAAACAACGAGCTGGTTACTGTTGACGAATGGAATCATCGTACACCTGGTAAAGGTGGTGCATTTTACACCGGTAAATTCCGTAACATTAAAACAGGTAGAATTGTAGAAGCCCGTATGAATACAGACGAGGCTGTTGAAATTTGCCGTGTAGAAACCAACGATTACCAATACCTTTATGAAGATGGCAACTACCTGGTAGTAATGGACAACAACTCTTACGAGCAATTTAATGTTGAAAAAACCTTATTCGGTTCTGCAATTAAATTCTTAAAAGAAGGTATGAACATTATTGTTTCTATGGAAAGCGACGAGGCTATTATGGCACAATTACCCAACTTTGCCGAATTTGAAATTACGTACTCGGAACCAGCTGTTAAAGGCGATACTTCTACAAACGCTTTAAAAGCAGCAACATTAGAAAATGGGGTTGAAGTTAAAGTACCAATGTTTGTTAACCAGGGCGATAAAATTAAAATTGACACCCGTACAGGCGACTACGTTGAGCGTGTAAAATAATTAACTCAATATTTAAAAGCCTCTAAAATTAAGTTTTTAGAGGCTTTTTTATTTTCTCAAGACCTATAAGGTTTCAGAAACCTTATAGGTCTGTAAAATATTTACCTTTGTTAATATGTTAAAAGCAGAAATCAGAAAGCAAGTGCTAAAGGAAAGATTATTGCTGAGCGTCTCAGAATACAAAATCCTATGTGAAGCGCTCTTAAATGAGTTTAAATCGATCGATTTTAGCCAAATTAAAACCCTGCACATCTTTTTGCCCATCACCGAAAAAAAAGAGCCCAACACCTTTCTACTGATCGAATGGCTTAATAAAAATCACCCAGAAATTAAAATCATTGTACCTAAAGCCGATTTTGAAACGGCTTTAATGAGCAATCACGAATATTTAGGAATAGGCGACTTAAAGAAAAACCTTTATAACATCCTGGAACCGCAAAAAGGAAGCTTGCATGAGGGCGAGATTAACATGGTATTGATTCCACTATTAGCTTTCGATAAACAAGGTTACCGGGTGGGTTATGGCAAGGGCTTTTACGATCGTTTTTTACAGGATATAAATGCTCAAAAAATAGGCTTATCTTTGTATCCTGCTATTGAAAAAATCGATGATGTAAATGAACACGACATCAGGTTAGATTTTTGCATTACGCCAACAGAAATTATAAAATTTTAAGCTTACCAGCATGCCTCAGGAAATCGTTATCAAAACCGAAAAACAATACGAAGACAACATGATTGCGGTATTCGAATTACAGGAAAAGGAAGAATTAACCGCCGAAGACCTGAAACAGATTGAATTAATGTTACAGGCCGGAGAAAAATACGAAGCAGAGCACTTGTAAATTTCTTACACAGTCGCCACCCTGAACTTGTTTCAGGGTCTATCTACAAGAAATCAACTTAGTTAAAGATGCTGAACTAAATTCAGCATAACGATCTTTAATTAGGAAATATATGCCTTAACAAAATCACTCACCAAATAAGCTACTAATTTCGACGTTAGCCTGCTCACCCTCCCATCAAGCATCCGTGTGGCGCCTTCACTAATATGCAAATAAGAAAATTTCTTAGCACTGGTTAAAATCAGTTTTCTGACATCGTTAACGGCAAACCCTGATGGAGTTTCTGCACTCGAAAGCACATTTTGAATGCAATCCAAATCAATTTCCAAACCCGCAGCTGGTCCTATTTCATTCATCAAGTTAGTAAAATCAGTTCCAGTTAAAATATCATCAAAAAATACAGCCTTAAGCTTGGGGTTGGTATCTATTTGATTTAAAATAGCCTCATTATTATAGTTTTGATGCAAGCCATACATGCAATAGTTGTCGAGATATTTTTCTTTTAATGCATAAGAAAATCCGTTTCCACTATGCCTACCTTCCAGTTCTCTTAAATCAGCATGCGCATCAACATTCAAAACAGTTATTGGTTTCTTGTGCGCTAAAGAAGCACCCTTAATTATTGGGTAGGCATTATTGTGCCCGCCCCCAATTACAATAGGTATTTTACCAGCAGCTACAATTTTCTCAATTACTGGATAAACCAGGTCATCAATCTGCGTTACTTTGTTTCTTAAACCCTTTAGGGAAGAATCTTCGGGCTCATCAATTTCGAAATGGCCTAAAACCAAAACCTCCCCACCATTTAAAAAGCGGTTGCTTTGGATATTTAAAAAAGCCATTAAACTTGGCTTCCAAGTAGATGCAGCACCTGCAATACCCGCATTGGCACGCACCCCTATGTCTTCTGGGATACCCAAAAGCACAAATTTCGCATTTGCGCCTTCCAGTTCATCCCAAGAGGATAAAACTGCAACTCTTTCGCCAAGTTTGGTTTCCCCATCGCGGAGGATAATCAGATGATCGATGTCGCCCTGCGAATATATTTTAAGATTATCCATTATAAATTTCACCGTTTAAAATAACAGTTTCTATTTGCGATTCGCCAAAGCTATATGGCAAATAGGCAATTGAAGGCATTGGCTTGGTTATAAATAGATTTGCTTTTTTACCAACGGTAATGCTTCCATAATCATCACTCATTTCCATTGCCGCCGCACCGTTTAATGTTGCAGCATTTATCGCTTGCTCAGGTACCATCTTCATTTTAATGCATCCAAGCGACACCACAAAATTCATGTTTCCCGAGGGTGTTGAACCAGGATTATAATCGGTAGCCAAAGCAACGGGTAAATCGGCTATAATAAAGCTTTTGGCATCAGCAAAAGGAATACCTAGGTAAAACGAACAAGAAGGGAGTAATGTTACAATGGTATCAGCATTTCTTAATGTCTGGATGGTTTCCTCATTGCTTTCTTCGAGATGATCAACCGAAACGGCTTTGTTTTGTACAGAAACTTCTACGGCTCCTGAAACAGAAAGCTGATTAGCATGTACTTTTGGTTTTAGCCCATACTTTGCCCCCGCTTTTAATACCTGATCGGTTTCTTCGATAGAGAAAAATCCTTTTTCGCAAAAAACATCAATATAGTCAGCCAGTTTTTCTGCTGCTATTTGAGGTAGCATTTCATTAATAATTAAATCGATGTAACCCTGGTGGTTGTTTTTAAACTCAGCCGGATAAGCATGGGCAGCTAAAAAAGTTGCTTTTATCGGAATTGGAAACTGATCTTTCAACCTACGGATAACCCTGAGCATTTTTATTTCGCTCTCTGTGGTTAATCCATATCCGCTTTTAATTTCAACCGCACCAGTTCCATGAAGGATCATCTGATTTAATCGCACAGATGCACTTTTAAACAATTCGTCTTCTGAGGCTTTTTGGAGCTTATTAGCTGAATTTAGAATCCCACCTCCTGCAGCGGCAATCTCTTCATAGCTTTTGCCTTGAATTTTCATGGCAAATTCTTCCTCACGTGGGGCAGCAAAAACAATATGTGTATGACTATCGCACCATGAAGGAAAAATATATCTGCCTTCTGCCGAGATTTGAGATGGTAGACTTGAAACAAGAGATGGGATTGAATCCATTTCGCCGAAATCTTTAATCAGGCCATCTTCAATTAAAAGCCAGGCATTTTCGAGAATAGGCAACGAATCTAATTCGCTGCCACGAAGCACTAATTTATCTTTTGGATGCAGGCCTACGAGCCCCTTTATGTTTGTGATTAGCATTTATAGAATGGTTAATATTCAAACTGTATAAACTGGTTAATTGAGCATTGGGTACAGTTAACCGATTTAAACAATTAACTTTTAACCAAATTTAATCTATCTCTAAAAGCACAGGGCAATGATCTGAATGTATCGCATCTGGCAAAATTCTAACATTTTTCAAGCGGTTCTCCATGGGTTTCGTAGCTAAATGGTAATCGATCCGCCAACCCAGATTCTTTCCTCTCGAGCCAGCCCGATAACTCCACCAGGTATAATGATGTGGGTCTTTGTTAAAATGACGGAAGGTATCAATAAAACCGTTATCCAAAAATAGCTGCATCCACTCCCGTTCTTCGGGTAAAAAGCCTGATGAATTGGCATTCGATTTAGGGTTATGAATATCGATGGCTGTATGGCAGATATTGTAATCGCCACTTACAACTAAATTTGGGATCTCTTTGCGCAGTTCACCAATATACACATCAAAAAACCGCATAAATTCATACTTTTTAATCTGCCGCTCATCTCCGCTTGAGCCAGATGGCATATAGAGGCTCATTAAAGAAAAATCATTAAAATCGGCCCTTAAAATCCTACCCTCTTTATCTATCCACTCTTCACCGCAGCCAAATTCGATGTGGTTAGGTTTAATTTTGGTTAGGATTGCTACTCCACTATATCCTTTTTTTTCAGCAGGAAACCAATAATGATGATAACCGAGTTGTTCAATCAGGGCAATAATTTCCGGAATCTGCAATGGCAGGGCTTTTACTTCCTGCAGGCAAACCATATCAGCATCTGTAGCCTGAAGCCAGCCAAAAAAATTTTTGGTACTCGCCGCCCTAATCCCATTAACATTGTAGGAAATAATCTTCATTCAGTAATTTCAATTGTTGTGGGCGGTAAATTTAGAAATTAATTGAATAAATGCTTAGTAATTGTAATTCAATTAATGTGACATACTCAGAAACTTTTTTTTAGAGATAAGTCCAAGCGGTCGTCACCCTGAATTTATTTCAGGGTCTTTATAGTACGAAGATGCTGAAATAAATTCAGCATGATGGGCGCGTCTGGAAGAAGTGCTAAAACTAAGAGCCCATAATCATTTTATCTTTCAAAGACCCTTGCAACAACCGCTTTTCCAATTTTTTCGCCGTTCTTCTTTTTAAAACGGTAACTTCCATTTTCACATCCTGTTTTGGCCGATTGTTTTTATCCGTCGCCAAAGCAGCTATTTTATCAACCATATCCAAACCAACCACAATTTCGCCATAAACAGTATAGTTTCGATCCAAATGAGGTGTACCGCCTATCGTTTTATATACCTCTCGCTGCCATTCAGGGATTTTAAATTTCAAGCGCTTTTCTTCTACATTATCCAATTGCTGGTCAGTAAAAACTTTTCCCTGCACCAGGTAAAACTGGCTACCACTCGATGCTTTGGCCGGATTTACATCATCGCCTTCTCTGGCCGCAGCCAAAACGCCTTTTTTGTGAAATAAGCTATCATTAAATTCTGCTGGGATGGTATATTTTGGTCCGCCCTCGCCCAACAGCGAATCTGGTTTGGCATTTTTAGAATCTGGATCACCACCCTGAATCATAAAATCTTTAATCACCCGGTGAAATAAAACACCGTTGTAATAGCCCGACCGGGCTAATTTCAAAAAGTTATCGCGGTGTAAAGGGGTTTGGTTATATAGCCTAACGATGCATTCCCCGAATTCTGTTTTAATCCGTACATATTGATTTTTGGGCTTTGCAGCAAAAGCCGAAAGTATAGAAAAGGTGCAGAGGAATAATAATATTTTCTTCATTTAACTGGTGTTTAAGGCTAAAGTAAGCTAAAAAATGAAATTCAATAAATAATTGCTGGCATTATTCGATTTTTTTTCCTTTACCTTTGTATTAATGAGGTTAAAACAAAAAATAGCACTTTCTTTGGCTGTATTATATGCAGTTAGTGTTATGGGTTTGGCTTTAAGTCTCCATTTTTGTGGGGGCAAACTAGAAAACGTTAAACTTTTTAGCAACGAGGTTTCCTGCAAATTTTGCAAAGAAATTCCAGCCGAGAATAAAGATGATGGCTGTTGTAAAAATACCCAGGTAACGGTAAAAGTTAAAGATAGTCACCAGATTGGGGCCCAGGTACAAATGCCAAAGCTCTTTTTTATTCATCTTTTTCTTCATCCACCAGTTTTAGCTTTTTTATCCGACATTAGCCCCAAATTTTTCAGTAAAATTTCGAATAAAGCTCCGCCACTCTCTTCGCGGATTGCCCTTCATATTTTCAATTGTATTTTTAGGAATTAGGATTTTAAACATCAGCTCGTCAATGCATCGTTTTTTGCATTTCGACAGGCTCAATGTGACATTTTTCTTAAACTCTAATTCAAAAAAATCATGAAAGCAATAAAAATATTCAGCATCATTATGCTATTCTTCGCCGCTAATGTTTCGGCACAACAAATATCTTCAGCAGATTTACAGGTAACAGGCTTAACCTGCTCTATGTGCTCTAATGCAACACAAAAGTCGTTAGAAACCTTAAACTTTATCAGCAGTGTAAAACCCGATTTAAACAAAAATATCTTTGTTCTAACATTTAAAAAGGATGCCAATATCAATCTTGATTTAGTGCGCAAAAAAGTTCAGGATGCTGGTTTTTCGGTTGGTGGCTTAACCGCAAATTTCAATTTTAACCAGGTAAAAATAGACGATAAAGGGCAGGCAGTTGTTGATGGCAATGTGTACCGCTTTGTAAACGCAAAAAGCAAAACACTTAATGGAACTGTAAAAGCCAGTATTGTAGATAAAAATTTCATTTCAGGCGCTGCATTTAAAAAGCAGGCCGCAACAGCTAATTCTGATGCTTATGCGAGTGGTACTGGCGTAGTTAATGGAAAAAAAAACACGTATTTACCATTTAGTTCTTTCTTAAGATGAAAAAGGTATTCGTATTGGCGTTGATGCTTATCGGCGCCTATACAAATGGTTTTGCACAAGAACTATATGTATTTACCGAACCTGCCAGTAATATGCCAACCAAATCGATTGGCGTAAGAATTACGAATGAAGGCATGTTCAATAATCCTGGTTTTGTAAGTAGAACTATTCCGGAAGTAATGATTGGTTTTAATAAAAACCTGATGATGCATGCGCAAGGTTTTATGTCTGATATGGACGGCAAATACCGGTTAGAGGGTGGAAGTTTGTATGCGAAATATCGGTTTTTATCGTTAGATGAGGCACAAAGCCATTTTAGAGCATCAGCATTTGGAAGGATTAGTACCAGCAGAAGGCCAACATATAGCCGTGATATTAACCTTGAGGGCGACAACAGTGGTGTGCAGGGCGGATTGATTTTTACCCAGTTGCTGCACAAACTGGCACTATCATCAACCTTAGGCTACGCGCATGCTTTCGAAAATTATGACAGACAGATTGCGGGAATGCCTCAACCGAAGAACATTTTCTCGTACAGCTTATCGTCGGGTTATTTGGTTCTACCCGTGGTTTACAAAGATTATAAGCAGCCAAACTTTAACGTATATTTAGAACTATTGGGCAAAACCGATCCAAGTAGCGGCCAATCTTACTTGGATATCGCTCCTGCTATACAGATGATTTTAAACAGTACAACCCGTATCGATTTAGGCTACCGCTTTCAGGCAGCCGGAAATATGGATAACCGATACACCAAAAATATGTATCTGCTTAGGGCAGAATTTAATTTCTTTAACGTTTTAAAATAAACAGTACAAAAACCATTTACAACAGATGAAAAAAATATTAGGAATAGTTGCCATTATGACAATCGCAACAACAGCTTTCACCTACGCCCAAGGCAAAACAGATGTAGCCTTAAATCAGGTCTTAACAGCATATTATGACGTAAAAAATGCACTGGCAACCGATAAAAAGGACGTCGCTATAGAAAAAGTAAAAGTTTTATCAGCAAAGGTAAATGCAGTGAACCATAAAGATCTACCTGCTGGTCAGCATAAAACATTTATGGAACAAGCGGCCGTCATTAAAAGTAAAGCAGCACAACTTGCAGGCTCTAATGATATTAAAACACAGAGAAAAGCTTTTGAAGGAATTTCTTATGCCATGATTAAAACCTTAAGAGGTCTAAAATTTAATAGTAAGACCGTTTACATTCAACATTGCCCAATGGCTAAGGCGAGCTGGTTAAACGAAAAAGAAAACATCGAAAACCCATATTATGGAAGCATGATGTTCGATTGTGGCGATGTTTCAGAAACCATAAAATCGAAATAATGAAGCTGCATATCAAAAACATGGTATGCAACCGTTGTAAAATGGTGGTTAAGGCTGAGCTGGAAAAGCTAGGCCTTAAACCACTATTGGTTGAACTGGGCGAAGTTACTTTGGCCGAAAATATTTCTTCGGAGGATAAAATCAAAATAGCAGAGCGCCTAACAGATTTTGGCTTCGAACTGCTAGCAGATAAGAAAACTCAAATTGCCGAACAGATTAAAACCGCCATTATTAAACTGATACACTACACCAAAGAGCCGTTAAAAATTAACCTCTCTGTTTACTTAAGTGAGCAGTTAAAACTGGAGTATACGAGTTTGAGCAGTATTTTTTCAGAAATGGAAAATCAAACCATCGAGAAATATTTCATTGCACAAAAAATAGAAAAAGCAAAAGAAATGCTTACATACGGCGAACTTACACTGAGCGAAATTGCTTATCAGCTAAATTACAGCAGTGTTGCCCACCTCTCAGCACAATTTAAAAAAGTAACCGGAATTACACCCTCGGTTTATAAGACCACATCAACAGACAGTAGGAAAACGCTTGACGAGGTTTGATGGAAAATGGAGTAAGGTTTATGGTCAATGGTTAGATAGATCATGGTTGATGACCTATGAGCCTATCGCCTATGGAACTATGAACCCAAAAACCGTTAACAGATTAACTTCTTAAAAATAATTTCTTATCATAAATCAAGACTAATTGGCTGATTCTGTGATAACTTTGTATTTAAATAAATTACTGAGTATGAAAAAATTATTCTTATTTCTGATCGCTACCTCAATCAGTGTGGCATCATTTGCACAAACAAGCTGGAAAATAGATCCCATGCATTCGTTTGTTAACTTTTCGGTTAAACACATGGGTATTTCTTTCGTTGACGGTTCTTTTAAAAAATTCGACGGAACGATTACCGCTTCTAAACCAGATTTAACCGATGCCAAAATCAGCTTTACTGTTGATGTAAATAGCATTACTACTGGTGTTGATATGAGAGATGGGCACTTAAAAACTGATGATTTTTTTAACGTGGCGACTTATCCCACAATGAAATTCGAAAGCACATCTTTCAAAAAATTAAGTGGAAATAATTATGAATTAAGTGGTAAATTAACGATCCGCGATGTAACTAAAGATGTAAAATTTGCCGTTGTTTATGGTGGCACCGCTAAAGATCAGCAAGGCAACACTAAAGCTGGTTTTGGAGCAACTACAACCATTAACCGTTTAGATTATAATATTAAATATGACCCAACTGGCGCTGGCGTTGCAAAAGATGTGGCTATTAAATTAAACCTGGAGTTTGTTCAAGGGAAATAACATAAAAACATAAGATCGTCATCCCGGGCTTGTCCCAGAATCTTTCATTTTAAATAGATCCTGAAACAAGTTCGGGATGACGGTTAGTATAACTTCTAAAATATCATGTCTGCACTATCGCAATTCCGGAGCTTCACTCAGCACTTGCCTCAAACCGAGCTAATGCCAACGCTTTTTATTGGTCATGGCTCGCCTATGAATGGCATCGAAAACAATGAGTTTAGCCAAAGTTGGGCAGAATTAGCGAAGAACATTCCCGTTCCAAAAGCCGTGCTGGTTGTATCGGCACATTGGTACACTCATGGCACTTTTGTCACCGCAATGGATTTCCCAAGTACCATCCATGATTTTGGAGGGTTTCCACAGGCACTTTTTGATGTTCAATATCCTGCTCCGGGTGATCCAAAACTGGCTGCCGAAATACCAAATTTAATTCATTCCACCCCTGTGGGCTTAGACCACGATTGGGGTTTAGATCATGGTACCTGGACTGTTGTTAAACATATGTATCCTAATGCAGATATTCCTGTTCTCCAGTTAAGTATCGATTACACCAAATCGCCAGCGTTACATTATGAAATTGCCAAAGAAATTTATGCCCTCCGCAAAAAAGGGATATTGGTTATAGGCAGCGGAAATATGGTGCATAACCTGCGTATGTTAAGCTGGGACATGATTAATGGAGGTGGCTATGATTGGGCGATTGAAATGAACGATAAGTTTAAAAATTTAATCGCCAACGGCGACCATCAACCTTTGATCAACTACCGCAACCTCGGCACAGATGCGATGTTGGCGATTCCTACGCCAGAGCATTATCTGCCACTTATTTATACCCTCGGAATGAAAAACGATAAAGAAGAGGTTTCTTTCTTTAATGATAAAGCCGTTGGCGGTTCGTTAACGATGACTTCGGTAGTGGTGGGATAAATAGAGGTTTAGGGAGAAACGAATCGCCAAAGAACTGGTTTTAGCTATTTCAAACGGATCTTGAACCTTTATTTTCTTAACTTCTTAATGGTCAAAAGCATATTTTGAAAATTTATCATTAAGGAATTAAAGTCATTAAGAAAAGACCTATGTTCCACGGGATGATAGTACACAAAATTCTATAAAACTTTATGATTATTCTGTAATGCCTCTCGCAGCGCGAAGCAGTAAATTTGTATAAAGATTTTAATTATGACACATACCTATCAACTCACGGGCATGACCTGTGGCGGTTGCGAAAATAAAGTAAAAAGTAACCTGCTCGTTTTACCAGATGTAACCTCGGTCGAGGTCTCAAAAGACACTAATACCGCTACCATTAGCATGGATAAACATATCGGTTTAGATACCTTGCAAAAAGCCTTGGGCGGATCAGATAGTAAATATCAGATCTCAGCAACCCAACATAATGAAGCAATAGAAGGGGCAAAATCTTGGGCCGAAACCTATAAACCTATTCTCTTAATTTTCGGGTACGTTACCGCGATTTCGTTAGTGGTTTCGTGGCAGGGCAATGCCATCAATTTCATGGTGTTTATGCGCATTTTTATGGCTGGTTTTTTCCTTACCTTTTCATTCTTTAAAATGCTTAATCTAAAAGCTTTTGCCGAAAGTTATGCCATGTACGATATTGTAGCCAAAAAGTTTGGTGCGTGGGGTTATATCTATGCCTTTATCGAACTTGGGTTAGGCTTATCTTTCGCTTTAAACTTATCACCTGTAGTGGTAAACTGGGTTACGCTAATCGTAATGACGATAAGCATCCTTGGTGTTTTAGAAAGCGTTTTAAATAAGAAAAAGATTCAGTGTGCTTGCTTGGGCGCGGTATTTAACCTACCCATGAGTACTGTAACCATTGTTGAAGATGCGATTATGATTGCCATGAGCGCAGCAATGTTGGTTTTGATGTAAACTATTGCCGTTTATACCTAAACTCCGATTTTCGGCTTTTACCATTAAGCTCGCCTTCTATCCAGGCGAGCAAATCATTTTTCCCTTGATTTTGGTAAACTATTCTCTGCGGAAAATCGTGGGTTTTATCTTCGAAAACATAGGTCTCGTCTTTCGTAGTAATAAGTTTGAAACAAGTTTCTTTCCCTTCGTTCTGCCCTGTCACAGTCGAACAGTAAAAAGTATCTTTTCCAATCTTTTTGATCTTAAGGGTTTCGGTAAGCAAACTATCACCTTTGGCATTTATTCGGTAACTTTTGCCGCTGAATGTTTGATCTGCATTTTGGATCCATTGTTCTACTATTTTGCCCTTGGCGGATTGCATTTCCCATGAGCCTAAAATAAAAGCAAAAGCTTTTGAAGGATGTTTTTGTGCATTCACATTGGTGCAAAAGCAGATAAAGATTAAGACCAATAAATTTAAACGATTTATTTTCATTTTGCTATGGTATTGGTAATGTGTGCCAAATGATGTTTGCCGTGCCAGGCATACATACCTAACATGTTTGCCAATGTAAGTTCTTTTCCTTGAGCCGGGTGAATGTATTTTCGCTGATAATCTTCCTGTTTCAATGTTTTTAAAAAAGCAACCCAACGTTGGTGCAAAGCAGCCAATAAATCAATAGATAATTTGATATCACCATTTTTCGCTTCTCCAGTTTCGGCCCAGCGCTCTTCGTAATATGGCCTGATTACGGGAACATCTTCGGTAATGGCTTGTTTGAAACGGATATAGGCATTGATGTGGCTATCGGGAATATGGTGAACAACTTGTCTCAACGTCCATCCTTCCGGACGATAAGTTTGGTTTAATTCTTTTTCGGTTAAATTTTCGGTAGCCTTCTTAAGTTCGTTCGGTAAAGTTTCGATTTCGGAAATCCATATGTCGATTTGTTTTTGATCGAAAACTTCTGGCATTGAAAATTGGCCAATCGGGTATTTAAGCTGTTCTAAATCCATGAAGCAAAATAAGATTTTTAAGAATAATTATCGGTTTTTTTCCACAAAGATCACAAATGGGAATACACAGAGAGCAAAGAGCTGGGGTATTTAGGTCACCTTAAATCAGCAGGAACTAAATTACATCAACTTCTTCAACCATTTTAACAAGCCCATTTTTTTTTCGTAAGGCGGATAAATCATATTGGTTAAACCCAATTTTGATTGAAAAACCACTGCCCTTTCGTGTGAAAAGGTTTTAAAACCAAAAATACCATGACAGCTTCCCATCCCACTGCTGTTTATGCCACCAAAAGGCAAATTCGGATTACCGATATGAATCAGAACATCGTTTACGCAGGTTCCTCCGGCACTAGTTTCGTTGATGATTTTATTTTGATGTATAGTGTTATCTGAAAAAACATATAATGCTAAAGGCTTTGCTTTACGATTTACAAAATCAATGGCCTCCTGTAGATTGTTGTAAGTAATTACAGGTAAAATTGGTCCAAAAATTTCTTCCTGCATGATCGCGCTGCCCTCAGCTACCGAAGTTAAAAGTGTTGGTGTAATGGTTAAATCTTGCTCATTCGATTTTCCACCAAAGGCCAATACAGCACCATCATGAAGGGCTTCTTCAATCAATTTATTTAAACGTTGAAACTGTTTCGTGTTGATGGTTTTAGCATAATCATTTTTATTAATTGTCGATTCCTCAAAAAACATTTTCTGAACAGCAGCTTTGTAATGTATTACAAAATCATTCAGCATATTTTCTTTAATCAGCACATAATCTGGGGCGATACAGGTTTGTCCGGCATTAACCAATTTCCCCCAGGCAATTTTATTTGCCGCTTTTTGTAGGTCACAGGTTTCATCTACAATAGCCGGAGATTTACCACCAAGCTCTAAGGTAACTGAGCTAAGGTTTTTTGCTGCAGCTTCCATTACCACCCTACCTATTGCGGTACTCCCCGTAAAAAATATATGGTCAAAAGGAAGTTTTAGCAATTCGGTAGAAACATCTGCATCACCTTCAAAACAAGCAATTTCTTTTACATCAAAAGTATCTGAAATCAATTTGCTAATCACACCTGCTGTTGCGCCACTCAGTTCAGAAGGTTTTAAGATGACACAATTTCCTGCTGCAATCGCAGAAATCAACGGGCTCATAATCAATTGTAAAGGATAATTCCAAGGCGCAATAATCAGGCAAACACCTTTTGGTTCGTAATAGATTTTGTTCCTAGCAAAAAGATTGCTCATGCTTCTACCCGCCGATTTTGGTTTCATCCACTCCTTCAGTTTTTTTATAGCGTGATCTATTTCGGCATAGGTGAAAAACAACTCGGTTACGGCGCTTTCGAAACGGTTTTTGCGCAAGTCACTCTTCAATGCGGCAAATATTTCTTCCTCGGCATTTTCTAATGCCTGTTTAAGCTGCCTTAGTTTTCCAATGCGTGTTTTAGCATCCGTTTTGCGCAACCCGAATTTATGTTGCTGCTGTAAACCGAAAACCGTTTTAATTTCTTCTTTCATTTAGTTTGTGTCCTCCTGAACTTGTCGAAAGATTTTTGACTGTCTCTCTTTGAAATAAGCTCAAAAAGCCTATCTATGTTGTGCGTTAAATTTAGTTAAAATGCATTCATTTCATTAAAAATTCATTCATTTAAAGCATATTGCAGCAAATTTTAATATTCACAGATGAAAAGATTGTTTTTTGTTTTTGCATTCATAATTCCCGTTATTATACATGCCCAAACCCTAAAAACAGATGTACTGGTTATTGGCAGTGGTGATGCCGCATATACCGCATCTTTTCAATCATTTAAATCTGGTGTTAAAACCATTTTACTCACACAAAAGGAACAGCTCAATCTTAAGAAAGTTTCTGAGGGCAAGCCTAAAACGGAGGTAAATTTCTATCAGGACTTTCTAAAAAGGGAAATTGAAAACGCAAAAAGCTTAGCAGCGCCTAAACCAAAACCCGATAAAAAGAAGCCGACAAAAGTAACGGTTGATAGCACGCTGCTATTAAATGTGATTAATAATACGCCTTATATTGAAATTAAACGATCTGGCAGCGGCTGGGAAGTGAAACTCACTAAAGATACGAGCATCAAAGCAAAAGTTCTGATTATGGCCGACAATCCAGGAAAATTAATGGCTGCATTAAAAATTACAAACTTAAATCCTGCCCCTTCAAATCAATTAAATTATAACGAAACCCTATATAGAACAACAGTAGCAAGTGTTTCGTCCAAAGGGGCCGATTTTTTATCTTTATACAGCTTACTCATCCCAAATCAGGAAAACCTTTTATATATTCCTGCCGATCAATTTGAAATCGGACCTGCCGCCGGAGCAACCGCCGCTTATACCGCTTTTTTCGACACAAAAACCAGTTTATCGAACTTAAAAAGGATTCAGGGCGAATTACTTAGTTACAAACATGCATTAATGCCTTTTGAGGATGTAAAAGTGATAGATTCTAATTGGCTCGCCATTCAGAAAGTTGGTGTAACCGGTATTCTTAAGGCAGAAATAAGGCAAGATAAAGCCTATTTCAACCCTGAAAAAGAGGTTACTTACGATGAAATTAAGCAGCCGATCAAAGATTATTATTACAAGGCCCAGATCTGGTTTGATGACCATCAGAATATCCCCATTAATTTAGAAAACACCATTGCGATGGTTTGTTATGTAGGCAATAAATCGGTTGAGGCAATCAAAACCGAACTGCAAAAAAAGTGGAGCAAAAATTACAAGTTTACTTCTAAATACGACCTTAAAAAAGTATTAACCAGAAGAGAATTTGCAATAATCATCAACGAGTACCTAAAGCCGTTCGATGATGTGAATGTAGATAAAACGGGCAGGGTAATCCGCTAACCCCTCTCTATGTAAGTGGGTGCAGCTAATCTGCCTTTCGTGTGGCCTCGCTCCTCAAGGAGAGGGAATGAAGAGCTTTTGCTATAAAACACTATCCTTCATAGGGAGGTTGTTGTAACATTTCCATTTCCTTTTAAAATTAGGTGGCGCTTTACCTAAATTGCGTCCAAACCTAAAATTCATGAAGAAATATTTACTTTTCCTTTTGCTTTGCACAGGCGAATATACTTTCGCGCAACAACTAGCGCCTTTAACCGTAGAAAAGATCATGCGCGATCCAAAGTGGATGGGCGTTGCACCAACTAATTTCCGTTGGACTGCAGATAGCAAAACCCTGTACTTTAACTGGAATCCCGAAAATAAAGCTAAAGAAGAATTATTCAAGGTTTCAGCAACATCTACCAAACCGGTTAAAGCCGCAGAAAAGGAAGATGAAAAACTGTTAAGCTTAAACTATACCTATAATACTGACCGCTCACTTGGTTTAATCGAAAAAAGTGGCGATATCTATTTGCAGAATTTCAAAAACAATAAAGAAACGCGGTTAACTAGTACACAAGAGCGGGAAAGCAGCCCTTTTTTTTTAACCAGTGGAAATGTTGTTTATCAATTGGGTGATAATCTTTTCGAGGTAGATCTAAAATCAGCCGAAACCAAACAGCTCACCAATTTCGTTAAAGGTAAAAAAGCCGGAAGGCCAGAAACCAAACCTGTTACCGAGCAGGATAAATGGCTGAAAGCACAGCAAACCGAACTCTTCGATATCATCAAAAAGAGAAATGCAGAAACCAGAAGTGGTGCCCGTGGTGGAAGAGGCCGTTCTGGCGCAACATCTGCAGATACAAAACCATTAAAAGAGCTTTATACCGAAGATAAATTTTTAAATGGTGTAACCATTAGTCCCGATGGGCATTTTATTACTTATAAGCTCACCACACCAGCGCAGAATAACCATAGCACTGTTGTTCCGAATTATATCACATCATCAGGCTATACCGAAGATATTCCTGGCAGAACAAAGGTTGGAGAAAATGAAAATATTTCGCAGGGCTTTATCTACGATACCCAAAAAGATTCTGTTTATGCCATTCAGACTGCTACCATACCGGGCATTAAAGATCTTCCTGATTACCTTAAAGATTATCCAAAAGAATTGGATACGCTAAAAAAGAAAAATGCAGACAGACCTGTAAATTTCTTTGGGCCACTTTGGAACGATAATGGAAGTACGGCAATTGTTGTGGCAACATCTACCGACAATAAAGACCGCTGGATTTTAAAACTAGATGCTTTAACTGGTAAATTTTCTTTAATAGACCGCCAATGGGATGAAGCCTGGATTGGTGGCCCAGGCATTAGTGGCTTTTACCAGGGTAGTACTGGATGGATAGACAATAACCGCTTTTATTACCAAAGCGAAGCTACCGGGTATTCGCATCTTTATGTAGCTAATGTTACCACAGGCGATAAAAAACAACTAACCTCCGGCAAATGGGAAGTACAATCTGTTCAGCTTTCAAAAGATAGAAGCATCTTTTATTTTAAAGCAAACAAAGAGCATCCTGGTATTACCAATTTCTTTAAAATCGGTGTTAATGGTGGCGAACCTGTGCAGATTACCACTATGAAAGGTTTAAATGAAATTACGCTTTCTCCTGACGAGAAATACATCGCCATTAATTACTCCTTTATGGATAAACCTGGTGAGTTGTATCTTCAGCCGAATAAGGTTGGAGCCAAAGCCGAAAAAATTACGCAATCTACATCTGCTGAGTTTAATTCTTACAAATGGCGTCAACCGGATATGGTAACCTTTAAAAACCGTTATGGCGCAGATGTGTATGCAAGAGTTTATAAATCGGATAATCCGCATCCTAACCATCCCGCGGTAGTTTTTGTTCATGGTGCAGGTTATCTTCAAAACGTTCACTTTGGCTGGAGCACTTACTTCCGCGAGTTTATGTTCAATAATTTACTGGCTGATAATGGTTACACCGTAATTGACATTGATTATACCGGAAGTTCTGGCTATGGCCGCGATCACCGTACAGGCATCTACCGTCATATGGGTGGAAAAGATTTAACGGACCAGGTAGATGGCGTTAAGTTTTTGGTGGAGAAATATGGTGTTAACCCGCAGCATGTTGGTTTATATGGCGGCTCGTATGGCGGTTTTATCACGCTGATGGCGATGTTTAACGAGCCCGAGGTTTTTACCAGTGGTGCCGCTTTACGTTCGGTTACCGACTGGGCGCATTACAACCATGGTTATACCTCGAATATTTTAAATGAACCCTTTAACGACCCAATTGCATACAAAAGAAGCTCTCCGATCTATTTCGCCGATAAGTTAAAGGGAAACCTTTTAATGGCACATGGAATGGTTGATGTGAATGTTCATTTTCAGGATATTGTACGCCTAACGCAACGTTTTATTGAGTTGGGTAAAAATAACTGGGAACTTGCGGTTTATCCGGTAGAAGACCATGGTTTTATCGAGCCAAGCAGTTGGACCGATGAGTATAAAAGAATATTTAAATTGTATGAGAATACGTTAAAAAAGTAGCTTTCCGTTAAGCTGGTTGCCATCTCTACTGCGTTACACTCCGCTCGAAATGACGACAAAAGGTTCAAATAGCATACGGCTATAATTTAAGATATCAATATAGTTTTTATCTATATCGTTATCAATAAATATAATTAAGTATTAGCAGATCGGGGTTGATTCACTCCGCTTTTAGCCTTACCTTTGTGGCAACAAAATTAAAGACAAAAAATTATGGCAATAGTAGGTAAAAAATTCCCGAGTGTTAGTATTGATGCAATGTCAGACATGGGTGATGACTTGAAAATCAACGTATTTGAAGAGGCTGTAAACAAAAATAGTAAAGTATTATTATTCTGGTATCCAAAAGATTTTACTTTCGTTTGTCCTACAGAATTACACGCTTTCCAAGCTGCTTTACCTGAGTTTGAAAAAAGAAATACAATTGTAATCGGTGCATCTTGCGATACCAACGAAGTTCACTTCGCATGGTTAAATACACCAAAAGATAATGGTGGTATTGAAGGTGTTACTTACCCGATCTTGGCAGATACACACAGACAATTATCTGGTATCCTTGATATTTTAGATCAGGAAGTTAACTACGACGAAGAAGGAAATGAATCTTTCTCAGGTTCTAATGTAACTTTCAGAGCTACATACTTAATCGACGAAACTGGTAAAGTTTTCCACGAAAGTGTAAACGATATGCCATTGGGAAGAAACGTTAAAGAATATTTACGTTTAATTGATGCTTATACTCACGTTCAGAAACACGGCGAAGTTTGTCCGGCAAACTGGGAAGAAGGAAAAGAAGCAATGAATGCAAATAGAACTGGCGTAGCTGAATATTTAGCCGCTAATTAATTAAACAAAACGTTATGTTTTTAGAATTAACAGAAGATAATCTTCAACAACACCTGGCCGACAACTCAAAGGTGATGGTTCAGTATGCTGCATCTTGGTGCGGAAACTGCAGAATCATGAAACCTAAGTTTAAAAAACTGGCTTCGGAAAATGAAGATGTCGCTTTCTTGATTGTTGATGCCGAAAAACTTCCAAACTCACGCAAATTTGCAAACGTTGATAATTTACCAACTTTTGCAGCTTTTGAAGGCGGCGCTTTGGTAGACCAGGTGCAAACCAACAAAGCAGAAGGTTTAATTGAACTATTTAACAAGATAAAGTAATGAAGATTCCAGTTATAAGACAATTATTTCAAAATACCACTCCGGCTCAACTGGAGAGTACTTTAGAAGTATTAGAAGCATTTTGCGAATTTAGAGGTGTTAGTGAGCATGAGATTGATGTAGCGGGCGAAATGATTACCAATATTTGTGGTGCATTAGAAGTACACCAGATGGTAAGCGAAGGCGCTGCCGAAAAAGACGCATTAAATGCTTTTGGTCAAAAAGTAATGGGTTCGATTGATCGATAATCGTCTTTAAGCTTTAATCTGGCTTTTTCAAAATATAAAATCCCTCGCAGATGTGAATTTGCGAGGGATTTTTGTTTGGTGTTTTTTCTGCTTCTCGTCATGCTGAATTTATTTCAGCATCTTTCCAGCTATTAAAACATATGCATCTGTTTATAGCTTTGAGTCTGTTTTTTGGAAAACAAGGCTCGGTTTTATCTGCTATTATTCGACAGATTCCCTATACCTCAGAATGATAAGAGCCAAAAAAAGGTCTGTAGGAACACAGACCTTGGGGTTATATATTTAACCCGTAAGGTTTTAAAAACCTTACGGGTTTGTAGGCGGGGTTAAGCTAAGTTCCTACCCGCATTTACAATACCAAACACCGTTCTTACCGCAAGTTTTTCTAAAGCATGCTGGTCTTTTTCGTTTTGGTCGTGCTGTAGTTTCTCTAAAGCAAAATGCTGGATTAATACTAATGGTAAAATAATTTTCTCACGTGTGGCGATCGATTTTTTATCTATTGGATAATTAGCCATTAATGTTGGCTGTCCGGAGAGTTTTAAAAGCATCTCCTTCGCTAATTCGAATTCGTTGTGTAGTTGTGTCCAAAAAGCACCAAACTCCTTATCTGCGGCCAAATGCGCTGTAATAGTAAAGTCTGATTTGCTCATACTCATCATACAGTTATCTACAATCGTTTTCAGATAATCGGAGTCCTGATAAACTTTTGCCACTTTATCCCAGTTTCCGGCCTTTTCCTGGTTTTTCAAAGCTGTTCCCATACCGTAAAAACCTGGAACATTTTGTTTCAGCATGCTCCATGCGGTAACAAAACTAATGGCCCTTAAATCTTCAAGCTTCATCTCGCCACCACCATTTCTTTTTACCGGACGGCTGCTAATATTCGCCTGAGATAATAGTTTTAAAGGAGATAACTTTTCAAGATAACTCACAAATAATGGATGTTCACGCAAATCAACAAAAGCCTTATAACTTTCTTCGGCCATTTCATCAAGCAGGGTTTTATTTTCAGAATCTAACAGAATATTGTGTTTCTCTTTCAGTCCAGAGGTCAATCCGGCGTTGATTAATTGCTCTATATTAAATTCTGCACTTTCTACCGATCCGTATTGAGAACTGATGGTTTGCCCTTGCACGGTTAACTGCATATTCTTGTTCGCAATTTCCTTACCCATTGAAGCATAAAAGCGGTGTGTTTTACCTCCACCACGTGCAGGCGGGCCACCACGACCATCAAAAAAGGCCAGCTGGATATTATGGTTTGCTGCAACAGCCGACAAAGATGTTTTACCATTAAAGATAGACCAGTTGGCCATTAAGTAACCACCATCTTTGGTACTATCAGAATAACCCAACATAATATGCTGTTTATTGCCGCGTTTAGCGAGGTGTGCTTTGTAAAACGGATTGCTATACAAGGTTTCCATAATGGCCGCAGCGCCTTTTAAGTCGTTTACCGTTTCGAAAAGCGGCACAAAATCAATGGTTAACGAATCTTTGCTCCATCCGTTCCATAAGAAAAGCTCAATCAACTGAAGGATATCACTCGCCTGCTGGCAATTGCTGATAATAAAACGATGACAGGCTTTTTCGCCATTGCGTTTTTGGATACCTTTAATTTCTTTAATTACCTCAATCGTATCTTTTGTCAAAGCATCAGGCTCACTGGCGTAAACAACCGTTGCCTCTTTAAAAGAAATCAAAGCTAATTTCTCTGCTTCGGACAGTTTATCATAATCAGCAGGATATAACGAAGAAATGGGCTTATTGGCGCGGCAATAGGCATGCACATTTCGCAGCACACGACTATCCTGACGGATATCTAACGAAGCAAAATAGTTACCATATAAGTCTATCTTACGGATCAGGTCGTTAACCAGGTCAACAAACAAACCTTCATGTTCGGCTAATAATGTTTCTTTAATTTTATTCAGGTTATCCCTTAGTTCATCAGAAATATCATGAAGCTCACAGGTCTGGTCAAAAGCATTTAGATACAACACGTCATGCAGCTTTGCGATATTTTCTTCAACACCTCTAAAGGTAATGCGACGTTTAATTACCCTAAAATCGCGGTAGTAACAACGGAAAAGGATCTGTCGCAACATTTTAGAAACTGCCAAGGTCGTATCGGCATGGATATTTGGATTTCCATCCCTATCTCCCCCGGGCCAGAAACCCAGTTCTAAAATTTTCTTGGTTTCCAGATTGTATTCATCCAGGTTCTGATCTATTTCTTCCTGAATATTGGCTGCAGCGAAATAAAAAGTATTTTCTAAAAACCAAGCCAGGTTTAGGGCCTCATCAACCGGTGTTGGCGATTTTTTATTAAAAAATGGCGTTTTACCCAATTGCTGTAGCAAAGAGTTCATCGAGGTAAGATCGTTATCCCTAATGGCCTTGGTTAAATCGGTAATAATGGCCAATACACTTCCGGGATAAAACTGGGTTGGATGTGCGGTTAAAACCAAACGAAGCGAAAGTTCATCAATCAGTTTCTCAATTTTCGATAGCATCGGTTTGTTATCTGCATTCTTCTTTAAAATAAATGCTAATGTACTCTGCTCATCAGTAGTATTTAACTTAGTAAAAGAAGCATCTTCTACGGCATCAAAAAGTACCACCTGACGTTCGATATACTGGATAAAACGGAAAAGCAGGTCAACAATATCCTTTCGCTCGGTATAACTGGTATACTTGGCAAAAAACTCTTCGATAATCTGTGCAGGTTTTTCTCCGTTTGCGATGCCTTCTTCGCAGCTTTTAAAAAACAACGGAAGCAGTGTTCCGGTATCTTTAATTTTGTAAAAAGGCAAGGTGAGAAATAAACTGTTAAATAGCTCGAATTTTGAGATTACCTCATTATTAAAAATAGATTCTCGTTGCGTAGTTAAACGAAGTTTGGGCATGGCTTATGCAATAGTTTTGTATACCGTAATACTACAAAAAATGCATAAGGTATTAAAATTCTAAGGCTTACAATTTGGAAAATTGTAGAATAAATTTTAATTTTAAAATCTTATTTGGCCACGATGTGGTTAAGTAAGAACATTTGCAATGTTTAAGGGCATTGCATTGATTGTTAATTTTTTGGGTTAAAACAGCCGATGTAATAAAATACACCGGCTGTTTTTGTTTTTTGCCATTTTTTGAGGCATTTCTTTGCAAATTTTAGTGCACATCTGCAGGAATGTTTGCGTTTTTCTTAAACTTTTGCAGATAAAGTAACGGAATTGAGAACAACATAATTAACCCTGCTACCCAATATGCATCATCATATGTAAGTAACATCGTTTGTCTGGTTACAATTCCTTCCATCGCTTTCGCCGCCATAATTTTGGCATCAAACAAAGTTTGTCCTTTTGCCATAAATCCTTTGATCAAACCGTTAAAACGGTCAACAAATGGCTGATTATAATCGTTCACATTTGACAATAAAACACTCCTGTGGAAGCCCGAACGGATATGAATTAAAGTAGTTAAAGCTGCAATACCAAATGAGCCGCCCAATTGGCGCATCATATTGTTCAAACCTGAGCCCTGACCAATTTCTGGTCCTTTCAGATCCTGTATAGCCAGAGTAGTTAGCGGCACGAATAAAAGCGCCATACCTACACCACGGATTACCAAAGGCAGGAAGAAATCGCCTGTGCCCGATTGCAGGGTGGAGTTGCTCAGCATCCAACAGAAAATAAAGAATGCGATCATACCAAAAGTAGCCATAAACTGCGCAGGGATACCTTTTTTAAGCATAATACCAATAAAAGGCATCATTACAATGGTACACAATCCTCCTGGAAAAAGTAGTTCTCCTGTTTGCAGGGCCGAAAAGCCCAACAGGTTCTGACAGAATACAGGGAATACAAATACCGAACCGTACAAACCAAATCCTAGCACAAAGGAAGTAAACATCCCCACCGCAAAACTCCGGTGACGCATAATTTTAAAGTTTACGATCGGGTGGTCGGTACTCATTTCTCTCCAGATGAAAAGCAATAATCCGAATACCGATGCAACCGCCAAAGCTGTAATGTATGGGGTAGCAAACCAATCTTCGCTCTCTCCTTTTTCCAATACCGTTTGCAAACTACCTACTGCAACAGCTAATAATGCAATGCCCCACCAATCGACAGGTTGACCCTGCCCTTCTTTCGGAGTGGCCCGCACAAAGGTGTATGTACAGTAGGCCGCGACTATTCCGACGGGAATGTTCACATAAAAAATCCACGGCCATGAACTCACATCCAGGATGTACCCGCCAATAGTTGGCCCAACAGTTGGCCCTACTACCGCACCCAAACCAAAAAGAGCTGTAGCGATACCCACATCTTCACGTGGCCAGGTTTCAATTAAAATTGCCTGTGCAGTTGAGATTAAACCACCACCAGCCAAGCCCTGGATAATCCTGAAAAGAACCAGTTCGCCTAATGAGGTGGCATTTCCGCACAAGAAGGAAACAAGTGTAAAAACAATAATGGAGGTAAGAAAATAATTTTTCCTGCCGAACCGGTTACCCAACCAGCCCGACATTGGCAACACGATAACGTTTGCTACCGCATAGCCGGTAGAAAGCCAGGCCACATCCTCCAAGGTGGCGCCCAGGTTCCCCTGTATTTGTGGTATTGCCACGTTTACGATAGTTGTATCAATCAGCTCCAACAATGAAGCTGTGATTACCGTAAACGTAATAATCCACTTTTTTAAACCTACTTCGGCCATTTTAAATATTATTTAGTAGATACTGAAGCTTTAACGCTCATTCCTGGGCGTAACTTAGCCAACAGTTCTTTTGATGGATGGATTTTGATTTTAACTGGTACACGCTGAACAACTTTAACGAAGTTACCGGTAGCGTTATCAGGAGGCAATAAAGATCCTTTTGCACCAGTAATTGGAGAGAAATTATACACTTCACCTTCAATTTTTTCGTCTGGATAAGCATCAACCTCGATTTCTACTTTAGAACCTTCTTTAATTTTCTCCAATTGGGTTTCTTTAAAGTTTGCCGTTACATAAATGCTTCCATCGTTCACGATAGAGAATAAAGATTGGCCTGCCTGAACCAACTGTCCTTTTTGAACATTCTTTTTAGAAACGATACCACTTGCAGGTGCTTTAATATCGGTATAGGATAACTGAAGTTTTGCAAAATCGATATCACTTTGGCGTTGACTGATTACATTGCTGCTCACCGCTAACTGTGATTGTGTAGTACCAACTTGTTTAACCGCAGCATTATATTGATCTTGTGCTGCACGATATGCTGCCAGAGCAGATTGCCTGGCTGCTTCTGCAGATTCCTTACTCGCCTTAGCCTGATCGAAAGCTTGTTGTGTAATTGAACCATCTTTCACCAAGTTTTCGTAACGATTGTAATCTTTCTGCGCTAAATTTAATTTAACATTTGCAGCTTCAACATTTGATTTTGCTGCATCAACGTTCGCTTTTGCAGTACCGGTATTGGCTTGGGTAGCCACAATTTGAGATTGTGCCACGCCAACACCTGCGCTTGCGCCTTTCTGACCAGATTGTGCCTGCTCTAATTTAACTTTATAATCATTGTCATCAAGTTTCACTAAAATCTGTCCTTCAGTTACGTGAGTATTTTCTTCAAAATTGATATCCTTTACATAACCACCAACACGGGCAACAACAGGACTGATATCCCCATCAATCTGCGCATCATCCGTATCTACGTGTTTGCTATAATAATTCCATTCTGTAATCCCGAAGATTACACCTATTACTAGTAAAACACCTAAAATGATGGGTACTACTAAGTTCTTTTTTTTCTTTTCAGTTGTCATTGCTGTATTTATTGCGTTATTTTTCCTGTTGATTTTAATAGTGTATAGTAAGCCAAACCTGCGTCTGCCTTAGCTATCTCTAAGTTTATTTTTGCCTGGTACAATAAAGTTTCTGCATCAATACGATCGGTAACAGAAGCCACATTGTTTTTGTATTTAGATGCCAACAATTTATCATTTTCAGTAGCTTGTGCAATTGAAGTTTCCAAAACCTGAATCTTGTTCATGGCCACTTGATAACCTTGAAAGTTTTTGTTTATATCTGTTTTTACCTGATCAGATAATATATCTTTCTGAATGATAATTGCACTTTGCTGAATTTTCGCTTCGCTTACCTTGTTCTTGTTTGTCCAAAGGTTGCCGAAATTCCAGGAAACTGTTGCCCCTAATGTAATAGGCATTAAATATTGATTTGTTGGCGGAATAAAATTGCCACTTGGGTTAATGTAATATAAGTTTGCACCAACACCAACGGTAGGCAACGTATTTGCTTTGATGGTTTTAATGTTAAAATCGGCAACTTTGTTCTGCACATCAAGTTGTTTTAATTCCTGGCGGTTGGCCATTGCCAGCCCAATATATTCGTTTAACGAACCTGGTGTTTTTAAGCCAATGGTTGGATCAACAATTTTAACTTCGGTATCTTCCGGTAAACCCAAAAGAATATCTAAATTATAGTTGATCACTTTGCGGTTACTTTCAATATCCATTTGCGTTAGCGTAACATTTGCCTGCTGCAACTGGAAACGCAGTACATCGTTTTTGGTTACAATACCCTGTTCGAAGAAACGTTGTGCCTGTTTAATCTGAGCAGCGATCGATTCTAAATTCTGATCAACCACTTTTCTGCTCTGTAAAACCTTGTATAAAGCATAATAGGTATTGATTACTGCATACGTAATTTCTTCTTTGTTTTTATCGGCATCTAAATGTGCAACCTCGGCCAATAATTTGGTAGATTCTTTTGCATATTTTAATTTACCGCCTCCGTAAACAAGTTCTTGTACCGCTGCTGTACCTACAAAAGCATCGGCTCTTTTAGGCAGGTGAAAAGATGACTCACTACCCGGCAAAGCAAAGGTAGTGGTTGGTA
Organism: Pedobacter riviphilus; assembly: GCF_014692875.1. Classification (NCBI taxonomy): domain Bacteria; kingdom Pseudomonadati; phylum Bacteroidota; class Sphingobacteriia; order Sphingobacteriales; family Sphingobacteriaceae; genus Pedobacter; species Pedobacter riviphilus. The sequence goes on along the minus strand of NZ_CP061171.1, from coordinate 4,949,808 downwards.
TTTCAGCATGGTTGTACATAAAACTTGCACTTGCGGTTGGCAATGCATTGTCTTTTACAACTGCGAGCTGTGCAGCAGCCTGATCAATTTTGTTTTGAGAAAGTTTTAAGTTTTTACTATTGGCTATGCCAAGTTCTATTGCCTGGTTAATATTTAATTCCTTACTGCTCTGCGCAAATAAAGCTGCAGGAATTAATGATGCCACTAGCATTAATCTAATCGATTTGGGTATCATCTTTTTGTCGTTAAATAAACTGTTGTTAAATCTTGTAAGTGAGCTATTGCCCGCTCTTTAATAATTTTTTTATCCTTCGGATTGTTCAGGTCGAAATTAGCGCACGACATTACCTTATGTGGTGCAATAACAATATTGGTTATGGTACCCATAATAGTCGCAATTACCATCCGCACATCTACCTTATTAAAACTGCCGTCTTCAATACCGCCTGCAATAATCCGGTCGATAAGCTGCATGTTCTGGCTCATGGCGTCCTTAATCTTATCGTACATTTCGGGCCTTTGGGTTAAAGACAGTTCACGGTGCATCATTTTATGAAATGCAGTGTTACTCATAATCCTATTTACATAGCCTTCTATAACTTTGTGCAATTTTTCCAACGCCGAAATCTTATCTTCATTGATGATTTTGAGCTGAGATGCAAAACCTGCAATCCGCTCGTTCATGATCTCTACAAAAACACCTTCTTTCGAACCGAAATAATAATTTATCATCGCCATGTTCGCCCCAGATTCTTTAGCAATCTGCCGGGTAGAAGTACCCTCATAACCCGTTTCGCAAAACAACTTTTCAGCTGCAGCGAGAATGGCTTGTTTTTTATCTACTTTTTCTGTTTTCATTTCTTTTTGACGACACAAAATTAATCAAACGATTGATTAATTTCCAAATGTTTTAGTACTTCTTTTACATTATCTTGATAAAACCCTAATTTTAAATGAAATAATCACCCTTGATAATGAAAAATAAGTTCTTTACAGTGGCAACTTTTGCCCTTGCCCTATGGCTCCTATGTTCATTTATCGGCACAACAAGAAGAGACCATCAGAGCTGGATCAGGATTAATCTGCTCGGCTACCCTACCGAAAGTATTAAAGTTGCAGTATGGGCGAGTAAAACAAATGAAATACCTGCCCAATTTGAAATTGTAGAGAAAGAGACCAATAAAATTGTTTATACCTCAACTAATATTAAAAGTTTTGGGCATTATGGCCCTTTTAAGCAAACAGCCAGGTTAAACTTTAGCGATTTTAAAAAACAGGGGCGTTTTTATATCCGGGCAAATGGCACTACTTCGCCCCTGCTACTGATCAATGATGATGTATATAAAGGTGCGGCAGATTTCTGCTTGCAGTATATGCGCCAGCAACGAAGCGGCTTTAACCCCTACCTTAAAGACAGTTGCCATACCCACGATGGCTTTGTATTATATGGTGCAAAAGCAGGCCTTAAAGACAGTATGCATTTTGATGCTTCTGGTGGGTGGCACGATGCAAGTGATTATTTGCAATATTCAACAACATCTGCTAATGCTACTTATCATTTATTAATGGCCTACCGCGATTTCCCACAGGTTTTTGGCGATAAGCAACAGGCAAATGGTTTAACCGGAAAAAACGGCAGGGCCGATATTTTGGATGAAGCAAAGTGGGGTTTAGATTGGCTACTGAAAATGCATCCGCAAAAGAACATGATGTTTAACCAATTGGCTGATGACCGTGATCACATTAGCATGCGAATACCAAAAGAAGACAGCCAATATGGTAAAGGGTTTGAGCGCCCGCTTTATTTTATTACCGGAGAACCGCAGCAGCGTGGTAAATTTATGAACAACACCACAGGAACCAGCTCTACCGCTGCTAAATTTACCAGTGCTTTTAATCTAGGTTCTGTTTTATTTAAAGAGCGTGATCGGACTTATGCACAAATGCTTACTAAAAAAGCCAAAACGGCATATAAATTCGCGTTACGAAAACCTGGTGTAACACAAACGGCTTCTGTAAAATCGCCATACATTTATGCTGAAGACAATTGGGTTGACGATATGGAACTGGCAGAAACATCATTCAATTTTGGAAGAGAAAAGGTCGATCAAAAGAAAATAACGCTGGCCTTAAACTATGCTCAGCAAGAAAGTGTCACGCCTTGGCTACAAAAAGACACCGCAGCGCACTATCAATATTATCCTTTCATCAACCTTGGTCACTACGAAATTGCCAGACAAGATTTAAAGGACAAAACAGCCATCAGCTATTATCAAAAGGGAATTAAGCAAGTTTGGAACCGTGCACAAAACAACGCCTTTTACCGTGGTATTCCTTTTATCTGGTGTAGTAACAATTTAACTGTTTCCTTTGCTATGCAATGCAACTGGTATGCCGCCTTAAGTGGCGATAAAACCTACGCTGAGCTTGAACAGGCTAATTTCGATTGGCTTTTTGGCGGTAATCCTTGGGGAACGAGTATGGTTTATGGTCTGCCTCAATGGGGAGATACCCCAACCGATCCGCATTCGGCTTTTACCCATTTAAAGAATTATCCAATAAATGGCGGACTGGTTGACGGACCAGTTTACACCAATATTTATAAAGGCTTGATTGGGATCAAATTAAATGAAGCTGATGAATATGCCGACTTTCAGAGCGACCTGGCCGTTTACCACGATGATTATGGCGATTATAGTACCAATGAACCTACAATGGACGGAACAGCCTCTCTTATTTATTTATTAGCGGCCAAAGAAGCACAGGCTAAAGCCTTACCCAACCATAAAACTTATAGCTTGGGTGCGAACATTCGGGGCGATTCTACTCAAAAGAAAATCTATCTGGTTTTTACAGGTGATGAATATGCTGATGGCGGCGAGAAAATAAGCAAGGTGCTGGCACAGGAGAAAGTTAAAGCATCTTTTTTTCTTACCGGAAATTTTTATCGGAACCCTAACTTCCATTCATTGATTAAAAAACTAAAAAATGACGGGCATTACCTAGGCCCGCATTCTGACAAACATTTATTGTACTGCGATTGGAATAAACGCGACAGTCTTCTGGTTACAAAAACTGATTTCGAAAAAGATTTAAATAATAACTATCAGGCCATGGCAGGTTTTGGGATTAACAAAGAAACGGCGAGCTATTTTTTACCTCCTTACGAATGGTATAACCAAACCATCGCCAACTGTACCAATGCGCTGGGCTTACAATTAATCAACTTCACTCCCGGCACACGATCAAACGCTGATTATACCTATCCCGAAATGGGAAAAAGTTATCGATCGAGCGATGAAATATATCGATCGATTATTACCTTTAATGAAACAAAGCCCAGTGGTTTAAATGGTTTTATCTTATTGCTGCACATTGGTACAGATGCCAGAAGAACTGATAAATTTTATAACAGGTTGGCAGAATTGATTAGCTATCTGAAAAAGGCTGATTATAAATTGGCTAGAATTGATAATTAATTAGAATTTGGGTGTAATGACAAATTAAATTTAAAATAAATATTAACTTTGCCTCCAAATAACAAAAAACATGAGTGTACAAGAGAACAGCAGCAATAATTTCAACTGGTTATATTATGCTTTAGGTTTATTCTTCGGAGTTTTAACTGGAGCAATCATTACGCAAAACTATATTTTTGCTTTGTTAGGTGGCGTTTTAGGTTTGTTAACAGCAGGCTTATTTTTAAACGCTATCGTAAAAGGAAGAAAATACTAGTTTTTAGTCCCTTATACAATTAAATCCTTTTAAGGATTAAAAATATAATTCCACAGCAAATGAGGCGATTATGATTTTACGAATAACTGTAAAATCATAATTGCTCATCGCTACTGAAAACAAAAACCTATAAATGAAAAATATCTTCATTGTTGTTTTCGCTCTTCTTTGTTTTGGCGCAAAGGCCCAACAAGCCCCTACCGCCGAAGTAAAATTTCCTGTTGCAGACCCAAGCCCTGCAGATATTGTTTATTTTCCACTTAATGCCCCAAAGGCAAAGGCTGGAGACCCAACAAAACCGGTTATAAAGATTGTTTATTCGCGCCCACAGAAAAAAGGGCGTGATATTTTTGGCGTTTTAGAACAGTATGGAAATGTTTGGCGTTTTGGTGCTAACGAAAGTACAGAGGTTCGTTTCTTCAAAAAAGTAAGCATTGGCGGTAAAAAAATCAAAGCAGGTGCTTATAGCATATTTGCCATTCCAAATAAAGACACCTGGACGATTATTGTAAATAGCGAAACCGATAAATGGGGTGCTTTTACCTACAATCAGGCTAAAGATATTGTTCGTGTAAATGTTCCGGTTAAAACCCTGGCTAAACCGATCGAGTATTTCTCCTTAACCTTTACAGAGATTATTGGAGGTGCTAATCTGGTTATCGGGTGGGACAGAACGCAGGTAGAATTACCAATTAACTTTTAAGTCGAAAAGAAATAAAACAACAAAGTCTCGGTAATAACCGAGACTTTGTTGTTTTATTTGCTATATAATTCTCCGCATCTAAGAATAATGCCCTTAATTTGAAACGAGTTTTTTAGCCTCACTATCGTTGCTGATAAAGACTTTGTATACCTGCGTAATTTTCCATTCGCCTTCTTTATCTTTCTCGATGATCACAAAGTTTTGTTGTGCACCATCAAATAATTCGTAATTAATATCTACACGTGCAATTACCAGGGCATCGGTTTCAGAAACAATTGTAGAACTGATGCTGCAATCGCGCTGAATTACGCCTTCATTTTTCTTCATCTGGCTTAATACATCACTTGCTTTATGTTTAATTACCCTTACATCTCTATTCGAAGTAAAAACAGCATCTTCGCTTAAAACCGCTTTTAACTTTTTATAATCAGAATTCATGTAACTATCCATATAATAATTGATAACCGATTTATGGCTTGCAGTTGGTTTTTCAGCTGCAAAAACATTATTTGTGATTGTAATACCTAGTAATAAAATCACCAAAGCTTTTAGTCTCATAACTATCTGTGTTTTTTTATTAAAGGTCGGCCGGAACTGATAAAAATAATATGCCGATAACACCATAATGATGAGGTAACTAAAATGTGATATTGCATTAAAAAGCCCTTTCCAATTGGTTTTGGAAAGGGCTGTGAACTGAATTCAATTCAGCGAAAAAATGGATTAATAACCCGGGTTTTGCTGAGGTTTTAATACCGGATTGGCATCCAGTTCTAACTGAGGAATCGGAGAAACCAACCTATTATCACCAGATGGGAAGTTTAAGATTTTCCAGTGTACTGTAGAACCGGTTCTGTCCACACCTTTTTTAGTACGTAACAAATCGAAAAACTTATGTCCTTCGCCATACAACTCTTTATTACGCTCCAACAGTATTTCTTCAATTAAAGCATTACCTGTGTTTGCTGAAACAACAGTAGCTACACCAGCGCGTTGCTGTATAGCCAATAAAGCTTGTTTAGCTGCTGGTTCATTACCCAATCTTGCTTCTGCTTCTGCCTCAATTAAATACATCTCTGAAGAGCGAATTAGCACCTGATTATTAGCAGGCGTAGTTGTAAAGTCGAACTTATTGATCAGATATCCCTCTCCTCTTCTTCTGTAAGCGCCGGTACTGGCAGCAGCAGTTGGACTGTTTTTAACCAGGAACTGTTTTTTACGCTCATCGTTTGCGGCAAAAGAATTAAAGAAATCATCAGTAACCCTAAAGCTTGAGTAACCTGAATCGTAAGGGTCGTAAAATGATGATACTGCAAGGAAACCCTGGTTATCATCTGTTCTTACATTAATGGCGTAAATCCACTCAGAGGTTGGGTTATTAAAGCCTGTTAACAATGCGGCGGCTGTACTTAATGGCTTTGCTGCACGTGCTAACTTAGCGTAGCGGCTAGCTTCGGCCCAATTGCCCATGTTTAAATAAACACGAGCTAACATACCTTGTATAGTAGGAACACTCATTCTATAAATACTGGTTCTGCCTGTTGTTGGTAAGTTTGTTTCCGCATATTTCAAATCATCAATAATAAAAGCATACACATCTTTTACTTTATCCCTGGCAGGTGATGTTTCATCTGGCCCTAAAGGTTTTCTTAAAATAGGTACACCAAGCGCTTCAGGATTTACAGCATAAGGCTGTGCAAACCAACGTACTAACCAGAAATACGTGTAAGCTCTTAACGCTCGCGCTTCGGCCAGATATTCTGTTTTTAAGGCATCGCTGATAGGCGCCTCCGGAATGTTCACCACAAACTGGTTTGCATTTGAAATCACTTTATAACTGTATTGCCACCAGGCATAGGCATCGCCGTTGTTTACTGTTTCTACAAACTGATATTGTGCTACAAAACGGTTATAGTTTCCGGCACCGCTTACAACCATTACATCGTTACCCTTAACATCGGCACTTAATATCATATTATTAGTATAACCCGAAAAGGTAGTAAGATCGTAAATACCAGTCATGGCTGCCTGTATTTTTGCTCCTGACGAAAAAGCATCTTTAGCATTTATTTGTTGTGTTGGGGTTACCTGTAAAAACTCTTTCTTGCAGGATGTTGCCCCAACAAGAAGAAACATTACTCCGGTATATATGGCGGTTTTATATGTTTTTATCTTTTTCATTACTTTATCAATTAAAATCCAACATTAAGACCTAACGTAAATGTTTTAACATTTGGAATATCGTTATCAGTTAAACCGGTAAGGGCCGATTCAGGATCCATACCTTTATGTTTAGCCCATGTAAATGGATTTTCAGCCATTAAATACACCCTAACATTCGACAAATGAACAGTTTCTAACCAATTTTTCTTTAATGAATAGCCCAATGCGATATTTTTAACACGCATAAATGATCCATCGTATAAGAAACGGGTTGATTGGTTATTTCCTAAATCAGTATTATTGATTACAAAGCGGGGTACATCGGTTATGTCACCTGGTTTTTGCCAGCTGTTATAATTATCTATTGATAATTGCTTACCAACAGCCCCCCCACTATGCATCAGGTTACCATATAAGGTATCGTAAATTTTAGCTCCGGTAGAAAAATAAGTGAATACGCTTAAATCAAATTCCCTATATCTAAAGGTGTTGTTAAAACCTCCTGTGAATTTTGGTAGCGAAGACCCTAAACCATCATAACGTGTTGCAGTTGACCAGTTTTTTGTGGTAATTCTGTTCCCTGTAGCCTGACCATTTACAATTTCGTCGGTATACCACATTGGTCGGCCATCTGCCGGATCAACTCCTGCATAATCACGTAAATACCATTGGTATCTGTCAGCTCCTACTTTCCATCTTTTGGTACCATCAATTACTTCATTTTGGGTCATTGCATTGATTTTGTTTCTATTCGAAGTAATATTAAAAGAGATGTTCCAATCGAAATCTTTGGTTTTAACCGGGTTTCCGTTTAATAAAATCTCTACACCATAATTATCCATCGAGGCAAGGTTTGTAGTCAAATTATCAAAGCCGGTTAACCTTGTAAGAGGCTGATCAAACAATAAGCCTTTAGACCCTCTTTTATAATATGAGGCTTCACCGCTAATTTTCCCTTTCAGGAAAGCGAACTCCACACCAATATCTAAAGTTGAATTCTGCTCCCATTTCAGGTTTACATTTTCGAGCTGAACATAGTTAATGCCCGATTGTCCTTCGTAGTTTTTACCCAAGCCATATAAACCCTGGGCCGCATAACGATCAATTCTGTCGTTACCTGAAGTACCATAACTGGCTCTTAATTTTAATTCATCAATCCAGTTTACATCTTTTAAGAAATTCTCTCTGCCGATGCGCCATCCGCCACCAACAGAATAAAATGTTCCGTATTTATTGTCATTTCCAAAAACAGATGAACCGTCTCTTCTTAAACTTCCAGATAGATAATACTTACCTGCGTAGTTATATTGCAAACGCGAAAAATACGAGGCAAACCTTTGTTGGGTATAATAAGATTGTACTGTTGATGGTGTTGATGCAGCAATTTGCTCATTAGTCCCTGGGAAAGGGAATCCTGTAACCTGGGAATAGTTAAAATCACGTTTTGAACGGTATGCTTCTTGGCCTAATAAAACATCGAAATTATGCTGATTGAAAGTTTTGTTGTAGGTTAAAGTATTTTGAAACGTTACAGTAACATCCTCTTTCGAATAACGGTATGCGCGTCCTTTTACACTCACACCATCGCCATGCTCCATGTTGTAGAACTGGCGTTCGCGGTTGTTGATATAATCAATTCCCACCATACTTTTAGCAACAAAATCTTTTAAAAACCGAACCTCGGCATAAGGACTGGTGATAACCCTGTTGGTTATGGTATTGTATTCATTCAGTTTAGATAAACCAACCGGGTTAAAATCTGGTGTAACAGGGTTAATGTAGTTGTAGACAGGGTTTCCGGTTGCATCATATACTACGTTTCCGTTGGCATCACGTACATATAAGGGATAAATATTGGCTGTTTGATCTGCAAAGTTTACCGGGTTATCAGAACCAGTACTTCCGGCCGGGGTATTTTGCTCGGTGCGGGTTAAACTGTTGTTAATGCCCACTTTTAAGAAATCGGTAACATCGGTATTAAAGTTAAACTTGCCTGAATAGCGTTTAAAATCTGAGCGAATTACAATGCCATTTTGCTCAAAGTAACCACCCGAAACAAAGAATTTACTTCTATCATTACCACCACTAGCTGATAAATCAATATTTTTAGTTACGCCTCTGCGCAATACTTCATCACGCCAATCGGTATCGTAAAGCAATGATGCTCCATTAGCCAATACTCCATTTGCTGCGTAAGGATTAGCCGTGTTGTATGGATTTACAACTAATTTAGCATTGGTTAATCCATTTGCTGCAGTAGCCGCAGCATCAGGAGCTAAACCCGCTGCCAAACGCTGTGCATAATAAACATCCCAAAATGTTTTGTAATATTGTGTGGCATCCATTACCTTATGCTTATCTACTGCCTGGTAAGAATATCCGGTGCTAGAGCTTAAATTCAATTTAGTTTTGCCGGCTTTTCCTTGCTTTGTTGTGATCAATACCACACCATTTGCTGCCCTAGAACCATAAATAGCTGCAGCGGTCGCATCTTTTAATACTGTTACCGAAGCAATATCGTTGGGATTTATTGAAGAAAGTACATCAGAAGTTTGTGCAACCGAACTTAAATCGCCATTGGTAATGGCAATTCCATCAACCACATAAAGCGGGGTACTTGAAGCGGTAAAGGAACCTACTCCACGAATCCTAACAGTAGAAGTTGCACCTGGCTGACCAGATACACTGGTAACCTGCACACCAGCAGCAGCTCCTTGTAGGGCTTTCTCAAAAGAAGTAACTGGACGATCTTTAAAAACATCGTCATCAATCACAGCTGCAGAACCTGTAAAGTTTTCCTTCTTAATGGTTCCATAACCGATAATCATTACATCCTGCAGGTTTTTAGAAGATGAAACCATGCGAATATTTAGCGTTTCGCCTGTTATTTTTACTTCCTGCTCAGTGTAACCAACATAGCTCAACACTAAACTCTGTGCATTTGCTGGTACCGAAATTGAAAAGGTTCCTTGCCCAGTGGTTTGAGTTAGTTGTGTGGTTCCTTTTATCTTTATGGATACGCCTGGCAATGGCAAGCCATCATCCGCATCAACCACTTTTCCGGTAATTGTTCTATTTTGCGCCAGGGCATCAAAATAAGACAAAACCGCCACCATTAAAATCAATAGTAATTTTTGTTTCATGTTTGGGAATAAATAGTTAGTAATTAATTAGTTCAACAGGTTTTTAGCAGATGAGCACGAAACCAAATCAATAAGCAATTTAGGTGCTGTGAAAATCTGAAAATGTGCGAAAATCACCATTCTGTACAGAAGGGGCTTTAAACGCAAAAAAGCAAACCCCAATCCTGGCAGTTTGCTTTTTTAATCATTATTAACCTAAACAGGAAAAAACTTCTACAAATTGTCCTGCAAGAGCTTCAAAAATAGTTTCATCCTAACATTCAAAATATGCAGAAATCACTATTTATAATTAGTTCAACCTACTCTTTCTATATTTTAGAGGGGTAATATTGAACGTGTGTTTAAATAACCTGATAAATGAGCTTGGGCATTCAAACCCTACTAAACCTACTATCTCATTTAAGGAATAAGTGGTGGTTTGCAATAGTTTTTTAGCTCTGTTTAATCTTAAGTGCACCAAAAATTGGTATGGGCTAATTTCATATGCTTCTTTAAATGTTCTTAGCAAATGGTTAACCGATAAACATGCCTGTTCGGCAATATTTTCTAATGTTATATTTTGATTGTAATTGCTGCTAATGTATTCTTTAGCAAGTGTTAATCTTTTTAAAACCTCTTCGCGGGTTTTTGCTTTGATAAAGCTGAGTTTATCTAATTTCTGGATCACCTCTTTATCGTAAATTTTATAATAATTTAAAAGGCAGTGGTACAGGTATTCATTAATCAGCATTTCATCTTTCAAACCTTTATCGATCTGGCTTTTTAAATGCAATACGTTAAAACGCATATCGCCAGAAAACGGATAAAGTGATTCGATAAACGAAGGTATTTTCTCTACTTCTTTTCCGGCCAGTAAACTTTCGTTGCTACTCGAAAAAGTATGATAAAAATCTTTAATAAAATTTTCGCCAAAAGAAACAGAAAATGTATTTACAGGACTTATTGAGTCTATTTTGCTGCTAAAATTTGTTCCCGCGTTTACTACCGCAAAAGTATCGGGGTAAATGCTAAACTTACGCTTGTTAATTTCACAATCTTCGGTTCCGTTAAAAACAAACTTAATAGTATAAGCATCGTTCTGTTGCTCGTATATGGCTTCACAGGTGCTTTCGCTTATAATTTTATTCCTATTGCTTAATTCTTTTACGTACCTCATTACATTAATCCTCATTGTAGTTACGCTGTTCCAATATGATAAAATGATTACCATAAGGATCAGAAAATTCGATACTTAAACCCTCACTTAGGTAAACTGGCCTATTTTTAAAAATAACCCCTCTCGATTTTAGCCTGCAATAATCTTCTAAACAATCATCGCTGGTTAATACAATTTTATTGGTCTGGTTTTGATGCTTTTGTTCCGACAGGAAAATACTGGTCTCATGATCTGCCTTAACCATTATTCCTTTTTCCTTTTCAGAAATCATTGTTGATTCTGTAGGCATCCCTAAACAGTTGGCATAAAATGCATCTGCATCATTTAGTTGCGTTACTTGCACATAAAAGAATTTTACAGATTGGTTCATTGTCCTGTTTAATTGTATGATGTAAAATTAAACTGAAATTGAATCCAAAGGATCACCCAAAAAGGGTGATTTTCGCATTTTTTTTAGCAGAATACCGCTATAGATTAAATAAAGCGCTTTTCTTTGGCTGTTTTAATCGCTTCTGCCTTGGAGTTTACATCAAGTTTGATGTAAATATTTTTCACATGGCTTCTCACCGTTTCCGGATCAATAAAGAGATCGTTTGCGATTTGAGATTTTGTTTGTCCGTTTGCAATCCGATCTAATATTTCGGTTTCGCGTTTAGTTAAGGGAGAGTTCAGGTTTTTTTGAAAAGAATGCATTACAATGCGCGCAACATTTGTGCTCATGGCCCCTCCACCAGTACTCACTTCTCTTACGGCGTCTATAATTTTTGAGGCACTCGAATTTTTGGTAAGATAACCACCTGCCCCCATGGTTAGGGCTTCGAAAACCAATTCGGGCGAATCGAAAACAGTGAGAATAATAATATTTGTGTTGGGTAAGGTTTTTTTGATAAAAGGCAAGGCCTGCAATCCATTGGTGCCTGGCATCTGGATATCAAGCAAAATCACGTCAGGGTAATCGGTCTCTAAGTGTTTCTTGGCCAAATCGTATGATGCATAAGCATTTACCACCACAAAATCTTCAACATCGCTTAATAACGATTCATACCCCATTCGTAAAACATCGTCATCTTCGATTAGAACAATTCGTAAATTCTGGCTCATTTTGTGTTTGGTTTTTAATTAAGACGGTTTTAGTGCTATTTTGTAACAGGAATTCTGGTGGAAATTGTTGTAGTGGTGCCTTTTCCCCGAATTGAAGAAATTTGAAAAGTCGATTTTATACGTTTGCAGCGCGTTTGAATATTGTTTAGTCCTCTTCCTTTTTGTACCGTTTCAATATCAAAACCTTCGCCATCGTCTGTTGTTAAAATGTTTACTGTATCATGATCGGTTTCTATAACCATAATCAACACCTGGCTTGCCTTGGCATGCTTTAATACATTGTTGAGCATTTCCTTAAAAATTAACGTGAGGTTTCGGTTAAACTCCATCGACAGCTGTAGTTTTTGGTATTTACTTAATACCCCTTCCATTTTGAACGTAACGCCTGTATTTTGGAAAAGATCTATACCAAAATTTTTAATGTGCACCAAAATCTCAAAAAGGTTATCGCTATGTGGATCAAGCGCCCAAAGAATATCTTTTGTTCCGGTATATAGCAAACCGGCATTCTCTCTGATTAACCTAATCAGTTCTTTTTGCTCTTTTTCTGTCCCGGCAACTTTTTTATCCAAAATTTCAGACAAAACATTAATCCTGGTTAGTTTATTACCAATATCATCGTGAAAATCTTCCGCCGTTTGCTTACGGATTTTTTCCTGTTCTTTTAACTTTAACTTTTCAAACTGATGTTTTTTCCTTTCCCTGGTTTTAAAAATGAGGTAAAAGATAAGCCAGATCAGAAATATAAGTACCAGAAATGCGATAACCTTAAATATGACGGTATCGTAATACGGCGACACAATGGTAAAGCTAAACTGCTCGATATTTGATTGCTGGCCATTCGCAATAGCATAAACCTGGAAAGTATAACTACCTGGCCTTATGGTCGAATATTCGATCTCCGTGTTGGGTACAGGTTTGCTGAAATCGTTATCTATCCCAACCAGTTTGTAACGGTAAAGCACGCTTTCGGGATTGGTGAGGTAAACCCCTTTAAAACTTATCGAAATGTGGTTTTGACTGTAGTCAAGTTTATAAAATTTATCTCCTTTTCCGTTCAGATCGATTGAAAGATCTTTTGCCCGATTATTTTTATGAAAAACACTTACCTGTTGAATATGGATAAAAGGATTTTTTTTGTCCTCTGCAAGCGCATTGGTTTTACATTGAATGAGGCCATTTATAGTGCCCACCAATATGCTGTTTTTATAATTGATAATAGCGTTTTGGTTACACTCTACAATTAGCGGGTGATCCCTAAAAACTTCATAAAATTGTTGCTGCCGATTAAAAGTAAGTTTGTTAATCCCTCGCCCTGTTCCGGCCCATAAATTATTATTCTTGTCGGTTGCAAGGCTATAAATATCATTTGAGTTCAACCCGTCGGCAACAACATAACGTTTAATAGCTTTCGTTTTTAAATTCCAGGTGATAATCCCGTCGCCAAGCGTAGCAAAAATTAAGTTATCTTCATGCCTTATAATGCTCAGTACGAAAACATTGCCTAGGGATTTAATATGAAATGTTTTATCTATCTTTCTATTTTTAATCAGTGTAATACCATTTGAGGTGCCAAGCAACACGCTATCCTTGCTCAAAGGGTAAACACAAGATAAGTAACCATCAAATCCGCTTATTCGTTCAGTTTTCCCATCTTTTAGATAAGTTGATGACATGAGCCCGTTTATCCAGATCCCTCCTTCCTCATCTTCGGCTATCGAGCTGTTATCAAACCGATCTGGCTTTAATACCTGGCTAAATTTCTGCCCATCGTATTTCCAAATGCCTTTACCATAGGTAGAAAACCAAATATTTTTTGCTTTATCGGCATAAACAAAGTAGATTTTTTTATCCTTAAAAGCAGGGATATCAACATTTAGTACATCTTTACCATCATACTTAAAAACACCTTTGTTAAAAGTACCAAACCAGAGGTTATCATTTTTATCTGCTGCGATTCCGCTTATTGGATAAGCCAGGTTCTTACCCTTAAACCTATTATAGCGAATAAAAGCATCACCTTCATATTTATAAATACCGTCACTAAAGCAAGATATCCAGATATTGTTTTCAGCATCGCTAAATATTTCGTTAACCTGATTATCGCTCAATCCGTTATCTCCGTTAAAATTAAGGATCGAACCGTTTTTGTTAATAAAGTAAGCCCCTTTTTCAAAGCCTACCCACATATTTCCACGATTATCCTGTGCGATGGAATAATAGGTATCAATGCCTTCTTTTTTAAAAAATGGTTTAACTATGCCATTCTCCAGTACATAAATTCCGCTACGAGAGGTTAAGAGATAAGCCTTATTCTTTACGGTTTTGTCAAATAAAATTTTCCCGATAGATAAAGTATTGATGGCTGGAGGTAACTCCTGGTAAATTATCCAATTGTTGTTTTTTAATTGATAAATCCCCTTTTCTGACACAACCGCGTATAGGTTTCCAGCGCTATCACTGTTTATGGTATGAATATTTTTATCGGAAATGGAATAAAATACAACTTTATCCTTTTCAATTTTGAAAAGCTTATGACCACTAATTCCCCAAACAATTCCCTGCTTGTCTTTAAGCAGATGGCTGACTCCTTTGCCCGAAAACAGGGTGCTTATTTTTCCACGTTTAAGGATGCTGATACCTGTTTCGGTACCAAAAAGCATTTGGCCCTGGTTATCTTCTGCAATGCAGTTTACGGAGTTAGATCCCAATCCATCAGCTTTGCTGTATGAGATAAATTCCCTACCATCGAAATTACTTACCCCACCCAAAGTGCCAAGCCAAAGTGTTCTGTCTTTTGCTTGATAAATTACCATTACCTGCGATTGTGGCAAGCCGTCTTTCAAGCTATAATTGGTAAAATTATAGCTTTGAGCCGATAGCTTCAAGCTAAAAAGCAAAATGAAAGAAACTATGAAGTTTATCCTGATTATAGACAGTTTACTGCACATATAATACAAAATAAGCATAATTTCTTTCAAAAGCCATCCCCCTTTTTGGGGGATATTTATGATGCGTTACCCATGTATGGATCTGTTTGGGTAATTTCCCCAGTTTCTATTTTACCTGCATAACGGTGTTTAAATGTGGTATTTCCTGCCTGTACAATACTGAAATCGTACCAATTCGCATTTTTAGCCAGATTAAACGAAATATTTGCACTCGATTTTGGCTTGATTGTTACGGTTCTACTTCCCGATTTGTATTTATTATCTACAATTTGAAGCGTAACCAAGCTGGCGCCTTTGTTTTCAATAGCAAAAACCAGGGCACCTGTAAGTTTTTTGCTTACCAAACCGCCCTGCTCTGGGTATACTTTTACAACAACAGAAGGATTTTCTTTGCTGCCCACGAAATGCCTGTAAAAACCATTCGGACCACTTACTATTAGATCATAAACTTCGTTATCAAAATCATCCAGTTTGATGCTGTCTTTTAACACATCGCCCGCTTTTACCGCATAGGCCCATGTTTTGCCTGCAACTCCCTTAAATTTGGCAATGGTATTCATGTTGAAAGGCGCACCGACGGTTTCTATTTCGCTACCAAACAAAGTTTTTGCCGATTGAAAAGTTAGTGCGATCTCATTGTTAACCAGATTTGCATCAACCGTTAAATGATAAGGAAGCGCACATGCGTGTTTGGTGCCATTCTCCTGCTTTGGTGCATGGATTGATGTTTCACGTGAAAAGGCCCCAAACTTATTAATTTTGGCCACTTCGGTTTTATTCAAAGCTGTTGGACCTACCTGGGCCGGTTTATTTTTGGCATTGCCAATGCTGGTTACTACCGCATCTCTTTTTAGTGGATCGGGTGATTGGATGGCTTCGCCGTTGTAAGGCCTAAAAACCGAAGTTAAATCGCCACATATATTTCTGCGCCAATCGCTGATGTTATTGCTTTTTATAGCCTTACCGGTTTTCTTGGCGAGCCATTTCTCCATGAACATAATCGATGAGGTATGATCGAAAACCTGCGAGTTTACAAAACCACCCTTGCTCCAAGGTGAGGCAATAACCAGTGGAACCCGATAGCCCAAACCGATCGGACTTCCTTTTCTTGATTCAAAATCGGTGGCATAATTTATTCCTTCAGACGCCTTTCCGCTGGTTGAATCATCAGGGTTTGGCACCACGAAAGGTGGCTGATGATCAAAATACCCATCATTTTCATCGTAGGTTAAAACAAAAATTGTTTTTTTCCAAACCTCTGGGTTTTTGGTTAAAATATCCAGGGCTTCGCTCACATACCAGGTTCCATACAATGGCGAGCTGGTGTGATCGGAAAAACGTTGGGGCGCAACCAACCAAGAAACCGTTGGTAATTTTCCGCTGTCTACGTCTTTTCTAAACTGATGAAAAATATCGCCTTTAGGCACATTAATCGTTTCAGATTTCCCCTGGTCATTTGTAAAAGTAAATGGTTCTAGATCGAGATAATCTTTCTGAGAAATATTCGTGGTAAATGCTTTATCTATTAAGTTTTTTTCCTTTTGTGATAATTTATCGTATTTCTCCTGAACCTCTTTTGCGGTTAAGGCTGGTTTAACGGTATTGTCGCCATTTTTTCTAAAATAAGCCGATAATTTAACGTTGTGCCTGCTGATGTATTCTACAGGATTATCGCCATAATTACCCAACCAGTCATCTATTTCACCTTCGGGGAGTTTGGAGGTCCATAATTCATTTTGGTAAATGCGCCAATCGATACCATTGTCTTCTAATGTTTCCTGAAAGGTTGGCCAATCTACAAACACATTATTTTGCGATTCAGCCTGATCGTTATTGACTACCGCAACCCGGTTTGCACTTTTTTCTCCGCGAACGGTTCCTGTAAAAAAGAACAGTCTATTTGGTGTTGTTCCGGTTAACGACGAGCAAAAATGCTGATCGCAAATGGTAAAAGCATCGGCCATGGCATAATAGAAAGGAATATCATTCCGATCGTAATAGGCCAAAGTCATGGGTGTTTTAACGGGCAACCATTTATCGTAACGGCCACCATTTCTCGCTGCTACCTGGTCGTTCCACGAGTGTGGCAAGCCACCCTGCCAGGTAATCTTTGTTTTGTTAATGTCGACATGAAAGGGGGCATAAGTGTATCCCTGACCATCTTTTTGCAGCCAGACTTTGTTTCCATCGGGCTGAATGTGCGGGTGCGGATCGTTAAATCCACGCACGCCCTTCATTTTACCAAACATGTGGTCGAAAGACCTGTTTTCCTGCATCAGGAAAACAATATGCTCGGCATCGTAAAATGTAGTGCCAGGCTCGGGGTTAATGGCCATAGCTTTAAGCACCGAACTGGGCAAAGCGTTGGCCATGCCGGTGGCTCCGGCAAACAAGGCCGCTTTTTTTAGAAATTCTCTACGTGAGTCCATAAATTATACAATATAGCTTAGATACCGCAAGTTATAATTTTCAATTAGCATTTTTCAGCTGACAGTTTTCAGATAGGAATAAAACGTTGATAACCCGAATAAAACAATGGGTTTGGCCTGAGGTGAGCTATCTCAACAATTAAACCATAAGTGGCGGTTATTGATCTAACCACCTTATTTCTGAAATACCCTTACATAATCAACTTTCATGGTCGCCGGGAAAATAGTGTCGTCCACTCCTTTTTTTCCACCCCAGCCACCACCAACAGCTAGATTTAAAATAATATGGAAATTTTGGTCGAAAGGCCAGTCGCCCGATCCTTTTTTGGTATTCTTAAAGGTGAGGTATTTTTGGTTATCGATAAAGAAATCAATGCGGTCGGCAAACCATTCTACAGCATAAATATGATATTCGCTATAAGGATTTTCAACCTTTAAAGCCTTGCCCACCTGTGTTTTGATTACATGGTTAAATTTTTCGGTATGCACTGTTCCATGAACGCTATCCGGATCATAACCTACATGTTCCATAATATCAATTTCGCCACTTTTTGGCCAGCCGCCGTATTTCGAATCGGTTGGTAAGGCCCATATAGCTGGCCATAAGCCCCTACCTTTAGGCAATATCGCCCGAACTTCTACCCTTCCGTATTTAAAATCGAATTTATTTTTCGTTACTAATCTGGCCGAAGTATAATGGTTGTTTTCCTTGTCTGCTTTTACAGCAGTAATATTTAGATTCCCTTTTTTTACAATTGCGTTTGTGCTATCTGCATCGGTATAATATTGAAGTTCGTTATTGCCCCAGCCCTTTCCACCAACATCGTAACTCCAATTTTTTGCCAAAGGTAATCCGGCATCATTAAATTCATCAGCCCATTTCAGCTTCCAACCTGCTGCAACAGGTGTTTTTTTAAGCTCTTCGAAAGTTAATTCTGGCTCGTTAGTAGTAATGTAATCAACCTGGTGTGCTAAAAGCCATTGAATTTCAGGAACAGTATTTACCGTCCAGGCATTTACAGTTAATCCCAATTTGTGGGCATTTTCAATCCATCCATCTTTTTGGTAAACACTAAAATGATAATCAACACCGGTTAATTTATCTGCTTTCATTTGTTCGGCACTGATTTCGCCTTTTAAGTAGGCTACTTTTGCTTTTGGCAAGAGTGCTAAAATGCGTTTACAGTAATCGTAGTCAAAACTGATATACTCCGTCCACTCTACTACCTTGAGTTTCTGAACCATTTCAACACATTTATTGGTCACCTCAATTCCACGCTCTTTACTAATTAACGAAGGTTTGATCTCTAAAATCAGTTTGGTGGTTTTCTGTTTTTTACCTTCCAATAAATAGGCTTCGAGTGTTGGGATTTTTTCGCCATTGCTCATCGTTTTGGTCAATAAATCGGCATAGTTTACTTTTTCGATAACCAAACCCTGAAATTCAGGATCGTGATTAATAACCAAAACATTATCTGCCGTCATCCACACATCGAATTCCGATCCATAACAACCCAGCTTTACGGCTTCGTTTAAAGAAGCGATAGAATTTTGAGGGAAATTATTTTTCTTCCATGCTCCGCGGTGGGCAATTACCTGGTTTTTATTCCAGTTAAATTTTTGAGCAAAAGAGGCAGTAAAAATGAACAACATTAGTGCAGAAATAAATACTCGTTTCATATTTGGTATGATTATACAAAAAATCAAAAGTAGATTTTTATCAGAATACTAGTTTAAAATCTATGTAACCTTTGTATTAATAAAAACAAGATAAAGATTTTTAAATTAATGTGCTGTTTTTAGGTAAGTCAGTCTTTGTTCAATAAACCTGATAGTCGCGGAAATCAAAAGCTTTTTCCGCTTTTGTTGTAGCAAAAGCGGGATGATGGCCTCCATGAAACACAGGCCATTGTTTTCCAAATCAATCAAAAAACAAGGCTCGCTTGATAAACTATTTGAAATAAACGCGTTACCTTTCTATGGTTTCTTTCAATTGACTAGAACTATTTTTACATTTACGGTGATATGGTGAGCAATAACTACAGTGATTTATTACGGAAGATAGATGAGTTTATCCGCAAATTTTACCTGAATAAAATTCTGCGCGGGAGCATTTATGCCGCTGCCATACTTTTAGGGCTATATCTCGTTGTTTTTTTAAGTCTTTATTACCTCAATCCAAGTGCTGCTTTTAAAACCTTTGTATTTTTTGCCTATTTACTTGTTGGGGCCTTACTTGTTGGCTTTCTGATTATCAAACCCTTGCTTTCGATGCTAAAATTGGGCAAACACCTTACTTTCGACGAAGCATCGGTTATCATCGGAAATCACTTTTCCGATATTAAGGATAAACTGTTGAATACCTTACAACTTCATCATTTATCCGAAAATCATCCTGAAAATAACCACCTCATTCTAGCCAGCATCGATCAAAAAATATTGGAGCTTAAACCTGTTCCTTTTTATACGGCCATTAGCATTAACGATAACCGCAAGTATTTAAAGTATCTTTTCATTCCCCTTTCTATTATTCTGTTAATTGCCATTATCGCACCCACTATTTTACGCGAAGGCACCAACAGTTTTTTTAAGTACGATGAATATATTGCGCCAAAAGCACCTTTTGCATTTACAGTTTTAAATAAAAACCTAACGGTTACACAAGGTGAAGATGTAACCATCAATCTAAAATTATCCGGTGATCAATTACCGGCCGAAATTTATGTAGAAGACGGTAAAAACACCTACAAAGCCGAAAAAGAAGGTACCACTAGGTTTAATTATCACATTAAAAATATCCAAACCGATAAAAAATTGGTTTTTAAAGGAGGTGGTTTTAGTTCTTCAGTTTTTACGGTTACAGTTAAGCCCCGCCCCGAATTGTTAAACGCAACGGCAACACTTACCTTCCCTGCCTACCTGGGTAAAAAACCTGAAACTATTTCGAATGTAGGCGATATACTTTTACCAGAAGGTACCCAGGTAAACTGGAATTTTAAGACTGAAAAAAGCAGTGCACTCCTATTCATAATAAACGGAACCGAAAACCTACTTAAAATCAATGATGATGCAGCAAATTTTAGGGCTACAATTAAAAATAATTCAAAATATAGCGTTACACCTAAAAACCAATACGTTACAATTAGAGATTCGCTTTCGCACCAAATTACAGTAGTTAAAGATCAGGCTCCGGCGATTTCTGTAGAAGAAAAATCAGATTCGGCTAGTACTAAAGCCTTGTATTTCAGTGGTCAGGTTACTGATGATTATGGTTTTAGCCGCTTAAGTTTTAAATACAACATCAAAGAAAATAACCGCATTGTGGGTACAGTTACCAAAAATATTGCCATTAAAAGCAATGCAACAGAAAATACCTTTTTCTATTTCTGGGATTTAAAAGCTGCTGCTGCCAAACCTGGTCAGGAGATTGAATATTATTTCGAAGTAGCCGATAATGACGGTGTAAATGGGGCAAAAGTTACCCGATCTGAAATCAAAACCTTTAAACAACCTACCAAAAAGGAAACCGCCGAACAGGTAAATGCAAGCAACCAGGCTTTAAAACAGAAAATGCAGTCAGCCATACGCCTGGCCAATACCATCGAAAAAGAAAGTAAAAAGGTGGCCGAAAGCCTCATCGATAAAAAACAGATTTCTTTTGAAGATAAGAAACAGATTGAAGCCCTTTTAGACAAACAAAAACAGCTTGATGAGGCCGTTAAGGAAATAAAAGAGCAAAACGATAAAAATATTCAGCAACAGGAAGACCAAAAACAAACTGAAGAGCTTCTGGAAAAACAGAAACAGATTAAAGACCTGTTTGATAATGTACTGGATGAGAAAACAAAAGAACTTTTGCAGAAGCTGCAAAACCTCATGAATGAGAAAAATAAAGACCAAACGCAGAACGAGCTCTCGAAAATGCAACTGGACAATAAAACCCTCAAAAATGAACTCGACAGGATCTTAGAACTCTACAAACAATTAGAATTTGAACAAAACCTTCAAACCGATATCGATCGTTTAAATGAATTGGCTAAAGAACAGAAGGAACTTGCTCAGCAAACTAAAGATAAAAAACAGGATAATGAATCGTTAAAGCAAAAACAGGATGCGCTTAACAAGGAGATGAAAGATCTGAAAGATGATTTAAAAAAACTGGAAGAAAAAAATCAATCACTTGAAAGGCCAAATCCTTTCGAAAATCCTGAAAAAGATGTACAGGATATACAAAAAGAACAGCAGGATAGTAAAGAAGCTTTAGACAAGAAGGATTCGAAGAATGCAAGCCAGAAACAACAAAAAGCTGGCGAACAGATGGAAAAACTATCCAAAAAAATGAGCGATATGCAGCAGCAGGGCGAAGAAATGGAAAACAACCTGAATGCCAAGGAATTACGTCGGTTACTGGAAAACTTATTGACCACCTCTTTCGATCAGGAAAAGGTAATGCTTGCTTTAAAGAAAATGACTGCGGCAGATCCATCTTATACCAGCAATGTTCAGAAACAGCGCAGCATTAAAGATAACCTTAAAACAATTGCCGATAGCCTATATAGCTTAAGCAAGCGTGTTCCGCAGATAGAATCGACTGTTAACGAGGAAATGAACAAGATTAATTTTAACCTCGATAAAAGTTTGGAAAGTTTGGGAGACAGAAGAACCCCAGAGGCTAACCGTTTTCAGCAATTTACCATGACCTCTATCAATAACCTAACCTTGATGTTAAGCGAAGCGCTAAGTCAGCTGCAAAATATGCAGAAAAACGGTAAGGGCGGTAGTGGAAAAAAACAAAAGCAAGGGATGAAGCAGCTTTCACAGATGCAGGAACAGTTGAACAAAAGTATGCAAAAAGCCAGGGAGCAAATGCAAAAATCGGGAGATAATCAAGGTAAAGTGGGTAAAGGGCAAATGAGCCAGGAGTTTGGTAAGATGGCCCAGCAGCAACAAATGATCCGCCAGGCGCTGGAAAAAATCAACCGTGAAGAGAATAAAGATGGCACTGGTAAAATGGGCAATCTAAACGAAGCCATTAAAGAAATGAAACAGACCGAGAGCGACCTGGTTAATAAACGTTTGCAGCAAGAAACCTTAAACAGACAAAAAGACCTCTTAACAAAGTTACTTGAAGCAGAAAAAGCTGAACGCGATCAGGAAGAGGATTCAAAACGCGAAAGTAAAGCGGCGAAGGAGTTCCCGCCATCTTATCAAAAAATGGTGGATCAGTTTAAAAAACAGCAACAAAACGGTAATGATATACTGCAGAAACTACCTCCAAGTTTAAATTATTACTATAAAAACAAGATCGCTGAATATTTGAAATCGTTGAATATGGAACGATAGCACTAGGAGGGCGTCATCCTGACCTGTAGCGCAGCGGAAAGCTACGCAGTAAACCGAGCCTTAAGCGAGCTCACCGAAGGTAATTTATTTCAGGGTCTTCGTTAAAAAGATGCTGAAACAAGTTCAGCATGACGGCTATTGGAATATTTCTTAAATTTGCAGCCATAAACACTACAACATGCCTGCAATATCGTTTTTCACAGAATCAGTTAGTTATAATCTTCCTCAGAAACTTAAGATAAAGAAGTGGATTAAAGCTACGATTGAAAAAGAAGGCTTTAATTTGCAGGAACTCAATTTCATTTTCTGTAGCGACGAATACCTCTTGGGCATCAACCAACAATATTTAAACCACGATACCTACACCGATATCATTACTTTCGATAATTCTGAAGAAGAAAAACAGATTGTAAGTGATATTTTCATCAGCATTGAGCGCGTAAAAGAAAATGCCAAAACCTTCAAAACACAGGAATTTGATGAGGTTTGTCGCATTATGATCCACGGCACCCTGCATTTACTGGGCTACAAAGACAAAGGAAAAGCAGCTAAAACCCTTATGACCCAAAAAGAAGATGAGTATCTGGGTTACAGAGCGGAGGTTGGCTTAGTTTAGTCCACTATTTTCTTTCTAGCGGTGTCATTCTGATGGCTAATTTAATTGCTCTTTTCCCTATTCTTCCAATACGACCGTCATGCCGAACTTGTTTTACAAGTAGAAATAGTATTTCCAATTGTCTCTTAGCTACTATGGTCAGCATCGTTCATGTTATAAAGATCCACAGCTACCTGATCAGAAGGCTATGACCAATACAAACTAAAGAACCAAATACTTCCTTTATTCTCAGTTATTTTTATTGGCGTTCGTCTAAATGTTACTGGCGTTCGTCGATAATTACGCTCTACTGGTATAATACAGCAAATTTCCCTGCAACTTTTACTGTCTCCTGTAGTCTTATATTCAAAAAACAACAATTACATAATGCGCTAAAATTTTATATTCTGGCGATTATACAAAGATAAAGTTTAGTTTTAGTTAATGATTGAAGCAGCGGTGGAGCGAGTCCGACCGCTGTTTTCTTTTATACCCATCACCAAGATACTCAATAGCACACTGATTCCGGTATATTAAAATCGTACTTCCACAGCGATACAATAATCAATAATACGCCATTTTTAATCTGATCCAGAATGCTTTACAATTTGATTATGCCGTTCCAAATATTTTATACTTACTTTTGCACTAATTTTCCTTTATAAAATCCGAAATACAAAAAAATTGAGCACACTAATTGCGGCAGAAGGCTTAGGGCATGGTTATCATGACGAATGGCTATTTAAAAATTTAACCTTGGGTATTAACTCTGGTCAGCGTGTAGCGTTGGTTGGAATTAATGGCGCGGGTAAGAGTACCCTTTTGAAATTATTGGCAGAAAGGTTCCCTCCGCTCGAAGGTAAAATTGTAAAAAATAAAGCTGTTAAAATCGGTTTTCTTGATCAAGAGCCACAATTTACTGAAGGTTTCTCTATTAGCGACCACATATTCTCGCTGGAAAATAAACAACAACAGTTGATTAAGGAATATGAAGAATTAATTGAAGACCCTAATCCAGACGAAAAAACGCTTAACCGTTTGTACGAAGAATTAAGCGAACACAATGCCTGGGAATATGAACATGAGATTAAAACCATTTTAAACAGAATGGGCATTACTCATCTTCAACAGAAAATATCTACCCTATCTGGAGGACAAAAGAAACGTTTAGCCCTTGCAAAACTTTTAATTGAAGATCCGGAAATTTTGGTGCTTGATGAGCCGACCAACCATTTGGATATAGATACCATTGAATGGTTGGAGAAATTATTAACTACCGGACAAAAAACAATTTTACTCGTTACCCACGACAGGTACTTTTTGGATAATGTTTGCAATACCATTGTAGAGCTTGATAGAGGAAAAATATTTAACTATAACGGAAACTATGCTTACTTCTTAGAAAAGAAAAGCGAAAGAGAGGCTTTAGACGCAACGGTTTTACATAAGAACCAACAGCTATTAAAGAAAGAATTAGAGTGGATGAGGCGTATGCCACAGGCCCGAGCGACAAAATCTCAGGCCAGGATCGATGCTTTTTACGATTTGGAGGAAAAATCGAAGAAAAAGTCTGACAATCAGAGTATTACGTTAAAAATGAAGATGTCACGTCAAGGTGGGAAGATTATTGAACTAGAGCACATTCAAAAAGCATTCGACGGACGTCCGATCATCAACGATTTTAGTTATACCTTTAAAAAAGGTGATCGTATTGGCCTAGCTGGAAAAAACGGAACAGGAAAATCCACGCTATTAAATATTATTACCAGCCATTTGAAACCAGATGCAGGTAAAGTAGACACGGGTGAAACTACTGTTTTCGGCTACTACAAACAGGGTGGTTTAACTTTCGACCCAAAGGAGAGAGTAATCGATATTGTAAAATCAGATGCCGAATATATCAAGATGGCTGACGGTTCTGTTATTACAGCTTCTGCCCTATTAACCCTATTTCTCTTTCCGCCGAAGAAACAACATGGCATGGTTGAGAAATTAAGTGGTGGCGAAAAGAAGCGGTTGAACCTGATGAAAGTGCTGATGCAAAATCCAAATTTTTTAATTTTGGATGAGCCAACGAATGATCTTGATATTGATACCCTCAATGTTCTTGAAGAATTTTTAGAAAACTTTCCGGGCATATTAATGCTGGTTTCTCACGACAGGTACCTGCTCGATAAAATGAGCGATCAACTTTTTATCATGGAGGGCGAAGGTGTGGTTAAAATTTATAATGGCAATTATTCAGAATATCGTTTAAGTTTAGAACAACCCAAAGTAAAAACAGAAATAAAAAAAGCCCCTGCCCCAGTAGAACAAGCACCAGTTAAAACAGTAAAAAAACTAAGCTTCAAAGAGCAAAAAGAATTAGAAGATAGTGAAAAAGGTATCGCAGAAATGGAACACAAAATAGCTTCACTAAACGAAAGCCTGGTTAAAATTGACGCAACAGATTATATAAAAATTCAAGAAGTTTCCAATGAAATAGAATTGCTTCAGGCAAAACTTGACGATTTCACCATGCGTTGGCTCGAACTTTCAGAATAACCAAATTACAATTCAAAGCTATTTTCCACGTTATGTTTCACGTGGAACATTAGTAATATAAACGAGGTATCATCCTGAGCATAGCCGAAGGATCGCCAAGTTTTTTCAATAATATTAACATACCATACTAAATGTTTCACGTGAAACATTTAATAAATACAAAATAAAATGTTTTCAAAATACGATTTGATTGTTGTTGGTGCCGGACACGCAGGCTGTGAAGCTGCCGCTGCTGCTGCTAACTTAGGATCATCTGTTTTATTAATAACGATGAATATGGGCACCATTGCCCAAATGAGTTGTAACCCCGCCATGGGTGGAGTAGCTAAAGGACAGATCGTTCGGGAGGTTGATGCTATGGGCGGTTATTCAGGTATTATATCTGATAAATCAACAATTCAATTTAGAATGCTCAACAAATCAAAAGGCCCTGCCATGTGGAGTCCAAGAGCACAGATTGATAGAATGCGCTTTGCAGAAGAATGGCGTTTAGCTTTGGAAAGAACACCTAATCTTGATATATGGCAAGATAGTGTAGTAGGCTTATTGGTAAAAGACAATACCGTATACGGTGTTAAAACTTCTTTAGGTATAGAGATAGAAAGTACAGCTGTAGTATTAACCAATGGAACATTCTTGAATGGTGTAATGCACATTGGAGAAAAGAAATTTGGAGGAGGTAGAACAGCTGAAAGAGCATCAACAGGGATTACTGAACAACTGGTAGAATTGGGCATGGAAGCTGGCCGAATGAAAACTGGTACTCCCCCACGTGTAGACGGAAGAAGTTTGGATTATACTAAAATGGAAGAACAATGGGGAGATGAAAACCCAGGTAAATTCTCATATACTGATACGGAAGTTTCGACAGACCAACGTTGCTGCTGGATCACCTATACCAACGGAGATGTTCATGAAACCTTAAAAGAAGGCTTTGAAAAATCGCCGATGTTTACAGGAAGGATTAAAGGTTTGGGACCTAGATATTGTCCTTCAATTGAAGATAAAATCAACCGTTTTGCCGAACGCGACAGACACCAGATCTTTGTTGAACCCGAAGGATGGAACACTTGCGAAATTTATGTAAATGGATTTTCAACCTCACTTCCGGAGGACGTACAATTTAAAGCCTTAAGATTAATACCCGGTTTTGAGCAAGCAAAAATGTTTAGACCAGGTTACGCCATTGAGTACGATTTCTTCCCGCCTACTCAATTGTCTTTAACACTAGAAACTAAATTGATCAATAATTTATTTTTAGCTGGACAAATTAATGGAACTACAGGATATGAAGAAGCAGCCTGTCAAGGTTTCATGGCAGGTATAAATGCACATCAAAAAATTACAGATAAACATGAACTGATCATGAAAAGATCAGACAGTTATATTGGTGTTTTAATTGATGACCTGGTAACGAAAGGAACCGAAGAACCTTATCGTATGTTTACATCAAGAGCAGAACACCGTTTATTATTAAGGCAAGATAACGCTGATATTCGCTTATCTCCTATCGGGCACGAATTGGGTTTAATTTCTGATGAGCGTTTAGAAAAAGTAAATCAGAAAATAGCAAATGCTGATGCTTTAGTTAAGTTCACCAGAAATCAAGGGATTGAAATGAGTGATGCAAATCCAATGCTCGAAAGTTTAGGATCGAGCCCTTTAAACCAAAATGTAAAAATACATAGTTTGGTTGGAAGGCCCCATGTTGGTTTGCCTGATTTGATTAAAGTGAGTAAACCTCTTGCAGAAGCAACAAAAGATTTGGATAACGAAACCATTGAACAGGCCGAAATCAAAATTAAATATGAAAGTTATTTTGAAAAAGAAAATGAAATTGTAGCCAAAATGCTGAAGATGGAAGACAAAGAAATTAAACCAGATTTTGATTACAATAAAATTGTTTCCATTTCAAAAGAGGCCAGGGAAAAATTATTTAAGATCAAACCACGTACTTTAGGTCAGGCTTCACGGATTTCGGGTGTTTCACCTTCAGATATATCGGTTTTAATGGTTTATATCAATAAGTAGCTGATAATCAATATTTTAACTATTTTAAAACAGACTTAAAATAAAGCGATATAAGCTAAAAAAAATATTTTTTAATGTTGTAGTTCCAAAAAGTATAAAAATCCGTCAGAACGTTTAAAATATGCCAAATTTAAAAACTCAGTATTTTAACCTTAAAAATTTAGTGGTTGTACTAGCCCTGCTCCTATTTTTTGGTTGTGCAAGTATCCAAACACCACAAGGTGGACCAAAAGATACGAAGCCACCAAAAGTTTTAAGCATGACTCCAAAAAATCAAACCAGGAATTTTAATGCTAAAAAAATTGTGATCGAGTTTGATGAATATTTTAATCTTAAAGATGAGTTTAAAGAATTTTCCATTTCTCCCGATCAGGAAAAACTTCCTGAGTTAAAAAAGAGACAAAAAAGATTAGAAATTAATCTTAAGGATTCTCTGGAAAAAAATACAACCTATACCTTAAATTTTGGAAAATCCATAGCCGATGTTAACGAAGGAAATGTAGTTAAAAATTTATCTTATGTTTTTTCTACCGGCCCGGAAATAGATTCTTTATCATTAAGTGGCAAAGTAATCAATGCACTAAGTGACGAACCTGAAAAAGAAGCTACCGTGTTTATTTTACCTTTGGAAAGAGATACTATTTTTGGAAAAAAACGTCCTTCAATTTACACCACTACTGATAGCGCTGGAACCTATAAATTAAATAACCTAAGAAAAGGTACCTATAAAGTTTATGCACTTAAAGAGAGCAGCGGTGGTGGCGATAAAATATACCAACAGATTTCCGATGAAATTGGATTTATAAAGGAGCCCATCGTCATTGATAAAAATATAGAAAACATAGATCTGCAAATATTTAAAGAACTTGCTCCAGAATTTCGCGTATTAGATCGAAAACTAAATAATGATGGTAGTATATCAATTACATTCAATCAGCAGCTTAAAAGCCCTAAAATAACCATTACGGATCCACCAGCTGTAGACCTAGGAAAGTTTGTTCATTTCACTAAAAATAATGATACTGCCAAAATATGGCTGAAAGACTTAAGTTTTGATTCGGTTAAAGTTGCCATACAAGATCAAGGTAAAGTTTTACAGACTTTAAATTTTACAAGGGGTAAAAAAGATACTTATACACGCGATGTTGTTATTTCTGATAACTTATTGGGCGGCAAGTTAAACCCTTTTCAACAGTTAACCTTGACCTTCCCTTTTCCAATGGTTGCTGCAGATCCATCTAAAATCATCCTTTTGGAAGACTCTGTAAAACGGACAACTTTTGAAGTAGTAAAAGACAGTGTAGATTTTCTAAAATATTACATTAAATACCCCTGGAAAAATAAAAGGACCTACGATTTAAAATTAGCTGCAGGTGCTTTTACTGCTATATTTAACGCTAAAAATAAAGATATAACCAAACGTTTCTCGCTCGAAAGTCAAGATGCTTATACTACGCTGGTATTAAATGTAACTGTTCCAGATACTTCAAAAAGCTATGTTGTGCAGTTTCTAAATGAAAAAAAAGATATCATAAAATCTTTTCCGGTCAGCAAAAACACTAAAGTCACTTTTTCTAAATATCCAGCAGGCAAATATATGCTCAGGGTAATTTACGATGATAATAAAAATGGAATATGGGATACTGGAAATGTTAAAGAAGGGTATCAACCTGAAAAAGTTTGGTATTTAAAGGCTTTGATGGATTTAAAACCCAACTGGGAACGAGAAGATCCATTGGTAATACCTGCACCCCCTAAAAGTGATTAAATACTACTACATTACGTCATGCTGAATTTATTTCAGCATCTTTCTATTATGATAGACCCTGAAATGAATTACCTTCGGTGAGCTCGCTTAAGGCTCGGTTTACTGCGTAGCTTTCCGCTGCGCTACAGGTCAGGGTGACGACTCTTAGTAATAAAATATAAATGAGGTCTATCACGTGGTAAACCACCCCGAATACATGATATAATTATCAGGCAGTTTATTCAATAAAGCCCTTTGCTCATCAGTAATGGGCTTTATTTTTTTTGCAGGTGTACCAGCATATAAATAACCCGTTTCGCAAATGCTGTTTTCTAACACAACAGATCCAGCGGCAATAATACAGTACTCTTCTATAACAGCATGATCCATTACAATGGCACCCATGCCGATTAAAACATTATCCTTTACAGTGCAGCCATGTACTATGGCATTATGCCCAACAGATACCCTGTTACCAATATGTGCTGAGGCTTTTAAGTAAGTTGCATGAATTACTGCACCATCTTGTATGTTTGATTCATTTCCTATCGTAATAGCATTTACATCGCCTCTAATTACAGCATTAAACCATACTGAACATTTATCGCCTATTATTACATCACCCACTATTGTGGCATTCTCAGCAATAAAATTGTCTTTTCCAATTTCAGGGTATTTATCTTTTACAGGTAGTATTAAAGGCATAACTCTATTTTACGTCACCCTGAATTGATTTCAGGGTCTTTTAAGTATTGTATATATGATATGTAGATGCTGAACTAAATTCAGCATGACGATACTATTTAAAAAACAGTATCTACCAATTCTTTGGCATGTTCAGGATAATCTGTAGTATAATGTAAACCCCTACTCTCTTTTCTTTGCATGGCAGATTTTATGACGAGATAAGCAGTTTGAATTACATTTCTTAATTCGCAAAGTTTAACCGAAACCTTATTCTTCTTATAAAACTCTTCTGTTTCCTGATAAATTAAAAACAAGCGGCGATGTGCCCGCTCTAAACGAAAATCGGAACGAACAATACCTACATAATCGCCCATAACTTTTTGTAGCTCCCGAAGATTATGCGTTACCAATACATCTTCATTGCTTTGGGTAACACCTTTCGAATCCCACTCAGGAATATGATCCGGAATAACATTATTTTTGAAGTTCTCTATAGCATCCTGATAAATACGATGAGCAAAAACAGTAGCCTCTAATAATGAATTGGAAGCCAAACGGTTAGCACCATGCAAACCTGTTGAAGAACACTCTCCACATGCATATAAGTTCTTAATTGAAGAGCGACCGTATTCATCAACCAGAATACCACCACACATATAATGAGATGCAGGTGTAACCGGAATATAATCTTTCGTCATATCTATCCCTATTGATAAACACTTCGCATATATATTAGGAAAATGTTTCAGAATGTCTGCTTTCTTACGCATGGTGATATCAAGATAAACAAAATCATCACCCGATTTTTTCATTTCATTATCCACCGCACGGGCTACAATATCACGTGGTGCCAACGATTTACGCTCATCATATTCATGCATAAATTCCTCGCCATTCTTTCTCCTTAAAACACCACCAAAACCCCTTACAGCTTCCGATATTAAAAACGAAGGATACTCTCCAGGATGATACAGAGCAGTTGGATGGAACTGAATAAACTCCATATTCCTCACTTTTCCTTTTGCACGGTAAACCATTGCCATACCATCGCCTGTTGCAATAACCGGATTTGTTGTGGCCGAATACACATGTCCTGCACCACCAGAAGCCATCACAGTCACATTTGCCACAATCTTTTCCACATCGTTAAGCTCTGTGTTAAAGGCATATATACCATAACAGTTAATATCTTCGGTACGTTTATCCACAAACTCACCCAGGTGATGCTGGGTAATTAACTCTAGTGCAAAGTAATGTGTTAATATCTCTATGTTGCTATTCTCATGAATTTCTTTCAATAACACCCTTTCAATTTCGTATCCGGTGATATCTTTATAGTGCAAAACGCGGTGTTCAGAGTGCCCCCCTTCTTTGGCCAAATCGTAGAAACCTGAATTGTCCTTATCGAAATTTATCCCATAATCAATGATCTCCTGAATACGCTGAGGCCCCTCTTTTACAACAATTTCCACAATTTTTTTGTCACATAACCCATCGCCCGCAATCAAGGTATCTTCAATATGTTTCTCAAAAGAATCACCCTTATCTACCACAACTGCTACACCGCCCTGAGCGTATTTTGTATTCGATTCATCTTCGTTCGACTTAGTAACAATTAAAACCTTACCAAACTTTGCTGCCTTAAGCGCAAAACTCAAACCCGCTATACCTGAACCAATTACCAGAAAATCTACTTTTCTCATTAATAAAAACATTTACTTTATCCACGATGTTAACAACTAGTTGATAAATGTTAACTCTGTGTCTAAATTATCCTAACAAATAAATTTGAATGTTTAAAGCTACTCTAAAAAGACAATTTGCCACAATCTTTTAAGTAATTTTTGAGCACCTTTGTACAAGTAATTAACTTTTTACCCACTTATAAACAATTAACATTCCAGTATTGATAAAAATTGAGTGACTTTTCGATAGTGCTGAAAATCAAACTCATGATATTAGAGAAATGTAATCTAAATGTTAGTAAACGATTAACAACTTATATAAAAGAACTTTTTTTTGAAACTTGTCAACAATACTAACACACTAATAAACAAACAAGATTTATTTATTTAAAAATACTTATTAATTATTGAGACGTGGAAAGCTTTATCTTTGACCAACGTCAAAATTCAAAAAAGGAAAATTTTAAAATGAACATAGATGTCTTAGAAGAAATCAATAAAAAAGGTTTCGCAGAAGAGGAAATTGATCCTACGCTCGATCTTTTCGCAGAGATTGAGAAATTAAAAAAGAAAAAAAATGCCATAATCCTTGCACATTATTATCAGGAACCTGATATACAGGATATTGCGGATTATATTGGCGATAGTTTAGGCTTATCGCAAGAAGCTGCTAAAACAGATGCTGATGTAATTGTGTTTGCCGGTGTGCACTTTATGGCCGAAACGGCAAAGATTTTATCGCCTAATAAAACTGTTTTATTGCCAGATGTAAAAGCAGGTTGCTCATTAGCAGACAGTTGTCCGCCACATTTGTTTAGAAAGTTTAAAGAAAAATATCCAGATCACCTGGTAATCACTTATGTAAACTGCACGGCTGAATTAAAAGCTTTAAGTGATATTGTTTGTACAAGTACAAATGCGGTACAGATTGTAGAAAGTTTACCTAAAGACCAAAAAATAATATTTGGCCCTGACCGTAACTTAGGTGCTTATGTAGCAAAGAAAACCGGACGCGATTTGGTATTGTGGAATGGTGCCTGTATGGTACATGAGATTTTTTCGCAGGAGAAAATTACAAAGCTAAAAGAACGCCATCCGAACGCTAAATTTATTGCGCATCCGGAATGTGAAGAAGTGGTTTTAAAAATGGCCGATTATATCGGTTCAACTACGGGACTTTTAAAATACACCATCACCAATCCAGCTACTGAATTTATTGTGGCTACCGAAAGTGGAATTATCCACCAGATGGAAAAGGCAAATCCAACGAAAACATTTATTCCGGCGCCACCAAACAACAGCTGTGCCTGTAACGATTGCCCATACATGAAAAGAAATACTTTAGAAAAACTATATTTATGTATTAAAAATGGTTTACCAGAAGTAACTGTTCCAGAGCATATTATTGAACAGGCACGTAAACCGATCCAAAGAATGCTGGATATTTCGGCGGAACTGGGCTTGTAAAAATTTACAAACCTTACAGGTTTCTGAAACCTGTAAGGTTTATTGAAATATTTATGGAAAAAAGCAACATTCTTAAAAATTACTCGGGCTTACTATGGCTTTTGGCAGGTATAACTGTTGGAAGTATTGTGGGTTTAATTTTTGGGAAAAGCGTTGAAAGTATAAAACCATTAGGAGATATATTTTTAAACCTGTTGTTTACCGCAGTTATTCCATTGGTATTTTTTGCGGTTTCCTCAGCAATTGCAAATATCGATAGAACCAAGAAATTAGGAAGATTGTTAACCATCATGGTTTTGGTATTTCTTTCTACCATTCTTATTTCTGCAGTTTTAACCTTGCTTGCTACATGGATATTTCCTATTCATCAACAGTTAGGAAATTCGCCTTTACCAACTGAACCTGAGAAAATACAGTCGTTTGGTGAACAAATGACACAACTTTTAACAGTTGGTGAATTTTTCGAGATCGGAAGTAGGAAAAACATGCTTGCATTGATTATTTTTTCAGTACTGGTTGGTTTTTCTACGTTATATTCCGGGAAAGAGGGCGATGGCTTTAAGAATTTTTTGGTTTCGGGTAATGAAGTGATGAAAAAACTCATCATTTTGATTATGAAATTAGGACCGATTGGTTTGGGTGCTTATTTTGCTTACCAGGTAGGGGTTTTTGGCCCACAGCTTTTTGGAACTTATGCCAAAGCTTTAGGTTTGTATTACGGTGTAGGCGCATTTTATTTTATCGTCTTTTTCACCTTATATGCTTTTGTAGCAGGTGGATTTAAAGCCATAAAAGTATTTTGGAAAAATAATATAGTGCCTTCTTTAACTTCAATCGGAACCTGCAGCAGTATTGCCACTATTCCGGCGAATTTAGAAGGGACTACAAAAATGGGGGTACCAGCCTACATCACAAATGTGACGATTCCATTAGGTTCAACCTTGCATAAGGATGGGTCGAGTATCAGTTCCATTGTTAAAATTGCTGTTGTTTTTGCCATTTTTGGTAAAGATTTAGTACATGTTGATACCATTATTTTGGCACTGGGTATTACTGTTTTAGTAAGTATTGTGGAAGGTGGAATACCAAATGGAGGTTATATTGGTGAGTTATTAATGATCTCGGCTTATCAATTACCACCAGAAGCGCTACCACCAGCCATGATTATTGGAACTCTGGTTGATCCGATGGCTACTTTGTTAAATGCTACTGGCGATAATGTTGCGGCTATGTTAATTGCCCGGTTTACGGAGGGTAAAAATTGGATGGGGAATATTAAATAGATAATCCGTCACCCTGAACTTGTTTCAGCATGACGATAATTGTAATATAATTTATGTTTGAAAATAAAGAGCGTACAGATATTAATGAATTAGGCGAATTTGGGTTGATTAAACACCTTACAGCTAATTTTAAAATTAAAAACGATTATTCGGTAAAAGGTGTTGGTGATGATGCAGCTGTTTTAGATGCTAAGGGAAAACAGATCTTAATTTCGACCGATTTATTGTTGGAAGGAATCCATTTCGACCTAGCTTATGTGCCTTTAATGCATTTAGGTTACAAAGCTGTTCAGGTAAATTTGAGTGATATTTATGCCATGAATGGAAAAGCAAGTCAAATTACAGTTTCATTGGGTTTGTCGAGCAAATTTCCCTTAGAGGCTGTTGAAGAAATTTATAAAGGAATTGAGCTGGCTTGCAACAAATATAACATCGATTTAATTGGTGGAGATACTTCATCAAGCAAGCAAGGCCTGGTAATCAGTATTACCAGTATTGGTTATGCCGATGCAGATAAAGTGGTGTACAGAAATGGTGCTCAAGAACATGATTTATTATGTGTTTCTGGCGATTTGGGCGGTGCTTATTTAGGCCTGCAAATTTTAGAAAGAGAGAAATTAATCTATCTGGAAAATCCACAGATACAACCCGATTTAGAAGGTAAAGATTATATCATCGAAAGACAATTAAAACCAGAAGCAAGGATGGATATTGTTGCACTTTTAGATGAAATGAATATTAAGCCAACATCGATGATCGATGTTTCGGATGGTTTGGCTTCCGAAATTTTGCATTTGGCAGAACAATCAGGTAAAGGAATAACCATTTATGAAGAGAAAATTCCTTTAGATCCAATGACTTATGAAACTGCCCGTGAATTAGGTTTAGATCCAACAGTTTGTGCATTAAGCGGTGGTGAAGATTATGAGTTATTATTTACCATTAGCCAGGATGATTATAAAAAACTGAAACATGATGTAGATATTACCGTGATTGGGCATGTTACCGATAAAAATTCTGGTTGTAAAATGGTTTCTAAATCAGAAAAAGTACACGAGCTGAAGGCTCAGGGCTGGAACGCTTTTAATAAGTAAATGAAAATATTCACTTATGATTCGAAAAGACCAGCAATTTATTTAAGTGTTGGTCTTTTTATTTTTTCGTTGATTAGACCAGCCTTTGTTTTTGATGGCGGTAGAGGTCTGGAATCTGATCAATCATTTATCTATTTGCTAATTGGTGGAATCGGATTATTTGGTGGTGGTACTGCAGAATTTTTAATTTGGCTAGCTAACCCATTTTATTTCATAGCATTATTTTTATTTGCAAAAAATAAAAAGGTATCCATATTGTTTATTCTGATTTCCAGTTTATTGGCCATTTCTTTTTCGAGTTGGGAGGAAATATTGATTTCTGAAAGTGGATCCAACGGAAAAATAGTATCATTTTCTTCTGGTTATTATTTATGAGTTACAAGTATACTTGTTCTCTGTTTTGGAATTATATATTATTTTGGTAAGCATAGATCAAAGATAGATTAACCAAATCACAAGCTTTTAATATGGCATATAAGGTACTAATAGCTGAGTTAAATACAGGGCATGTATATAATACAAAATTGGAATTGTTCTTAGGAATTGGTGAGACTCTTAGCTACTTTGATCATTATGAAGAAGCTATAAATTATTCTGATTCAATTGTAAATAATAATCCAGCGTTAGAATGTTGGATTAAAGACGAAAAGGATATCATCTTGAGATATAAAAGCATTAATGAAGAGAAATTATTTGATTTGCATTAAGATTGCCTACCTGTTGCAGATGGGTATCGTCAGCAAAACATTTTTCTCGTAACGACTATTTTTAAAATTCAAAAAAGACTAAAGTATTCACTGAAAGATAGAAAATTTAAAAAAAAATCGTTCAAAGCGTCTCGTAAAAAATTACTAATTTTACAGGTTTTGGCAAGCACTTTTTAAATGCTAATTTTTCTAAAAATCGGGAGGCTTCGCCTCTTTTTTTGACATACCTATAAATCTTGCGTTTCATTCAAATCCAAGTACTTTGTATCTATCTGTTTGGTCGTTTTCGCACCTAATTTTTTAATCTTTTCTGAAGTATTGGTTAAATTGCCGGCACCTACCGACAATTTGTTAATGGCTTTATCGTAGGCATCCTGTCCGTTTTTGAGATGTTTGCCAATATTTTCCATGTCTGAAATAAAACCCACAAACTTATCATACATACTGCCACTTAAACGGGCAATTTCCATCACATTCCGGTTTTGGCGCTCCTGTTTCCACATGCTGGCAATAGTGCGTAAAGTGGCTAATAACGTTGACGGACTCACAATTACTACTCTTCTATCCCAGGCAAAATTGAATAGTTCGGCATCTTTTTGCACTGCAATACTGAAAGAAGATTCGATCGGTACAAATAACAATACAAAGTCGGGAGAATTGATTTTATATAAATCCTGGTAGTTTTTAGCAGATAATTCCTGGATATGATTCTTAATTGAGGCTAAATGTTGTTTTATGTAGCCTTCACGCTCTTCATCCGTCTCTGCAGATACCGAGCGTTCATAAGCTACCAATGATACCTTAGCGTCAACCACAAGATGTTTGTTGTCTGGCAGGTCAATCACTACATCGGGCTGGTAGCGACCGCCTTCGGCGGATATATGCGAGGCTTGAATGCGGTATTCCTGATCGCGTACTAAACCAGAACGTTCCAGAACTTTTTCCAGAATTACCTCTCCCCAGTTACCCTGTTTTTTACTATCGCCCTTTAAGGCTTTGGTTAAATTATTGGCATCCTCCTGAATCTGTTTGCTTTGATCCATTAATAAAGAAATTACACCTTTCAACGTATTTCTTTCATCCGATTCGGCTTTGTAAACCTTTTCTACCTTGTCTTCAAAAGCTTTAATATTTTCTTTCAAAGGATTTAAGATAATATCTAAGTTGGTCCGGTTCTGCTCAACAAATTTGCTCGATTTTTCATCTAGTATTTTATTGGCAATTAATTCAAAATCTTTGTTTAATTTTTCTTGCGACTGCTCAAAACTTAGCCTCTGTTCGGCAAGTTTTTCTTTTTCGGACAGGTAAAAAGATCTGGTACTTTCCAGTTCACGGTTGGCATCGGCCAGCCGGTCGCGCTCAGCCTGTAATTCATCAATCAGGCGTTGCTGTTCTTGTTTAAGTAACGCAGTAATGTGTTCTTTTTCGGCAGATAAATTAGAAACACGTTCATCTGCCTTGGCCAAGCTGATTTTTAACGATTCATTTTCACTTTTTGTTCTTTCGAAATCTTCTGCAGAGATAATAGAAAGAGCAGCTTGTGGTTTTTTCAATAATAAAATAACCAGAACTATTAAAATAACGATTAGTAAAGCAATACCCGCAATCTCCATAATGATAAAAATTTTAGTAAAAATGAAGATTTAAAATAGATATACCAAAAAATTTTAGTTATTGTGAACGGAAAATAACGGAAAAAAATTTCTATAATTGGACATTAGTATTTTATAAATGAACGCATTAACAGTCCTTATATCCTGCCCCGATCAAGTTGGTTTAGTTACAAATATTACCCGCGTGCTGGCTGCACACCAATTGAATATTATCGCCATGCGAGAGTTTGTAGACGAAGCCAATAAATCGTTTTTTACCCGTATTGCCTGTACCGGAAACCTGGGGGATGCAGAAAAATTAAAGGAAAAGCTCTTAGAAAACCTGCCAAATGCTGCTGAGGTAAATTTAATTACTCAACAGGAAAAACAGATTGCTGTTTTGGTAACCAAGGAGTATCATTGTTTAGCGGAGATACTGATTAAAAACCAATTCAAAACTTTGGGGGCCAACGTACAATGTGTGATAGGCAATTATGAAAGCCTGAGAGATTTTACGGAAAAATTGGGTATTCCTTATTTTTATGTCGATCATACCAATAAGGA
Organism: Pedobacter riviphilus; assembly: GCF_014692875.1. Taxonomy (NCBI): domain Bacteria; kingdom Pseudomonadati; phylum Bacteroidota; class Sphingobacteriia; order Sphingobacteriales; family Sphingobacteriaceae; genus Pedobacter; species Pedobacter riviphilus. The sequence continues at coordinate 4,911,088 of NZ_CP061171.1, read as the reverse complement.
TAAAAGTGAATTTGAGGCTGAAGTTAAAGTTATTATTAATCGATTTGAGGTAGATTATTTGGTGCTGGCTAAATTTATGCGAATCCTCTCTGCTGATTTTGTAAAAGATTATGCAGGTAAAATCATCAACATTCACCATTCCTTTTTACCTGCTTTTATTGGCGCCAATCCTTACCGGCAAGCTTTTGAGCGTGGCGTGAAAATTATTGGAGCTACTGCCCATTTTGTTACCGATAATTTGGATGAAGGTCCGATCATTACACAACATACTAACCACATCGATCATAATTTTGGGGTAAAAGAAATGGTTCGGGCAGGAAAAGAAATAGAGAAAAAAGTGCTTTTAGAAGCTCTGGAGCTTATTTTTGAAGACCGGGTTTTTGTGAGTGGAAATAAGACCATTGTGTTTAAGTAGATAAGTGATTAGCCTTTGGCGAATGATCGATATGGCTGTCATTTTTTTTAAGTAAAGCGCAACCTAACCAAGAACCAGGAGGTGCTCAGCGAAGTTAAATTTATCAGAAAATGTTATCCTAAATGCAATGAAGGGTCTTTAAAAACAGAAATATAACAGTAAATTGAAAAATGAACTCAGCGTGCACTGTGGTTTTTCTCCGTTTTCTTTGTGGTAAAAAAAGCTATTAGCTTTTCAGCAGCAGATTCGCCACATCTTCTCCTGTTTGCGCACCAATGGCAATGCCCATACCATTACATCTTGTAGCGCAAAATATATTGGGTTTAATCTCTTCTATAAGTGGTTCCAGAATCTTTCCAAAAGCCATAATGCCACTCCAGCGGTAATCGATTTCATAATTGACTTTAGGGAGGATGACGTTTTTTAATAAATCTTCTAATGCTAGCTGAACGGCCTCTGTTTGGCCAAATTCAGTGGTTTCTTCCGCTTTAAAATTGATATTTCTGCCACCACCTAATAGAATTCTATTATTTATATTTCTAAAATAGTAATAACCTTTATCGTAGTGGAAGGTACCTGCTATTTTTAAATCTTTAATGGGTTTGGTAATTAAAACCTGGCCACGGCCGGGATTAACATCAACATCGGGAAATAAATCTTTTACAAAGGCATTGGTAGTTACAATTAGCCGTTTACAGAAAAAGTTTCCGTTTTTGGTTACCAACTGTATAGCCTTGTTTTTTTCCTGAATCTGATCTACCAGACAATTATTAAATATACTAACGCCGAGTTTTTGTGCATATTGAATTAAGGCAGACATCATTTTACCGCTATCAATCTGTGCTTCGTACCTATTTTCGATTAAAGTTATGATACCTTTAAAACCAAAGGAACCAATTTTCTTATTGGCATGGGCAAAAGCATTAGCTCCAATAATATCGTTAATGAGACGGTTATAATGTTCAATTTTGGATACACATTTGTCAGCCAGAAAAATGTCATCATTTTTAAATAATTCGTACCCTCCTAAACATTGGTAATCAATGGTTTTATCTCCTAATAAATTGCGCAGTTTAAGCAGGCCTTTCCAGCGTTTTTCTATAAGGAGTGCCAGGCCATCTAAACCAGTACATGCTTCTTGCTCAATCAGTTCAGAAATGCTACCAAAGCATGCAAAACCCGCATTTTTGGTGCTGGCGCCTGTTGGTAAAAAGCCCCTTTCGAGTATAGCAATTTTTAAAGCCGGAGCAGTTTTTCTAAGTTGTATGGCAGCATTTAAACCCACAATTCCACTACCGATAATAATGATATCGTAAGTAAAAAATGACTCCTTCTCCCAATATGAAAATACTGTTGGCATAGTATAAATGTACCATTTTTTAACAGTCAAATAATATGGGAACGCTTTTTGATATGTGTTAAACGAAAAACATACAGAAAGAAAATGGGAGTTTATTTAATATTAATCATCCCGGTACTATTGCTGAGCATGTTTGTACAATGGCGATTTAGAAATAAGTTTTCTAAGTATGCTGAAATGCAACTTAGCTCAGGTTTATCGGGCAAAGAGGTAGCAGAAAGAATGCTACATGATAATGGGATATACGACGTGAAGGTGATGAGTACCGAAGGACAACTAACAGATCATTACAATCCATCAGATAAAACCGTTAATTTAAGTACAGATGTATACTATAGCCGAAGCGTAGCAGCCGCGGCTGTAGCGGCGCACGAATGTGGACATGCCGTACAACAGGCAAAATCTTATAACTGGCTTCAGTTAAGAAGCAGTATGGTTCCGGTAGTAAGTATATCATCTAATCTTTTACAATGGGTATTATTAATTGGTGTATTGTTAATAGGCTTTACCGGAAATCCAATTGTTTTGGCGATTGGTGTAGTAGGTTTAGCACTGGTAACCATATTCAGTATCATTACCCTACCAGTCGAATTTGATGCCAGTAACCGTGCATTGGCCTGGCTAAAAAATAATAACGGTGTAATGCAAACACAAGAAGAAAATGCGCAGGCTAAAGATGCACTTTGGTGGGCAGCCATGACTTATGTAGTAGCAGCTGTTGGTGCATTAGCCAATTTATTGTATTACGCATCGATGCTTTTTGGAAGAAGCAGAGATTAAGGAGATATCTAATTATGAAAAGCACAGAGCGGCCGGGTTAATCCTGGCCGTTTTTGGTTATTAATTTTAACTCGATCGTCATGCTGAATTTATTTTATTAGCAGTTTTTATTGTTTTAAAGGTCTAATGGCTACTTTGTGGTCAGCATCTGTTCGATCAGATAGACCCTGAAATAAATTACCTTCGGTGAGCTCGCTGAGGCTCGGTTCAGGGTGATGGCTATATTTAAAATATCTATTTGGAAAGCAGGTTTTGTGGTGCTTAGGTAGGCTTCGGTCCCGCTCCCGCTTCTGCCGATAGAAAAAATCGGCATCCCGCTTTGATCGGGTTTATGTGGCTAGGTTAGTAATACTATTTAGGGTTGCAGGGTGCACAAAAAATTGCAGGCATCATGCTGTTAAACCTTTAATAGTTGCAGCAAAACTGCGGTCTAAACCTGATTGCAGCGGCAGCTCCCGATTGAAAAGAGGGACTATAGCGGAAAGCAGGAATAGCCTAAAAATGGAACACTGAAATTGCTTTTCTACCCCTCATCTATACTAAAAGGTCTTGTCATCTCAACTGGAGTGCAATCCCGAACTTTCGGGAGAGAGAGCTCTGGATCAAATTAAACTTTATAGATTTCTCCTCCAAAGGAGTTCCTTTGGAACACTACGGACGAAATGACGATTTGTGGCAAAATGGAATTAAGAATTAATTTAATTTATAAGGAGCAATCAATTGAAATTCTGGAATATCAACCTCGAATTCTGATCCATCAATGTCGCGTTTCATTAAGTACGCACCTTTCATACTGCCCATATCGGTTTTGAGGTTACATCCAGAAACATATACGTGTGTTTCGCCAGGCCGAATAATTGGCTGTAAACCCACAACGCCCTCTCCTTCTACCTCTCTTCGGCTACTGTTCGAATCGAAAATAAACCATTGGCGGCGCATTAATTGCACAGCATAATCAGAAAGATTAGAAATTTCCACGCGATAAGCGAACATATAATGCTCGTTGGCCGGATTTGAATATTCTGGCTGGTATACTGTTTCTACTGAAACTTTAACTCCGTCTGTAATAGCTGTAACCATGGTGATTTACGAATGTATAAAAAAAGCTTTCAAAAATCAAGCCAGTACTCTAGTGGCATCATAGTCGGCAAATTTTTCTGCCACTTCTTCTAAAATACTGTAAATGTTGTTGATATCAGGCTCGGCCACCAAACGCATGCGGTATGGTTTAAAATCTGGTAAGCCTTTAAAATAGTTTGCATAGTGGCGGCGCATTTCGAAAATTCCGGTTTTAGGCCCTTTCCATTCAAGCGATTTATCTAAATGTGTACGACAAACTTCAATACGTTCTTCAATGGTTGGCCCGGCAAGGTGTTCGCCTGTTTTAAAAAAGTGTTTTACCTCGCGGAAAATCCATGGGTAACCGATTGCCGCACGGCCGATCATGATGCCATCTACCTCATATTCCATACGCCAGTTGGCTGCTTTTTCAGGGCTATCTACGTCGCCATTACCAAAAATTGGGATTTTGATGCGCGGATTACGCTTAATCTCCCGGATAAGTGACCAATCTGCTTCGCCTTTGTATAATTGTGCCCTGGTGCGGCCATGGATGGTAAGGGCCTGGATACCCACGTCCTGAAGTCGCTCGGCAACCTCGTAAACGTTTTTTGTATTATCATCCCAGCCTAGACGGGTTTTTACGGTAACAGGTAAATGTGAAGCTTTAACAACAGCCTCAGTCATCTTTACCATTTTATCAATATCCTGTAACAGACTGGAGCCTGCGCCTTTGCATACTACGTTCTTAACCGGGCAGCCATAATTAATGTCAACCAGGTCAGGTCCTGCTGCAGAAGCAATTTCTGAGGCTTCGCGCATGTGATCGATATCACCACCAAAAATCTGGATGCCAATTGGTCTTTCGTATTCAAAAATATCAAGCTTTTGTCTGCTTTTTGCAGCATCACGGATCAAGCCTTCCGAAGAAATAAATTCAGTGTACATCATATCGGCCCCGTTTTTTTTGCATACATAACGGAACGGCGGATCGCTTACATCCTCCATTGGAGCCAGTAATAACGGGAACTCACCTAAATCTATATTTCCTATCTTAACAGACATTTTCTATCTTCAACGATTAATAAAACATACAAAGGTACAAATAATGAATTTTGTAACACCTAACAAGGAGGAAATCAATCCTTTCTTACAATTACTTTTACTTTTATTTTACGCAGTTATCGGCGGACTTGTGTTTGGAATTCTAGCTATTGTCATTGTTTTACTAATGTATGGCTTAGGAATAGTAAGTAATTTGGACATGCTTTTAGCTGGCGATACGAGGTATATTGCTGGTTTTAAAGTGATACAAATATTAAGTTCGATTGGAACATTTATTTTACCTCCTATCGCCTTGGCCTTAACAGAAAGGAAAAAGGTAACGGAGTTTTATCTTTTCAAGCAGCCAAAATTCTTGTTGGTTGTGCTTGTGCTGGCTATAATGATATTAAGCATGCCGTTTATGGAATGGACTGTGATATGGAACCAGAAAATGATTTTGCCTGATTTTTTGCATAAGATAGAACAATGGATGAAAGAAAAGGAGGCTATTGCAATGAAAATGACAATTCAATTGATCACTGTGCGCAGTAATTTCGATTTTATTGTAAACCTTGTCATGATTGCTGTTATACCTGCAATTGGTGAAGAATTAATGTTCCGTGGCGGCGTGCAACGATCGTTAACCAGGGCTTTTGATAATCCACACGTTGCAATTTGGTTATCAGCCATTATTTTCAGTGCCATCCATGTGCAGTTTTATGGTTTTGTGCCACGTATGTTATTGGGTGCAGGTTTTGGCTACCTGTATTATTACAGCGGAAGTATTTGGTATGCCATGCTGGCGCACTTCTTAAACAATGCTTATGCGGTTTGCGCGGCTTTTTACATGCAAAAGCATCACATGCCACTTGATAAAGCTGATGAACCGATCGGTTTTCCATGGTATGGCTATTTAATTAGTGCAATAATTACCATAGCTTTGTTCAAAATTTTTAAAGATAACGCAACACGTGAGCGAAAATTGGGTTAAAGTATATACCACCAGCGATGCCTTTGCGGCAGAGGTATTAAAACAGGGATTAACAGAAGCCGGAATTCCGGCAGTAACGATAAATAAACAGCTCTCGGCATATAATATTGGCGAAATAAATGTTTTGGTGAATAAGGTAGATTTCGATAAAGCCATAGAATACATTGTTGAAAACGAAATTGAATAGTGATGATGATCTTAAACTTTACACCCTTTACCTCCTACCTTAAATGAAAACCAGGGCAATAACCGCTTTCTTTTTTACCATTGTAATGCTTGGCTCTATCCTTCTGGGGAGCTACACTTTTACCATCTTTTATCTTGTTTTAAGTGTTTTGGCTTTGTTTGAATTTTACAAGCTGATTAAAAACTCTGGCATCAGGCCACACCGTAATATCGGTTTGGCAGCGGGTTCATTAATATTTTTGATGGCGGCAGGCCTACACTACCTTAAATATGATGTGAAGTATTTGCTACTTTGTATCCCGCTAATTTTCTCGGTTTTTATTACTGAGCTATATAAAAAGAACAAAATTCCATTCGCCAACATCTCGTACACTTTTGTTGGCTTTGTTTATGTAACCATTCCTTTCTGTTTTTTTCATGCCCTGGGCTTTTTGAAAAACTGGAACGAATATAACTTTCATCTTCCGCTGGCATTTTTACTGATGCTTTGGGCAAATGATACAGGTGCTTATCTTTTTGGTGTAAAATACGGTAAACGTAAATTATTTGAGCGCCACTCGCCAAAGAAAAGCTGGGAAGGTTTTTTCGGAGGCATGTTCACCAGTGTTTTGGTCGCTTTTGGCTTGTCATTTCTGTTTACCGAAAGTCCAGCATGGGTTTGGATTGGTATGGCGGTATTGATTGCTAGTTTTGGTACATTGGGCGATTTAGTAGAATCGATGCTTAAACGCAGTTTGGATACGAAAGATAGTGGTGGTTTATTACCGGGCCATGGCGGGTTGTTAGATCGTTTTGATGGGTTATTATTGGCTGCTCCCGTGGTTTACGCCTATTTATATCTGATTTTGTATTAAGCGAGCATCGAGAAAGACCTCAGTATTGGCATCATTCTCGCGCATGTGGGAATATTAAAGCAGTTCAATACTCATGCTATACAATCGCTATTCTCCCTAATCCTCGTTAAAAACGAGGGCTATTTTATACATTAGCTGTTACAACATAATATTCTCTTTCTACTCGTTCGCCTGTTTTACTTTGTACCTGCTCTAATTTTTTAAGCGTATTTTTAATGGTAAATCCCGCTTTTTCTAATAGTTCTTTTACGGTTTCTACTTCGTAAAGTGTAAAGCCATAAGGAGTAAAAGGCAGGTTTTGCATGAAAGTTTTATCAGCAAAACATATAACCAAAGTGCCGTCAGGTCTTAATATCCGCTTAATTTCGCTGAGGTATTCGCTTGGATTTGTCCAAAAATATATCGTATTAACCGTAAAAACTTTATCGAACCGATCATCATCAAATGGTAATGTAAGGCCATCTGTTAACTGAAAGTGGACTTTTCCTTTTGTGATGAAATCCTGATTGATCTTTTCGGCTTCTGCAATAATGGTTGCAGAAATATCAGCACCAAAATAAGCGAGGTTCTCTGCTTTTAACAATAGTTGAGCAATATGCCCGCCGTTACCATGACCGATTTCTAAAACGGTTTCATTGTTTTGAAGGTTTAATGCCTCAATTGCAGAAGTGGTCATGCCGATATTATTGGCATGCATCATTTCGCCTGTTTTAATGCCGTGTTCGCCTTCAGGACAAGCCAATTGTTTGGCAATATTTTTTAAGTCTTCCTCAGAAAGTTGATGTTCCATAGTCAAATTTAAAAATTTGGGCGTTATGATTTTTTACATCTTTTCTGCCGAGGTTATGAGATTATTTGATCACTTGAACCGGCTTTTTATTTTCATCGATCGCCACAAAAGTAAAATCGCCATGAACGGCCAATTCTCTTCCTTCGGCATACATCTGCTCAATATAAATTTCTACGTTCACTTTTAAACTGGTATTACCCACATGCTTTACCTTGCCGATAAGCTCTACGATAGTGCCTGCGGGGATTGGTTTTTTAAAGTCTATCCTGTCGCTGCTTACAGTAACCATAATCTGACGGCTAAAACGGGTTGCGGTAATGAAAGCAACTTCGTCCATTAAATGCATGGCTGTTCCACCGAAAAGAGTGTCGTAATGGTTTGTTGTATTAGGGAAAACGGCTTTAAAAATGCTGGTTTTAGAATTTTCTATTCTTTCTTCTAGGGTCATGGGTTAAATATAGGTGCTGTAAAAAGCTTTGGCAACTTTCTAGTTATTTTTAGTAGAAAATTGCCAAAGTAAAAGGTTTGCCTTGAGAAATGGATACTGAAATGTAAAAAAATGTGCTTTCAGTAATGTAATTAAGTAGCGAAATAACTAAAAAGATGTCATCCTGAGCTTGTCGAAGGACAGTCTTTTTAGTTATTTCACGATAAGGGTCTTCGACAAGCTCAGACTGACAACAATCGAATTCTTAACTTAATAGTATTGGTTTCTGTGTGACAAAATTAGAATTAATTCACCTGAAGATCTGCAGCGAGCACCTCTTCGGTTTTACGCATTTCTTTTGCGGCTTCAACCATTTCTATCAAAGCTTTTTTGGTTTCATCCCATCCACGGGTTTTTAAACCGCAATCGGGGTTTACCCAGAGTTGCCCGGAGGGAATAACAGCTTTTGCTTTTTTAAGCAATTGAACCATTTCTTCCCTCTTCGGAACCCTTGGAGAGTGAATGTCGTATACCCCGGGGCCGATTTCGTTTGGATATTTAAAATCGGCAAATGCGTCTAATAACTCCATCTGCGAACGTGAGGTTTCGATCGTGATTACATCTGCATCCATATCGGCGATGTTTTGGATGATATCGTTAAACTCAGAGTAACACATGTGCGTATGGATCTGCGTATCGTCTTTCACGCCGCTTGCCGAAATTTTAAAGGCTTTAACCGCCCAGTTCAGGTAAGTTTGCCAATCAGCTTTGCGTAATGGTAAACCTTCTCTAATGGCTGGTTCATCAATCTGGATGATTTTAATACCTGCATTTTCCAGATCGCAAACCTCATCGCGGATGGCCAGGGCAATCTGAGTACAGGTTTCTGATCTAGGTTGATCATTACGTACAAACGACCATTGTAAGATGGTTACAGGACCGGTTAACATACCTTTCATGTATTTTGTGGTAAGTGACTGCGCATAGGCGGTCCACTTTACTGTCATAGGTTTTGGGCGCGAAACATCACCAAAAATAATAGGAGGTTTTACACAGCGTGAACCATAACTCTGTACCCAACCGTTTTTAGAGAAGGCGAAACCATCTAGCTGTTCACCAAAGTATTCAACCATATCGTTGCGCTCAAATTCGCCATGAACCAAAACATCCAGATCGATTTCTTCCTGCCAGTTTACCGCTTTTGCGGTTTCTTTTGCTATGAGGTCATCATATTCTTCAACGGTAAAAGTTCCGTTTTTAAGTTTTGCTCTCCAGCTCCTTACCTCTGCCGTTTGCGGAAATGAGCCGATGGTTGTAGTGGCATAACTTGGTAGATTGAGTTCCTGTTGTTTAATTTTTCGGCTAGAAAATGGGCTTAAACGTTCTGCATCCTGCTCTTTTAATGCTAAAACACGTTGTTTAACTTCAGGATTGTGGATGATTTTAGAAACTTTACGGTTAGCAATCGCAGTCTTATTTTCTTCAAGCTTTTGCAGGGTAGATGCAGGGCTTTCGTTGGTGATGAGTTTTTTTAAGGTAACGACCTCAGCAATTTTTTGTTTCGCATAAGCCAGCCACTGTTTAATTTCGGCCGAAAGGTTTTGCTCATTGGTTTCATTGTCTAAATCAACCGGCGAGTGTATTAGGGAACAAGATGGGGCAATCCACACTTTATCCAGACCTCTTTTTTCTACAACCTGGTTAATGATTGAAACAGATTTCTCGAAATCATTTTTCCAGATGTTTCTTCCATCTACCAAACCTAAAGAAAGGATGGTATCTTCTTTTAACGAAGCTAAAACATCTATCAATTGACCTTCAGCGCGTACCAGATCGATATGTAAAACATTTACTGGCAATGAAGTAGTTAAGGCAAGATTGTTGCCTAAACCTTCGAAATAAGTTGCTAAAACGATCTTTAACCTTGGAAAAGCTTTTCTAATTTCTTTATAAACATATTCATAAGCTTTTTTGTCTTTTTCGGTAAGGTCTAAAGTTAAAAACGGCTCATCAAACTGAACATATTCTACACCCAAGGCATCTAAGCGAGATAAAATCTCGATATATACTGGAAGCAAGTTTTTGATCAGATCGATTTTTTCGAAGCCAGCTTCTTTTTCTTTTCCCAATAAAAGGTAAGATACCGGTCCGATTAAAACAGGTTTTGTAGTAATGCCTAATTGTTTTGCTTCGTAAAACTCATCGATAATTTTGGTAGAGAAGAGTTTAAAAGGCTGGTTTTTGTAAAACTCAGGAACGATGTAATGGTAATTGGTATCGAACCATTTGGTCATTTCCATCGCTACCACATCTAATCCTTCTTTTTGATAACCCCTGGCCATGGCAAAATAGAGATCAAGCTCCGAATTTCCTTTTTTCAGGATCACTTCGTTATACCTTTTCGGTATTGCACCAAAAGTTAACGAATGATCGAGCACATGATCATAAAAAGAAAAGTCGTTCGAGGGAATGATATCAATTCCAGCTTCTTTTTGAAGGTTCCAGTTTTCGTGGCGAATGTTTTTTCCCACCTGAAGTACATTTTTGTACCCAGTTTTATCTGCCCAGTAATTTTCGCAGATTTTCTTTAATTCCCTTTGGCTACCTATTCGCGGATAGCCCAGATTTTGCGTTAGCATCTCTTTTAAAGATTAAGTAAATAAATCGTTTAAAAGCTCTTAAAGCACTATTTTGTAATACTCTATGTTAAAAATTAAAGGGAAAGGTTTGGGCACAAACAACCTGCTCATCAGCCAAAAGCTTAAAGCAAGCATATAAAATTTTAATTTTATCGTGTACAATCAGACCTGACCAATTACTTTATAACGCGAAAGTACCGTCAATTCAATATAGGCAGGTCTCCTGACTTATTCCCGATCTTATCGCCTTCCCATCCCGGTAAACGGCACAGTGGCATGAATGATAAGACCGTTGTCTTTTTAATAAAAGACAGAATTTACAGTTGCGCGACAGCTCGTGATTTGCACACGATTCCCTATTAATCCCGGGTGTAATTCCGGGAACCTGTATCGGTTGATGAAAAATAAAGTTAAGAACTTACATCAGGACAAATGTATGGATTAGGATTTAAAACTTGTAACAAATTTACAGCAAGCCGTTTTTGGCGCATATTCTCTATTATATTTGATTACCTAACTAAACTATTATGATAAAAATCTACTTTAAAGGGCTTTTTGTTGCTTTTTTAATGGTAAATAGCTGTGCTGTACTGGCACAGGAAGTGCCAACGCCAAAATCGCATTTTGGTTTTGATATCGGCGACGATTATCAATTGGCCAATTATACCCAAACAGAAGCTTACTTTAAGAAACTCGTGGCAAGTTCTGACCGCATTAAACTGGTTGATATTGGCAAAACCGAAGAAGGCAGAAGCCAATATATGCTGATTGTTTCTTCACCCGAAAACCTGAAGAAATTGGACCGTTACAAAGAAATTTCGCAACAACTGGCGCATGCTGAAATTACACCCGAGCAGGCAAAAGCATTAGCCCAGGAAGGTAAAGCAGTAGTTTGGATAGATGGTGGTTTACATGCCAACGAAGTAGTGGGCGCACATCAACTAATCGAAACCGCTTATGAATTTGCCTCCAGAAAAGATCCGGAAACCCTGCGTATTTTGGATAATGTAATCGTTTTGTTTACCCATGCCAACCCTGATGGGCAAGAACTGGTGAGCAATTGGTACATGAGAGAGAAAGATCCCAAGAAAAGAACAACCTCAGGCTTACCCGTTTTATATGAAAAATATGCAGGCCATGATAATAACCGCGATTTCTTTATGCTAAACCTTAAAGAAACACAGAATATTGGTCGCCAGCTTTTTGTCGAATGGATCCCGCAGATTATGTATAACCACCATCAGGCTGGCCCGGCAGGAACTGTTGTTGCTGGGCCTCCCTACCGCGATCCGTTCAATTACGTTTTCGACCCAACCTTACTAACCAGTTTAGATGCGGTTGGTGCAGCCATGCACAACCGAATGAATGTGGAAAATAAACCTGGTTATACCCAACGCGGAGGATCAGTTTATTCTACCTGGTATAATGGCGGACTAAGAACCACCACTTATTTTCATAATATGATTGGGCTCTTGACCGAAATTATCGGGAACCCTACTCCTTCTGAAATTCCTTTGGTTCCTTCGCGTTTATTGCCAAGCGGCGATTCGCCAAACCCGATTACCCCGAGGAAATGGTACTTTAAAAACTCGATCGATTATTCGGTATCACTAAATTATGCTGTTTTAAATTATGCACAACGTTACCGCGATGAATTGTTGTATAACATTTATCAGATGGGCAGAAATTCAATAGAACGAGGTAAAAAAGATACCTGGTCGTTCTCTCCAAAGAAAATTGAAGCCATTAACAACGCTGCAAAAGGCGAAAAAGGTACCGCAATTGCGGGCGGAGATGCCGATTTTGGGCCAAGACGGCAGATCAGTATGAAAGCTTTTGATACGGTGATGAAAGCTCCGGCAAACAGAGATCCTCGCGGATATATTTTAAGTGCCGATCAACCTGATTTTAACTCTGCAGTTAAATTTTTAAATGCTTTGATCAGAACAGGGATTGTGGTTCAAAAAGCAACCGCTTCATTTACCGTTGCAGGGAAAAATTATCCTGCCGGAAGTTATGTCGTAAAAACCGATCAGGCTTTTCGTCCACACGTTTTGGATATGTTCGAACCTCAGGATCACCCGAACGATTTTAAATACGAAGGTGGTGCTCCAATTCCGCCATACGATGCTGCAGGATGGACATTAGCCTATTTAATGGATGTTAAATTTGATCGGATTCTCGACGATTTTTCTGGTCCGTTTGAGAAAAGTCCATATGGTGTTTTGTTGAAATCAGAAAACAAATTACCAAATGGATCGGGCTATGTGTTAAGTGCTGCACAAAATGATTCTTATACTGCGGTTAATGATTTATTAAAAAGCAAAGTTGAGGTTTACCGTTCGACTGAAAATGGCGATTTTTATGTTTCATCAGCAGGAAAAGCAATACTAGAAAAAGCGAATATCAAATTAAAAAGTGCGAATGCCCCAAAAGATAAAATTAAAATTTCTGCAGGAAGGATTGCCCTTTGGGATACTTACGGCGGCTCTATGGCTTCGGGCTGGGTGCGATTTTTAATGGAACAATATCATTATAACGCAACGGTAATTTATCCACAGGATATTGACGCGGGGAACTTAAAATCTAAATACGATGTAATTGTTTTTGTGAGCGGAGCCATACCGCCGGTACAAGGCGGAGGATTCGGAAACAGATCTTTCGGACCAAAGGCAGAAGAAATCCCTCAAGAATTTAGAAATCGTTTGGGTAGGATCACCGCCGACAAATCAATCCCTGAATTGAAGAAATTTTTGGAGGCAGGCGGCAATATTGTAACCATAGGTAGTAGCACCAATTTGGCCTATCATTTAAATCTTCCGGTTCGGAATGCAATGGTTGAAATTGTAAACGGAGAAGAAAAACGATTGCCTGCTGAAAAATATTATGTTCCAGGAAGTGTTCTAAATGTTGGTGTAGATACTACTTTACCAACCAATTGGGGCATGGAAAAGGAAGCTGATGTATATTTCGATAATAGCCCTGTTTTTAAGCTCACAGGCGATGCCATTGTGGCTGGAAAGATCAAACCTTTAATGTGGTTCGAAAATGCCACACCGCTGCGCAGCGGCTGGGCCTGGGGGCAGGCTTACCTGCAAGATGGTGTAACGGCCTTCGAAGCGAGGGTTGGTAAAGGCAAACTGCTTGCTTTTGGGCCTGAAATTGCTTTTAGGGCACAAACACATGGTACTTTTAAGCTGATATTTAACCAATTGTATAAATAAATTTGAGAAGCCGCTATCCTGAACGATAGTGGCTTTTTACTTTGGCCTTACTTTAGCCAACTGTAATCAGCTTAATTTTGTATTATGAAAGTAGAAATCTGGTCGGACGTAATGTGTCCGTTTTGCTATATCGGAAAAAGACATTTTGAACAGGCGATAGAAAAACTACCGTTCAAAAACGAGATTGAAGTCGATTGGAAAAGTTATCAGCTCAATCCTGAGTACCATAATACGAATAACGAAACAGTATACGATTACCTTTCGAGAAGCAAGGGAATGCCCATTGAACAGGCTAAACAAATGACCAAACAGGTAGCGGATATGGCTGCAAATGCTGGTTTGAAGATGGATTTTGATACGAATATTCCTGCAAATACATTTAACGCACATCGTTTGATCCATTTAGCAGCAAAACATAATCTTCAGGATTTAGCCGAAGAGAAACTGTTTGAAGCACATTTTGTGAACAGTAAAAATATCGGCGAAATTGATGTTTTGATTGATCTTGCTGTAGAAATTGGTTTGGATAAGGACGAGGCCAAATCGGTTTTGAATGGAAATGAATTTGCCGAAGCCGTTCGTTATGATATTTATGAAAGCCAGAATTTAGGGATCCGTGGTGTGCCTTATTTTGTAATGGACCGTAAATATGGTGTTTCGGGCGCTCAGCCTGTTCAGGCATTTACCGATGCACTTACCCAAAGTTTTGCCGAGTGGAAATCTGCCCAGCCAAAAACTACGCTTACTTCATTAAACAAAAATGATGATGCCGTTTGTGATGAAAATGGTTGTGAGATATAGCATTGTTTCCCGCAGATTACGCTGATCTCCGCAGATTTTTTCTGCGATAAATGTTGATCTGCGGTTTTTACAGATTAGTCGTCATCTCCTGAAGCGCAGCGCAATGGAGATGTCTATTCAAAACGGTCGTCTTTCCCGCGCAGGCGGGAATCTTAATGCAACCTGCGACCCTACTAAGGCATTACGATTCCCAATCAAGTTGGGAATGACGATTCCTCTATACCTGCCACCATCACTTTTGGTTCGGGAAGACAATAGCCCGGAATAAATGTTCGCATTAACCTATCATTCTTAACTACCGATTTTGATTCTTCAACGGCGTTAATAAATACTCTAAACCATTTACCCGGATTTCGAACATAGTAGCCATTAAATCGCCTAATTTCCCTTTTGGGAAGCCTTTATCCTTATACCACAGCAAATAACTTTCGGGGATATTACAGATCAGGTAACCTTTATACTTTCCATAAGGCATTTGCATTTTCACTAAATCGAGCAATAAGGTTGGATCTAACATTTTTGTTTTAAGGTAGTGCTGATAATTTAAAAAACATTAATTCAGTCAGTTCATTGACCGAATTAACGTTAATTGAGTCTGTCCGTTGACTGAATTAACGTTTTTAGTCAATAAGTTCTAAAGTTTGAATGGCTTCTTCAACAGTACTTATGTTATCGAAAGCAATCCTTAAGGTATTTTTTACTTCTTTTAAATTACACATACGCGGGTGGTTCTGCGCAAAAGTTAAAATCTTGGTAAAGGTATTCGAATCGAAATAAGCCGATTGTTTATCGCTTAAGAAATACCCGCGTAAACTATTTTTCTTAAAACTGATTTTCTCGAAGCCCAGTTTCTTGCCCAGCCACTGCAAGCGCACCACACTTAGCATCGTTTTTACTTGCGGCGGAACCGGACCGAAACGGTCGGCCAAATGTTTTTCAAAAATGGCTAATTCTGCTTCGTTATCAAGTTTAGAAAGCTCGGTATATAAATTGTAACGCTCGGTGATATTGGTGATGTATGCGTCAGGGATATACAATTCAAGGTCTGTATCTACCTGTGTAAAGCCCACAAACGGACGGGCAGGTTCATTTTCGAAGAGGCCTTTAAATTCTGCTTCTTTTAGTTCCTGAATAGCCTCATCCAATATTTTGTGGTACATTTCAAAACCAATTTCAGCAATGAAACCACTCTGCTCGGCACCCAATAAATTTCCACTTCCACGGATATCCAAATCGCGCATAGCTACATTAAAACCGCTTCCTAAGTCAGAAAACTCTTCAATAGCACTTAAACGTTTCCGTGCTTCAGAAGTTAAAGTAGATAAGGGTGGAGAAAGTAAATAACAGAAAGCTTTTTTGTTGCTCCTGCCTACCCGGCCACGCATCTGGTGCAAATCGCTCAAACCAAACATATGTGCATGGTTAATGATGATGGTATTGGCATTCGGAATATCTAAACCCGCTTCTATAATCGTGGTGGCTACCAGAACATCTTTTTCTCCATTAATGAAATCGAGCATTACATCTTCCAGTTGATCGCCATCTAGTTGGCCATGCGCAATACCGATTCTTGCTTTTGGAACCAGTTTCTGGATTAAGCCACCCAATTGCATCAGGTCGTTTACGCGGTTATGGATAAAGAAAACCTGTCCGCTGCGGTCTAATTCGAACTGAACGGCCTCTTGAATCAGTTTATCATTAAAAACATGTAATTCGGTACTAACCGGCTGGCGGTTTGGCGGTGGCGTGCTGATAATGGATAAATCTCTTGCGCCCATTAAAGAGAAATGCAGCGTTCTCGGGATCGGAGTTGCTGTAAGGGTTAAAGTATCAACATTTACCCTAACCGCTTTTAGCCTTTCTTTTGCAGTAACGCCAAATTTCTGCTCCTCATCAATAATCATGATGCCGAGATCCTTAAACTTTACATCCTTGCTCAGCAAACGGTGTGTGCCGATCAAAATATCAACTTTGCCTGCAGCTGCTTCGGCCAATGTATCCTTAATCTGTTTACTGGTTTTAAAACGGTTAATGTAATCAACGGTAACCGGGAAATCTTTTAAGCGTGAAGAAAAAGTTTTGAAATGCTGTAAGGCCAAAATAGTTGTTGGTACCAGAACCGCCGCTTGTTTTCCTTCTGCTACTGCTTTAAATGCCGCGCGTACGGCAATCTCTGTTTTTCCGAAGCCCACATCACCACACACTAAACGGTCCATTGGATGTGGCGATTCCATATCCTTTTTCACGTCTTGGGTAGCCTTTAACTGATCGGGTGTATCTTCGTAAATAAAAGAAGCCTCCAATTCTGTTTGTAAATAACTATCTGGAGAAAACGCGGTTCCTGCCTGGGTTTTGCGCAAAGCATAGAGCTTGATCAGGTCCCGGGCGATATCTTTAACTTTTTTTTTAGTAGTTTTTTTTAGCTTGTCCCAGGCATCAGTACCCAATTTATTCATCTTAGGCACTCCGCTTTCCTTACCGCTATATTTGGCAATGCGGTTTAACGAGTTGATGTTTACATAAAGTAGGTCGTTATCTGCATAAATTAAACGGATCATCTCCTGGGTTTTGCCGTTAACTTCTACTTTTTCCAATCCGGCATACTTTCCGATCCCATGGTCGATGTGGGTAACATAATCACCTGATTTAAGTTCCCTTAAATCTTTCAGGGTAATGGCCTGGCTTTTCTGATAGCCTTTTTTAAGTTTGTATTTGTAATATCGATCGAAAATCTGGTGATCGGTGTAAAATGCCGTTTGAATCTGCGGATCTACAAAACCTTCGCGCAGCATGCTATTGATCGGTGTAAACTTGGCTGTTTTATCAATATCCTCTAAAATGGCATATAAACGCTCAATCTGTTTTGGTGAATCGGTAAAAATAAAATTAACAATGCCTTCTTTTTCGTTTTCCTTAAGGTTATGGATAAGGAGATTAAAATCTTTGTTAAATGAAGGCTGTGGCTTGGTTTCAAATTCAAAGCGGTTGTCTGTTTTATAAAAAAACTGCTTCCCGAATTCGATGATTGGAAAATCCTGAAGATGATCGCCCAGTAACTTTTCGTCAGTAAAGGCAAATTTCGGATCAATCCATTCTGGGTTTTGGCTTTTATCTGCCGCTGGTAGCGCTTTCCACAGTTCAACAGCCTTTTTAAAGCCAGCTTTAACAATATCGAGGGTAAACTCTACATCCTTAAACCAGAGTTGTGTATCCTGGTCGATATAATCGAGGATGCTGATATTGCTTTCTGTTAAAAATTTTGCCTGAACATTAGGTACAATGGTAAGCGATTTAACATCGGCAACCGAAAGCTGACTTTCAATTTCAAAACTTCTGATACTTTCTACTTCATCACCAAAAAACTCAATGCGGTAAGGCAAATCAGAAGAGAAAGAAAATATATCTACAATGCCACCACGGATAGAAAATTGCCCTGGTTCGTAAACAAAGTCTCTTCGGTCGAAATCGTAATCAATTAAAAATTCGTTAATAAAATCGATGCCCAACTTGGCTCCCAAACTGATTTCTAAAGTGTTTTTTTCTAAAGCAGAGCGGTCAATCACCTTTTCGGCAATGGCTTCGGGGTAAGAAACTACAATTTTGCCATACTCCGAATCGTGATTCAATTCGTTCAGTACCTCTGCACGGGCCAGTACGTTTGCTGTATCTACCTGCGTAAAATCGAAAGATTTGCGGTACGAGGAAGGGAATAATAAAACCTGCTTTTCGAGCGCGCTTTCCAGGTCAGACTGAAAATATGCGGCTTCTTCCCGGTCTGGCAAAACGAACAGTAAGGGCTTGTGTAATAGGAAATAAGAAGAAAGGGCAACAATAGCATCAGCCGAACCCACCAATCCCTTTAATTGTATCTTTGGGTTTTTAGTGCTGTTCAACGCTTTGGTAAATTGAGTTACCCTATCGTCGGTTTTGTATCTGTTTATTAAATCGCGAATGTTCAAGGCACAAAAATAAGCTTATCTTTTAATATTAACCTGCAATTTGTGTAAAGGTTTTTTTAACTATTTTTGACGGGTTTGCCTACAAAAAACAATTTTGGGAAATAAATAACCACTTATTCTTAGATTGTATCGCAAGTTTGGTCGAAATATATCCCCCTTTCGTCGATTAAGGGCAAATTGATGTAACAAAGGTGGGGCTATAACCTCTAAATTATATAAAAAGTGAAACAATGAACAACATTAAGCGCTTTCCTTTAGAACTGGTTTTCTGGGTAACAGCATTAGTGTTATTGGCAACAGCGAATGGCCACGAACATCACTTCACGCTTTGTCCGCTAGCCAATTTGGGCTTTCAGGATTGGTGTCCGGGATGTGGCATAGGCAGGTCAATCAGTCATATTTTACATGGCGAGTTTACCGAAAGCTTTTCCGAACATTGGTTTGGGTTTCCGGCACTTTTGATTATAGTTTATAGAATTTACACATTGATAAAAAATAAAAATAAGTTTAAAATTTCAACTACAAATACATAGAAACCATGGATATATTTCAATCACCTCTAATGTCGTTACCAGGTATAACACCAGAGGAATACTCATATTTACAACAAGCAACAACAGGTTTAACTGAAGAGCAGTTGCGTAATTTCTTGATGGTTTATAGCAGTAAAAGAAAAAATCCATCTGACATGTTGATTTTCTGCTTAATCGGACTGTTTGCTGTTCCAGGCTTACAAAGGTTTATCATCGGTCAGATCGGAATGGGTATTTTATATCTTCTAACCGCAGGTTTATGTTTTATCGGATCGATTATCGATGTGGTAAATCACAAAACACTCGCTTTTGAACACAATCAGAAAATGGTTTTCGAAAGCTTACAGATGGTAAGAATGGGCGGTGGATTCCAGCAGGCAGGAAAATTCTAGGATAACTAATCTTGATATTTACATCCGTATCCAAATAAATTGGACGCGGATTTTTTCTGTTAAATGAAGTGTCGTACCTCAGCATTGACAGAAAAAGAAAACAATGAAATTTCTATATTTATAAAATGAAATTAGCTGAAATTACCAATTATTTAGAAAGCATAGCGCCGCTTAATTATCAGGAAGATTACGATAACTCTGGTTTAATAGTGGGCGATCCGAATATGGAAGTTCACGGTGCTTTGGTAGCTTTAGATTGCTTAGAAAAAATTGTAGATGAAGCGATTTCGACAGGCTGCAATCTGATTATAACCCATCACCCCATCGTTTTTAAAGGTTTAAAAAAGCTTAATGGCAAAAATTACGTAGAGCGCGTAGTATTAAAGGCAATCAGGAATAATATTGCACTTTATGCTATCCACACCAATCTTGATAGTATCCATACCGGTGTAAATGCGATGATTTGTGCGCGTTTGGGTTTAACTGGAACGAAAGTGCTATCGCCAAAAGCTGGTTTGTTGAAAAAACTGGTTACCTATTGCCCGCAGGCACAGGCAGAGCAATTACGATCGGCACTATTTTATGCGGGTGCAGGCAATATTGGCAACTATAGTGAGTGCAGTTTCAATGCCGATGGCTTTGGCACCTTTAAAGGTAACGAAGATGCTGATCCTTTTGTAGGTGAAAGAGGTGTTCGCCACCGCGAGGCCGAAGTGCGGATTGAAATGGTTTATCCTACACAATCTGAACGTAAAATTTTGGTTGCTTTGTTCGAGAACCATCCTTATGAGGAAGTGGCCTACGATATTTACAAACTCGAAAATAAACACCAATTGGTGGGTTCGGGCATGGTGGGCTGGCTGGAATACGATATGGATGCCTACGATTTTCTGCATCTGGTAAAAGATAGAATGCAGGCTAAAGTGGTTAGACATACGGAAGTAATTGGCAAAAGAATCAAAAAAGTGGCGGTTTGCGGCGGTTCCGGAAGCTTCCTGTTAAAAGAAGCCATTGCTGCCGGAGCAGATGCTTTTATTACCGCAGATTTTAAATATCACGAGTTTTTCGATGCTGAGGAAAAATTGATCATTGCTGACATCGGACACTTTGAAACTGAACAATTTACCTCAAATTTATTGCTTGAAATTATTCAGAAAAAATTTACTAACTTTGCAATCCGTTTAACGGAGCAAAATACAAACCCCATAAATTACTTGTTTTAATGGAACAAACCGTAGAACAAAAGCTAAAAGCTTTATACGAATTACAAAATATCCACACAAAAATTGATAAGATCCGCCAGGTACGTGGTGAATTACCAATGGAAGTTGCCGATCTTGAGGATGACGTTTTAGGATTAGAAACTAGAATTGCAAAAATCAAAGGAGAACTTGATGATCTGGAGGATTCAATCGTAACGCGTAAAAATACAATTAAAGATGCGCAAGCTGCCATCAAAAGATACGATTCTCAATTAAAAGAAGTTAAAAACAACCGTGAATACGATGCTTTAACGAAAGAAATTGAGATTCAAGGTTTAGATATTCAGGTTTCTGAAAAGAAAATTAAAGAACACGGTTTCGAAATCGCTTCTAAAACTGAAATCTATGAAGCTGCTAAAGCGGAGTTAGATGGCAGAAAGAAAGATTTAGAAGTTAAAAAAGGTGAACTTGATGTAATTACTGCAGAAACTGAAAAAGAAGAGCAGGATTTACAAAAGAAAGCTGATAAAGCCGAGCCACTGATTGAGGAGCGTTTATTGGTTGCCTACAAACGTTTACGCAAAAATGCAGTAAACGGTTTAGCAGTAGTAACAATCGATCGCGATTCTTGCTCGGGTTGTTTTAACCAGATTCCACCACAACGTCAGTTAGATATCCGCCAACGTAAAAAAATTATCGTTTGCGAACACTGCGGTCGTATTTTGGTTGATGAAGCTTTAACGCACGAAGTAGCAGAAGCTTAATTCGCATCATAAAATTATTAGAACGTCCCGATTAAACCGGGACGTTTTTTGTTTAGGCCAATTTTCTGGCGTATACACAAAACAAGAATATGATTTTAACGTTTTATGTAGATATTTGTTTAAATGTGAACTACTACTGCTCTGGTGCAGGATCAAACTGAAATATATTCCCGAATGACTAAAATCTTCTTTGTTTTTGCGTTTTCTGCTCTTCTCCTGCTTCCAGCATCCTTATTTGCAAATTTCGACTTTAACAACAATTGCTTAAATGCTTATAAAAGTATATTCGAACTTAAGTTAGGCAATGCGAAGGCTTATATCTCTACAGAGAAAAAACAACACCCCAATAATTCCATTATTCCGCTTTTAGAAAATTATGTAGATTATTTTACGGTTTTAACTTCTGAGAGTAAAGCCGATTTCGATCGTTTAAAGGTTAATAAATCTGCACGCTTAGATCAAATAAGTGATGACGATAAAAGCTCTCCCTATTATCTTTACGCACAGGCAGAAATTAATTTGCAATGGGCGTTAATCCGTGGGCGCTTTGGTGAATATTTTAATGCCGCAATGGAAGTTAAGAAAGCCAACAGCCTTTTGCAGGAAAACAATAAGAAGTTCCCCAATTTTCACCTCAACTTAAAAGGCTTGGGGCTGATTAATGCTGTTTTGGGCAATCTTCCGGATGGAGCATTAAAAACGGCACTATCTACTTTTGGAATTAAAGGAAATCTTCAGAACGGATTAAATATGTTCGAAAAACTGGCCGACAACCTACCGAAATCTTCCTACGAGCCTTTTTACGAGGAAGTAGTGTTTTACTATGCCTATGTATTAACCGATGTGGCACATAGCCCACAGGCATATGCAAAAACCATAAAATATACCGAACGGATTGCCGATACCAGCTTATTAAAAAGTTATTTGCAGAGTTATGTATGCATTAAAAACGGACATAGCGAAGAAGCTATTGCTATTTTGGCAAAGCGGCCAGAGGGAGGAGTATACCAACCTTTTCCTTATTTAGATTATCTGGAGGGTATTGCCCATCTGAACAAACTAGACTTTAATGCGGCAGCTCATTTTAACCGCTTTTTGCAGACAACGAAAGGCGTTAATTTTGTGAAGGACGCTTACCTTCATTTAGGCTGGATCGCTCTTCTGAAGGGAGATAAAGAAGGATATGGGGCATTTGCAGCAAAGGCAGTTAAAAACGGATACACCTACATGGAAAAAGATAAGCAGGCTAAAGCCGAAGCTGCTTCAGGAACGCCAACCATTGATCTTTTAAAAGCCAGACTGTTGTTTGATGGCGGTTATTTAAACAGGGCCCTGCAGATCCTTGCAGATAAAAAAGTAACGGATTATAGCAACGATAAAGACAAAACGGAATTAAATTACCGTTTGGGCAGAATTTATGATGATTTAGGGAAAGATGATCAAGCGTTAGCAGCTTATCAGGAGACGATTAACGAAGGAAAAAACCTGAAATATTATTTTGCTGCAAACGCTGCGGTGCAGATGGGCAAGGTTTATGAAAGAAGGAAAAATATTGCGAAAGCAAAAGAGGCTTTCAATATTGCCATTGCCATGAAAAATCATGAGTTTGAAAGCAGTATTGAAAGCCAGGCCAGGGCCGGTTTAAAACGGTTAGCCAATTAGAAACGGTGTATAAAAGCATTAATGTGCATGCCAGCTCCTACAGATGCAAAGACAGCTACATCGCCAGGCTTAACTTTATAGCCTTTAACTTCACCTTTTAATACCAGGTCTAACAAGGTAGGTATAGTGGCAACCGAACTGTTTCCTAACCATGAAATTGTCATTGGGACTAAGTTTTCGGGCACGGTATCTTTTCCATAAAGCTTGAACAGACGTTTCATGATGGCGGTATCCATTTTTCCGTTGGCCTGGTGAACGAATACAATATTTACATCTTCAACACTTAGGCCTGCTTTATCGATAGCTTTTTTAATGACCTGTGGCACCTGGACTACCGCAAACTCGTACAGTTTACGTCCATTCATTTTCAGGTAAAAGTTTCCACTGGTTTCATCAGGATGCGATCCTTTGCCCATAGTGAGCAAATTACCATGGTTTACGGCGTGCGTTTCTGTTTTGTGGGCTAATATTCCTCTTTTTTCTTCTGACTCTTCGGCTTCAAAGATTACAGCTCCGGCACCATCCGAAAAGATCATACTATCACGGTCATGTGGATCGATAATACGGCTTAAGGTTTCTGCACCAATAACCATAACACGTTTTGCATCTCCGCTTTTAATATAATAATCTGCCTGTATTGCACCTTGCACCCATCCTGGGCAACCAAAAATGATGTCGTATGCAACACAGTCTGGATTTTGAATACCTAGTTGTTGTTTTACCTTTGAGGCTAAAGACGGCAAAATATCAATGCGGTTGCTGCCCAAAGGGATGTCGCCAAAATTATGACAAAATATAATATAGTCTAAGGTTTCTTTATCAATACCTGCGTTTTCTATAGCTTTTTCTGCAGCCTTTGCGCCGATATGATTGCTTAACTGCTCGGGGCATGCGTAGCGCCGTTCCACGATTTCCGTAATTTCAGAGAATTTATGAATAATCTCTGAGTTCTCTTTTTCCAGCCGGTTCCCATTCTCAAAAAATGTAGAATTCAAGAATTCGTTGCCGGAAATAATATTCTGTGGAATGTAACTTCCAGTTCCGGCAATTACCGTATTTATCACTTTGCTCATAATTATAATACCGCATACTAAAACGGTATGTAGTATAAAAATATCAATTATATTCGATAATCGAAAATATATTAAATTTTAGCGTAGCTTATTTTCTATTGCGAATTTTAATAACCCTGCTTTCCCGCTTACATTTAGCTTCTGTGCCATGTTTTTCCGGTGCGTATCAACAGTGTTTAAAGCTATAAATAATTTTTGGGCAATTTGCTGGGAAGAGTAGTCTTCGCTGATCAATTGCAGGATTTCCATTTCTCTCGTAGTTAAATTGTGGCTTTTTTGAAAATGATCTCCATCGTTAAATACTGAGGGCTGAACATCGGGTTTTGTTTTCTGGAAATATTTTTCACCTAACTGTAAATCGGATATAATTGTAAACAGCGTTTCTGCATCGGTATCTTTTTGAACAAAAGCTTTTACCCCTATACTTTCTAGTTTGGCTGCTAATTTAACCGTATAATACATCGATAATACCATAATTTTTACCGAGGGAAATAGTTGCCTTATTTTTTCGGCTGCAATTTCTCCATCTAAAACAGGCATGTTCAGATCAAGGATTAGAATATCGGGTATTTGGTGATTTAACAGATGCAGGATTTCCTTTCCGTTTGACGCCGTACCAATAACCTTAAAGTTGGGCTGTTCTGAAAGGATGGCCGATAATCCTTCGGCAAACAGTTTATGATCATCTGCGATCATTAATGTGGTCGGTTTTTGTTCCATCGTGTCCATTATTTCAGCGGTATATCAATAGCGATTGTTGTACCATTCGGATTACTGTCTACCTGGATTTTCCCGTTCAGATAGTTTACCCTTGAGCGTATATTCTGCATGCCTAGTCCCGTTTTATCCTCTTCCTGACTAAAGCCAATACCATTGTCTTCAGCCATAATATTGATCCCTTCATTAAAAGATAACATCTGGATGGTTGCTTTGGTCGCCAAAGAGTGCCTGTTGATGTTATTTACCAATTCATTAACGATACGGTAAATGGTAATTTCCATGTTGCTTTCGATGGGATGTTCTACTTGATAAACAAATTCGAAAGCAATTTTACCCGAATGGTTTAAGGAAATAAAATTTTCTTTAAGCGTTTCGATCAAGCCCAGTTGTTCAAAGTTTTTAGGCATTAAATTATGCGAAATTTCCCTTAAATCGGTACAGGCCTTTTCGATCATGCTAATGGTTTGATTATAAAATGCACGTTCATTTTCAGGTAGTTTTAAAACCTTGTGTTGAAAGGCCGTGATGTTTAATTTAATAATGGAGAGCGTGCCGCCTAAATCATCATGCAGATCGCGGGCAAGCCGGGTTCTTTCATCTTCCTGCGCATTAAAAATGCCATCTGCCAGATCTACCTGATGTTTACTCTTTTCTTCCAGCAGGATTTCTTTTTCTTTTTTTAGAAAATTATAACGCTGTGTTAATGCAAATGAAAGGAAAATGATTTCGGCTGTTAAACCCACCACTAAACCATTTGGCTTTAGCAGGTTAAAATTGGTTAGCCCCAGCGTATTAAAAACATAATTGAAAACGCCAAATAACAACATCAATGTAGCAATAAAATAGTACCAACCCAGCTTATACCCTGCCCTGATCCTTTCAACTACACATACAATAATCACGATAACAGTGAGCAACGCCAGGAAATTGTTGATATAAAAAACGGTTTTTTCTAAGATGATAAATGATTTGAACAGCATAAACACTGGTATAATCGACATGGCCCAACAGAACCGCTTATAATAGTTGGTAAAGCGGTATAAGCGACTATTGGATTGATTCTGGTTTACAAATAGTTGCATTACCTGAATCAGTAAACCACAGCTCAATGATGCCATAATTAACCGCATATAATCCTGGAGACCTGGTAAGTTTGGGTAAAACCATTGAAAAGCCAAGCCCTCTTCTTCCAAAATAAAAATTAAGGTACAGAAAATGTAAATCGCATAATATAGGTGGATATTATCTCTAACAGAGGCAAACAGTAATAGGTTAAATATTACAGCAAAAACAAAAATTCCGGTATAAAATCCAAATAATGTATGTTGTGGAATTTCTGCCTGAATAATATCAACGTCGCGCCCAATAGACATCGGCATGTACATATTCTGCCCACGTTTATCAGCCCATAAATAGAAAGTTGCTTTTTCATGGGGCAAAAGAACTATTGGGTAGATAAAGCTTCTATTGCGATACGGACGTTGTTTAAAAGGAAAATGATCGCCGGTTAAGCCTAGCGGATAAATCTTCCCAAGCTCGTCCACTTTAAACAGCTGAAGCTGGTTAATGCTTGAGCTCTGCTCCTTAAACATAAGGTGTACTGCTTGTTCGAGGGTATTTTCTATATCAAAAGCAACCCAGTAATAAGATTGGGTATAGCCTTTACTAAAAACTTTTCTTGGTATTAGTGGGGTGAGTTTGCCAGCCTGCTTATATTTTATAATAGAATCGATGTTCAGGTTTAAATTTTTGTCCTCATAGAAATACCCATGCTCACTGATGTTGAATTTTTTGGCCGTATCTATTAAAATGGGGCTGCCCTGTTGCGCAAAGCATACCTGTAATTGAAATAGGAGAAATAAGAATAGAAAAAAAACTTTGTTCATTGATGAGAGAATTAGTGGCATTCTTTAACTGCCAATCAATATTTCATAAATATAAGATATAAAATAAACACTAAATATACCGAGTAAAGGGTATATAAAATCACTTTGGCTATCGATTACTTTTATATCAAACTAAACGACTTAAAAATGAAAAACTTCTTAGCTATTATTTGACTCCTGTTTATAGTACAGATGGCAAATGCCCAATCGTATGTTTTGAGGAGAGAATACGCCTGATGATATATATTGGTTAAATGCCCTTGGAAAGTTGGTGGTGAAAAGATCACGGGGCAGATAATGAAAACGCTTATAAGTATGGGTTAAATTTTATCACCTATATCATTTTATGGTTTCCTTTTAAACTAATAACCTATTAATTAATTAAAACACGAATCATGAAAAAACTCATTGCAATAATCATTTTATTTATTTGTTATACACATGTTAATGCCCAGATAACAAAAGTAACCACACAAGAACTTTATAAAGCATTTAAACAAGACCGTGTTCATTTTGCCGGTATATTGAGCAGGTTTGGTGGTGGAGGTAACTGCGCTTCGGTGGCGCTCATAAAGGCATCAATAGGAACTTTTGGAATTAATGGTGTTTTTAAAGGGGTAAAAACCGACTCGACGGCAAAAATGGTTTACATTAAAAGAAGAGATGATAAAACCATTGTACTTTCTTTTGATAGGTTAAATTTCGCAAAAAAACATTTTTTTATTAAAAGGCAAACTGATGCTATTTCAAAAAAAATTAGTGATTATGCTGCATTTTGTTTTGCTGTAATGTGCAGGGCCAAACAATTGGAAATGGGATACGATGCAAATTATTTTTACCGGGGAGTGGATAAACTTAACAAGGGACAAAATGCCTCTGAAATATACAATATGTTGGGTTTGCAAAAGGTTATTGTTAATGATCTGAGCATTAGCAATATTAAAAAATATTCAAATCTTGTTTTATACAATGCCCCGCATGCTGTATATAGCAGTAATGGTTATTATGATGAATTTTTTATTGGAACCCAAACAGGCATTGAACCTTTGGAAAGATTAAGTCAATTTCACTGTAAAACGGCAAATGGTTGTCCAATTTTAGGCGCATACGCACTCAAATAATTGATGTTGCAATTAACTAAAATCATCAATCAGAAACACAAAAAGCTCTTTAGGTCCATGTGCACCTAAAACTAATGTCTTTTCAATATCGGCCGTTCTGCTAGGGCCGGTAATGTTACTGATCATGGAAGGGATCTGGTTGCCATACTTGTTTTTCAACAATTGAAAGGCATCTTTAAGATCCAAAACCAGTTGGCTTGTTTTTGCAATTACAATGTGATGATGTGGAAAGATGCTGAGCCTTCTTCCTGCGGCGCCTTGGTTAGTTACCATTACACTTCCATTACGGGCAATTAAGGCTTCGCAAAGGGTAATACCTACCTCTGCCTGTTCAAAATCTTTATCGGTTTGGTAAAAAGGAAATTCATATTTGCTTAAAAACTGCTGAAGTTCTGGTTCCCAGCAGTATATTTTTCGCCATTTAAACTTATCGGCCAGCTGCAGCATATTTTCAAAAAAATCAATCCCGTCTTCGCAGAAGATAAAGTTACCGGATATGGCCGTAAGCTGTTCGGCAAATAATACCTCTAGCTCATCTGTATTTTTTTTGTACAATGGGCTTTCTTCTAAATTAGGATAAGGGTTTTCGCGCTTCTCCAATAGTGCTTTCCTTATCTTTTTTAGTATTTGTTCTTTCGCTGTCGTATTATCCTTCATTATAAAAAAAAGCTACCCTAATAATTAAACTAGGGTAGCAAATGTAATAATAGAAATTATTTATTTATGCTTCTACCGGAGTAATATGTCCGGGAGTTCCGCTTTCTCCTTGGTTTTCGAATAATCGTTTACCAAAAATCACTTCTAAATCGTCTTTGAATAAAACTTCTTTTTCGATCAAGATGTCGGCCAATTGGATTAATTTATCTTTGTTTTCTTCTAATAAACTAATTGCCCTTTGGTATTGGCCCTCAATTAATGCCGAAATTTCTTTATCGATCGTTAAAGCAGTATCTTCTGAATATGGTTTAGAGAAATTATACTCGTTCTGACCCGATGAGTCGTAATAAGTAATGTTTCCTAATTTATCGTTCAGACCATAAATGGTAACCATTGCTCTCGCTTGTTTATTTACTTTTTCCAGATCGCTTAGTGCACCTGTGGAAATAGTATCGAACATCACTTTTTCAGCTGCCCTACCACCCATCGTTGCACACATTTCATCGAGCATTTGGTGAGGGCGAACAATTAAGCGTTCTTCAGGCAGGTACCAGGCAGCACCTAAGCTCTGTCCGCGTGGAACAATTGTAACCTTAACTAAAGGCGCTGCGTGTTCTAACAACCAGCTTACGGTGGCGTGACCAGCCTCGTGAATCGCAATAGCACGTTTTTCGCTTGGCGTAATGATTTTGTTTTTCTTTTCTAAACCACCTACAATTCTATCTACAGCGTCTAAGAAATCTTGCTTATCAACTGCCGATTTATTTTTACGGGCTGCGATTAATGCCGCTTCGTTACAAACATTGGCAATGTCTGCTCCTGAGAATCCTGGAGTTTGTTTTGCTAAAAATTCGGTATCAAGCTCTTCTGATTTTTTAAGCGGAGCAATATGGACTTCGAAAATTTGTTTACGCTCTATAACATCTGGTAAATCAACATAAATCTGTCTGTCGAAACGACCAGCCCTTAATAACGCCTTATCTAAAACATCAGCACGGTTGGTTGCGGCTAAGATAATAACATGTGTATTGGTGCCAAAACCATCCATTTCAACCAAAAGCTGGTTTAAGGTGTTTTCGCGTTCATCATTTCCACCCATTACACCATTTTTACCACGGGCACGGCCAATAGCATCGATTTCATCAATAAAGATAATACAAGGCGATTTATCTTTCGCCTGTTTAAATAAGTCGCGCACACGAGATGCACCTACCCCTACAAACATCTCCACAAAATCAGATCCTGAGAGAGAAAAGAAAGGAACCTGGGCCTCACCTGCAACAGCTTTGGCCAATAAGGTTTTACCGGTACCAGGCGAACCTACAAGTAAAGCACCTTTAGGAATTTTTCCACCCAGATCAGTGTATTTTTTAGGGTTTTTAAGGAAATCTACAATTTCCATTACCTCTGTTTTTGCTTCTTCTAAACCTGCAACATCGTTGAAAGTAATGTTTACCTGGCTTTCTTTATCAAACAAAGTTGCTTTTGATTTTCCGATACTGAAGATCTGACCGCCGCCGCCAGCACCGCCGCCCATTCTGCGCATCATAAAAATCCAGAAACCGATTAAAAGCAATACTGGTAAAATAATGCTTAAGAACCAGCTAGCCAACGGATTGCTGCGGCTGGTTTTCTCTGCCAGTACCCTTGGTTGGTTAGCAGGAAGATCCTTTTGCGAATCGGCAAGTTGTTTATCAAGCCCATCCATCGTTCCGGCATTAAAATATACAACAGGACTAGCATTGTTACTGTTTACATTAAAAGTGCTATTACTTTTATAAGCATCATAAAGCTTCTTCTTGTCTAAACTGTCTTTTTTAATGTAAACCTCTACACGTACTAAATCGTCTGATTTATAGGCAACAACTTTCTGAACGTCACCTTTAAGTAACATCTGTTGTTCAAACTTTTGGTAGGTAACCTCTTTACCGCCGTCGGTAGTAAATAAAAACTGTGCTGCAATAATGGCTATAATAATGGCCGCATACACCCAGAAAATATTAAATTTTGATCCTTTTTGTGGTTTTTTAGGGATGTTTGGAATTCTTTTTCCCTGTTTTTCGTTGGTATTTTGATTGTCGTTCATTTGTCTTTGTCAAAATGGTTCTATTAGGTTATGCGCTTTGATAATTTGTGCTTTCTGCATCCCCCCAAAGTTCTTCTATGCCATAAAAGTGGCGCTTTTCGGTTTTAAAAATGTGCACAACCACATCGAAATAATCAAGAATAATCCAATCTGCTGATTCGAAACCTTCCTTATGTCTTGGATCGGCCTGAGTAGCTTTATATATTTCTTTTTCTACACTATCGGCAATAGCTTTTACCTGAGTACCGGAGTTGGCGCTCGCTATAATAAAGTAATCAGCCACTGAAGTATGAATATTTCTAAGATCTAACCGCACTATATCTTCTCCTTTTTTCTCCTGTATGCCGTGAACGGCTAACTCCGAAAGGTATGTAGAAAGGGCTACTATTTTCTTTTTTACCATTAAAATGCTTTAATTTTGGAATTACAATATTATAAATTCAACACTTGCAAAATAACACTTTTTCGACATTATTTGTTGGTCAAAATTTAATCAAATTAAAAGAAGTTGATTCTACTAATAACTTTTTAAAAGATTTGGTGTCAAAATCCGAGCCATTAGCCGAAGGGACTGTAATTATGGCAGATAATCAGTTTGCCGGAAGAGGACAGCAAGAAAGCGTTTGGCAAACCCAGGCAGGGAAAAATATCAGTACAAGCATTTATTTAAAGCCTTCTTTTTTGCCGCTCAATAAACAGTTTTATTTAAATATTGCCGTTAGTTTGGCCGTTAGTGATGCTTTATCTTGTTTTGTTCCGAACGGGATAAAGGTAAAATGGCCCAATGATATGTATTACCATAATAAGAAATTAGGTGGGATATTAATCGAAAATACACTGACAGGCAATTCTATTAAATCATCAGTAATTGGCATTGGTTTAAATATAAATCAATCAGAATTTTCAGATAACATCAGCCAACGTGCTACTTCCGTCATTCAAATTTTACAAAGAGATGTCCCTTTAATGGATATTATGGAGAAATTGTTCATATTTATGGAAAAATACTACTTAATTTTGAGGGCCGGAAAATATAGTATTTTACAAAACGATTACCTTTCAAGGCTTTACAACTTTAACATTCCGGCGTTGTATATACAAAATGGAGCGTTTTTTGAAGGAACTATTAAAGGAGTTGAAGACAGCGGTAAACTAAGCGTTAGTACAAAAAACGGCTTAAAAGTCTTTAACTTTAAAGAAATAGAATTTACACACACAAAATAAACACATAATGAAAAAAATCACCCTGGTGCTTTCGATGGTACTTTTTACCATTGCTGGTGCATTTGCCCAAATTGAAAAGCCTGTTACTTGGGCCTACTCTGCAAAGAAAGTAAGTAAAACGGAAGCTATCATCTACTTAAAAGCTACAATTGATGACAGATGGCATATTTATTCTCAGAATGTAAAAGACGGAGGACCGGTAAAAACTACTTTTACTTTTGCGCCATCTAAAGATTTCAGCCTGGTAGGCAAAACAATTGAGCCAAAAGCAATTGTTAAATACGAAAGTACATTTAAAATGAATGTAAGTTATTTCGAAAAAGTGGTAATTTTTCAGCAAAAAATTAAACTAAACAAAGCAACTACAGCAGTTAAAGGTGTAGTAGAGTTTATGGTTTGTAATGATAAACAGTGTCTTCCACCAGAAGAAGTTGAGTTCAGCATTCCGGTTAAATAGTTGACATCAAAATATTTACAAACAGTCCCGAATTTTCGGGACTGTTTCTTTTTAAAGTAAAATCTACGTGGTGTAGTGGTTAAAAAAAAATCGTTTCTAAAATTATTCTTAATTTCACGGTTTCAAAATACACACACAAAACACACAAATGAAAAAGGTTTTATTATTGTTGTTAATGGCTACAATGTTTATTGCATTTCCAGCCGTTAAGAGTTACGCCATTGTAACACAAGATACCACGGCAACTGCTCCTCCCGATGATATTGTTTTTACCGAAGTAGGTTCAGCACAGGATAGTGCTGCAAATAAGCAGGTAAAAACGGAAAAAGATACCCTTAAAAAGGATACGGCTAAAGTAGAAAAAGCTAAGATAGCTGGCAAAGATGCTCCGAAACAATCACTTTGGGTAACTTTTGGTTTAGGCCTTTTGGCGGGTATTGCCGCTTTTTTCCTTCCATGTATTTTCCCAATGGTTCCGCTTACTGTTGGTTTTTTTACCAAAAGAGCAGAAAGTAGAGCAAAAGGAATCAGGAGTGCTGTTATTTATGGCTTATCAATCATTGTTATTTATGTAGGCTTAGGCGTAATTATTACTTTGATCTGGGGTGCTAGTGCATTAAATGAAATATCGACCGATGGATTTTTTAATATTTTCATCTTCCTTATATTAATTGTTTTCGGCGTATCTTTTTTGGGCGCTTTCGAAATTACGCTGCCGAGTTCATTTGTAAATAAACTCGATGCTAAATCAGATGCTAAAGGCTTAAGCGGTATATTTTTTATGGCCGCAACTTTAGCTGTTGTTTCTTTCTCGTGTACCGGACCGCTAATCGGAACCTCATTGGTTGCCATTAATACCGATTTGCTAACACCAGTGGTGGTCATGTTCGGCTTCTCCTTATCGTTAGCTGTAATTTTTACGATGTTTGCCATTTTCCCTAGTTTAATGACGGGTTTGCCAAAATCTGGCGGATGGTTAAACTCAATTAAAGTTTTCCTTGGTTTCTTAGAATTGGGTTTATCATTAAAGTTCCTTTCAACAGCCGATCTGGCTTATCACTGGGGAATACTGGACCGTGAGATATTCTTAGCCATATGGATTGTACTTGCCTTAATTTTGGGCGTTTATTTATTGGGAAAAATTAAGTTCTCTCATGATAGCGACCTACCTTATGTATCGGTACCGAGGTTGTTTATTGCAACAGCTACTTTTGTATTTGCCATTTATCTCATCCCGGGCTTATGGGGAGCCCCTTTAAAAGCAGTGAGTGCACTGGTGCCCCCGCTTTCTACCCAGGATTTTATAATCGGACAGGATAGTGGCGGTGGATCAAACCAAACTGCGGCAACTAGTCACGCTAAACGTAAATATGCTGATTTCTTGCATATTCCCCATAATATTGATGGGTTTTTCGATTATCAGGAAGCACTCGCTTATGCTAAAGAGGTAAAAAAACCATTGTTTTTAGATTTCACCGGTCATGGATGTGTAAATTGCAGAGAAATGGAAGCCAGGGTTTGGTCTGACCCAAGGGTACTTAAAAAATTGAAAGAAGATTATATTGTAGTATCGCTTTATACAGATGATAAAACAAGTTTACCTGCCGCAGAACAATTTGATTCTAAAATTTTAGGCACAAAAGTGAACACTGTTGGTAAAAAATTCAAACATTTGCAGGCCGAAAGATTTAATACCATTTCGCAACCATATTATGTACTTTTGGGTACTGATGAAAAAGAATTAGTTTCGCCTCCTATTGGAGTAGAATTTGATATAGATAAATATTTGCAATATCTGGATAATGGGTTATCAGAATTTGCTAAGAAACAAACAAATGAATAAGATTAAGAACATTGGTGTTTTAACCTCTGGTGGCGATTCGCCAGGCATGAACGCTGCAATCAGGGCTGTAGTTAGGGGCTCTATTTATTATGACATTGAGGTAACCGGATTTCTCCGTGGCTACGAAGGCTTAATCCACAATGATTTTATCCCTATGGACCGCAAATCTGTAGCGAATATTATTCAACGTGGAGGTACTATTTTAAAAACGGCCCGTAGCGAAGCATTCAAAACCGTAGAAGGCAGAAAAATAGCTTACGAAAACCTAAAAGCCAATGGAATTGATGCCTTGGTTGTAATTGGTGGTGATGGAACATTTACCGGTGCCAATATTTTTTCTAAAGAGTTCGATTTTCCGATTGTAGGCCTACCAGGTACCATTGATAACGATTTAGCAGGTACCGATTTTACTATTGGATACGACTCTGCCATTAATACGGTTATCGATGCAGTAGATAAAATCAGAGATACGGCTGAATCACACGACAGGCTTTTTATTGTAGAGGTAATGGGTCGCGACTCTGGCTTAATTGCTTTAAGAAGTGGAATTGGCGTTGGTGCCGAAGCCATCATGATCCCTGAAGCAAACATGAATGCAGACGATATATTGCATAAATTGGAGCATAGCCGTAAAGATAAAGCATCGAAAATTATTATTGTTGCTGAAGGTGATGATACTGGTGGCGCATTTAAGGTTGGCGAAATTTTGCAGGAAAAATACCCGCATTACGATACAAAGGTTTCTGTTTTAGGCCATATTCAACGCGGGGGCAAACCTACCTGTATGGATCGTGTATTGGCCAGCCGCTTAGGTGTAGCTGCGGTTGAGGGCTTAATTAATGGTGAAAGTGGCGTAATGGCAGGTCAGATTAACCGGGAAATCGTTTTTACCCCTTTTGATCATGCGATAAAGCACATTAATGCCGAGAAGGTAAGCTCTAAATGGTTAAAGCTAATCGACATTCTTTCGTTTTAAACGAAAATAGCATATAAAAGAAAAGTCTTTCCCGCACCGGAAAGACTTTCTTGTTTTTGCTTAGTTTCGCAATAAGCAAATTTCTTAATCTTCTAAAATAACAGCTGTACCATTGGCACTTACCATAAGCATGCTTCCTCCACTGCCTACGGTCTCGTAATCTAAATCAACACCAACAATAGCATTTGCACCAAGAGCGGCTGCATATTGCTGCATTTCGTTTACTGCAGTATCTTTTCCCTCTCTTAAAACGCGTTCGTAAGAACTCGATCTACCTCCTACTATATCTGTTATTCCGGCAAATAAATCTTTAAAAATATTTGCGCCAATAATTGTTTCTCCGGTAACAAGACCAATATATTTTACAATTTTTCTGCCCTCAACTGTGGGCGTTGTAGTTACTAACATAGCTTCAGTTTTAATAATTAGAACAATTTTTTTTCGAAATGTTACATTTTTTATAAAAGCCAGTTCGCTTTTATACTCATCAATGGTCCATGTTAAATCAAGCAAAATACATTTTGCCTGAATAAATTTATGTAATCGGTAATGCTTTTGCATCAATATTTAAAATTACGATTATGAAACCATCTAAAACCTTACTCCTTTTCCCTTTATTACTGGTTGTATTTTTTGTTCGTGCGCAAATGCCTGTGTTAAAAGTGCAACAGGCGGTAACCGTTGATCAAAAAGATGTTGTTAAACTTAAAAAGCTAAATATTGATGTGCAGATTACAGGAAATGTGGCCACAACGGTGATGACGATGACCTTTCATAATAGCAGTAATCGTATTTTAGAAGGTGAACTTACATTTCCAATGCCAGAAGGTGTTAGCATAAGCCGTTACGCTTTGGATATTAATGGGAAAATGCGAGAAGCCGTTCCGGTAGAAAAAGCTAAGGCAACAGAGGTTTTCGAAAGTATTGAGCGGCGGAGAGTTGATCCGGGTTTGCTGGAGAAGGTAGAGGGAAATAATTTCCGCACCAGAATTTATCCGCTACCGGCCAATGGTAGCAGAACCATAATTGTTGGTTATGAAGAAGAACTGAGATTTAATAATAACCATGCTTTAAAATACCATTTACCACTCGATTACAACCAGGCAATCGAAAACTTTACGCTAAAAACGACTGTTTTCGAGAGCGTTATGAAGCCAGAGCTTGGCGAACAGCCCGATGGCAGCTTCGATTTAAAGGCTAATGGGAATACCTATGTTGGAGAGATCAATAAAGCTAATTATCAACCTAAAAACGGACTGACAATTAATCTGCCAAAACGAAATGATCTAACTGAGGTGCAAATGCAAAAAGCATCAACCGGGTATTATTTTTTGGTGAATGTTTTTCCTAAAACCGAAAGCCGGAAAAAACAGTGGAGTAATCAAATAGGTTTAATATGGGATGTTTCTTTAAGTGGTCTTCAGCGCAATACCGAGAAGGAAATAGAACTGTTAGATTTGATTATTAAACAAAAACAAAATTTAACCATACAGTTAGGCTTAGTTAATAATGGTTTTAAAAACGCTGGCACTTTTGTTATCTCGAATGGTAACTGGACACAGTTAAAAGATAAACTGAAGAATCTTGTATATGATGGAGGAACAAATTTCAGTGCTATAAACACCAAAAGTCTGCAGGCCGATGAATATATTTTATTT
Source organism: Pedobacter riviphilus (assembly GCF_014692875.1). Lineage (NCBI taxonomy): Bacteria > Pseudomonadati > Bacteroidota > Sphingobacteriia > Sphingobacteriales > Sphingobacteriaceae > Pedobacter > Pedobacter riviphilus. The sequence goes on along the minus strand of NZ_CP061171.1, from coordinate 4,874,305 downwards.
ACCGATGGGTTATCTACATTCGGGAAAAGTACGGTTAGTTTAAATAAGCCTGTGCATTGTATCAATTCAGCCCTTAAGGCAGATTATAGTACATTGAAATTTATCAGCATGAAAACTGGTGGGCAATTTGTAAACCTCAATTCCACTTCAGTTGCCGAGGCATTTAAACAATTGAACCAGCAAAATCTTCAGTTTTTAGGGATTAAAAACGGAGCAGATGTAAGGCAGACTTATCCCTCGATGAAGGTAAATGTAAATGGACATTTCTCTTTAGCCGGTATTATGAATGAGTTTAATACCCAATTTACGTTACAATTTGGTTTTGGAAATACGGTTGTTTCAGAACAGGTTGTTCGGTTAAACGCCACTGAACATACTTTAAGCAGTATTGATGTTAGCCGTGTTTGGGCACAGAAGAAAATTGCCGAAATGGATATTCAATATGAAGATAATAAGGATGATATTAGTGTTCTGAGCAAACAGTTTGGTATCGTTACCCGCAATACCAGCCTCATTGTATTAGAAAACCTTGATGATTATTTGCGTTATGATATTGCACCTCCTATTGAATTGCAACAGGCCTATAATGCGGTTTTAAAGCAGCGAAGAGCCGCTATTTTGGAGCGTAAACAAGATTTGATCAATGCGGCGGTAGCTATGACGAAAGATTTAAAAAACTGGTGGAATACTGATTTTTACTATAAAGCACAAGGCAAGACGAAAGAGAGATACCCTGATCCGGAACAAAGGGATGCGCATGGAGATCCTGGTGCTAATATTGTAATGGCCGAACCTGCCAGAGAGAGCCGGAGAAGAGAAGTTGCGAAAGCGGCTGAAATGGTCGTTCCATCTTTGCCACAAGCGGTAGCTCTTGCCCCTGCTACCGGGGCTGCAAGAATGGATAAAGAAACGAATCAACTAAATGAAGTGGTCGTTGTCGGTTATGCCGCTCAACAAAAAAGAGCTGTTACCGGATCGGTCACAACCATTAGGGGGACTGCCTCAAGTGGTTTTCTTGAGGGCAAAGCTGCAGGGGTTCAAGTGGCAAAAACCACGCTGGCTCCCCAACAACCAGCTATCGTGATCCCCGAATTTAAAAGTGATAAGGATTATATGAAAAATCTGGTTGGAAAGCCAGATAGTGCTTATCAGGCTTATTTAAAAATGCGTTCTGGTTACATGAGTACGCCAATGTTTTATTTCGATGTGGCCAATTGGTTTTATCAACAGAAAGATAGTGTTAGGGCGCTGACCATTTTAAGTAATATTGCCGATCTGGAGTTGGAAAATGCTGATCTGTACAAAACACTGGCTTACAAATTAAAACAAACGGGTAATTATAAGGATGAGATTTTTATCACCCAAAAAGTTTTGCAATGGCGGCCAATGGATGCTCAAAGTTATCGCGATTATGCGCTGGCACTGGCAGATAATGGGCAATACCAAGCCGCACTTGATAATTTGTATAAAGTGCTTACTCAAAGTTATAACAGCCAGATTGCGGATAGAGATCAAGGAATCGAGGAGATTGTGATATCCGAAATCAATAACTTGATAGCAAAACATGGCAATAACCTAAGTACTAAAGAGATTGATAAAAGGTTAATCCAGCCATTACCTGTAGATGTACGCGTAGTGTTAAACTGGAATAAAAATGATACTGATATCGATCTATGGCTAACCGATCCAACTGGTGAAAAAGGATTTTATGGAAATTCGAGAACAAAAATAGGTGGGAGGATTAGCAACGATTTTACTTCAGGTTATGGCCCCGAACAGTTTATGATCAAGAAGGCTATTAAGGGAAAATATAAAATCGAAGTGAATTATTATGGCGATAGGCAGATTAATATTAGCGGACCAACAACCGTAACCGCCGAGATATATACCCGATATGCAACAGATAAACAACAAAGAAAGGTAATCGTACTACCATTGGCTGCTGGAAGTGGTGGCGGAAATTTTGTAGGGGAGTTTAATTTTTAAGGGGATTACACCGATTAAAAGGTTTCACAGATTTGAGTTGTCAACTTTAATAGCCTAACCGCTAGAAAGTTGACAACGCTGTATTATTCCTAAATCGTAGTTTTTGAACAAAAGCGTTAGCTTATATGGTGAAGAACTTCTTTAAGAAAGCGTTTATAGCAATAAGCCCGCTACCTCTTCCCAGCTATTAACGCGCTCGTATTCGGTTATTAATAAATTATGAGGAGAGGTAAATAACAATGGCCTACCTGCAAAATTCACAAAGTTTTTAATGCGGTCGTCTATTATAACATCAACATTCACGATTTTATTTCCGCAGAACATGATATGTTGCCAATCGATGAAAGGAAAATGTTCGGTCATCCAGTCGTACTTATCAACCAAAGAGTTGCGGAACTCCATTGCTGCCGAAACAATGTAAACATCATATTTTTCTTGTAAAGCTTTAATTACCCGTTGGCTATCTGCAATAACTTCAAGATCGCGAAAAAAACCGGGTTCATTTATATATTCGAACCATTTCTGGTTAATAGCTTGTGGAACATGGTGGTAGATTTCGTTTCCGGCATCAATTTTTAAATCCAAAGGAATGTTAAAGTCTCGATTATATAGTTTAATAAATTTTCCAAGGGCATCGGCAATCACCTCGTCCATATCAATCGCAATTCTCTCCATTTTGTATCTGCAAATATTTTGGCGTAAATATCCTGAAAACAAAGAAATTAAACTATGTTTTTAATTTACAGTATTTTAGTTATCTTTGCAGCCCCGCAGCATGAAGCTCCGGGAACTATGTTGAATACATAAATACAAAAAGAAATGGCAACTAAAATCAGATTGCAAAGATTCGGTAAAAAAGGAAAACCTTTTTTCCACGTTGTGGTAGCAGATTCTCGCGCTCCACGTGATGGTAAATTTATTGAGCGTTTAGGTTCTTATAACCCAAATACCAATCCTGCTACCATCGAAATTAACTTCGAAAAAACTTTAGCTTGGGTTAACAGTGGTGCAGAACCAACTGATACTGCTCGTGCTATCCTTTCTTACAAAGGTGTTTTATACAAAAAACACTTAGAAGGTGGTGTTAAAAAAGGAGCTTTAACTCAAGAACAAGCAGATGAAAAATTTGCAGCTTGGTTAGATGCTAAAGCAGGTAAAATTTCTGGTAAATCAGAAAGTTTAGCTACTTCTAAAGCAGATGCGCGTAAAGCAGCATTAGCAGCAGAAGCTAAGAAAAAAGAAGATAAAGCAGCAGCTATCGCAGCTAAAAATGCACCAGTTGCAGAAGAGGTTGTGGAAGAAGAAGTTACTGAAGAAGCACCAGCTGTTGAAGCTGAAGCAACTGAAGAGGCTCCTGCAGCAGAAGCTACTAAAGAAGAAGGAGCAGAATAATTTTAATTATTTTGTTTCATAAATAGCGTTTCGGATATTCGGAACGCTATTTTTATTTAAAAGATATTATTATTTACAGTTCGTCATGCTGTCCCGATGTTATATCGGAATCAACATCTTTCTTGTCATAGATCCTGAAATAAATTCAGGATGACGTTACTTTTAAGGGCACATTAGTCGCAATGAAACACGAAGAAGCATTTTATATTGGTTACGTTACCAAAACAAGGGGTTTAAAGGGAGAAGTTCAGGTATTTTTCGAATTTGATGAATACGAACAACTCGAATTTGATGTGGTATTTGCCGATATGAACGGTAAGCTTGTTCCCTACTTTGTGGCTTCGGCAAAACTGCAGGCCAATAAAACAGGTTACTTTAATTTTGATGATGCTGATCATATCGATAAAGTACAACCACTATTAAAAAAGAAATTATACCTGCCCCTATCGCAAATGCCCGAACGCGAAGAAGGAGAATTTTTCTATACCGATTTTAAAGGTTATTTAGCAATAGATGAAACTTTGGGAGAATTGGGCGAAATTTTGGAAGTAAACGAATATCCGCAGCAATTTGTGGCTACAGTGATGTATAAAGAAACCGAAATCCTGTTCCCGCTAAATGAAGACTTTATTGTAGAATACGATGAGGATGAAAAAACATTAAACCTCGATTTACCTGAAGGATTGCTTGACGTTTATTTAGCGCAATAGTAGCTTTAACAAGAAACTTTTTTTCCGGTTTTTCGTTCTATCTGTTATGAGGTATTTACTTATCATCGCAGTAATTCTTTTTTCTGGCTGCAATCAAACCAAACAAAATGATCAGGCCGGAAATAAAAACGCTTTTAATAAAGCACAAAAGATAACCCAAAAAGATTCGATCCAAAAAGTTGCTGTCCTAGTATTAAAGGCTTTAAAAGCAAAAGATTACAGCCGTTTTACTTCCTACTTCCACCCTGCTGAAGGTGTGCGCTTCTCTCCTTACGGTTTTATAGATTTTACACATAAACAAATCCTGGCCAAAGATTTTTTAGAAGCCATTGATAAACATTGGATATTAACCTGGGGGCATTTCGATGGATCAGGAGAAGCAATTAAGCTAAGGATTAAACCTTACATCGATCGTTATATTTACAATGCCGATTATTTGGCTGCAGAGAAAAAAGACTACGATTCTTTTATCGGTAATGGCAATTCTATCAATAATCTCAAAGAGATTTATCCTCAACTTCATTTTACGGAATATTATTTCAGTGGTTTTGATCAAAAATATAATGGTTTAGACTGGAGCAGTTTGAGGCTTGTTTTTAAAAAATATCAGAATAATTATTATTTAGTTGCTGTAATACACGATCAGTGGACAGCCTAGAAACAGTAAAATTCTATTTCGGACTAAAGACTAAAGACTTACCTTTGCAGCATGCGTTTCGATATTATAACAGTTTTGCCCGCTTTACTAGAAAGTCCGTTTGCTCATTCTATTTTGCAACGTGCACAAAAAAAAGGCATTGCCGAAATTGTTGTGCATAACCTGAGGGATTATGCTACCAACAAACAAAAAAGTGTAGACGATTATCAATATGGCGGAGGTAGCGGTATGGTAATGAGTATTGAGCCTTTTGCGGCTTGTATCGAAAAACTTCAGGCAGAAAGAGAATACGATGAGATTATTTTCATGAGCCCCGACGGTGTTACTTTAAACCAGAGCACAGCTAACGAACTCTCTATTAAAAAGAATATCATTATTTTGTGTGGCCATTACAAAGGCATAGATCAGCGTATACGGGATATCTTTGTAACCAGAGAGATATCGGTGGGCGATTATGTTTTGAGTGGAGGAGAGCTGCCTGCTGCAATTGTGGTAGATGCTGTTGTGCGTTTAATCCCAGGTGTTTTGAATGATGAAACTTCGGCCCTATCCGATAGTTTTCAGGGAGAGCTGCTTGATGCGCCAGTTTATACCCGCCCGGCAGACTGGCGTGGACATAAAGTGCCCGATGTTTTATTAAGCGGCCATGAGGCTAAAGTGAACGAATGGAGGCATGAACAGGCCTTAGAGCGAACTAAAACGCGTCGCCCTGATCTTTTGGAATAGAAGCATTTAGCTCAATCGAATGTGGAATTCATAAAGATTGTGGAAAAAATTAAAATAGGTTTTTTTATATGAAAAAAAATCCCTAATATTGCAATCCGATTTTCAAGGTAAAGAAAGTTGGTTTAATAGCTTAAAATCATGGATTTAGTAAAATTTGTTGAAGAGCAGGCCATCGCGAAAAAAGATTTTCCTGCGTTCAAGTCTGGCGATACAGTGAGCGTACACTATAAAATTCGCGAAGGTAATAAAGAACGTGTTCAAATTTACCAAGGTGTTGTAATACAACGTAACAGTGCAGGTGCTAACGAAACCTTCACCGTTCGTAAAATGAGCAACGGCGTTGGTGTTGAGCGTATTTTCCCTTTTAGTTCTCCAAACATTGAGAAAGTAGAAGTGAATAGCTATGGTAAAGTTCGTAGAGCGAAATTGTTCTATTTACGTGCTTTAACTGGTAAAGCTGCTCGTATCAAATCTTTGAGAAAATAATATTCTTTATTATAAGATATAGCCTTCACGATTAATTTCGTGGAGGTTTTTTTGTTTGTACCTTTATCAAATGTTAAATTCTGCTTTTTTCGACCAAGTTTTTTGGGGCAACACCGTAAAAGCCTATTTCCTTTTCGGAGGGATACTTTTTTTAGGCTTAGTTTTTAAGAACATTGTTTCTAAGCTGTTAAGCAGGTTGCTGTTTAAGCTTTTCAGAAACTTTTCCAATCAATCGCATAACGATGCTTTTGTTGCCTTACTGCTAAAACCCATTGAGGTTTTTATCCTGTTAACTACGCTTTACCTTTCCATTAACCAGTTAAAACACCCGTTAGAGGTGGCTATATTTCATTACAGCAAATTAATCGGCAAGGTTAAAGAGTTAATCCCAGTAACCATCGGCGATTGTATCGACCGGATATTTTTGTTTGGGATCATCCTATCTATTTTTTGGATTATTTTAAGGATAATCGACTTCATTAGCCACGTGCTTCTGTATAAAGCTTCGCTTACGGGTAACAAGGCCGACGATCAATTGGTGCCCTTTTTAAAAGAACTGTTTAAAACGATTGTAATCTTTATCGGTTTTTTCACCCTCCTTGGTTTTGTTTTCGAAGTTAATGTATTAACGCTGATTACCGGCTTGGGTATTGGTGGTATTGCCATTGCTTTGGCTGCTAAAGAGAGCTTAGAGAACTTAATAGGCTCATTCACCATCTTTTTAGATAAACCTTTTACTGTTGGCGACCTGGTAAAGGTTGATGGTGTGGAAGGTACAGTTGAAAAGGTTGGTTTTAGGAGTACAAGAATCAGAACTTCCGAAAAAACCATGGCTACCCTGCCCAATAGGGGCATGATTGATGGGGTTTTAGAAAACCTTTCGTTACGGAATTCGCGTAAGGTATCATTTGTGATTGGGCTTACCTACGAAACCAATTCCGATTCATTAAGAAAAATTATTTCCGAAATACAGGATTATATTAACCAACATCAGGGCACCAGTGACGATGGAAATGCCTCTTTTAAAAGCTTTGGCGATTCTGGTTTGAATGTGGAAGTTAACTATTTTGTAACCGTACTTGAATATGCTGAATTCCTCAAAATCAGGCAGGAAATCAATCTCGAAATTATGGATATCGTTATTCGCAATAAATCAGATTTTGCTTATCCAACGCAACGTTTAATTAGCGATAGGCCAACTCAGGCAGGTAATCATGAAGAGGTGGGTAATGATGCTATGGATTAAAGCTGTTAAGTACCGAGATCATGCAGCTTATGTCTTACTCAATATTTTTATTTAGTAGAAAAACAAAAAGGATGTGGAAGGACAATCTTTTTTAGGTTTTTGCATTTAAAGTCTTCGACAAGCTTAGACTGATAACGGGGGATGTTAATTTAATAACATTGGTGTGTCACAGATAACAGGAATATATAATTCTGACTTCCGCGGTCTGCGTCCTCACAGACAGCTAAAAAATCTCGAAAGAGGTGCGCTATAATCAAAAAGCCGACTTAGTATAAACTAAATCGGCTTTTATTATAATTGTATTTTTCTTTTAACTTAGGGTAGCTAGGGTAGTTATTCCACCTTTTACAACCTGGTTAAGTTCTACGTTCACTTTTGTGCCTACTGGTAAAAATACATCAACCCTTGATCCGAATTTAATAAAACCAAATTGTTCGGTTTGTACAACTTGATCTCCTTCTTTTACATACCATACAATTCTACGTGCCAATGCACCAGCAATTTGACGGAATAATATAGACGTGCCGTTTTTATGTTCGACAACGGTTGTAGTACGTTCGTTTTCTGTTGAAGATTTTGGATTCCACGCGGCAAGATATTTTCCTGGGTGATATTTGAAGAACTTGACCACTCCCGAAATCGGGTTACGGTTAATGTGAACGTTTATAGGCGACATAAAAATCGAAACCTGTAAACGTTTATCCTTAAAGTATTCGCCTTCTTCTGTTTCTTCAATTACCACCACTTTCCCATCTGCAGGGCAAATAACCAGGTTTTCTCCGGAAGAAAAGCTGCGGCTAGGGTTGCGGAAAAACTGTAATACAATGATAAATAATGCAGCTGAAAATAGATAAATGAACCAGCGCAACCAGGTGATATCATGGTATTTATAATCGACTATTGCGTTGATTACGAAAATAAACAAGATGCTTAAGGCAATGGTGGTGTAGCCTTCTTTATGTATGGTCATTGTTTTAGAAATTATTGCGCAAAGGTGCGAAAAATAAATTAATCCAATCTAAAAATTATGCTCCGGTTGCTCTGTAAATATCCGTCAGGTTTCTGCCAAGGCCGTTATAATCCAATCCATAACCCACAACAAACTCGTTAGGTATTTCAAAACCAACGTATTCTAGCGCTTTAATTTCGTGTTTTAAAGCACTTGGCTTAAGTAAAAGAGAAGCTACTTTAACTGACGCCGGATTTTTTTCATTTATCGTTTTTAAAATATGCGTTAAGGTTAAGCCGGTATCAACAATATCTTCCACAATGATAATATCTCTACCTTCGATGTTATCTGGTAATCCGATCAGTTCTTTTACATTTCCCGAACTTGCTGTTCCCTGGTAAGAAGCTACACGCATAAAAGCAACTTCGCAAGGTACATTAATCTCTTTAATCAAATCTGCCATAAATAGGAAACTTCCATTTAGTATACCAATAAATAGCGGGCATTTACCCTCATAGTCCACATTCATCTGGATGCCTAGCAAACGGATCCTTTTGTTTAGGGTATCATTTTCTAAAAATATCTCGAACTCTTTATCCTCTACTTTTATTTTGTGCATTTTGATGTTAAATAGTTTAAATGTTGGAAAGTTGTAACCTGCTAACCGCCAATTAAAAACTGGTTTCGGCTAATTATATATTGTTTAACGGGTTAATCGTTGGATTAACTAAAAACTGTAAGCTGTCAATTGAAAACTGCCTACTGCTGACTTTTCTCCAGTTCCTTTTGGCGTCTTCGCTCTTCCCTTCGCTCCTGTCTCAATTGTTTTTTGGTTTTAGTAGTATCGGCAGGTGTGGTGGCCTGTTTATTTGTTGTTGTATCTTTTTTAGATCCGCCACCAAAAAGGCGCTCAAAGAAATTTTTATTTTTATCGTGTACAATTACCACAGGCAGGCCATCTCCATCATCGTCAAATGCAGAGGTATCAACCACAGCAGTATCAGGCGCCAAGTAACGACGGAGTCCTTCTCTCAGGCGAACATTGTAAAAGCCATAACCTGAGGTATCGCTAGGTGTTAAGCCTTTTCTGGCCATAATATTACCCATAAACCTGAAGTAGTTGAACATATAAGGTTTTAGGCTGCCATCAGCCATGAATTTATACATCGATGCTTTTGGTTTAGGTACAATACTGGCCAGAAACAATCCATCTCCAATGGTTAAATCGGCAGGTTGTTTTCCAAAATAATACCGTGATGCTTCCCCAATCCCATAAATATTCTGTCCCAGTTCCATGATGTTGAAATATACCTCCAGCATCCGCTGTTTGCTGATCAAATGGTTATGTTCAATAAGCCAAACGATCAAAATCTCTTCGGCTTTACGGGCCAACGTTTTCTGACGACTCAAATACACATTTTTAACCAGCTGCATGCTGATGGTACTGCCTCCACGCTTAAATTTCTTTTCCTTAAAATTTACGGCGATCGATTTGCGGATCGATTCTTCAACAAAACCATTATGCGTAAAAAACGAAGGATCTTCTGCTGTTAAAACGGCATTGATAAAATTCTTTGAAATGGCCGATAATGGCGTAAAATTCGGGTTCGATGGGCCAATGGTAATATCACGCATCGGCTTGCCGTACTCGTAAGGTGTATATACAAAAGTATTGTTGATTTTTTGCAGGTTGGTTTTGCCCCACTGCACAATTTTGAAATTAACCGGTGTAAGTGTGGAGTTGAAACGCACGCTATCTGGCACTTTGGTGTCCAGGTAAAAGTTAAGGCTGTATTTAACCTTGCCTTGTACTTTTAATCCCTCAAGCGATTCAAACAAGCCTTGTGGGAAAGCATCTAAAACTCCTTGAGCATCCTGCTCTTCGGCATTTAGCTTTAACTCATATATTTTATTTTTTCCTAAAGTATATTTAACAAATGGATGGATCTGTGCATTTTTTAAATAAGCTGTTGAGGTACTGTCTAAGGCAATGTAATTAGGTCCAACTAAAATATCGGCGTCCAGTTTTGCACTTTGGATAATAATATCATTTGAAGCAATTCGAGGTTGATTGATCAACATGTTTTTAACTGACCAAGATCCAGATATCTTATAATCATCGCCACTGTATTTGGCATTTTTTAATTCTGTTTGCAAAGTATCGAAACTAAGCTTGGCATGCAGTTTATTGTTGAGGTAGGGCAATTCCAGCTTTTTTCCATCGGCATATGCCATAAAGTTTAACTCTTTACTGCCAGGATTAACGTAGCCATTAACATGCCAGGTAGATTCGTTATTGTTCACATCAATTGTTGATTTTAAATCGCCGCCATCAATCGTGGCGGTGGTTGCAAAACTCAATTTGGCAGTATCGTGATCGTTTAGTTTAAAAACCATGTTTTTCACATCCATATCGTCAGGAATTTTATATAAAACCTGATTTAAGATGTTGCTAGCTATTTCTGGCAAGTTGGCTTTTGTATTGGTTTGGGTGCTGTCTTTTTTCTTTCTTTTTAAAATGAAATCGATGTTTGTGGTCGAATCTTTAAGTACCACACTCACAAAACCATTATTCAGTTTTACTTCCGAGAGTTTTACTTTACCAAAAATGAGCGGGAAAAGTTTTACACCAACACTGAGTTCGCCAATATTAGAAAGCGTGTCCCTATCTTTAGGAACAACAGAAATATTGGTCATTTTTACGGTGCTTAACCCTGTAAAACCGACCGATCCGATTTTAACCTCCAAGCCATAATCCTTGTCGGCCTTGGCAATTGCTTTAGCCACCATTTTTTTAAGAAGTGCTTCCCTTTTGCTATAGGCAACCGCACCTAAAGCAATACAAACAACTAAAAAAACACCTAAAACCCAGGCTCCGATTTTTAAATATTTTTTGGGGATCTTAATTTTTGGTATTCGCATATAGTCGTTAAAATGGTTAATTGCTTAAACGTAACAATTAAATGTTTATTTCGTGTTAAAATTACAGTTAAAAAGCCTAAATAAAAGTATTTGTGGCTATGTTTTGTTAATTTTGAATTTAAATTAATACCATGCAGATTAGCCCGCAACAAGTTTTAGATGCGCTTAAAAATGTTGAAGATCCCGATCTTAAAAAAGATCTGGTTACTTTAAACATGATTAAAGATTTACAGATAACAGATAACCAGGTCAATTTTACATTAGAGCTTACTACGCCGGCTTGTCCGATGAAGGAAATGCTAAAAAATGCCTGTACAAATGCCATCAAGCATTTTGTATCGCCAACGGCAGAAGTAATGATCAATGTAACTTCGAGGGTTACTCAGCCAAGTAATTCATCATCATTAGATAACATCAAAAACATTATTTTGGTTTCGTCTGGTAAAGGAGGGGTTGGTAAATCGACTGTGGCGAGTAATCTGGCAGTAGTATTGGCTAAAGATGGTGCTAAAGTTGGCCTTATCGATGCCGATATTTATGGCCCATCGGTACCAACCATGTTCGATCTGGTTGATGCTAAGCCGGGCGCAGAAGAAACTGCTGATGGTAAAACGAAAATTTTACCAATCGAAAAATACGGAATAAAGCTATTGTCCCTAGGTTTTTTTGCAGATCCCGGCCAGCCGGTGCCATGGCGTGGCCCAATGGCATCTAATGCAGTAAAACAATTATTTAACGATACCAATTGGGGAGAGCTGGATTATCTGATTGTAGATCTTCCACCGGGAACAGGCGATATACACATCACTATTACACAGAGTTTCCCGATTTCGGGAGCGGTTGTGGTTACTACACCGCAACAGGTTGCACTGGCCGATACACATAAAGGTTTGGCAATGTTCAGAATGCCAGGAATCAATATCCCGATTTTAGGTGTTATAGAAAACATGTCGTATTTTACGCCAGCAGAGTTGCCGGAGAATAAATATTATATCTTCGGAAAAGGTGGCGGAACCGAGCTTGCAGCACGTTTTGATGTGCCGTTTTTAGGTGAGATTCCAATTATCCAGAGTATTTCGGAGGCAGGAGATCAAGGGAAACCGGTGGCTTTGAATCAAAATCCTTTGCTGGATGTTATATTTGGAGATATTGCAAGTAAAATTGCACAACAAATATCCATCAATAATGCGCAAATGGTGAATTGCTAAAAAATTACTATTTTTATAAATTAAAATATATATAATGAATTTAACAGAACAAGTAGAACAGGCATTGGAAACTATCAGGCCGTATTTAAAGGCTGATGGAGGTGATGTTTCTGTTGAAGAAATTACATCTGAAGGAACAGTAAAGCTTAAGCTTTTAGGCAACTGTGGTTCTTGCCCGATGAGTTTCATGACTATGAAATCTGGTATCGAACAAGCCATTATGAAAGCCGTTCCTCAGATCACTTCAGTAGTTGCCGTTAACATGGCCGAGCAAGAATAAGCTTTAACACTATTTAACAAGGAAGTTTTATTAATAAAATTACTTTTGTCTTAATGAGATATTGTATTGCCCTGATTTGCTTAATTTTTTCTGTTACCGCTTTTGCACAACAAAAGCCGGCACAGGATAAACTCATCCAATTTTCTGGGATTATTACCGATATCGATAGCTCAAACGTAATACCTTATGTTACCATCACCAATCTTTCTGCCAAGAGTAAAAGGGTTGGTGCCGATTACAGGGGATATTTTACTTTTATTGTTAATCCGGGCGATACCATTTTGTTCACGGCCATTGGTTACAAGAAATTTTCTACAGTGATTCCAGAAAGTACACCAGACAGCAAGTACACGATTATGGTTAAGTTGAAAGCCAATGTAATCGATTTACCATCGGTACGTGTTTTCCCTTGGGCAACAACAGAAGAGTTTACCCGCGAGTTTTTATCGATGAAACTGGCGGATGATGATATGGCTATCGCCAAAAAAAACCTCTCACGCTCTTCAATAGATGGTTTAATCCAAACTTTGCCACGTGATGGGCAGGAAATCGGAAGTCAGAATTACCGGTATAATTTTGATAGGATGATTAATAAGAATATGGTGCAAACCAATCCCCTGCTTAATCCTTTCGCCTGGGGCAAGCTGATGCAGCAGATCTTTGATGGCGATAAGAGCCGGAATAATTAGTCGGGAGTCTTAAGTCCAAAGTCCTTAGTCTTGGATGCAGAACAGTTTCTTCAGTAAACGAATTAGTCTCGTGGGGTCGTCATCGACTGAAGCGAAGCGAAATAGAGAAATCTATAAGCGCAAGGCAATATTTACATATAAAATCCTTCGGATCTCCATCGATCCACTAAGCCTCCCCATTAACGGAACTCTCGAAATCCTTTGTTTTAAGATTTACTTTTAACATAAAGTAGCATTTACCACCATCTTCAACATCTATTCTTTCTTTTTTCCAGTCAACATTAAAAGTGTGGCACATGCAATAAATTACAACTTCCTTTTCTCCTTTGCTATTGGTTGTTGGTGTGTATTGGCGTTTGTAATCTTTAAGATTTATTAGAAAGTTCTTTTTGTCGTCATTAGGCGAAAGTAAACTTAGGATATGCTTATTATAGTCTTCAGCAAATTTTAACAGAATTTTATCTATTTCTTTTAGATCAGTTGAGGTCAACTGGGCCGATTTTCTAAAAGCAGCGTTTTTTTTGAAGGGGATTATTGCAATGTATGAAGTGTCGATTTCTGGCCCATTATCATAGCTATATTGAGGTTTGGGCGAATTTGTTTGTTGGCAGCTAATCAGGCTGATGATCGTAAAGATAACGAAACAACCTTTTCTTAATAACTGCCAACAACTTTTCATGGCATTATCTTTTTTTGCTCTTGTTTGGAAACTTCATTTTGTAATCTGTTTTGATATTTCCTTTTGAAATCGCATCCAGTTTGCTTTTAAGCATGGTTTTACGAAGAACACTTACTTTATCAGTAAATAATTTACCTTCAATGTGGTCGTATTCATGTTGGATTACACGTGCTGGCATTCCATCAACATCATCAGTATGCTCTACCCAGTTTTCATCAAAATAAGTAATCTTGATGTTGGGTTTGCGCATAATATTTTCGCGGATATCAGGAATACTTAAGCAGCCTTCGTTGAAACTCCAGGCCTCTCCCGTTTCTTCCAGAATCTCTGCATTGATAAATACTTTCTTATAGCCCGGCGTACCGTCTTCGCCATCACCTGTATCTACAATAAACAAACGTATGGGTAAACCAATTTGAGGGGCAGCTAAGCCTACACCATTTGCATAATACATGGTGTCGAACATATCACTGATCAATTGTTTTAATTCTGGATAATCTTTATCAATATCGGCTCCCACCTTTTTTAAAACAGGATCGCCGTAAGCTACTATTGGTAATTTCATTGTATTATATTTATGTCATCCGCCATTGCGAGGCACGAAGCAATGATGGAAAAGTAAAGCAATGCAAAAGCATTTTTTACAAAAATAAGAATTATTCCTCTATTGGGCAGAAAGTAAAGATATTCAGTTGCTCGATATTTAAAATCTCATCGGTAACTTCTGCCATTTGTTTGGTGGTAACTGCATTTATTTTCTCGAAAACAGTTTCCAGAGAATCGATTTTGTTGTGATCAATCAGGCTTTTTGCCATTGAAATGATTAAACCGATCCTGTTTTCTTCACCCAAAGCAATCTGTCCGATAAATTTGTTTTTGGCTTTTTGAAGCTGTACCTCGTTTAAAGGATGTTCTCTGAGCTTTTTAATCTCCTTAAAAATTAAAGAGAGTGCTTTGGCCTGTTTTTCTTTATCCGTTCCGAAATAAATAGAAAAAATACCGGTATCACTTAAAGGCGAAAAATTAGATTCGATGGTATAAGCAATGCCATATTTTTCTCTGATCTGCAGATTTAATACCGAACTCATACCATTGCCGCCAAAGTAATTATTTAACAGCATTAAAGGCACCTTTTGCAATTGGTGTGTAGAATATGCCTGCGTGCCTAAAATGCAGTGTGCCTGCATAATCGGCTTATAAATAGTAGTATTGCTTTGCGGAAGTATATTGGGTTTTACCCTTACTTTATCTGGATTGTTCTCTTCAACATCAGCAAAATGTTTGCTTCCTTTATTTATAACACTATTTAAGGTATAATTGCCTAGAACTGCCACCACAATTTCGTTGGTGCGGTAATTCGCTTTTCTAAAATTAATTACATCCTCACGGGTAAAATGCTGAACGGATTCGGTTGTGCCTAAAATATTGTTGCCCAAAGCATGGCCAGCGAAAAGCATATCTTCAAAATCATCATTAATAGCTTCTTCGGGTTGATCCAGATAAGAAGAAATTTCATCCAGGATTACACTTTTCTCTTTGTCCATTTCTTCTTCGGGAAAAGTAGAATGGAAGAGTATATCATTGAAAAGATCCAGTGTTCTATCTAAATATGGATTTAAAAAAGAAGCGTGCACACAGGTATATTCTTTCGTGGTATAGGCATTTAAATCTGCCCCAACACTCTCTAAACGATTTAATATCTGGTTAGTGCTCCGTTTTTCGGTACGCTTAAAAATCAAATGCTCAATAAAGTGTGCTAAACCCGCTTTGCCCTCAGGCTCGTCTCGCGATCCTGCGTTGACGATGATGCATGCGTGAGATATAGCTGAGGCTGAAGGTACGTGCAATAAGCGTATGCCGTTTGGCAAAGTGTGAACATTGTATTCCATTGAGGGGCAAAGATAAGGCTAATTGCTTACAATGACTCGGTATCCGGGTATTGCAATTGTAAAGCGGAAATCAATTTATCTCTGGTTGGCCTTTTAAGTATTAAAAAGATAAAGTTAGCAGCCCCGAATATTAAAAAAAATGAATTACGTGTCATAAAAAAACCAACTATGTTGAATAGCGCACCACCTTCTAGCATTGCTGCGCTAATGATAAATGCACTTTGATACATGTTGATCTTAGTCTCAGCTGTTGCGTTTTTGTCGATTTTTGCCATTAAATTTCTGTGAAAAAAGATGCTTGCCGAAATGGTAATCAATCCCATAATTGGAAATATTGGGTTAAAAGGCGAAGTGGTTTTGGGGTTCGCATCAAAAAACATGATTTCGCGGTTGAGAAAGATGGTTACTAATGCAAATAGGAAAACGCCGGAGCATAAAGCAAGGTGGATAATCTGGAGTGTTTTTAGTTTGGTGTTCATTGTGGGTAAAATATATGTGATTTGTTAAAGAGCGATCGTCATTCTCGCGCAGGCGGGAATCTTAAAGCCATTGCATTAAGATTCCCAATCAAGTTGGGAATGACGAACCGCATAAAGCTAGCAATGTTATTTAGTTATTCCCTCCAACGAGAATAAAAACGCCCAGCGTAATGCCACATCTTTTAAATAGTCAAAACGACCAGATGCACCACCATGACCAAATTCCATATT
Organism: Pedobacter riviphilus; assembly: GCF_014692875.1. Classification (NCBI taxonomy): domain Bacteria; kingdom Pseudomonadati; phylum Bacteroidota; class Sphingobacteriia; order Sphingobacteriales; family Sphingobacteriaceae; genus Pedobacter; species Pedobacter riviphilus. The sequence goes on along the minus strand of NZ_CP061171.1, from coordinate 4,857,775 downwards.
AGTTTTAAGCAGTAAAACATTTTTGTCGGTTTTTGTGGCCCTTAATTTAGCTACCCATTTGGCAGGTTCGAAATACTGCACCTGGCTATCGTGTAAGCCTGTAGTAACTAACATATTTGGGTAAGCTTTTTTCTCTACATTTTCATAAGGGGAATAGCTTTTCATATAATCGTAAGCTGCTTTTTGCTTCGGATTGCCCCACTCATCAAACTCATTGGTGGTTAACGGGATACTTTCATCCAGCATGGTATTAATTACATCTACAAAAGGAACATCAGCAATAATACCATTCCATAAACCAGGTGCCATATTGGCCACAGCACCCATCAGTAAACCACCTGCGCTACCTCCGTGTGCATATAAATGGCCTTTTGAGGTATATTTCTGTTCAATTAAATACTCCCCAGCCGAAATAAAATCGGTAAAAGTGTTTTTCTTTTTCATCAGTTTACCATCTTCATACCACTGGCGCCCCATTTCTTGTCCACCACGAATATTCGCAATAGCGAAAACAAAGCCACGGTTTAATAAGCTCAATCTAGGCGAAGAGAAATTTGCATCTGTACTCGAACCGTAAGATCCGTAAGCATAGAGCAATAAAGGTGCATGGCCATTCTTTTCAAAGCCTTTTTTGTAAACTAAGGCGATCGGTATTTTTGTGCCGTCTTTTGCCGTAGCGAAAATACGTTCCGTTACATAATCTTTTGGATCGTAACCACCAACAACTTCCTGTTGTTTCATCAATTTTTTGTCCTTTTTCTCCAGGTCGTAATCGTAAACAGAATTTGGCGTAGTTAAAGAAGTATAAGAATAACGTAATGTTTTACTATTATATTCTGGATTTGCACCAATACCAGCAGCATACACCGGCTCATCGAATTTAATGTAATAGTCGCTGCCATCCTTTTTCAGTACATGCAGCTCGGTCAAGCCATTTTTACGTTCTGATAATACCAGATGATCTTTAAATTCTTCTCCATATTCAAGTAAAACATCTTTACGGTTTGGAATAATCTCTTTCCAGTTTTCTTTTTCTGTTTTATCCAGCGGGCATTGCATTAAACGGAAGTTTTTAGCATTCCAGTTGGTTATGATGTAAAACTTATCATCTACCGTTAAAATATCGTATAGTACATCTTTTGAGCGGCGCGAAAATATTTTAAAAGCAGCTTCTGGATGATCGGCGTCAATCATCCTATATTCGGTAGTTAATGTTCCTTGTGATACAATGAAAATAAAACGGCCATTTTTCGATTTCATTACGCCGATATAATTACTGTTGTCTTTTTCATCATAAACAACCACATCCGTTTTAGCATCGGTACCAAGCGTGTGTTTTTTGATTTTTTCGCTTAATAGTGTAACCGGGTTTTTTGAGGTGTAAAAAAGCGTTTTATTATCATTGGCCCATGCTACCCCACCTTCGGTATTAGTAATAGCATCCTTTAGCATTTCGCCGGTTTCTAAATTTTTAACATTGATGGTATATTGGCGGCGTGAAACCTGATCTACGCCAAAAGCTAAAAGTTTATTATCGGGACTAACGCTAAATCCTGTTGCGCTGTAGTAGGCATGGCCTTTTGCCAGTTGATCTACATCTAAGAGTATTTCCTCAGCGGCCGATAAGCTCCCCTTTTTACGGCAATATTTAAAATATTGTTGCCCGTCTTCGGTTCTGGTATAATAGAAATAGCCATTCCTGAAAACAGGTACAGATTCATCTTTTTCCTTAATTCTCCCTTTCATTTCTTTAAACAGGTCAGCCTGGAACTGATCTGTACTTTTCATCATCGTGTTGAGATAGGTATTTTCGGCTTTTAAATAATCGACAACTTTTGTACTGTCAGGACCTTTTTTAAAGTAATCGATCATCCAATAATAATTATCTACTACGGTATCGCCGTGTATAACTCTTTGGTGAGGGATAATTTCTGCTACTGGAGCTTTGGCATCAGGCCACTTAATCGCTTTCATTTCTTTCTTTTGTGGGTTATTGCAAGCCGTAATTGCACTAAGTACGATTAGGCTGGGTAAGATACGTTTCATAGGTGATTTGAATTTCGGTTGAATGCAATTTAAATAATTTAGTTCAATAGTTCAGTTGCTATAGTTCATTAGTGGCGAGATGGCTAATTGTATAACCTGTTTAAATCGGTTAATCGACTCTAAACGCCAAACTAATTGGTTTAATAGTTCATTTGTAGGTATAATGCAGAAAGAATACCGCATATGATTGGAGATTGATTATTATTCATTGATGTGTGGACTCAAGACTGAGGACTTCCGACTCGGGACTTCTCTTCATTGCCATTTTTGTAAAAATCCATTATGCCTATAGATAATCATCTGAATTAGAAAAATTGATGGTAAATTGCCGCATCAAATTGCTTGAACATAATAATGAAATTAGGGTATAAAAAAATAGTTGTTAAAGTTGGTTCGAATGTAATTACACAAGCGAATGGTTTGCCTGATGAAGCAAGGATTAAACACCTTGTAAATCAACTGGCAGATATAAAAAAACTTGGTATTGAAGTTATTTTGGTATCTTCAGGTGCAGTAGCATCGGGCCGAAGTTTGATCAAGGTATCTGAAAAACAAGATGCCGTAACCACTAGACAACTATTAGCGGCCATTGGTCAGGTTAAACTGATTAATACCTATGCTAATTTTTTTGCCACCCATGAAATTCAGTGTGCACAGGTTTTGGTTACGAAGGAAGATTTCCGTGACCGAGCACATTATTTAAATATGAAAAATTGCTTACAGATTTTGCTTCAAAATGAGGTAATACCTGTGGTGAATGAAAATGATGTGGTTTCGGTTACTGAGCTGATGTTTACCGATAATGATGAATTGGCAGGATTAATTGCTTCGATGTTAAATGCTGATGCCTTAATTATTTTATCCAATGTAAACGGCATTTACAACGGCGACCCGAAAATTGAAGGATCGGTTGTTATTGAGGAAATTAATGGTTCGGTTGCTAACCTGGCTTCTTTTATACAAACGGGTAAATCTCAGTTTGGCCGTGGTGGAATGATTACTAAATCAACCATGGCACAAAAAGTGGCTAAACTGGGCATCACAGTCCATATTGCCAACGGGACGAAAGACGATGTGCTGACCTCTCTGTTAAACAATGAATTGGTGCATACACGTTTTGTGCCCGAAAAAAGCAAATCAGGCAAGAAAAAATGGATTGCCCATTCTGAAACCGCGGCAACTGGCGTGGTGAAATTAAATGATGGCGCAAAAGCAGTATTAACCTCAGGCAAAGCAACCAGCTTGTTGCCCGTAGGGATTATCGAAATACAAACCGACTTTTTAAAAGGCGATATTATTAAAATTATCGACGAAAAAAACAACCTGATCGGATTAGGTATTGCAGAATATGGCTCTGATAAAGCCAGAGAAAGAATCGGGCAGAAGAAACAGAAAGCGCTGGTACATTACGATTATTTTTATTCGGCTATTTAAAGGTTTACCGCAAAGGACACAAAGAGAAGACGCAAAAGAACGCAGAGGCAATATGAATAAAATGAAAGAACGCAACTAGCTTTGTGTTTCTCTGCGAAAACCTGGCGCTCTTTGCGGTTAATAATTAACAAAATGGATTACAAACAATACTTCGAAAAAGCAAAACAGGCAAGTCGTACTTTGGTTAGCTTAAGCAAAGAAACAACAGATGCTGTCCTAATAGATCTAGCTGCTGCTTTAGTGGCAAACACAGAGGAGATTCTTACTGAAAACGAAAAGGATTTAGCTAAAATGCCTATAGAAGACCCTAAATACGACAGGTTAAAGTTGAGCGCAACACGTATTGCGGATATTGCGAACGATCTTGAAAATGTTGCGAGTTTAAGCAGCCCACTAGGTAAAATTCTTTCGGATAAAACGCTGCAGAACCAGCTTCATATACAAAAAGTTAGTGTGCCTTTGGGAGTAGTTGGAGTAATTTACGAGGCACGACCAAATGTTACCGCGGATGTATTTTCACTTTGTTTTAAAACCGGAAATGTTGCTGTGCTAAAAGGAGGCAGTGATGCTGAATTTTCGAATCTGGCTATTGCAAAGGTGATACACGAGGTTTTGGATAAGTATAAAATCAATCGTAATGTTTTAACCCTATTGCCAGCCGAAAGAGCCGCAACCGAAGCATTATTAGATGCAAGAGGTTTTGTAGATGTTTTGATCCCGAGGGGAAGTCAATCCTTAATCAATTATGTTCGCGAAAACAGTAAAATCCCGGTTATTGAAACCGGAGCCGGAATTGTTCATACTTATTTTGATGAGACGGGTGATTTAGAGAAAGGAAAAGCGATTATTTTTAACGCTAAAACCAGGAGGGTGAGTGTTTGCAATTCTTTAGATTGTGTGCTGGTTAACGAAAACAGATTGAATGATCTGCCAGTACTTTTATCCCCTTTGGCTGATGGAAATGTAGAATTATATGCAGATGAAAAAAGCTATGGCGTATTAAAATCTTCTTACCCATCTCACCTATTAAACCAAGCTTCACCTGAACATTTTGGTACCGAGTTTTTATCGTTAAGGCTAGCTGTTAAAATAGTAGCTGATTTAGCTGAGGCACTGAACCACATTGCCGATTATAGCTCTAAACATAGTGAAGCCATTATTTCTGAAGATGCTGCTAATATCGCCCAATTTTTAAATGAAGTAGATGCTGCTGCGGTGTATGCAAATGCCTCTACCGGCTTTACGGATGGTGCACAGTTTGGCCTTGGTGCCGAAATAGGCATTAGTACACAAAAACTTCACGCCCGCGGACCAATGGGACTTGAAGAATTAACCAGTTATAAGTGGGTGGTTAGAGGTGATGGACAAGTGAGGGGTTGATGTTATTGTCATTCTGAATGTAACGAAGAATCCTAAGTTTTGGATTGATCGTAATGGTCAATGGCTTATTTGTCTATTAATCTTTGGACTAAAAAACCATGAGCCATAAAACACTAATGAATAAATGATGAATGAACAAATTTAACTTATAATTCAAACGTCGCTCCCCTTTCAGGCACCTCCACGTTAAAACCATCTTCTTGTAATGCCAATGATAAACTTTGCAGGCTTTTATCTTCACCATGCACCAGGAAAACTTTTTTAGGCTGACCGGTTTGTTTAATTGTTTTTACTAAATCGTTATGATCACCATGGCCACTGAGTAGATCGGTTTGACGGATGGTGGCGTAAACCATCATTTCTCGGTCTTTGATCCGGACAATCGGTGCTCCGCTTAATAGTTTGTAGCCAAGCGTTCCTTTGGCACAATAGCCAATAAAAAGAATGGTGCAGTAATAGTTCTGAATGTTGTAATATAAGTGATCCTGAATCCTTCCGCCTTCTAGCATACCCGCAGATGAAATAATAATACAGGGATCGAAATAATTGGAAACATCTTTACTTTCTTTCATGGTTTGAACATAAGCCAGGTGCTCAAATTCAAACTCATCGCCCATGGTTTGGTAAAAATCTTTCGCTTCCTGGTTTACCAGGTTATGGTGTTTGCGGTAAACCTCGGTAGCTTGTATGGCCATCGGGCTATCTACAAAAATCTGAATAGGTGGTAATAGTTTTTTGGTGAAAATCTGGTTTAAGGCAAATACCAGCGATTGTGTACGGCCGATGCTAAATGCAGGAATAATCAATCGACCAGGGCTTTTAATACAGGCTTCGGTAATCTCCTGAACCAATCTTTCTTCCAGTGTTTGATCTTTGGTGTGCATTCTGCCGCCATAAGTGGCCTCACTTACTACATAGTCTACTTCTGGCAAGGGCTCTGGATTAACCAACACCGGGTAGTTCTCTCTGCCGATATCGCCCGTAAAAGCAATTTTCTTCTCTATGCCATTATCGTTTATGGTTAAAATAGCTGCCGCAGCGCCCAATAAATGACCAACAGGCACAAAGGTTAGGCTAATATCTCCATTAATCTTAAAGGGCTTATTAAATGCAATGGTTACAAAACGATCTATTGTATCCATTACATGTTTGTGCAGGTACAAAGGTTTTGGCCCGCTGAAGTTACCGCGTTTAGTACGTGGTTTGCGACCTGCTTTTCTTAAGAAAAGTTCAACAGAATCGAATAATAATATAGAAGTAAGATCGGCTGTGGGCGGTGTACAAAGCACCTGGCCTTCAAAACCCAATCGAACCAATGTTGGCAAATTACCAGAGTGATCGATATGGGCATGGGTTAAAATGACCAGGTTTATACTTGCCGGATCGAAGGGGAATTGTTGGTTTTCTTCCTGATAGGTTTCCTTCTCGTAATCTAATCCACAATCTATCAGTATTTTATAATGCCCAATTTCGAGCAGGTGCATACTGCCTGTTACCTGCTGTGCTGCTCCCCAAAACGTTAACTTCATCTTCTTATCTATCGCGTAAAATCTTTAGCCGTAAAGTAATATAATTGACGGGATTTTTAAACAATAAGACGTAATTTTTTAATTATAGTTGATCTGCTTCGCTAACTTTAACCTCAAAAGATTTTTATCTTTGTAAGAAAATATCAGTTATGCAAGAACCTTTTGATATAGAGATAGGGCCGATTAATTATTCAGTTTTTCCGGAAGGGAATGATTCGTATACCATTTTTAAAGATGGAAAGGAGTACATTCAGATCCAGAAAGATACTTCAGCTATCTGGCTGAAAATGGACTATAAAACCGAACTTCCGATTTTTGAGGAAGATGAAGAAGTGAATGCAATTGGACAGGCGATTGAAAATTATGTACCTGAACCTGAAGACGAGGAAGAAGACGAATTATAACAAGAAATCCTCAACAGCGATGGGCAAAACCAAATCGTTGTTGAGGATTTAAATTTAGGCAAGGAGCTTTAACAACTCTTCTGCAACTTTTTCTGATGAAGCCGGATTTTGTCCGGTAATCAATAAACCATCCACTACAGCATAAGGATTCCAATCGGCTATCTTGCTGTAATGTCCACCATTTTTTATCAACATATCCTCTACTAAAAAAGGTACTACATTTGTTAATTGTACCGCTTCTTCTTCGGTATTGGTAAACCCGGTTACATTTTTTCCATTCACCAGGTATTCGCCATTTACCTTTACATCCTTAAGCACTCCCGGAGCATGACATACAAAAGCCACAGGCTTGTTGGCGGTATAGAATTCGGTAATGAGTTGCTGTGATGTTGCGCTTTCTGCTAAATCCCAAAGTGGTCCGTGGCCTCCTGGATAAAAAACCGCATCATAATCATCCATCACTACATCAGCCAATGGGGTAGTATTCTTTAATTTGGCCAAAAGAACAGTGTCTTTGTCCATTCTTTTCGTCGTTTCGGTTTGAAAAGAAGGATCTTCACTTTTAGGGTCGATTGGTGGCTGACCACCTTTTGGTGAGGCCAAAACAATATCAATACCTTTATCGACTAAGGCATAATAGGGCGCTGCCAATTCTTCTGACCAAAAACCCGTTTTTAAACCTGTGTTTCCTAATTCGTCGTGGCTAGTAAGCACGAATAAAACTTTCTTATTCATATTTTTATGCTAAGTGTATCACAAAATTAGTGCAGGTGATTCTGGTAGCAAAGGACTTCAATCACAAATTTAATGTGCGCAAAATCACACTTTTGCCGAAAGTCTGCTTAAGGTTTCTCTCGAAATGCCCAGGTATGCTGCAATTATTGTTTTAGAAACCCGTTGCATCAATTGCGGATACTGTTGTGCGAGTTGTTCGAAACGCTCTTTCGGGCTTGTGGTTAAGAGCGATAAAATCCTTTGCTGTAAAGCGACATAGCCCAAACTGTTTTTTATCCTGAAAAAATGCTCCATTTTATGGCTTTCGCTACATAACTGATCTAAATTTTCTTTGCTAATGGAGAGTAGTTCGGAGTTTTCGAGGCAGCTGATGTTGGTAATTGATTTAACATGACCATAAAAAGCCCTGAAATCGGAAAGCCACCAGTTTTCCATCGCAAACTGGATAATATACTCTTTGCCATTGGCATCCGTAAATGTGGCCTTTAATAAACCTTTAACTACAAAATAGATATGATTAACAAATTCATCTTCCTGAATCAGATACTGGTGCTTTTTTAACGTTTTGGGTTTGAAATAAGCTGCTATATGCTCAAACTCCTGGTCGCTAAGGGAAATGATTTCTTCGAGGTGTGTTTTTAATTCAAAACTCATGCTATAAATTTAGCTAAATTAAGCATGAAACTCATTTTTGATTTCAGAACGAACTAAGGAGAAAAAATAAGGCCCGACTGTGAGCCGGGCCTTATTTTTGAATTATTCCTTGTTATCTGGTACAATCGGCAGTCCAGATCTGACTGTCTTTGGCTACCCTGATGGTTAGGTTGCTGGCATCGATGCTAATGCCTGTTAAACCCGAACCGATACTCACATAGCTGTTATCACCTTTCTTTTCAAACTTTACTCCTGTAATATCCGGAATGTTATTACCAAAGTAAAAATTATAGGTCTCTCCAACTTTACTCACGGTTACTTTTCCATCGCTGCTGGTAATGGTATTTTGACCGCTTCGATACGAAACAGAACCTTTGTAGGTGCCCACAAAGAAATCGCGATCTGCAGGATCGGTATCTTTTTTACATGATACCATTACGGTTAATGCTATTAAAAGCATGCTGAAAATTTGAACTGTCTTTTTCATCTCTTTCACTTTTTTTAGTTTTTAAATAGGTAATAAATGTAACAGAGCTATGACAATGACTATGCCAAAGGGTGATTTCTATGCTAGATACAGAAAGCTTAAAAGAGAAAATCAAGTTGCTTTTCTGTTGGTAACATGCTGTTTAATAGCTGATTGATTGCTGTATTTAGCTATTTGGAACTATGCTTAAGATTAGCTTGAAGTGGGAACAATAATTTGCTAATACCAAACTCTAAAACTGTTCAGTATACAGGAATTTGCCTGAGGCGTTCCTTCTCTTTTTCAAAATTTGGATTATTTCGGCCTAAGTTCAGGGGTTGGTATTGGGTATAGGTTTTCGCATTGCTTAGTCAGCTAAATATCGGTAAAAATCGTTTACAAATGTTTTTTGTCCATCGCTAAAAATGTTTGTACAATTAAAGTTTAGGATTAATCCTTGAGGTGTTTCGAGCAATTTCATGTAGGTTAATATTTGTGCCTCTGCAATAGGCTCGATAATTTTTGCAGCTTTTATTTCAACAACAAGGCAGTCTTCAATGAGGAGATCACAACAGAGCGTTGTCGCAACAACGATATCCTTATAGCTAACTGGCGTAGATATTTCGCTTAAAAACCCCAAGCCTCTAAGCGAAAGCTCATGTTTCATACATTCGTGATAAACACTTTCTAATAAACCGGGGCCAAGCGATTTGTGTATTTCAATGGCTGCCCCAATTACGTTATAGGTTAATTCTCTTAAGCTAGATTTGGTCGTCATAATTTGTTTAAATTTTAATTTGGCTGTATTATAGTGAACAAATAGTTTAAGTCCCTCTATGAACTCTATGTCTATATGGTCAATTTAATTATATGTTTAATGGGCCATATAAGTATATAGGGCATATAGTTTTATGTGCTGGATTTATATAATTTTATCCTGCCCAACCCTCTCTATCCAGACTCCTGTAATTAATGGATTCTGCTAAATGTTCGAGTTCTATATTTTTACTGCCATCTAAATCTGCGATTGTTCTGGCCACTTTCAGAATTCTATCATACGCTCGGGCGGATAGGCCTAATCTTTCCATTGCTGATTTTAATAGGGTGGTTCCTGCCTCGCTGATTTGGCATACTTTCCGGACCATTTTCGGGCTCATTTGGGCATTGCAATGCAATTCTTCTCTATCTGCAAAACGTAGATCTTGAATTTCCCGCGCCTGAATTACGCGTGTTCTGATGTGGTTGCTTTTTTCCGCTTCTTGTGAAGAGGCAAGTTCAGTAAAATCAACAGGGGTAACTTCTACATGAAGATCAATCCGGTCTAAAAGTGGTCCAGATATTTTACTCAGGTATTTTTGAACCACACCCGGTGCACAAACACAATCTTTCTCCGGGTGATTATAAAAACCACATGGGCAGGGATTCATCGAGGCCACCAACATAAAGCTAGCGGGGTATTCTACCGAAAACCTTGCCCTTGCAATGGCCACTTTACGGTCTTCTAAAGGTTGGCGCATTACCTCTAAAACAGTACGTTTAAACTCAGGTAGCTCATCTAAAAACAAAACGCCGTTATGCGCCAGCGATATTTCTCCTGGCTGTGGATTCATTCCGCCGCCTACCAGTGCTACATCGCTAATGGTATGATGTGGGGAGCGGTACGGACGGCTCGTCATCAAAGCATCGCTCGCGGCGAGTTTTCCGGCAACAGAATGGATTTTGGTGGTTTCTAAAGCTTCATTTAAATTTAAGGGTGGTAAAATAGTGGGTAAGCGCTTGGCCAGCATGGTTTTGCCCGCCCCTGGCGGACCAATTAAAATAACGTTATGACCACCTGCTGCAGCAATTTCCAGGGCTCTTTTTATATTTTCTTGCCCTTTAACATCTGCAAAATCATGTTCATAGTTATTGATATTTTTTAAGAATTCTTCTCTGGTATTCACTTTAACCTGTTCCAATGTTTCACTTTTATTGAAAAAAGCAACTATCTGAGCCAGGTTTTCTACTCCATATGCAATTAAGTCGTTTACAATGGCTGCTTCGCGAACGTTTTGTTTGGGTAAGATAAATCCTTTAAAGCCGTCCTGCTGTGCTTGTATGGCAATTGGTAAAGCTCCTTTTATAGGTTGTATACTGCCATCTAAGGAAAGTTCGCCCATAATAAAATAATCTTCCAGTTCGTCAGTAGGAATTTGCCCTGAGGCTGCTAAAATGCCGATGGCAATCGGCAGATCGTATGAGGATCCTTCTTTTTTGATGTCGGCTGGTGCCAGGTTTACCACTATTTTCTGTTTAGGCATGCGAAACCCGGAAACATTAATGGCACTAGCCACCCTTTGCAAACTTTCTTTTACTGCATTATCGGGCAGGCCTACCATATAGTATTTGGTACCTGCGCTAATATTCACTTCGATGGTTATGGTTAGTGCATTTACACCATAAACAGCACTCCCGTATGTTTTTACAAGCATTTAGTTTAATTAAAATAAATTCGGATGTAAATTATTCGGGATGAATATTGATTCTAATATACAGATTGTTTAAACAAAGATCAAGTTTTAGTATCTATTAACGAGGTGATTTTACCTGCTTTTGTTAAATAAACTCATTGGATGAATGCCGATTTCTTCTATCGGCTTAGGGAAAGCAGGGCTGAAACCCCTATGAAAGACCGACATTCTTTTCCAAAACCAATAAAACAAAAAATCCCGACCATTACTGATCGGGATTTGTATTTTCTCGAGGAATAAGCCCTAAACCTTCGCTACCCTAAACGGCTAAACTACCTGCCAAACGGCATTTTAGGCATGCCTTTCATCATAGCTGCTGCGGCTGCCGGGTTCGAAAACTGCTTCATCATTTTACGCATATCTTCAAACTGTTTAATGAGCTTGGTTACTTCTTCTACCTTGCTACCCGAACCTTTTGCAATACGTAAACGGCGGCTTTGCTGAATAGCATCCGGGTTTTCTTTCTCAAATGGTGTCATCGAATTGATGATTGCTTCGATTGATTTGAACGCATCATCCTGGATATCCACGTTCTTCATCATTTTACCAACACCTGGTATCATGCCCATCAGATCTTTCATGTTACCCATTTTTTTGATCTGCTGAATCTGGTTGTAGAAATCGTTAAAATCAAATTTGTTCTTGCGGATTTTCTTCTGAAGTTCTGCTGCCTCTTTCTCATCGAACTGCATTTGTGCACGTTCAACAAGCGAAACCACATCACCCATGCCCAAAATACGCGATGCCATACGATCTGGATAGAAAACATCAAGTGCTTCCATCTTCTCGCCTGTACCGATAAATTTAATAGGCTTGTTTACTACCGATTTAATGGAAAGAGCTGCACCACCACGGGTATCGCCATCTAATTTGGTTAGCACAACGCCCGTAAAATCTAAACGATCGTTAAATACTTTAGCTGTATTTACTGCATCCTGACCAGTCATCGAATCCACAACAAATAAAATCTCGTGTGGTTGAGTTTTAGCCTTAACTTCAGATATTTCGTTCATTAAAGATTCGTCGATCGCTAAACGACCAGCGGTATCGATAATGATTACGTTATTTCCATTTTGTTTACCGTGTGCAATACCCTCTAAGGCAATACCAACAGGATCGTTTGATGCGCGGTTAGCATAAACTGAAACGCCAACCGAGGTTCCTAAAACCTCTAATTGATCTACAGCCGCTGGGCGGTACATGTCACCTGCTACCAACAGCGGTTTTTTGCCCTTACTTTTTAAATGTAACGCCAGTTTACCTGCAAAAGTAGTTTTACCTGCACCGTTTAAACCTGCAATTAAAATAATAGTAGGATTTGCCTTAGTATCTAACTCTGTAACTTCGCCACCCATTAAGGCTGCAAGTTCATCGTTCATTATTTTGGTAAGCAATTGACCTGGAGAAACGGCAGTAAGTACGTTTTGCCCCAAAGCTTTTTGCCTTACATCATCAGTAAATGCTTTTGCTGTTTTATAGTTAACATCGGCATCTAGTAATGCTTTGCGGATTTCTTTCATGGTTTCTGCCACGTTGATTTCCGTAATGCTGCCTTGTCCTTTTAGTACTTTAAATGCTCTGTCTAGCTTGTCCTGTAAATTATCAAACATCTTTTTTTAAGCTAAAGGCTTATTGCCTGAAGGCAAAAAGCTACTTGTTTTTAATAAAAGGCAAATGTATCAAATTTTGCTTGTAAATCTTAGCAACTCAAAGTCAAAACTTTAGGAAGATGAACATTAAATTTTTCTTTTGGTGCAACATTTTGGTTAAGCGGCGGTCTTATACCTAACTAACCTAAACGAATGAAACGCTGCAGCCTCCTTTTTTTCATATTTATTTGTGCTTTTTGTTCTGCTCAGGATATCTCCAAGCAAAAACATCTTGAAGCTAAAAGAACCTCGTTAAGCCCCAAAATAGATGGTATTTTAGATGATGAATGCTGGAATAATGTTCCCATAGCGACTGATTTTATTCAGATCAGGCCAAATCCGGGAAAGGTAGAAACCCATGATCGGCGCACCGAAATGAAGCTACTTTATGATGATGTTGCGATATATGTTTACGCCCGAATGTATGATCATTCTGACAGTGTATCGCACGAGCTGGTTTCGAGGGATAATATTGGCAATGCCGATTTCATTTCGATTATTGTCGACCCATTTTACGATAAAATGAATGGAAACGGCTTTTTTGTTACGGCTGCGGGCGTTCAGTTTGATGCCAAATACTCGCAGGTTGGTGATGAAGATGCGAACTGGAACGCGGTATGGGAAAGTGCAGTTAAAATTGATGATAAAGGCTGGACCTGTGAAATGAAAATCCCTTATTCGGCCCTGCGTTTTTCCAGTAAGGAGGTCCAGAATTGGGGTTTGAATTTTAGCCGCAGGATACAACGGAGCAATACGCAGACATTTTGGAATTTTGTAGACCCTAAAGTAAATGGTTTTATCAACCAGGAAGGATTGTGGATGGGAATCAAAGATGTTAAACCTCCGTTAAGATTATCCTTTTCACCCTATATTTCGGCCTATGTAAACCATTATCCTGCTAATTTGCCTGGAGTAAAAAATACAACATCACGTTTTAACGGAGGGATGGACGTTAAATATGGAATCAACAACAGCTTCACTTTGGATATGACTTTGGTGCCCGATTTTGGACAGGTTCAGTCTGATAACCGGATATTAAACCTTACTCCTTTTGAAGTGAAATTTAATGAAAACCGACAGTTTTTTACAGAAGGAACAGAGCTGTTTAATAAAGGCGACCTGTTTTATTCGAAACGGATCGGCTCTATACCAGCTTATTATAATTATAGGGAGGTAGGCAGCGATAAAATTGTAAAAGATCAAACTGAGGCCAAGGTGTTAAATGCCACGAAGATTTCTGGGCGAACGGCTAAAGGACTTGGTATTGGCATTTTTAATGCAATTACCAATAGTATGGAAACCGAGGTAGAGGATGCTCAGGGCAACCTTCGGATGGTAGAAACACAACCACTTACCAATTATAATATTTTGGTTTTCGACCAGTCGTTAAAAAACAACAGTTCGGCTACGTTTATCAACACGAACGTGCTTAGGCAAGGTTCTGCTTACGATGCCAATGTGAGTGCCCTGCTTTTCAATTTAAACAATAAAGGCAATAAATATTTCGTAAACGGCGGGGGTAAAATGAGCTATTTACGGGGTGAAGAATCGAGTACGGGTTATAGCTACACCTTAAGGTTTGGTAAACAGAGCGGCAACTTTACCTGGAGTTACAATCAGGTATATGCTGATGATAAATTTGATCCATCAGATATGGGTTTCTTTACCAATAACAACTTTTTAGATCAGCGGATTGGTATTGGTTACAACGTATACAAGCCAAGCAAATGGTATAATCAATTTGAAAGTTGGTTTAATCTGAATTATTCTCGCAGGGCAATACCCAGTGCTTATCAAAAAACAAGTACAAATGCAGGATATTGGGTTCAATTTAAAAATCAATGGTCGGCAGAATTAGATTTAAGCTGGGAGAGAAAAAGTAATGACTTTTATGAGGCGCGAAACGGCCAGTTATACCGCGCACCAGAAAACTACGGCATTGGCCTGTATATAAACCCCAACCGCGCCAAAGCCTATAATTTTGGTGGAAATGTGCGGTATTTTGAACAGCAGCTTTTCGGAGGTAAACAATATAACTTTTACTTTTTTCAGAACCTGAGGTTAAATGACAAGATTGCCTTTGGTTTAGACCTGAATTTTAACCCCAATTACAATTACGTAAACTGGGTAACGGCACAGGGTAATCAGGCTATTTTTTCGAAATACGACCGCCGGACGGTAGAAAACTCATTTGATGCTAAATACACCTTTACCAATTTAATGGGGCTAACCATTGCACTAAGGCATTATTGGAGTGATAGAAGAAATAAAGAATTTTACCTGCTTAAGCCTGATGGCCATTTAACAGCATATCAAGGAGCGCCGTTAACCGGGATGGATAGAAATTATAACGTATTTAATATTGATTTAATTTATACTTGGCAGTTTGCGCCTGGTAGCACCCTCTCGGTTTCGTACAAGGATGCTGCCGAAACTTATGATACCTTTTATACAGCGCGTTATAATAAAAACCTGAGCGGGATTTTAAACGCTCCGCAGAATAACAGCCTTTCGGTGAAGGTTTTGTATTATGTAGATTATCTAGACCTTAAGAAGAAAAGGAAAAAGAATTAAACTACGGATTTGAGTAGTCATTTCCTGGCCTCGGCTTTAAACCCAAGGCCAGGAAATGGGAAATATACGCTGAGACTAAAGACTTTGGACTCTAAATGCTCAACTAAACTACCTTGCTTTTGCAGGGCTTATACCGAATTTTTTACTAAAAGCACTGCTGAAATGCTGTACCGAAGAATAGCCTAGTTCATCGGAAATATGCTTAATGTTTTTGGCGCTATCGGTTAAGAGTTCTTTAGCCCGCATCAGTTTATAATCGCTTAAATAACCAAAAACAGTGTTCTGAAAAACCTCTTTAAAGCCTTGTTTTAATTTAAATTCGTTTATGCCTGCAACCTTTGCCAATTCGGTTAAACACGGGGGATGGCTGGCATTGGCTAACAAATATTCGCGTGCATAATAAATGCGGTCTTTATCGTATGCCGATTTAATGGTAGAGCTGTCGGTTTTTTTTGCTGCAAGTTCAAAAGCCTGGGCTTGCAATGCCAAAAGTTCGAGGCATTTAGATTGCAGGAACAAGAGCTTTAACCCGCCGGTAAACTGGCAGTTCATAATATCATTTATACAACTGTGCATGGCTAAGCTAATGGGCAGGTTTTCTGATGAAAGCTCTACCGGGCGGTTGTTCATGATTTTTTCGGCAAAGTTTTTTAGCAAAGTGCTGCTTTCACTAGTTAAATCAACAAAACGGGCTCTTTCGAAATTTACCTCGAAAAATTTATGCGGGCCATTGGTAGTAAATTCAGCCATCCCATCAAAATCAGGACTATAAATAATATTGTGCTGATTGGCTTTGATATCCAGGCGTTTGTTGGTGAGGTAATTTTCCATAATGCCGCCACCTGTAATTGAAAAATGAAGCTCAACCATATCAGGCTCATCAAAAGATTTAATGCGTAGGCGGCTCTTTTTCACTAGCATATCGCCGTAAACAATGTAAATACCTGAAAAAGCGATCTCCACAATCTCTGCATCGCCAAAGGGAAAGCTGTATTTGTCCCTTCTTTCGGTTACCAGTGCCTGGTTAAATTCGTTATCGGCGAATTTGTTACCAACAATATAGTATTTTTCGTCACCATCATAAATGTTTAAAGCCATAAAATCCTTTTGATATAAACTTTAATCCTTTTGGTATAAAAAGATGCGTTTGTTAGACCATTACTTTTGTTCAAAGTTACTAAACAAAAGAATACTATGCCAAAATTACCATCATGGCTGGCCAATACAATGGAAAAAGTGATCAGCAATAAAATATATCAAGTAGAAGTTGTAGAAACTAAAATGTTAAGCAGCAATTTAAAGTGCGTTACCTTTAAAGGCGATTTTTTTGATGCTGAATTTATTCCGGGAATGGAAGTGTTGTTTAGGGTTAATGCCAACGAGTACCGGCATTATACCCTATCTGCCTTTGATCAAATGAACGAAACCTGCGAGGTTATCTTTTATTTAAACAGACAAGGACCCGGGCACAGCCTTGCCGTGAACATTCAGAAGGGAGACATTTTAAAACTTATTCTAGACCGCGCGAGAATTAAATACAAGGAAGAATCTAACCAGCATTTCTTTTTTGGTGATGAAACCAGCCTGGGTTTGTACGAATCGCTTGGGAAAAAAGTAGTAGATGAGGATGTAGAATATTTTGGCATTTTGGAGCTACAGGAAGAAAACCTTTGCTCAGTTGAACAGTTAAAACTGTTGATTGATGCGGTACCTTCTGATGTGGATACTCCGGCCAAAAATGCCATCAACTGGATGGAAAATATGCATCCTATGTGCTGGGAAATGTGGCAAAATGCTACGTTTTACCTTACCGGAAGAGCGAAATCAGTACAGCAATTTAAACGTTACTTAAAGCAAAGAGGTGTAAGTTTTAGGCAGATTATTACCATGCCATACTGGGAAATGGGTAAAATTGGTGGGGCTTAGGTTGATGCTATCTGGGGAAGGTAAAGCCAAAACCCAGCGCTAAAGTTTGGTTTGCCTGTATTTTATTGGTGCCGGTATCTTTATCGAACAGCAGTACACCAGTTAAACTGGTGTTCATAAAGCGATTGATTTTTGCCGTTAATGCAACATCTAAGCGATGATCAATATTGCTCATTTTAAAATCCTGATAAGGAATGAACATCTGATAACGTGCTTTAAGATTTGTATTGGTAAATATATCCTTATCAAATGCACTTACTATCTGAAAAGCCAGTTCGTTACGTACTTTTTTGCCATACTCTACCCCAAAAACAGTAGCTTTTGGTGGTTTGGTATTATCAACCGGATCAAGAAAAAGCTTTTCATCCAAAACAAAAGTCTGGCGTGCAGTACCTGTACCTATACGGGTAGAAAAATATTTAACAGGTTTATACTCGAAACCGATAGATTCTGTTAAATAACCTGGACCCATAAATTTTGAAATCAGCGTAGCGGTTTCTTGACCGTTTGTGACACTGTAAGAATAACCGTTATCGAACTGGGATTCAAAACTTAACGATCCGAAGAAGAACCAGCTTTTAGAAAGTTGGAAAGAAGCTTTATTATCCCAAAAAATACGGTCGTTGGTTTTCTTTTGCAGCTGATCTTTATTTTTGATTTTACCATATTGCAAAACAAGTTCGCTTACATAGCTATAGCTGTCTTTGTTATATTCTGCCTTCCAGTTTAATAGCCCTCCAACAGCCACAGAGTTGGTACCGCCACCTTTCCAGTTGTTACTGAATTGGGCCTGGTTAATATTGATGCCGATGTTGGTTCTTGTTTTCCAGTAATTAATCTTAGCGTTTACCACCAAAGGCTTAATTTTTACAGGCTCAAAGTTTAATGGTCCCTGCCTGCTTGGCAACGGACTACGCTTTAACTTTATATTCAGGTCTTTTGTATTGATCGGAATAGTATCAATTTCCTGTGCATATAATTTTGTAGAGCAGAAACTTAGAATCAGGATTATGGCAGCTAAACAGTTCTTCATTATCTACAAAGAAAAAGAAAAATTTTAGAGATAAAAAGCATTTAACAAAATGATTACCAGAACGGCAATTGAAGCTAAAGTGAAAGCAGCAGTTTCACATCTTTTTGATCCAACCATACCAATTGCCATTTTTTAGGTAATTTAAGTCGGTTTCATAATCGTAAGCCTCTTTCTCAAAAATAATGTTCCGATAGGCGAGATCGTGTTTTTTGTATCTGATCAGGTTGATCAGATAGTTAAGCAGGTATAGGGTATAAAATGGGAATACAAGTAATTCTAGCTGTTGGCGCAGATGGATTTTCTCGTGATTAATAATCTCCGGATCGTTTTTAAGCTTTGCCGATTTTAGCAGGATAAACGGAAAGATTGCCATACCCGCTGCCGGAAGTTTTTTAACGATCAGTATGGGCGCTTTCACAACTTATCGATCGTTATTTTAGGCAATGCAGGTAATTGTAAGGCTTTGGGATTTAGCCTGTAGCTTTTATAGGCATTCCTGATAAAAAGATTAAATGCATAATCTGTTGCATCTAGTACAAATTGATAAGTGGGCCGATATTGCTGCATAAAATCTGTCAGTTCAGCATCTTTTATACCTAATACCTGACTAACCAGGCTGGCATTGAAACGATAATCAATCAACTCTTCCCGATAATCTTTTTCGAGGATTTTTTGAAGGTGACGGGCATTTCTACCTTGTTTGCTTAATAGGTTATAAATGGCATCGATACCTAAACCAACACCACCATTGCCTAAATTCAATAAATCTTTACTACTTCCTTTCATGGTTTGGTAACGATATTCCTGAACATTTTTTTCGTATTGCTGCTGTGGGCTTAATTTTTTTTGCTGAATAACTACATCGCGCAATCTGATGCCTAGTGATCTGAGCTGAAAGTATGCGGCTGTTTGTCCTTTAAAAACAATAGTATCTACACCGTAGCCTGATAAAGCTGCAACCAAGGTATCGCCCGGTAGTGCAAAGGTGCTAAATTCGCCTTTCGTATTGTTGTATAAACCATCACCTGTACGGATGTTATAAATATAAACCTTGGCCAAACGCTGTTTGGTTTCTTTATCAATAACAATTCCCTGCACAGGTTTATTTTGTGCGTGAAGCAACGTAGTGAAGCCCAAAGCAAATATAAAGGGAATAAAAAACTTCATTAAGCTACAAAACTACAAATATCTGGCAGGCTATGTTTGTACTTAACATTATTTAACCTTAAGTATCTGACCGAGCTTAATAGCATCCGTACTCATTTCATTCAGCATTTTTAACTGATCGACTGTTAAATTAAAGCGTTTTGCAATATTATAGAGCGTATCTCCTTTAACAACGGTATAAGTACCATCGGCAAGAATGGGTTTAGCCCCTGCTGGTGGAGTTTCAACTGGTGTAAATTTAGCTTTTTCCTGAGGGATATTCTGGTTGATTTCTGAAAACACGCGATCTTCGCGGGCAATCTTCTGTTTTTCGTTTTCCGATTGATCGTATTGGTAAAGCTGGTATTTTTCAATGGTGTTGATTAACAGATCAGGATATTTTGGATTGGTTGCATAACCTGCTGTTTTTAACCCCTGCGCCCAACTTTTGTAATCGTTTTTATCTAACTGAAAAAGAAAACTATAACGTTTGCGTTTTAAAAATTCAGAGTGATCCCTGAAAGATTCGCGGGCATCTTTATACACCCTAAAACAGTCGTTTTTCTGGTCATCATCCCGGAAATAGTTTTTCCCTTTCCAATCCGATGTACACTTAATCCCAAAGTGGTTGTTCGCGTATTTAGCCAGATCACTATTTCCACTGCCCGATTCTAAAATTCCCTGCGCCAGGGTAATACTTGCGGGGATGCCATTTGCATTCATTTCCTCTACCGCCACACCCTTAAACTCATCAATATAACTTAAAGTATTATAGCTTTTGTACGAATTGTTATTGGCTTTGTTGGCTGCCTTTTCGATCTGTTTGTTGTTTTTAGAAAATTTCCGCGTACCGCAAGAGCTAAAAAAGATGAGTATTGCTGCTATAAAGATGTAATGGTTATATGAACGCATATGGGGTTAATTGTTTAAATCGGTTAACGGGTTAATTGTGAAACTGAATAAAGCTAATTGTTGGATTCGACCTCGGACTCATGGCTCAAAACCGTAATTTTTGTCCTGGTTTTAAGTTTGCCTTTTTAATGCCGTTTTTCTGCATGAGGGACTTCACGGTTGTGCCTTTCTTTTTGGCAATTATACTCAGGTTATCGCCAGATTTTACGGTATAACTTTTTGTTGTTCTTCTGTTTTTTGCTCGGTGGCTAACAGGTGCTGCATACACTGGCTCTTCATATCCCTCTGGCCGCTCATCGTATTGATAGAGTTCGTATTTTTTAATTAAGCCAATTACCTGGTTGGCCCAGCTTCTACTTCTGGCGTAGCCACAGCGGCGGATTCCATAAGCCCAGCCTTTGTAATCGTATTGATCATATTTTTCAAAAAGATTATTAAAAGGCTCTCGGGTTTCCATAATCTCTACAAAATGGCTGTAAGATTCATCCGCATTTAAATAATCGCGGTAAGATGACCGTATTTCCGCATTGTTGTTCGGGCCTTTTACTCCAAAGTGATTATTAAGGTGTTGTGCTATTTTACTGCTTCCGGCAGCCGATTCATGTATGGCAACAGCTAAAATAACACTGGCCGGAATTTTATGATCGTGCATTAAGCCCTGCGCATATTCTACATGCGCTGCAATATATTCTTCTGTGTCTTGTGCCTTCGCAATAATTGCTGTTAAAAGGAGCAGACAAAAAGTAAAAATTTTCTTCATTTCTTTTTTGGTTAATAGACTATGGTATAATGGTTGATCACTTTGGCTTATCGGCCATCAGCCATTAACTATACGCCATCATCATTTCTTTCTGATCACAAACAAACCATCCCGAACAGGTAATATCAATTTCTCAACCCGTTCATCTGCAGCTATTTTATCATTAAAACTAGTAATATTTCTGGTGTCTTTATCCTGTTTCTCCTGAAGTACTTTTCCACTCCATAGTACATTATCAACAATAATAATCCCGCCTGGGCGAACGCGATCAAAAATAAGATCGTAATAGGTGCCGTTGTTTTTCTTGTCGGCATCGATAAAAACAATATCGAAAACTTCATCTAAACCCGCTACTGTAGTGGTAGCATCGCCAAGGATATAGTTGATCTGATCATTAAATGCAGATTGGGCAAAGTTATGGCGAACCATATCTTCCAATTCTTCATTAATATCCAGCGTATACAATATGCCATCTTTGGTTAATCCTTCAGCAAGGCATAAAGTGGCATAACCGGTAAAAGTGCCGATTTCTAAAATCCTTCTAGGGGAGATCATTTTGCTGAGCATGCTCAAAACCCGGCCCTGATAGTGGCCAGATAGCATACGGGGCATTAAAACTTTAAGGTTAGTTTCGCGATCTATCTGTTGAAGCAGTTCGCTTTCAGGTTCGCAGTAGGCAATTAATAAATCTTGTAAATCGTCGTTTATCAGGCTCATTTGTTGGTTATAAACGGTTACTTTCCATAAAATATTGTAAAATGATGGTTGCGGCAATGGTATCAACCCTATCTTTATCCCTTCTGTCCATTTTTTTTTAAGCCACTCTGCATAATGGCCTGATGGGCAAGCTTAGAGGTAAAACGCTCATCAACCCAGTGCCTTGGGATATCAGGGAATGATTTTTTTAACAGTGTAGCAAAACCTTTTACATGTTGTGCGGATTCGGATGGAGATCCATCCATCTGTTTAGGATCGCCGAGTACAAAAGCCTCCACCTGCTCGGTAAGCATGTACTTTTTAACATACTCGATCACATCTTTCGGATGCACGGTGTCAAGCCCTGTTGCAATAATCTGCAAAGGATCAGTTACCGCAATGCCGATGCGTTTGGTTCCATAATCAAATGCGAGGATACGTGCCATAAAAATAATTAAGCGTAGGGTGTTTGGTGCAAAGCGTTTAGTCCCGTTTAAAAAATAAAAGCCAAAGGTAAGGTTTTTGAAATAATCAATAAACCAAGATTAATGTTGAGGCAACGCGTATGTTGTTTATGGTAAAAATTGATGGTTTCATTTTTTGTAAAGCAAAGCCTGTAGTACTTGGGTATATACGGTCCTGCTGTAGGATGTCCGCTCTCCCATCAGGTTTAGTTGATTCAGGCCTGTACGGTTTGGGTGAAGTTGGTGAGCATATTATATCTGGATATTCTGGTTTTAAAGGTTTATTTCCGAAGAATTACTGATTTAGTTAAATAAACCTGATAGAACGAAAAGCCCGCAGCGTAGCGAGGACTTGAAGAGATAGCAGGGCTTTCGGAACCGAAACGCACAAGACCTTGCTTTTCAAAATAATATTGACCGGATAAGCTACAGAAGTTATGAGCTTTATTTAACATTTAACACTAAAAAATGTGTTTCAAAAGTAAGATCGTAATGACGAATGTGTGAATCTCATATCTATTTCTTATTTTGCACCAAATGCAGTTTAAAGAAATCATCGGACAGGAAAGAGTGAAGCAACAATTGGTGCAAACGGTTAAAGAAAACCGCATTAGCCATGCGCAACTATTTTTGTCGCCTGCTGGTTCTGGCGCTGTACCGCTGGCTATTGCCTATGCACAATACATCAATTGCCTCAATAAAGGCGAAAATGATAGTTGTGGCGAATGTTCGAGCTGTAGAAAATACGAACGTTTAATTCATCCCGACCTGCATTTCTCCTATCCTTTTTTTGCCTCGGCAAGTGTAAAAACGGCCGTTGATGTATTGGAAGAATGGCGGGGCATGTTAATGCACGATCCTTATTTCGATATGGATATCTGGCGCTCTAAACTCGATGCTGCCAATAAACAGGCTAACATTAACATTGCCGAATGCCACGATATTATTAAGAAGCTAAGTTATAAGGCTTTTGAGGCCGAAACCAAGGTTTTGATTATGTGGTTGCCCGAATATTTGGATAAAGCCGGAAATGCTTTGCTGAAATTAATTGAAGAACCGCCTGCAAATACTTTGTTTATTTTAATCGCCCAAAGTCAGGATCAGATTTTAACTACCATTTTATCCAGAACGCAAATTGTGAAAATCCCAAAACTTTCGTCGGAAGAGGTAACAGGATATTTATTAAATGCGAGTGGATTAAGCGAGCATCAGGCTATTGATTATTCATTTCTCGCCGATGGAAATTTAATTGAAGCAAAAGCACTGGCAGCAGATACGCAAAGCGATAGTTCTGGTACATTTACGGCCTGGCTGAGGATGGGATTTGGCAATAAAGTGCCCGACCTGATCGATTTTACCGATGAAGCAGCCAAGTGGGGAAGAGAAAACCAGAAGAATTTTTTAAAATATGGCGTAAATTATTTACGCGAATGCTGTTTAATTTTGAGCGGAGCCGAAGAGTTGGTGAAATTACCTCCCCTAACCTTCGAAACGGCCAAAAAACTCAGCACACATGTACTTACCTTGCCCATGGCAGAGGCCATAATTGGCGAACTGGAAAAGGCACATTACCACATTGAAAGAAACGCAAACCCGAAAATTCTGTTTTTAGATGTATCTTTACAATTGGTAAAAATTATCAAGTTTAAAACGCTCCCTGCGGGGACTCAATATATATACAATTAATATGGGATGTGGAAGTTGTTCAACAGGTGGTGGCTGCACCCCTAATGGATGCAAAAGTAATGGCTCATGCGGCACCGGTGGTTGCCAAACAATGGAAGTTCACGATTGGCTGTCTAATTTGGATATGCCTTCTAATTATAAACCTTTTCAGGTTACAGAAATCAAATTTAAAGGCTCACGTAAAGAGTTTTTCCTCAATAACGATAACATTTACCTCGAAATTGGGGAACTTGTTGCCGTTGAAGGGCCAACTGGTGGTTTTGATGTAGGGCACGTTTCGCTTACGGGTGAATTGGTGCGTATCCAGATGAAACGCCGCAAAACTGCGCTTGATCAGGTAACCAAAAAAATCTACCGTAAGGCTACAGAGGCTGATGTGGAGAAATGGAATGCCGCCAAAGGGATGGAATGGGAAACCATGCATAAAGCCCGTAAACTGGCGCTCGATCTCCGTTTGCAGATGAAAATCAGTGATGTAGATTACCAGGCTGATAAAACCAAAGCAACATTTTTTTATACTGCCGATGGACGTGTGGATTTCCGTGAGCTGATTAAAAAAATGGCGGAGAGTTTCCGTATCAGAATTGAAATGCGCCAGATCGGGATGCGCCAGGAAGCTGGCCGTTTAGGTGGGATTGGCTCCTGCGGCCGCGAATTATGCTGCTCTACCTGGTTAACTAATTTTAAAACAGTTTCTACAGCTGCGGCGCGTTATCAGAACCTCTCGTTAAATACATTAAAGCTTGCTGGCCAGTGCGGTAAATTAAAATGCTGTTTAAACTATGAGCTTGATACCTATTTAGATGCATTAAAGGATATTCCGGACAGGATTGAAAACCTGGATACAGAAGCGGGTTATGCTCGTCATCAAAAGACAGATATTTTCAAAAAAATTATGTGGTTTAGTTACCAGGGCGATGAAAACTGGATTCCGGTTAAAGCAGCCAGGGTAAAAGAAATCATGGCCATGAACAAAGCAGGCAAAAAAGCACCTAATTTAAAAGAAGAAGCCGTACAGGTTGCTGTGCCTGTGGTAATAGAAAAATCTTTCGATTATGAAAATGTAGTTGGTCAGGATAGTTTAACCCGCTTAGACGAACGTTCTCGTGGCAAAAACAACCAGAATAAAAACAATAACCAGAAAAACAACCGCAACAATAATCAAAATAGAAGGGAAAGAGTACCAGCCGGAGAAAAGAACGCTGGAGCTAATAACAGAGCTCAGCAGCCTCAACATGGTGCACAGAAAGCTCAACAAGGCGGAAAACAACAACCTAACGGATCAAAACCGCAGCAAAATGCAGGTCAAAAGCCCCAACAGACTGTTCCGAAACCACAGCATGTTAATGGACCAAAACCTCAAAACAATAAGCAAAAACAGCAGCCACAAGCACAAAAGTCTGTAGTAAAAGCTGAAGGAAGTGTAGCGGCAGAGGGTGTTAAGCCAGAGCAGAGCAAAAATAAGAATAGAAATAACCGTAGGAAAAATAACAACCGCCGAAACAATAATAATGGTTCAGAAAATAAACCTGCTGCTGAATAAAAAGCATATAATTTTGCTTGGCTTTTTATTGATGGTTACATTATTTGTTGGCTGCACGGCCAGCGTAATTGATAGCAATGTAGAAATTGCCAATCGCAGGTGGACTTACCGTAATCATATTTCGACAGCATTTGAAATAAAAGACAATACCAAAGCCTATAATATTTATTTCAAGCTAAGGCATACCGCAGATTATAAATACGCCAATATATTTATTCTTGCCCATTTTAAGGATGGTAAAAAAATGATAACCAAACGTTATCAATATAAATTGGCTAAAAATGATGGCGAATGGTTGGGTAGTGGTTCTGGAAACGTGTTCAGCTATAGTTTACCCATGCTAACCAATTATCATTTTCCGAGAAATGGCAAGTTTGAAATCGAAATTGAGCAGAATATGCGCGATAATCCACTTTTGGAGGTAAGTGATGTCGGTGTTTTAGTTGATTTGGCTCAATAATTTGTTTATTTCTTGCCTGGGATTTAATTTTTGCATTTTTTCGATCGTTTGTCTTTAATTATTTACATGAAAAGGGTACTTTTTTAGTACTTTGTTCTTTATCAGGTAGTTATTGTGTGAGAATGTGTGATAAAATTGTTATTATTGTTTATAAACCTATACACTATGATAAGAATTTTATTCAAAAACACCCTCGCTATTCTCCTTTTTCTAACGTCGGCCCAATTATTTGCGCAAGGCTTAAAAGGTAAAGTTACAGATTCGGCCGGCCTGGCTATACCTGGTGCAACTATTCAGGTAGTTGGCTCAAAAATTGGAACATCTTCCGATGGAAATGGGCTCTATGCCTTAAAATTTACGTCAGCAGGAGCTTATAAAGTCCGGATTTCTTTTACTGGTTACCAAACAGCTGAAGTAGCCGTTCAGATTGATAATACTGTAAAAACGATGGATTTTGTACTGCAGGATGCGAAAGAACTTTTAAGTGATGTAGTTGTGGTCGGATCAAGATCAACACCAAGAACGAACATCGAAAGTGTGGTCCCCGTTGATCTGATTTCTACAAAAGACGTTAAAGTATTTGCGCAGACAGATTTAACGCAGATTTTAAACTTTGTAGCGCCATCTTTTAGCTCTAACCGACAAACCGTTTCTGATGGAACGGATCACATCGATCCGGCATCTTTACGTGGTTTAGGACCAGATCAGGTCTTGGTTTTGGTAAACGGAAAACGCAGGCATACTACAGCATTGGTAAACATTAATGGTACTTTCGGACGGGGTTCTGTTGGAACCGATTTAAATTCTATCCCGGTTTCGGCGATAGAACGCATTGAGGTGTTACGTGATGGTGCTGCGGCGCAGTACGGTTCGGATGCTATTGCCGGGGTAATCAATATTGTGTTAAAAAAGGTAACGCCTTATAGTTTCTCTACCTCTTTTGGCCAATCTTCTTCAAGTGCCTTAGGACGCGATTTTAGCGATGGCAGAACTTTTCAGGTTGATTTTAGCAAAGGCTGGGCATTTAAAAACGACAAAGGTTTCATTAATTTTGCGGCACAATACCTCCAAAGGGGCTATACGAACCGGGGTGGTTTAGATACCCGTCCATTATTGTATTCTGCAAATCCAACTAAGGGTTCGACAGAAACAGAAGCCGATTTTCAGGCCCGTTTTGCCAGTTTAAAAGCTGCCGATGACGCCAGGGCTGCAGCAAATGGTTTAGATAGAAACAACATGCGTGTAGGTAATTCTGACTCCAAAAACGGTGGAGGGTTTTTAAACGGGCAGTTCAATTTTGGTAAAACTACCCAATTGTATTATGCAGCAGGTTTTACCCATAAAACGGGTAGTGCAGCGGGTTTTTATCGTTTGCCAACACAAACTACTCAGATAGATTTGTCGATCTACCCTAACGGGTTTTTACCATTTATCGATACCAAAATCAATGATTATTCATTTTCTGCAGGTTTAAGAGGTAAAATAGGCACCTGGGATTACGACCTAAGTAATACAAGTGGAGAGAATACCATTGAGTTTAATATTGACAACACGGTAAATGCCTCTTTACCAACAGGTACAAGCCCTACTTCATTTTATGCTGGAGAGTTACTATTCAGACAGAACACCAGTAATCTTGATTTAAGCAAAAAGCACACTTTTGACGGTGGATTTTTAACTTCGTTAAATACTGCTTTTGGGGGAGAATTTAGAATAGATAACTATCAGATCAAAGAAGGCGAGCTGTTATCCTATTCAAATGGTGGAAGGTTGATCGGAACATCCCCTACTGCATCTGGCGCACAGGTATTTCCTGGTTTTAAGCCTAGCAATGCGCTGGATAAATCGCGGCATAATGTTGGAGCCTATGCCGATTTAGAAGCTGAATTTGGATCAAGGGTAACCTTAGAAGCCGCTGGCCGCTATGAAAACTACAGTGATTTTGGTTCAAACTTCTCTTATAAATTTACAGGTAAGATTAAGCTTTTTGGAGATGTTTCATTGCGGGGAGCTTATGCAACCGGCTTTAGGGCTCCTTCATTACACCAACAATACTTTAATAACGAGAGTACACAGTTTGTTGGCACAAACGCAACCCAGGTTTTAACAGTAAATAATGCAAACCCTATTGTTGCCCAATTTGGTGTTGGTGCATTAAAACCTGAAATTTCTAAATCGGGAAGTTTAGGCTTAGCAGGCAAAATAGCCAAAACCTTTACTTTTACCGTTGATGCTTATAACATTGATATCAGCGATCGTATTGTTTTCTCCAGCCAATATGCCCGCGAGCGTTCTGGCGGGGTTTTAGTGCCAACAGGTGTGGTGAACCAGATTTTAAACACGGTAGATCCAACGGCACAAATTAACAGCGTACAGTTTTTTACCAATGCCATTACCACCAATACTGCCGGGATAGATGTGGTTTTAACCAATAGGTTCAATTTAGGTGCAAAAAGCAGCTTAATTTTAAGTGTTGCCGGAAATGTAAACAAAACCGTGGTGAGGAGTATTCAGGGCTCTGACAAAATTGAAAGTGATCCAACTTTAAAGGCTAAATTATTCGATCGTTTGGAACGCTCTCGTTTCGAAAGTTCCGTACCTAAAAACAAGTTAAATATTACCGCAACCTATAATGTAAGTAAATTATCATTCGTGGCAAGAACAGTCCGTTTTGGAGAGGTTACTTATTTAAATGCCATCGATCCAAATATCCCTGCCAATGGTTTACCAGTTCAATTGGATCAAACTTTTGCCCCGAAATGGATAACTGATTTCTCTGTAAGTTACGCCGCAAGCAAAACCTGGTCTGTTACGGTAGGAGCCAATAATATTTTTGATGTTTATCCTGATAGATTATATATCAATCCACGTAATAATGAAAATAATTTGAGCGGAGACGCTGCCAGTAATTATTCTGGGGGATTAGACAACACCTCGAATGGTAGATTTTTGTACTCAAGAGCCGTTAGTCAGTTTGGCTTTAATGGCAGGTATGTTTACGGAAAAATTGCCTGTACGTTTTAACAATATTTAAATTAATTAGCTGTCTCAAATAAATATAATTGTTCCAGTGAAAATTATATTTAGACGTATCGTCATTTCCAACCCGGTAGCTATCAGGTTGATTGGGAATCTTAATGCTAATGGAAGCACACATTAAGATTCCCGCATTCGCGAGAATGACGTAAGGTGAATAAAGTTTTGATAAGAATACAATTCAATTTGAGACAGCTTTTCTTTTAGAAGAAAGGGCTATAAATACTGCAGCAAACTTTCCAGTTTCATTCCTCTTGATCCTTTTAGCAGTACTAAATGATCCCGAACCGGATTTTCCTGTAAGTAAGTGGCGGCCTCGGCCGGGGTTTCGAAAAATGTACCTTTAAAATTGTCTTTAAATATAAAGAAATCCTTCCCTATAAAAATGAGTTGGTCTAAACCACTTTCATTAGCTTGCTTTGCAATAAGTTCGTGCTGGTCAGGTGACTCAGGGCCTAATTCGAACATATCACCCAAAATGGCAGTCTTTTTATCAGCCGATAATACTGCGATATTTTTCAGTGCAGCGGTCATGCTGCTTGGGTTTGCATTATAAAAATCGCAGATTACAGTATTCTTTTCTGTTTTGGTTAATTGAGAACGGTTGTTTTTCGGCTGATAATTCGATAAACCGGTGTTGATCTCTTCAGGGCTCATGTCGAAAAAATCACCAATACAGATGGCTGCCAAAATATTTTCGAAGTTATAACTTCCTGTTAAATTGGTTTTGACTGAAGAAGAAACGTCATGGTTGGTCCAATCCACTTCGATAAATGGATCGCTGCTTTTTAACTCCCCTTTAATGGTATTGCCGTTTTCTGTTCCATAATAAATCAGTTTATTCAAGCCTGCGGCATTGCTCATTTCAAGCAAGTATGGATTGTCTCTATTGATAAAAGTATAACCATGGGTTTCTTTTAAATAGGCGTAAAGCTCAGCCTTTCCCTTTTTTACGCCTTCAAATCCGCCGAAGCCATCTAAATGGGCCATGCCCACATTGGTAATGATGCCATGGGTAGGCTGCGCAATGGTACAGAGCAGTTCTATTTCTTTTTGGTGGTTGGCACCCATCTCGATTACTGCAATCTGCACATCATCCGTAATGGATAATATAGACAATGGAACGCCGATATGATTGTTTAAGTTACCGAAGGTGGCAAAGGTTTTATATCGCTCTGCTAAAACCGCATTTACCAACTCTTTACTCGTTGTTTTACCATTGCTCCCTGTTAAGCCAATAACCGGAATACTAAGTTGTTTACGGTGATGGCGTGCCAGATCCTGCAAAGTGCTTAACACGTCTTCAACCAGCAGGCACTGATTGTTTGTAGCATACTTTTCTTCATCTATAACAGCATAAGCTGCGCCTTTTTCAATTGCTTGAGCGGCAAATTCGTTGGCATTAAAAAGATCTCCTTTAAGCGCAAAAAAAATACAATCAGGGGTAATGTTTCTGGTATCGGTAGAAATAACGTTGTGCCTTAAGTAATGCTGATAAAGGGTTTCTGTACTTGTCATTTTAAATAAATTGCGAAAGTAAAATTACGAATCAAGCCCAAATAAAGCACTCTTTTTCTAATCTTCATTATTTCTTCATCAATTTCCTTTCAAAAGGCGCTACTTTCATTGTTTATAAACGAATTGCGTCTGTTTTTTAGCATCACTTTTCGATCATTATTAACTAAACTAATTTATATCATGAAGAAACTACTACAAAGTTTGTTCATCCTGTTGCTATTTGTATCTGTTGCAATGGCACAAGAGAGAACCATTACGGGTACGGTTACCGCTAAAGAAGATGGTACACCGATTCCTGGGGTAAGTATTAAGGTAATCGGCACTAATATAGGCGTGTCAACTGGAGCAGATGGGAAGTTTTCACTGAAAACTTCATCAGGGGCAAAGAGTTTACAATTTTCATCTATCGGATTTTCAACGCAAACCGTTAATATCGGCGCTTCTAACGTAATTAATGTTGTGCTGGTTACTGATTCTAAAGTTTTAGGTGAGGTGGTTGTTACAGCTTTAGGCATAAAAAGAGAGAAACGCACACTAACCTATTCTACCCAGGAAGTTAGCGGAGGTGCTTTGGTAGATGCAAAAGAAAATAACCTGGTTAATGCCTTAGCTGGTAAAGTTGCCGGTGTTCAGATTACAAACTCCAGCGGCGCGGCAGGGGGGTCATCAAAAATTGTAATCCGGGGTAATACTTCATTAACAGGAGAAAACGGAGCCCTTTTTATTCTGGATGGTGTGCCGATTGATAATTCTGAGGCTGGTAATCCAGATGGTGCATTAAGTGCCGGAGGAACATCAAACCGTGCCATTGATATTGATCCGAATATTATAGAAAGCGTAACGATATTAAAAGGTGCAGCGGCAAGTGCATTGTATGGTGCTGCTGCAGCAAGAGGTGTTGTAATTATAACGACTAAAACCGGTAAAGGAAAGCCATCGGTAACCCTAAGTTCTGGCGTCACTTTTGATAATCCTATTTTGCCAGAATTTCAAGACAAATATGCTCAAGGCAGTAAGGGCGTTTATGTTGATGGAAATAATGGTCAGCTAAGTTCATCTTCATGGGGACCACTTATTGATGGTTTAATGGTAAATGGACAACCTGTTGAGAAACATGATCCAAGAAAGGAGTTCTTTAAAACAGGTTTTACCACAGATAATACCTTAGCGGTAAATGGTTCAACAGACAATTCTACTTATCTAGTTTCTTATTCCTATCTAAAAACGAATGGAACGGTACCGTCTACGGATTTTGGAAGACATTCATTATTTACGAAATTTTCGAATAAAATAACAAAAGATATCACTGTTACCGGGCAGTTTAACTATGTTAATTCTGTAAATGACCGCTTGGCGGAAGGTAATGGATTGGCTAGTCCTTATTGGACTGTTTATGCGGCCCCTATCTCATGGAATCCGTTCCCAACTACAAATCCAGATGGATCACAGCGTGTATACAGAGCGGCCAGGAACAATCCATATTGGTTGGTAGATAATACTAAGTTTGTATCTGCAGTTAACCGTTTTTTACCTGTACTTACAGTAAATTATAATCCTTTGCCATGGTTAACCATAACTGAACGCGGTGGTGCTGACATTTACAATGATAACAGTAACTACCATGAGGCACCAGGGATAGTAGGTGGAGAGTCTGCAGATGGCAAAATGTATAACCGTGAAATAAATTACAAACAGTTTAATAATGACATTATTGTAGAGGCCAAAAAGAACTTTAATGAAGATTGGTTTGCTAGCATACTTTTGGGGAACAACATTCTAAGTAACTCTCAACGGGTTGTGTTTGATAAGGGTGTAGGCTTATCTGTTAATGATTTTTATAACATCAATAATGCTTCCACTCAAATATCTTCTATAAATAATTATACTAAAAGAAAAATTGGTTATTATGCACAATTAACAACCGAGTATAAAAGGATGATATCTTTGTCGTTAACAGGGCGTTATGACGGTACTTCGGTTTTAAGCCAGGATAAAAATTATTATCCATATGGCTCTGCATCTGCTGCATTTATATTTACCGAACCGCTTCATTTAGATGATAATGACGTTTTAAATTTTGGTAAGATCAGGGTTTCTTATTCTTATGTAGGAAACGATAACGTAGGGCCATATGCTTTAAATACCACTTATGTACATCCAGTAATTTCGAATATAGAATTTCCTTATCAAGGTCAAAATGGATTTTTGCTAACCAATACTTATGGTGATCCAAATCTTAAAAATGAAGGATTAAAAGAGTTCGAAACAGGGATTGAACTAAAAATGTTTAAAAGTAGATTAAGTATAGAAGCTACCTATTTCGACAAAAAAAGTGTTGATTTAATTACCACTACTCCAATTACGCCATCATCAGGTTTTAATGCTGCTACCATCAATGCGGCAAGCATGTATAATAAGGGTATAGAATTAGTCTTGAATGGTACTCCTATTAAAACGAAAGATATTACGTGGAATATCGGTCTTAATTTCTCGAAAATAAAGAATGAAGTTACAGAAATTGGCCAGGGCTTGGAGAATATACAATTTGCAGGCTTTACAAACCCAGGTATTTTTGCCTATAAAAACCAACCTTACGGTGTAATATATGGTTCGAGGTATAAAAGAAACGGCGATGGTAAATTATTGATCGATGATAATGGATATCCGATTATTGACGATCAACTTGGTGTAATTGGAAATACAACACCAAAATGGAATGCAGGTTTAACTACAAGTTTCACTTATAAAGGATTGAGCTTGTCTGCCGTATTCGATATGAGGTATGGTGGTGACGTTTATAATTTAGACGGTCATTATTTAGATTTTTATGGAACGACCAAAAAAACTGAAGACAGGACAGCGACCAAAGTATTTGATGGTATTAGAGAAAGCGATGGGGCGGTAAATACAACTGTAGCTAAACTCGATCAGGGGTATTATCAAAATAATGAAAGTGTTGTAGATGAAACCGGCGTAGAGGATGGTACTTATTATAAATTAAGACAAGTGACATTGGCTTATAACTTTAATCCGGCTTTTTTAAAGAGAACACCATTTAAAGGATTAAGTATATCGGCCACAGGCAGAAACTTATGGGTTTACGCCCCTCATTATACAGGATCTGATCCAGAAGTGAGTTTGTATGGAACGGGTAACGGCGCAAGTTTTACCAATTTTGTTACCCCAACAAACAGGAGTTATAATTTTGCAATAAAAGCAACCTTTTAATCTAGAAAAACCATGAAAATTATATATTATTCAATAGTCACTGTATTGCTGCTTTCTTTTACGGGCTGTAAAAAATTTTTGGATATCAATCAAGATCCCAATAATCCTACAAAGGTGCAGGAATCATTGATTTTATCTCCTGTTGAGCTTTATACCACTACGCAAATTGCCGCTGGTTATCCATCGGTTACAACAGCTTATTGGACACAACAACTGGCACTAAATCAAGAATCACCCAATATCGATACTTATCGCATTACCCCGACAGATGTAAACAATACCTGGAGTTTTGACCTTTATCCTGCTATCTTTTATAATTTACGCACCCTGATCAGTAATGCCGATCAGAAAGGTAGTACTGCTTATTCAGGTGTTGGCAAAGTGTTATTAGCCTATAATTTAGCTGTTTGTACCGATTTATGGGGCGACATTCCATATTCACAGGCATTTCAGGCACTAAATGGCACAAAACCAATATATGATTCCCAAGAAAGTATCTATAAGGTTATTCAAAGTACACTTGATGATGCTATTGCTAAACTAAGCAGTACATCATCTGGAAAAGCTATTGGTTCTGACGATTTTATTTACGGCGGAAATTTAGGTGCGTGGAAGAAATTTGCCTATACGCTTAAGGCTCGATATTATCTGCGTTTGAGTAAAGCGGCGGGTTATAGTGCTGCCACCCAGGCCGATTTGGCCCTTGCAGCACTACAGAATGGTTTCGCTTCAAATGCGGATAATGCTTCCATCACTTATGTAGGAACGGCAAAAGCAGAAAATCCCTGGTATCAAAATACATTGCCAGGTGCCGGTGGTGTTGTTTTGTCATCTTATCTTGTTAATATTTTAAAAGCGAATAACGACCCAAGATTGCCAGTTTTAGCAAATCAAGGTTCGGGTAGCAATTATATTGGTAGAACGAGTGGTACAGCGGCAGCCACAGACCCAACCATATACGCTACTGTAGGAACATTTTATGGCGGGTATATTGATGGGAATGATAGTGGCTCAGCTGCTCCCGTATTCCTGGCTACTTATGCTGAAGCATTATTTATTAAAGCAGAGGCCACACTTTATAAATCAGGGGCCGCTGCAGCAACGCCGATATATAACAGTGCGATTGGAGCACACATGGATATGTTAAAGGTAGCTGCTGCAGATAAGGCTACTTATCTTGCTGCTCATGCAACACTTGATGCAACTACCCCTTTAAAAACGATAATTGGCGAAAAATACATTGCCGATTTTTTATCACTTGAAGTGTATAACGACTGGCGAAGAACAGGATATCCTGCCTTATCTGTAGTTCAAAATGCCTTTAAGCCTTATATTCCACAACGTTTTCCTTATCCATCTCAAGAAATCACTTCAAACCCGCAACCTCAGCAAAGTATAGCTACCTCTACTAAGGTTTGGTGGGCCAACTAATTTTTTTAAAAGGCGATCCGATTTTCGGGTTGCCTTTTTTGTTTTTTGGGCCTTGGTATCCGTTTTTATAGTGATTTAACCACAAAAATGATATAAACGCAGCTGCTCAAAATCAAGATTATTTTATGTATAATTGATTCAACAATTAATTTTTCATGAGATACGTTCTGTTTTGCATTGCATTATTCATTAATCTAAGTGTTTATGGCCAAATAAAAAGTCCCGATGATTTTTTGGGATATGAGTTAGGCGCACACTTCACTCCTCACCATAAAGTAGTCGATTATTTTAGGCAAACAGCTGCAGCAGCTCCAAAGAATGTCAAATTGATAGAATATGGTAAAACCAATGAGGGCAGGCCGCTGATGGCGGCAGTTGTTTCTTCTGCAGAAAATATAACTAGACTGGAACAGATTAGGAATAACAATTTAGTTTTGGCAACGGGCACGAATAATAATAGTGTCGATTTAACAAATCAGCCCGCTATACTTTGGTTAAGTTATAATGTACATGGTAATGAGGCAAATTCTACTGAAACTTCCATGAAGATGCTTTATACCTTAGTTTCGGGCAATAATAAACCTGCAACAGATTGGTTAAAAAATACAGTGGTGGTGATTGACCCTTGTTTAAACCCCGATGGAAGAGACCGTTATGTGAATTACTTTAATAGTGTGGTGGGAAAAACACCCAATTCTGATCCCTTGTCAAGAGAACACATCGAGCCATGGCCGGGCGGTAGACCAAATCATTATTATTTCGACTTAAACCGAGATTGGGCCTGGCAAACCCAAATTGAAAGTCAGCAAAGGTTAGCGCTATACAACCAATGGATGCCTCAGGTGCATGTCGATTTTCATGAGCAAAGTTATAATGAGCCTTACTATTTCGCACCGGCGGCAGAGCCGGTTCACCAAGATATTACACCTTGGCAAAAAAGCTTCCAGGTGGTGGTAGGTAAGAATAATGCCAAATATTTTGATGCAGAAGGCTGGCAGTACTTCACCAAAGAGCGTTTCGATTTGCTATACCCCTCCTATGGCGATACTTATCCTTTATATAATGGATCAATCGGCATGACCTATGAACAGGGCGGAATCAGGGCTGGATTATCTGTGGTAACCAATGACGGTGATACGCTAACCCTAAAAGACCGTATAGCACACCACTTTACAACGGGGATGTCGACCCTTGAAGTAACCTCTTTAAACCATAATAAATTATTAGAGGAATATAAAAAATATTTCCAGCAGGAATTAGCCAATAGTCCGGGCGTTTATAAAAGTTATATCATAAAAGCGACTAATTTATCCCGCTTAAAAAGATTGGCAGAACTGCTAACTAAAAATAAAATCGAATTTGCCTTTGGTAGTGATAAAACCGGAAGGGGGTACGATTATGATACCCAAAAGGAAGAAAATTTTAGCATCGCCCGTAACGATTTAATTGTTAATATTCAGCAGCCAAGAGCAGTTTTGGCCAATGTTTTATTAGAGCCCCAAACCCTTGTAACCGATTCTAACACTTATGATATTACCGCCTGGGCCCTTCCCTATGTGTACGGATTAAAGGCTTATGCCAGTAAAGAAAGTATAAAAGGGAAGTATTCAGCGATTGAAGAACCAAAAATAATCAATAACGAGGTGGAGAAACCCTTAGCCTGGTTGTTTAGCTGGGGAACAAGCGAAGATGTTCAGGTTTTAACTGCGTTGCAAAAAGAAAATATAAAAGTTAGACAGGCCGATCAGCCATTTGCTGTAAACGGTAAAGATTATCCTGCCGGAACCCTAATTGTGTTGAGGGCGGAAAACGAAAGACTGGTAAGAGGGATAAAAGATAAGCTTGCATCGATTACCAAAACCTTGAACAGGCCAGTCCAGGCCGTTAGCAGTGGTTTTGTAGAAAAAGGGAAAGATTTTGGTTCTAATGTTTATCCATTGTTAAAACAGCCCAAAATTGCCATTGTATCTGGCATGGAGGTTTCTTCTCTCGCTTTTGGCGAAGCTTGGTTTTTTCTTGAGCACGATTTAAATCTTTCGCCAATCATTATTAATGCTAAAGATCTGAATAGCCTGGATATTAATAAAGTAAACACCTTGGTTTTGCCAGATGGAAGTTATAGCCCTTTTATAGGTGATGGTTTAACGGCCTGGTTAAATAAAGGAGGAAGATTGATTTTGATGGAAGATGCAATCGAAAGTGTATTCGAGAAAAAAGGATTTGATATTAAAAAGAAGGAAGCGGTTGTAAAAAAGGACGAAAAGCCTGAAGCGAACAAACTTCTTTTCAAGGATAAGGACAGAGACGATTTCGAAACGACCATACCAGGTGCAATTTATCGGATCAACCTCGATGCTAGTCACCCGTTTTCTTACGGCTTGGGTAAAACCTACTACAGTTTAAAAACAGACCGCAAGGTTTATGAGCCTTTTGTTAAAGGCTGGAACGTGGGTTTAATTAACGAAAAAAGCTTAATGGCTGGTGTAGTTGGCAAAAAAGCAAGAGAAGACCTTAAAACCGGACTCCTTATTGGTGTACAAGATTTCGGGCGAGGCCAAGTAGTTTATTTGGCTAACGACCCGCTTTTCAGGAATTTTTGGGAAGGTGGTAAGACTCTTTTCGGGAATATCTTATTTTGTCGTTATTAGTGCATGCAATATATAGCTTGTTTTCTCCATAAGGTTGTGGTTTTCTCGCTATTTTTCTGATATTATCGCAATATTCTATATATTTTAAGCAAATATCTGGTTGTTTATCTCTTTGCGTTGTTTATTTTTAATAGAAATAAAGTATTCTAGTTATAATTGGGTGTGGTTGGTGTGGTTTTTTAGTTAAATTTCATTTTTTTCACAAAAAAATAATCTTTTTTGTGAAAAAAACCATTAGATAAGTGTTTTTTAGCTGTTTATTTCTCGATAAGAAAGAAAATTAACGCTTTTTAGTGGTCTGAATATCAAGTGTTTGATTTTTTTTGGTGCTTTTTTGTTAAAACTTGTTAAAAAAAGCTTTTTAACCTGAATCTCAACGCTTAAATTAGGCGAATCATTAACTAACCTATTTAAAACAATGAAAAAACTTCTACCGAGTTTGTTCATCTGTATGTTTTTTGCACTAGCGGCATTGGCACAGGATCGAACAATCAATGGAACAGTTACGTCTTCAGAAGACAAACTGCCAATCCCTGGAGTAAGCGTAAAAATTCAGGGAGCCACAGGGGCACCTCAACTAATGCTGACGGAAAGTTCTCCATTAAAGTCTCACCGGACGCTAAAATTATTGTATTTTCTTCAATCGGGTTTGCCACTCAATCCAAACCGATTGGAAGTTCAGATGTAATCAATGCTGTCTTATCTTCAGATGCTAAGGCTTTGGATGAAGTTGTGGTAACCGCTTTGGGCCAGGTTAGGAAGAAAAATACATTATCTTATGCGGCGCAGCAGGTAAAAGGCGAAGAACTTACACAAACACGGTCATCAAACGCCGCGTCTGCTCTATCAGGTAAAGTATCTGGTTTGCAGATTATTCAAGGCAATGCAATTGGTGGGTCAACTAATGTCGTAATCAGAGGAAATAAGTCTTTAATAGGGAATAATCAGGCGTTATTTGTAGTTGATGGTGTTCCGGTCGACAATTCAAACAATAACTCTACTAACCAGCAAGGAGGGAGGGGTGGTTATGATTATGGAAATGCGGCAGCAGATATCAATCCTGACGATATAGAATCGGTTAACGTGCTTAAAGGAGCTGCAGCGAGTGCGCTTTATGGCTCCAGAGGAGCGAATGGTGTAATTATGATTACTACAAAAAGCAGGAAGAGTAAAGGTATGGGGATTACAATTAATAGTGGCTTAACCGTCGGAACAATTGACAAATCAACTTTCCCGAAGTATCAAACTGAGTATGGTGCCGGGTATTCAAGTGGATACGAAAGCGGAGATGGCTTCTTATTGATTGATGTTCAGGGTAATGGTGTTAAGGAGAGGGTTGTTCCAACTTCTGAAGATGCATCTTACGGGGCTAAATTTGATCCAAACCTACTGGTGTATCAATGGGATGCCTTTGATCCATACTCTCCTAATTATAAGAAAAAAACACCATGGGTGGCTGCCGCAAATAATCCATCAACATTTTATGAAACAGCAATTTCTAATAACAATAATATAATATTTGATGGCGCATCCGATAAAGGGGCAATCAAACTTGGCTATACCAGAAGTGATGACCGCGGAACGTTACCCAATAGTAAAATCATTAAAAATATATTGAATTTTGGCTCTACGTACCAAATTACCGATCGGTTAACCGCATCGGCACTTGCGAATTACTCAAAAGTTGAGGGTTTGGGCAGATATGGGTCAGGATATAGTGGCTTAAATGTGAACCAAAATTTTAGGCAATGGTATCAAACCAATGTTGATATGATGGCTCAAAAGGATGCTTACTTTAGAAATAAGCAAAATGTTACATGGAATTGGTCTGACCCTTCTTCACCTGAAGGCCTTGTGGCTAAATATACTGATAATTATTATTGGACAAGGTACCAGAATTATGAAAATGATACAAGGAGCAGGATTTTTGGGAATGCGTCTTTAAATTATAAGGCAACTGATTGGCTAAATATTCTCGGACGTGTTTCTTTAGATACTTACAATGAATTTCAGGAAGAAAGGGTTGCTGTAGGAAGTAAGGGAGCAGCTTCTTATGCCCGCACGGACAGGTCGTTCAACGAAACAAATTTTGACCTTATCGCAAACTTTGATAAAAATGTAACGAAGAACCTTAATTTGAAAGCATTGCTTGGGGGTAATATCAGAAAGAGTTTGTTGAATAGCGTTTTTTCCACAACAAATGGTGGCCTCATTGTGCCTGGGCTTTATAGTATTTCTAATTCTGTTGGTGCCGTAGCAGCCCCTATAGAAAGATATGAGCCTAGAGAAGTTGACGGATTTTTTGGTGGAGCTACCCTGACCTATAATGAATTTTTAACCTTAGAGGGTACTTTTAGAAGAGATAAATCTTCTACACTTCCGGAAGGCGGAAATGCATATAACTATTATTCGGTTGCTGGCAGTTGGTTGTTCTCTAAGCAGCTAAAGGATAAAGTTGACTGGATATCATCTGGAAAACTACGTGTCAACTATGCTACAGTTGGAAACGATGCACCTTGGGGAAGTACCAAAAATGTTTATACCTCTCAAAATCTATTTGGATCAAGCATTTTATTTGCATATCCTTTTACTACAAATAATCCTTCATTGAAACCCGAAAAGACTGAAAGCAGTGAGATTGGTTTAGAGATGGCATTTTTGGATAACCGCATTGGTTTTGATGCTTCATATTACCTAACAAAAACAAAAAATCAAGTTATACCAGTTGCGGTTTCTGCTGCAACAGGATTTACCAATACCTATGTTAATGCTGGCGTGATAAGAAATAATGGTGTCGAGGTTTCATTGTATGGTTCGCCGATTAAAACACAAAATTTTTCTTGGAACATTAATGTCAATTGGACAAAAAATGACAGTAAGGTTTTGGAATTGTATAATGATAGTAGAAATTTGCAATTAGCTAGCTTTCAGGCTGGTATAAGTGTTAATGCTACTTTAGGCCAGCCGTATGGTACCATTCAGGGCAAAGATTATGTCTATAACGCAAACGGACAAAAAGTTATTGGTGCAGATGGATATTATAAAATAACATCAAGTACAACTAATGTTATCGGCAATATTAACCCAAAATGGATTGGCGGTATTTATAATAGCTTTAAGTATAAAAACGTATCCTTAGGATTCTTAATTGACATCCGTTCTGGGGGCAATGTTTGGTCATTAGACCAATTTTATGCTACCTATACCGGTATTTTACCAAATACCGTTGGTTTAAACGATCTGGGTAATCCGGTAAGGAATCCGGTAACCGATAGTGGAAATAGCGGAGGCGTTATTTTAGATGGTGTAACAGAAAACGGTCAGGTTAATACTAAACGTGTAGTGATAGACGCCAATTCTCCTACCCTTCCGCAGTCTGCATTTTCATACGATGCCAGTTATGTAAAATTAAGAGAAGCTACATTAACGTACTCTTTTCCGAAAGCCATGATTTCAAAATGGGGCCCTGTTAAAGGGATTGATCTTTCTGTTTTTGGAAGAAATTTATGGATTATACATAAAAATCTCCCTTATTCAGATCCGGAAGAGAATTTGTCTTCTGGAAATGCGCAAGGGATACAAAGTGGTGCATATCCGACAACCAGGACAATAGGGATTAATGCAAAGCTATCATTCTAATTAAATCAACAATAAAATGAAAAAATCAATCATATTTTTTGCAATGCTTGTTTCTTTTACAGCTTGTAAAAAGAATATTACGTCACTTAATATTGATACCAAAAAGCCATCAGAGGTTCCTGCTGCGACTTTGTTTTCATTCGCAACCAAATCTTACAGCGATGTTGTTACGAGTGCTAGTGTTAACACCAATGTTTTCAGATTCACTACAAGTCAATGGGCAATGGTAACGTATCAGGATGAAGCCCAGTACGACTTCGGTACTAGAAATATTCCTCAAGCATGGTGGACTACGATGTATAGAGAAGTACTCCAAAATTTAACCCAATCATCAACCATTATAAAGGCCAATACTACGTTAAACGCTGGTATAAAATCGAATCAACTGGCAATTATTGATATCATGCAAGTGCTGGCCTTTAGTACACTGGTTAATACTTTTGGCAACGTTCCTTATAGCCAGGCGCTAGATCAACAAAATCTTTTTCCGAAATATGATGATGCGAAGACGATTTCGTTAGATCTATTGAAAAGGCTAAATACCGACATTGCCCAACTCAATACGGGAAGTGCAGGGTTTTCTGCAACTGAAGATCTTGTTTTTCAGGGGAATGTTTCAAAATGGATAAAATTTGGTAACTCTTTGCGGATGCAACAAGCTTTAATTTTAGCAGATGCAGACAATGCAATTGCTAAAACTGCTGTCGAAGCATCAGATGCAGGTGCAATTTCTGCCGATGTGGATAATGCAATTTTTAAATATCTGGCAGGTGCACCAAATCAAAACCCACTTTTTGTTAATATTGTAACCGGTGGGCGTGGTGATTACGTGGCCGCAAAAGATTTGGTAGACAAATTGTTAGCGCTGTCAGATCCTCGTTTGCCACAGTATTTTGGTACCAATGCAAACGGTGCCTATGTTGGTGGTATAGTTGGGCAGGTGAATACGATATCTGCTGTTTCTAAACCTGGTGCTAAAGTTTATGCTGCTGATGCGCCAACCTTACTGATGGATTATGTAGAAACTGAATTTAATAGAGCAGAAGCCGCGGAAAGAGGATATACTGTTAGCGGTAATGCAGAAACGC
Organism: Pedobacter riviphilus; assembly: GCF_014692875.1. Classification (NCBI taxonomy): domain Bacteria; kingdom Pseudomonadati; phylum Bacteroidota; class Sphingobacteriia; order Sphingobacteriales; family Sphingobacteriaceae; genus Pedobacter; species Pedobacter riviphilus. The sequence continues at coordinate 4,815,180 of NZ_CP061171.1, read as the reverse complement.
ATTACAATAATGCGATTAAGGCATCGATTTTATATTGGGGAGGTACTGTTACAGAAGCATCCACTTATCTTGCAAATCCACTGGTTTCCTATACAACGGCACCTGGTACCTGGAGAGAAAAAATAGGTGTCCAAAAATGGATCGCTCTTTATAATAGGCCTTTTAATTGTTGGACAGAATTAAGAAGGTTAGATTTTCCAAAAATTACTGCACCGGTCGGCGCTAAATCCGGTTTTCCTAACAGACTTAGCTACCCAAGCAATGAACAGCAATTAAATGGTAGCAATTACACCCAAGCTTCTGGTGCAATTGGTGGAGATGTTGTAACCACAAAATTGTTCTGGGATAAGTTTTAGATATGAAAACAACCCGAAAACAAAAAATGTCTTTTTAGGAAGTTTTTAGTTCACATCTCTCAAAAAGCACCTGTCAAAATTGATTTGAAAGGTGCTTTTTGTCTTTAATACACCCTTGACTGGAAAATTTACCTTCATAAAATTTAATTTTTAAAGACAGGTGCTTAGATCAGGGTTTAAAACAGTATAACGCCTAACTTTTTAGTTAAAATTTTTAATTAGCAAAAAAGTTACGATTGTGAAATAGGCCTTAAGGGGCATTTAGGGCGCCATTAGTTAAAAATAGTTAAAATAAATTTGCTTCAGGAATTAACTAGCTCTAATTTAGCATATTATTTATACACATTTAACTAACCTATTTCTACTATGAAAAAACTTCTACAGAGTTTGTTCATCATGCTGTTTTTTGCGGTAAACGCAATGGCACAGGAGCGAACAATCACAGGAACAGTTACGTCTGCAGATGACAAACTGCCGATTCCTGGAGTAAGCGTAAAAATTCAGGGAGCCGCAGGGGGTACCTCCACCGATTCAAATGGAAAATTCTCCATTAAAGTTTCCGCTGATGCCAAAGCACTTGAATTTTCATCAATTGGTTTTGCAAGTCAGACCAAGCCCATCGGGAGCTCAAATGTAATCAACGTGATTTTAACTACCGATTCTAAAGCCTTGGGTGAGGTAGTTGTTACCGCATTGGGTGTTAACAAGGCTACTAAAACTTTGGGCTACTCCCAAAGCACGTTAAAATCGGCCGAGGTGAACGCTTCAGCACCGGCCAGTTTATTTGGTGGTTTGCAGGGTAAAGTGGCCGGGGTAAACATCTCCAATACTTCTGGCGCACCAGGTGGATCGACAAAAGTTATTTTAAGGGGATTTTCTTCAATAACGGGCAGTAATCAGCCTTTATATGTTATAGATGGTGTGCCCTTGGATAACTCAACCGCAGGTTCTGATAATAACTACGACTTTGGTAATAATGCCAACGATATTGACCCGAATAACATCGAGAGCATCAGTATCTTAAAAGGATCGGCTGCAACAGCCTTATATGGTTCGAGAGGATCAAACGGTGTTTTAATCGTGACCACCAAAAAAGGAGCCGCCGGTAAATTAAAAGTTGATCTTTCTACGTCAACTACTTTAACCAATGTTGCTTCTATTTACAAACCTCAAGATCAGTTTGGTCAAGGTTGGGATGGCACTTATATTCCTTCTGAAAATGGTAACTGGGGACCAAAATACGATGGTCAATTAAGAACTTGGGGTGCAGTGGTTGATAATTCTCAGTTGTTAAAACCTTATTCGTTTATTAAGAACAATGTAAGGGATGCCTTAACAACTGGTATTGAGTTAAACAACAACATTGCTTTAAGCGGTGGTAACGAAAATAGCACAGCTTATTTTTCTTACGGTAACATTTACAGTAATGGTTACTTGCCTTCTGATAACGATTCTTACAAAAGAAATAACTTTACTTTAAAAGGATCGACCAAATATGGTAACTTTTCTGCTGACGCCTCTTTAAACTACGTAGGTAAAACGACTAAGTTTATCAATCAGGGTGGTGCCAATTCAGGTATTGGTTCTTCGTTTTACGAAGATATTCTTCAGATCCCCGGAGATATTCCGATTAAAGACCTTCAGGATTACAAAAATAAGTTCTTTAATGTAGATAATTATTTTACACCTTATGCCGAAAACCCTTACTACTCTATTTACGAAAACGGAAGTAGATATAAGAGCGACCGTGTTTACGGAAACATTAATTTAAATTATAAAGCAACGAACTGGTTAAGTTTTCAGTTCCAGCAAGGTGCGGATGTTGATAATGCCATTAGTAAAATCTGGCACAATAAAAATGCACCAAGTGTAGGCAGTTATAATGCAGGCGGAAACATCGAAGGGTCTTCAAGGGCAGCTGATGTTGGTGATGTAATCGAGGGGTCTGTAAAAACTTTTGAGTATGACACAAAGTTAAATGCATTATTTAATAAAGAGTTAAACAGTCATTTCGATTTAGACGGTTTAATAGGTGTAAACTATAACGACCGTGGTTCAAGAATACTAAGTACCGGCATTGAAGATCTAGCAATACCAGGCTTTTATCAGATCAATAACTCTGCAAATAAACCAACATCAACAAGTGCAGAATCTCACCGCCGTTTATTTGGTGCTTATGCTTCTGCAACGCTTGGTTACAACAAATATTTATATTTAACTTTAACAGGAAGAAACGATTGGTCATCAACTCTTCCGCAGGATAATAATAACTATTTCTACCCTGCTTCCAGTTTAGCTTTCATTGCTTCTCAGGCCATAGATTTATCTAAAACACCAATCAGCTTTTTAAAATTTAGAGCAAGTTATGGTGAAACAGGTAGTGATACCGATCCGTATCGTGTATTTAACACAGCAACCAGTACATCATCTCCATTAGGTTTTGGAACATTAACATTTCCTATTTTTGGTGTGGCGGGTTATTCAATCTCCAACCAGTTGAATAGTAATAACTTTAAGCCAGAGCGTGTTAAAGAGGTAGAACTAGGTGCTGAGGTTAGATTCTTAAAAGATCGTATTGGAATCGATGCAACTTATTACAACAAATTAAGAAAAGATCAGATTATTCCATTGCCTATTGATCCGGCGACAGGTTATTCTTCTTATATCGTCAACTTTGGTTCGGTTCGCAACAAAGGTGTAGAAATTGCAGTAAATATTAAGCCAATTAAAACAACAGATATCGACTGGAACTTAAACTATACGTTTACAAAAGAGAACAGTAAAGTAACCGAATTACCGATCGGATTAGATAAGGTTGTTTTAAATTCGGCTTATGATGCACAATTTGTAGCTCGTGTTGGCCAACCATTAGGTATTATAGAAGCGCCTACCCGTACTTACAGCCCAACAGGTCAGGTTATTGTTGATTCAAATGGATATCCGGTATATTCTTCTGAAAACGTAAGTTTTGGATCTACTGTGCCAGATTTTGTAATGGGATTAAATAATCAGTTCCGTTATAAAGATTTTTCACTTTCATTTACGTTAGATTGGCATAAAGGTGGTGTGTTTTATTCAGGAACAGCCGATTTATTAAACTTTGTGGGTGCAGATGAAAAGACGACTTATAACGATCGCCGTCCATTTATTGTACCTAATTCTGTTCAAAAATTAGCTAACGGTACATATGTAGAAAACACTACTCCTATTACCGAAGCCAATACTGATGATTTTTACTACCATACATCAAATAAGGCTGATGCTTATGCCAACCGTATTTTAGACCGATCTTTCCTAAAATTAAGAGAGGCAACGTTAAGCTACAGCCTTCCAAAATCTGTTGTTGGCAAGATAGGTGCCCAAAAAGCAAGTATTTCTGTTTTTGGAAGAAATTTATTAACCTGGTTGGCTAAAACGAACAAGACGATCGATCCAGAGGTTTCTAATTATGGAAATGATTTGGGAAGTGAGTTTGGGGAGTTTAGAACGGCACCTCCGGTGAGGTTTTTTGGTGCATCATTAAAAGTTTCATTTTAATCTATCTTGTAATGAAAAATAATCATATCAAATATAAAACGCTGATATTATCAGCATTGGTGCTTCTTAATTTTGGATGTAAGAAAACACTAGATATCAATGTAAGCCCAAATAACCCATTGATTGAAACGACCACACCTGAAGTATTGTTCCCTTCAGCGGTAGGTTCAACTGCGGGACGCGTTGGTGGCGAATTAACAATCATTGGCGGCATTTGGGCTCAATATTATACGCAGGCAAATGCTTCAAATCAATATAAAACCATTGATGCTTATGCTTTAACCCGTAACGATTTTAATGGTAATTATAATGAACTGTTTTCAGGCGCTTTAGCTGATTATCAATTAGCTATAAAATTGGCTGTGGCCAGAAGCGATTGGCGTTATAATTTAATGGCAACGGTAATGAAAGCTTACACCTATCAGGTACTTGTAGATTTATATGATAAAGTACCCTATACCGAAGCATTAAAAGGCCTGGATAATTTACAGCCTAAATTTGACGATGGTTACACCGTTTATGTAGGTTTGCTGGCCGAAATAGATGCCGCGTTAGCTAAGGATTACACCAGTGTTGAATTGAACAAGGATCAGAAAAAAACAGATTTCCTTTTCGGTGGAGACATGGATCTTTGGACAAAATTTGCGAATACTTTAAAGCTAAAAATGTATTTAAGGATGATAAATGCAAAACCTGCAGAAGCACAGGCAGGCATTACAAAATTGTATACAGATGGCGCAAATTTCTTGACCACGAATGCGGGTATAGCCACGTTCGAAGATGCACCTAATAATAGTAATCCTTTTTATGAATATAACGTTCGCCGTTTAAATACCACTACTAACCTAAGGGCAAGTAAAACATTTACGAGTTGGTTAGCAGTTAATGGTGATCCAAGGGCTAAGTATTATTTTGGAACACTTACTCCTGTACCTATGAATCAGGGTGATTATACGGCAACTGCGGTTGAACAACCTACCTATGCAGGAGCAACTGTTTTTGCGCAATCGGCTAAAGATCCCGTATGGTTTATTTCGGCTGCCGAATCTTATTTAATGCAGGCCGAAGCGCTTGAGCGTTATTATGGTGGCGCTGGTGCAGCAGCAATGTATAAGGAAGGTGTTATTGCAGCTTTTGCTCAGGTAGGATTAAATGTAGATAAGATCCCGGTTCCTTATTTAAATTACTCAGCAGGTACTTTCGAACAAAAATTAGAGCAGATCATCGTTCAAAAATGGGCTTCTTTTGCAGGTTCACATAGTTTGGAAGGTTTCTTTGAACAGGAACGTACTGGTTATCCAAAAATAAGTGCGGTGTATTCTACTGATGATAACTATATTCCTGGCCAATGGGTGTATTCGAAAAACGGGGTAACTTCAGGTTTGTTTCCTAAGCGTTTGGTATTTCCCGCATCATCAAGGGATAGGAATAGTAATACACCAGCGGAAGTTCCAATTACGACTAAGGTTTGGTGGGGTAAATAATATTTATAATTGATAAAGAGATGAAAAAATATTTAGCAATAATCATATTGGGAGTTATAAGCATGACTTATAGCTCTTGCAAAAAAGAGTCATTTGATTACCCGGAAGGTTATGTCGGCATTTCTAAAGTAACTATATATCCAATAATAACGATGAAAGGTGATAAGTATGTTGCTGTAGCAAAGGGAGGTACCTATACTGATGCAGGTGCTACTGCTGCAGCTGGTTCAAGCAACATAACGGTAAAAGTAACAGGATTACCAAATACAGCTGTAGCTGGTGTTTATTTAATTACCTATTCTGCTGAAAATAGCGATGGTTTTTCGGCAACTGCAACAAGATCAGTAGTGGTATACGATACCAAGGCCGATGCATTAGCTAACGACTTCTCGGGCAATTACCTCAGGGCAGCTACCGGAGCCATTACAAAATGGACAAAACTGGCCCCAGGCGCTTATCTAGTTAATAACCCAGGCGGTGCGGCAACGGGAACAACTGTTAACGTAATTGCAATCAATCCCACTGGTAGTGTAATTGATATTCCGCAACAAAATACAGATAGTGGGCCGTGGGGATCAAATACCGAAAGTAAAGATTTAACTACGGGTAATTATTCGTGGGCTGTTGAAAACCCTGGCTATGGTGGTCAGGTGAGAACTTTTGTTAAACAATAATCATAAAGCGATGAAAAAATATTTTTATATACTAACACTTTTTGTACTAAGCATATCGGCTTGTAAAAAAGATGAGCCCGTTGGAGGTACAGCTGTGCAAGATTTATCTGGCGAATGGTGGATACAGATTGATGGTACCGGAGCTTATTATAAAATATCTACTTATAATACGGCCGATAATTCGTCAACCCAAATGTGGTTGAATTTGACCGATCTTTGGGGGAATGCCGATAATACTGTATTTGGAAAAGTTAATGTAAATCTAGACAGCAAAAGCTTTTCAGGACAAAGTATTGCCAATGCAGGGACATACCCCGGGGGGTTAACCTTTGCGGTAACCAATGGGAAGGTTACTCCAAATGGCACTGTTGGGCCGTCGTCGAAAGCACCAACGGATGCTATTGCACTCGATGTTGTGTTTTCTGATGACGAGCATCCTGGTACAGTTTACCATCTTAAAGGATACCACAGAACCAAATTTGTTGGTGACGACCATTAAACTATTCGTAATAAGTAACAAGGCCCTCCAGAAATAATCCTGGAGGGCCTTGTTGTTTTAAGAGAAATTTATAATATAATAAAGGCCTTAAATTTTTAAAAGGCAGCACTTTAAATAAGCTGTAATTTAAGAGAAGAAGTTGCTCTAAAATCTCATTTTTTGTATAACTATAAAGACAGTTATTTTTAACTAAATTATTAGTTTTATTGTTTTTTGATACTTTTTTTGTCAAATAGTTATTTTTTGATAAAAAAACGGGTTAAATGTTAAAAATTGTTAAAAAAAATTTGGTTGTATACGTAACTAACTATACATTAGCCTTTATAAATCATTAACTAACCTATTTTCAAATTATGAAAAAACTTCTACAAAGTTTGTTCATTCTTGTGCTATGCGCCTCCTCAGCGTTTGCCCAAGAAAGAACAGTATCTGGTACAGTAACATCTCAAGAAGATGGTCTTCCTGTACCTGGTGCATCGGTAAGGGTAAAAGAAATCCCTACTTTAGGTGCTCAAACGGGCGCCAACGGAAAATTTTCACTAAATGTTCCAAGAAATGGTAAAACTTTAGTGGTAACCTTTTTAGGTTATGCAACAAAAGAGTTTATTATCCCTGCAAACAACGTTGTTAACGCTGTTTTAAATTCAGATGTCACCTCATTAAATGAGGTTGTGGTTACTGCGGGCGGTATCACCATTCAGCGTCGTCAACAGGGTAACCAATCTACTACCGTAAAAGCTGAAGAGCTAACTCAGGGTAAAGCATTTAACGTAGCAAGTGCCTTAACTGGTAAAGTTGCTGGTTTACAGGTAAATGCTGTAAGTAGCGGTGTTAATCCTAGCGTACGTTTAGTTTTAAGGGGTAACCGTTCGTTATTGGGTAATAACCAGGCTTTGGTTGTTGTTGATAACGTAATCGTGCCTAGTGATATCTTAGGGAACTTAAATCCTGAAGATATTGAGAACATCGAAGTATTAAATGGCGCGGGTGCTGCTGCACTTTACGGATCAGACGCTTCTAATGGTGCATTAATTATCCAAACTAAAAAAGGTAAAAGAGGGTCTTCTACAATTAATGTAAGCCATACCACTAACGTAGAGCAAGTAAGTTTCTTGCCTCAGTTGCAAGAACGTTTTGGCTCTGGTACAGGAAATGATGATGTGCCGACCTATACCCCGTTTGAAAACCAACAATATGGTCCGGCATTTGACGGTGTTGTGCGCCCAATTGGTAAACCTTTAGCAGATGGATCTATCCAATCAGTACCTTACTCATTCAATGCTGATGAGAATAAAAATGCTTTTTGGGAAACAGGTGTTTCAAATCAAACAGATTTTAACGTTTCTTCTGGAGACGATAAAGGTACCTATTATTTTTCTGGGCAGTATTTTGATCAAAAAAGTACAGTTCCTGGTGATAAATATAATAGGTTTACCATGCGTGTTAACGGAGAGCGTAATTTAGGTAACAATGTCACATTCAGTTTTAACGCTAATTATGTTCAAAACCGTTATAATCAATCAAGTGCTATTGCTACTGTTTTTGATAACGTTCTTCAGTCACCGGGTCAGATTCCACTAACAAGATATAGTGATTATAAAAACGATCCTTTTTCTACTCCAGATGGATATTATAATGAATACTATCAAAATCCTTATTTTGCATTAGGTAATAACCGTAGTATTACGCGTAACGATTATTTAACTGGTAATGTGCAGTTAAAATGGTATCCAATTAAAGAATTGTCTTTATTGGTTAGGGCAAGTTTATCAAACCGTAGTTTTGCAAATAAATCTACAACAGATAAATTTACTTATTCAGACTACAGATTAAAAGAAACGCCAAACTTTTCAAACGTTGTGGGGGAGTAAGTGAATCGTCTGGTTTTAATACCCAAATTAACCCAGAGTTTATCGCTCAGTATATTAAAAAACTGTCTAAAGATTTCACATTAAATGTGATAGGTGGTGGTACGATTAGACAAAATACTTACAAAACGGTTAATGTTAATACCAATGGGGGATTAGCCCAAGGTGGTTTCTTTAACATAAACAACGGCTTAGGTAATTCTGGTGCCAGTGAAGCTGATTATAAAGCTAGGCAAATCGGTTTATATGGTGATGTCCGTTTAGGTTTTAAAGATTATTTATATCTACACGTTACAGGTAGAAATGACTGGAGGTCTATTTTGTCTGCTGAAAACAGATCATTCTTCTACCCATCTGCAGATATTTCATTCATTGCATCTGATGCAATCCCTTTATTAAAAAACTCAAAAGTTATTGAGTCGTTAAAGATTAGAGGTGGTGTGTCTAAAGTGGGTAATGTTAACTTAGGTAACAGCTCTAACTTTGGTGCTTATTCATTATTGCCAACATTTGGTTCTGCTTATGGATATCCTTTTAATGGAATTCCGGGATATACCTTAGGTGGTCAAGTTGTTTCTGCGAACATTAAACCAGAGATGACTTTGGCGTATGAAGGTGGTGTTGATTTTGCTTTGTTTAAATCAAGAATAACAGGTAGCTTTACTTATTACAATACCAGTACAACAGATCAAACTGTGCCTATCGATATTGCAAGCTCTACCGGTTTTACTAAATTTTTAACCAATACTGGTGAGGTATCAAACAAAGGTGTAGAAACTTCAATTCGTGTTGTTCCAGTTAGAAACCCTACTAGTGGATTAGAAGTTTCAGTTGGTGCAAACTATACTTATAATCAAAATAAAGTTCTATCAATTGGTAATGGACTAAGCCAAATTTCATTATCTGGTTCAGCAACAACTGGTTTAGGAGTATGGGCAATTGAGGGTCAATCATTCCCTTCATTAAAAGGATCTGACTATGTTAGAGATTCTCAGGGTAGAATCATTGTTGATCGCATTACCGGTTTTCCAAGCAACACAACAGGAACTTTTGTTCTTGGAAACACTGAACCTAGACATCGTTTAGGCTTAGATGCTGCTGCATCATTTAAAGGCTTCCGTTTGGCTGCTTTATTTGAATATAGAGGCGGTTTCGTAATGGCACAAAGCTCAGGTAGCTACGATTTTTCTGGTGCTGGTATCAGAACAACCTATTTTAACCGTGAGCGTTTCGTAGTTCCAAACTCATCTTATTTAGATCCGGTTACCAATACCTATGTTGAAAACACTAACATTACAACAAGAACCGGTGGTGTAGATTTCTGGACTAACGGACCAACAAATACTGCGGTCGGTACCAATTATGTTTATTCAGCAGCTTTCTGGAAACTAAGAGAATTATCTTTAGGATATGATATTCCAAGATCTGTTTTAGGAAATATTAAATATGTAAAAGCAGCCCGTATCAGTGTACAAGGTAGAAATTTATTTATCTGGACACCTAAAACGAATATCTACACGGATCCGGAGTATAGTTCTGCTGGTTCTGATAATAATGGTATTGGTATTGTTAACTTAGGCCAAACACCTCCTGCAAGATTCTACGGAGCAACTTTATCATTAACATTTTAACACACATTAATATGAAAAAGATTTTAAACCTTTTATTGATAGGTGCCGTTGCGGTTGGTTTTTCAGCATGCAAAAAATACCTTGATATAAATACTAATACGAATAATGCAACTACAGCAACACCTGCGCTTGTTTTGCCTCAGGCAATTGTAGGGTCTGCTTCTATTGTCCAATCATTAAATGCTGCATACTATTTCCCAGGGGGATTTGCTGCCAATATTTATGGTGTTGGTGGGTATGGAGCGGGCGTAACTTATGCATACACTGCTGGAAGTTTTGTTACAGGATTTTCATCTTCATATGATAATGCCCTTGATTATCAGTATGTAATCGACAATACTTCTGGTACTCCTTCGTTAGCCTATTCAACGGCTATTGCCCGGATAATGAAAGCTTTCGTTTTTTCGAAAATTGTAGATCAATACAATGATGTGCCATATTCAGAAGCATTAAAAGGAAATGCCCTTTTAACGCCAAAGTATGATAAAGCTGAAGATATCTATAAAGACTTAATTTCTCAACTTACATCTACTATTAATGCTATTACAGCTGCTCAAGCTGGTACTGTGGCAAATACTGTTGTTGCAAGTGCCGATCCTTTATTTAAAGGAGATATGAATTTATGGAAAAAGTTTGCCAATACGCTGAAATTAAGAATGTTGGTTAAAATGGCTGGCGTGCCTGCACAAGCATCATATGCAACTACTGAATTTGCCGCTTTAAATACAACGATTGGATTCTTGACTACAGATGCATTGGTTAATCCTGGCTATGTTAAGGCAATAAATTCACAAGGTGTTAGTCAGCAAAATCCTAATTATGGAAGTCTTGCATTTGGTACAGATAATACTAGGTCTCAGGGTCAGGCAATCCCAACAAGGTGGATAATGAGTTTCTATAATGGTCTAAAGTTATCTGATCCGGGACGTGGTGCGGTTATCTACAGAGGTTACCCATCTACAGCTGTTAACCAATTAGGTGAAGAAAATACAACTTCAAGTCAGGTTCCTCCTTCAGGGTCTACTTCATGGTTCACGGGTGTTGATGCAAATACACCTGGTTTGGGTGTAGCAAAAGGGCCTTCTCAGGGTCAACCTTTAATATTAGCTGCCGAAAGTAACTTTTTGCAAGCTGAGGCTTATACAAGAGGATATTTAACTGGTAATGCTAAAAATGCTTTCATGGCAGGTATCACCGCATCATTTAATTACTTATACCAAAACCAGAGCAATGTGGTTGATGCAAGTAAAAATGTAAATGCTGATGTTGCAACTTATTTAACAGCCAATACTGCTAGCCGATTAGTAAATTTTGATTTAGCGCTAACTACAGATCAAAAAATCGAGGCCATTATTACTCAAAAGTATATTGCTTTGAATGTAATTCACAGCGACGAAGCCTTTAACGAGTTTAAGCGTACAACTTATCCAGCAATTGTTAATGGATCACAAGATCCTCTTTTAACGTTTGCATCTAAACAATCTGTTTCAACACGCCCAGATAAATTGATTGGAAGGGTTCTTTATCCTCAGTCTGAGTATAACTTAAACCCTACTAACGTTCCTTCAGTAACGTTATTTGGATCACGTATTTTTTGGGACTTAAATTAATAAAGACATGAAAAAAAATATTTTTAAATCTATAATACTTTTACTTGCGGTGACCTCACTTACCTCTTGTTTAAAAGACGATAGCTTGGTGTTAGATCCTGCAAAAGGCCATAACGTTATCGAATTTGCCAATCCAGCGCAAATAGCTGTTAATGGAACACCGTCTCCTTTGTACGTTTTCTCTTATGATGCGGCGTCTACGCCTACACTCCCAATAACAATCAGTTACTCTGGGCCAGAAGCAGTAGCACCTCAAGATATCACAGTTAAATTTACTGTAGGCAGCCAAGCAAAAATTGATGAATACAATACTGCAACTTCTAATCATTATGTAATGCTGAAACCTGCTAGTTATACTTTATCAACAAATGAAGTAGTGATTAAAGCCGGTACCAGCAAAGCAACTTTCAATATTGCGTTAAAGCCTTCAACCTTTGATTTTGCAGTTTCAGAGGTATTGCCTCTAACTATTACTTCAGCTTCTTCTGGTATCATTAGTGGAAACTTCAGTACAATTTTATTGAATCTTGGAGCGAAAAATAAATTTGATGGCGTTTATACATATTACGCATTACATGAAGCACCAGATAGACCAACTTTTCTAACTGGAACAGAATTTAAGTATCCGAATGATGTCGAATTAAGAACCTCAGGCGCTGCTAAAAATAACTTATATAATACTTACTACGGTGATTTCTTAATCCCATTATTTACAAGTACAGGTGGTACAAGCGGTTTTGGACAAACTAATTTACTATTAGAATTTGATCCAGCTACGAATAAAGTTATTTCTGCTTCAAATGCAATTACTGCTGCAACTAACGGAAGAAAAATGAATTTAGATCTGACGGCTAACAATTATTTTGATCCTGCTACACATAATGTATATGTAACATATTTTATGACTCAGCCGGGTTTCAGCCCTTTCAAAATTACAGCAAGATTAGTTTATAAAGGATCTAGATAAAAGAATCCAAATAATGGACGATTAGTGATTAACTATTCATTAAATCTACTAACTTCAAACGGCCTCCATCTTTATAGTTGGGGGCTGTTTGTTAAATAATAATTTTATGCAATAGCCTAATTTACAGGTGGTTTTTGTTTTTTAAGTTAAAAAAAGCAAATAGATAATTTAAAAATTAACTATATTTATGTTCAAACTAACTAGCTCCATTATGAATATTTACAAAAACATTTATCTTGCGGCGGTTGCACTTTTCGCATCTGCACAATTAAGCCAGGCCCAAGAACAAAGAATATCCGTTCTTTCTGATCAAACGAAGGTTGTTTATGCAATGAACGACGCTAAAAAACTAGAGGGTGTTTATTCTGTTTTGAAAAATGACGATAAAGTTTTTTTAAGAGGAGTTTATAAAGATAACGTAAGATCAGGTAATTGGTATGCGTTTAATGATAATGGAAATGTTTTTCTTCGCTACAATTATGACCTTAAAAAACTACTTTATTTAGATACGGTAAGTATTAATCGATTAAAGGTTGAAGTGAAAACCGAAGATCCAGAAGTAAAAGAAAAAGCAAGTATTCCTGTCCCTATTTCATCAATCGATCAGTATATTTCGTTATTGGCAACAGAATTAAAAAGAGTGATCTTAAAGGATAATAAAAATGCAGATGGTACGCTTGATGCGGATTTAATTACCAATATTGATAAAAATGGTAATGCCAGTTATGAGGCAAGTTATACTGTTGATGGAATTCCTGTAACAAAGCGTCTAATTATTTCTGAAAAAACATTTGATATTGATTGGATTCCCTCAAGCTATAAAGGTGTAAATTATGCATCGGTGTTTTCGGTTAAGGCCAAAATAGATTTTGCACAGAAGCCAGGAATAAAACAGAGATTTATTTGGGTATACTAGCATAGTAGCCAACTAGGAAAAATTTCCTAGTGATATTCATTAGTTAAATAACAAAAGGGGCGACTACAATCGCCCCTTTTGTTATTTAAAACATTTGTAATTGTGATAACAAGTCATCATTGGGTTTTATTAAACAGGCGCTAACTAGGAAGGTTGCTATATGTATCAAGACCAAATAGTTGCTTAAGCATATTAGAACACATTATTCTAATAAAAGTAGATTTTAAAAGACATGATTGCTAAGTATTTCGTCTGTGTCATTTAGAAGTCAAATACAAGTTTGTTTTGTTAAAGTTTGTTAAAAATCTATAAAACGCGGTTATATTTAAGGCTTTTTAAAACAAACTAATTATTTACTAACTTAAATTTCATGAAAAAACTTCTACAAAGTTTGTTCTTATTGATGTTTGTCACAATAAATGCGATAGCTCAGGATAGAACAATTTCTGGTACGGTTACATCTAAAGAAGATGGATTGCCTTTACCAGGGGTAAATGTTAAAATCAAGAACAGTGATAAAGGCACTGTCACTTCCCCTACAGGTAAATATACGTTGCAAGTAGGCGGCTCTAATGTTTCATTAGAATTTTCTTATTTGGGATATGTTACCAAAACCATTATACTTGGAAACTCCAATACTGTAAACGTAATTTTGTCCGAAGACAGTAAGACCCTTACAGATGTTGTAGTGGTAGGGTATGGTACGCAATCTAAAAGGAACGTAACTTCTGCGCGTGTAGGTGTTACTGCTGATGAGATTAAAGAACAACCAGTTCCTAGCGTGGCACAAGCTTTACAAGGCAGGATGGCCGGTGTACAAATCTCTTCTGGATCAGGTAGACCAGGAGCTCCAATAGCCATCAATATACGCGGCCGTTCTTCAATTACCGCAGGAAATAATCCTCTTTATGTTGTGGATGGTGTAATCTTGCCAAGTAATAGTGGAACTACACCTTCTTCTGCTGGTGCTGGCGTTTCTGCTTTAGCGAATATCAATCCAGAAGATATTTTAACTGTTGATGTGCTAAAAGATGCGGCTTCAGCTGCTATTTATGGTTCGCGTGGTTCTAATGGCGTTGTGATTATTACAACAAAAGGAGGAAATAAATCTGGAAAATCAACAATTAACGTTTCGGCTTACACCGGTGCACAATCTTTAACAAAAACACGTGATTTATTAAGTGCATCTGAGTACAGGATGATGTATAATGAGGCTAGGGTTAATACCGGACTGTCGGCTTTGTTTACACAACAACAGATCGATAATCCTACAGCAAATGTTAATTGGTTAGATGAGATTTTAAATCATAATTCAAGAACTAATAATATTCAATTATCTATTGCTTCTGGCGCAAGTGAGAAAACACAGTTTTACTCTTCGTTGAACTATTTCGATCAGGATGGAGCATTAAAATTCGGTGGCTTTAAAAGATATGCCTTAAGAACAAACGTTACTCATGACATTACTGACTTTTTAAGAGTAGGAAGTAATTTGGCTATTTCACGTTCTTATAGACAGGAATCGCCTGTAGATAACAGTATCTATTCGCCGTTTCCACGTGCTCTAGTCGCGAGGCCCGATCAGCCTATTTATAACGCCGATGGAACTTTTGCCGCCAATGATTATAACAATCCATTGCATATGTTTCAGTCGGTTAACTACGTTAATCTTTCTAATATTTTTAACTCTACATATGCAGAGGTTAAGATTTTGCCAGAGTTAAAATTCAGATCGGCAGTTGGTATCGACTATACATATCTTGATCAAAGAACATACAATCCCATCACTTCATTGTCAGGTCAGGGATCAAATGGATCAGGATCTTCTGGCTATGTGCAGACTGAAAACTATTTGGCAACGCAAACTTTGTCATATAACAAAAGCTTTTTTGATAACCGTTTAAATGTTGACGGAACCGCAGTATATGAATTTCAATGGAATAATCAGGCCGACAATAGAATTGATGGCACAAACTTTCCATCAGATTTAACACCCTACGTTGGTTCTGCAGCTCAAAAAGCGAATGGAACAGCAGGCTTAACCTATTTCAAAATAGAATCGATGCTTGCGAGGTTGAATTTGGCCTGGGATGGCAAATACCTTTTAGGTGGATCAATCAGAAGAGATGGATCATCGAAAATCCCTAAAAAAGGTAGATATGGTTATTTCCCATCTGTTTCTGGAGGTTGGATTATTAGTGAAGAAGATTTTCTGAAAAATAACCCTGTTGTAAGTTTCTTAAAATTAAGAGCTAGCTATGGTTCAACAGGTAATCAAGAGGGAATTGGTAATTTTACGTCGAGAAGATTAATCGGTTCTGGGTTCAACTACAATGATACACCAGGATTAGCACTGAATGCGATTGGTAGCCCTGATCTGAAGTGGGAAACTACAAACCAATTTGACTTAGGCTTGGAAATAGGTGTATTAAACAATAGAATTGAAATTTCTGCCGATTATTTCAAGAAGAAGACAAAAGATTTATTGTTGAATCGTCCAATCCCAAGTACAACAGGATTCACAACAATCTTAGAAAATATTGGAAGTTTGGAAGGACATGGTTTTGACTTCCAGTTAACCAGTAAAAACTTTGTGGGAGAGTTTAAATGGAATACCTCATTCAATATCTCAACATACAAAAACAAAGTAACGTCGTTATATAATGATCAGCCGATTGATGGTTCTTTTGCAACCAGAACTGCCGTTGGGCAACCTCTGGGAGCTTTCTTCCTAATCAAATCATTGGGGTAGATAGAAATACCGGTGATATGGTTTATGAAGACATCAATGGAACAAATACTATAACTGGTGATGACAGACAGTTCCTGGGTAATGCACTTCCTAAATTTTATGGTGGCATTACCAACAATCTTTCATATAAAGGATTTGATTTAAATATCTTCTTCCAGTATTCTTATGGAAATGACATTTATAATCTAGGTGCTGAAGGAACCGGCGGTTATGCTAGTTTAGGTGGTGTGGTTTCGGCTTCGTCTCCTGCAACAAATATTCTGCGCGATGTTTATGAAAATAGATGGACACCATCTAATATGGATTCTAAATTTCCTAGAGCAGTAGGTGGGCCAAGAGGAACTTACAATACTCAACGTTCTTCAAGATTCCTGGAAGATGGAAGCTATTTAAGATTAAAAAATATCACACTAGGCTATACCTTACCTAAGTCTGTTTTGTCTAAACTTCATTTGTCTAATGTTCGTGTTTATGCAACTGGATATAATGTTTTAACATTCACTAAATACTCAGGCTTTGATCCAGAGGTTTCTTCAGATTTTACTGTTGCAAATACTGGTGTTGATCAGGGAAGTATTCCACAGTTTAAAACATATACTTTTGGTATTAATATTGGTTTATAGAAAATAATAAAATGAAAAATAAAATAATTTTTGCCGCACTGGCAATTGGGTTAACTATTTTTTCTTCTTGTGAAAAACAGTTAGATGTTAATCCAGTTTCTGCTGTTGCACCAGAAGCCGTAGGGCCCGCTGATGCACCAAAACTATTAAATGGTATTTATGATGCACTTCAATCTGGAAATACATCCTTTTATTATCTAAGTTACGCTACCGAGGATTTATCGGCTGATAACTTGGTTTACAGGGCTACGTTTTTTCAACACGGAGAGATTGATAATAATGCAATTCTAACCAATAATGTTTTGGTAGCGAGGTATTTTATCGGGCCATATGCGATTATTCAGAGAGCAAATGATTTATTGGAAATCCTAAATAGCGGAGCAGTACCGGATGCAACAAAAAAGCCACTCTTAACACAAACCTATTTTCTTAGAGCTTATGCTTATTATAGGTTGGTTACTCTATTTGGCCCGGTGCCAATCGTTTTCAATAGAGATGTTGTTAAAGTACCAAGAAAATCACAAGATGAGGTTTATAATCAAATCATAGCTGATTTAAAAGCGAGTATCGATGCTGGCACAGATTTTACAGATGCCAAATTTGCTTCTATACAAGCCTCTAAAGCTTTGTTGGCACGTGTTTATCTGATTCGTAAAAATTATCCTTTGGCAAAACAATATGCTGATGAAGTAATTAATTCTGGAAAATTCCAGGTTACTTCTAATTATGCCTCTATTTTTACTACACCTTACGTTTCTACTGAACATATTTTTAAACTAAATTTCACAGCTACAGAAGCGCAACAATCATTAGATTTTTTCTTACAACATCCTAGCATGCCCGGTGGTGGCCGTGCTGAATTACCAGTAGATCAGAGCTTAGTTAATGCTTATGAGGCCGGAGATACAAGAAAAGCTGCATCTATTCAAGAAGTATTAGCGCCTACTGCAAACCCAGGCTGGTATTGTAAAAAATATCAAGATCCTTCAGGTAACGGTGCATTACCATTCTCAATTCTTAGAATTTCTGAAATGTATCTGATTTCTGGTGAAGCCCAGTTTATGATATCAAATAGTGGTACTGATGCAGTGGCATTGTCAAGGATTAACGATGTTAGGACTAAGAGAGGTTTGGGAGCATTGGCAACAGTTAGTTTGCAATCTTTCATTCGAGAAAGAAGAGTTGAGCTGGCTTTTGAGGGGACAAGATGGACGGATATGAAAAGAGCCCCATCGACTACAAATCCTGCAAAGTCAATGGCAACAGTGTTTTTAGAAGCTAAAGGTAGAACAATAAATGATGAGCTTTATCCAATCCCACAAGATGCTATAACAACAAATGATTTATTATTGCCAAATAACCCAGGTTATAACTAATCACAATATTTTTAAATTATTTAAACAGGCTCAATATTTGGGCCTGTTTTTTTTATCATTTGTATTAAGATTATACGAGCACTTGTAAAGAGCTGTATAATAAATAAAATTGCTTTTTCTTTTTTAAAGAAGCAAGATTAATGAAGCACTTATTATTATTCGAAGTGAATTAGGAAAATCTAATTCTATTTTAATCTAATTGTAACTTTTTATTGAAATAATTAAGAATTAAGATTGATAAAATTAGCATATCCGTATTTTTTATATTGTTATGCTATATTTTACTATGAGTTTTAAAGCATATTTTTTATTAAAGCAAAAATTATTGTAGTGTTTTTTTGATATAGTGTTTGTATTGCTAGATGTTAACTTGTATATTGTGTTATTAACCGAAACTAAACTAATTTTTATGAAAAACTCGTGTAGAATTTGTTCGTAGTGTTTGTTATCGCAACCGGAGCCGTAACTAAGATCGAACAACCAACACGATTAATGGCGTGCAAAATGCCATAAATGACCCAATGACTAGATGCTTTTAATGAGACTGCGGATAAAAAAGGCCAAAATAGCTGCAGGTTTAAATTTAATAATCTTATGGGATTCTGTGTTTCTAATAATCAGTTATTTAGCTAGGTTTTAAGTGGAGGGGAATAAAAAATAATTATTTTTATTGTAAGATTTGTATTACAAAATACTAAACTCTATATTGTACTATTATTAACTAAACTAAATTTTTTATGAAAAAACTTCTACAAAGTTTGTTCATATTGCTATTTATTGCCACCACAGCAATAGCGCAAGATCGAACAATCACTGGTACAGTTACGGCTCAGGAAGATGGATTGCCACTTCCAGGGGTAACTGTTAAAATCAAAGGTGCATCAGGTGGAACCACTACTGGTTCAGATGGTAAATTCTCACTTAAAATAACACGGAGCGTAACATCGCTTGAATTTTCTTCCATTGGATTTATATCAGTAACGAAAATTATTGGTTCTTCAAATACATTAAATATAGCATTAGAGAACGATTCAAAAACATTAACGGATGTTGTCGTGGTGGGTTATGGTACCCAAAAGCGGGGAGAAACTACCGGAAGTACCGCATCGGTAAGCGGAGCAGCTATTGCGCAAAAACCTATTCAAAGCTTGGAGGCGGGTTTGGCGGGTAGAGCGTCGGGTGTGCAGATAACTGTCCCTGCGGGTGTGTTAAATACTCCGCCTGTATTCAGGATAAGGGGTACTAACTCTATTTCATTAAGTTCTCAGCCTCTGTTCGTAATTGATGGTGTGGTAGCAACTACTGGCGACCAAGGTTTAACTGCCTCTGCTGCAAACCCGTTATCGAGTATTAACCCAAATGATATTGAGAGTATCGATATTGCTAAAGATGCAGCTTCAACCGCTATTTATGGTAGCCGTGCAGCCAATGGTGTTGTGTTCGTTACTACTAAAAGGGGTAAAACAGGCTTGCCTAAGGTGAATTATGATTTTTGGGTGGGCTGGTCAGAAGCTTACCGCTTACCAAAATTACTTGATGCTTTTCAATATACAGATTATAAAAACGAAGCTATTGCTAATGCAAATGCTATTCGTCCGGGAAGTGTGAATGTAACTTTCAACGGTGTTTCGCAGATTCAGAAATTCGTTTTAACCAATGGTCCTGATGGCCAGCCTATCAATACCAATTGGTACGATTACGCTTACCGTACAGGTGTTTCTCAAAACCACAACGTAAATGTTTCTGGAGGAACTGAAAATACCAAGTATTATATGGGGTTTGGCTATACAAACCAACAAGGTATTTTTCGGAAAAATGATTTCAAGAGATTAAATGGATTATTCAATATAGATAGTAAGTTGAATAAATTCATCACCATCGGTGGTAAATTATCTTATTCCAATGAGAAAAATTTAGCTGCAATTTCTTCAGGCTCATTAAATGGAGAAGCATATGGCACGGCAGGCTTAGCCAGAACCGCATTAGTAAATTCGCCAAACGTATCACCATATAATAATGATGGTAGTTTTAACTTAGGTGCTACATTTGTTGGCCCGATGAACAATATTGTAACAGGTAATCAAGTTGGTTTTTACAACTTTGCTCAGGTACTTTCTTTAAACAGAGAAAATAATGAGCTAGACCATTTACAATCTAATGCTTATTTACAAGTTAGTCCATTCAAATGGCTAAACCTTAAATCAATGTATGGTATTGATTATATTAATAGTGATAATGATATTTTCTATAATCCAGTTCATGGACCTGGTCAGGGTGTAAGTGGCGAAGCCATCGGTGCCTTCAGAAAAAGGAAAAACTGGACATGGACCAACACGGCGCAAGCAGACTACGAAATATCTAAACACAGCTTCAATTTGCTGCTTGGGCAGGAACAACAAAGAAATACGGTTACGGGTTACGGTATAGACCGTCAAGGTTTAACAGATCCGGCTTATGATGTTGTTCAGGCTGGTTTTACATTAAATAACTCTACAGGGGCAGCTTACGGCGAAAATTACTTATTATCTTATTTCGGTCGTTTGAACTACAATTACGATGGTAAATATTTCTTGAGCGGTAACTTAAGGCAAGATGAGTATTCGGCTTTAGGTATTAAAAAAGGAACTTTCTGGGGAGCATCTGCTGGCTGGGAAATCACTAAAGAAAATTTCTGGGCAAGTGCTGGTTTAGATAAGGTATTTAGTAGTTTTAAAATTAAAGGTAGTTACGGTAAAGTAGGTAATATTTCTGGTATTGGAGATTATGCTACTTTCTCTACTTATGGCTCTGCTCTATATGGTGGTATTCCATCATCTATCTACAGTGCTGCCGGAAACAAGGACCTTACCTGGGAAACTAGTAAAAAAACGGATATTGGTATTAACTTCGGTATCTTAAAAGGCAGGATCGATTTTGAAATTGATTATTATAAAAATAACATCGATGGTTTGATCCTTAACGTATCTCAATCTCCATCAACTGGTGTTCCATCAACTGTTGCAACCAATATTGGTTCTATGTACAACAAAGGCTGGGAATTTAATGTAAACGCTTCGCCACTTAAATCTACAGATTTTTCTTGGACCAGTAACTTTAATATTGCCTATAATAAAAATGAGGTTACTGCTTTAGCACCTGGTTTAACTGAAATTATAACACCAACAGGCTCTACTACAACAGGAGAAAATGTTAACCGGTCTATTCCTGGTTACTCTATTGGTTATCTTTATGTGGTGCGTACAGGTGGAGTAGATCCAGCAACTGGAAGAAGAATATTTTATAACAAAGCAGGTAGAGCAGTTACTTATCAACATATCGTACCAACAGGTCAAGCAAACTGGACTTATCTTGATAATGGTACTGCTGCTCCAGCGATCACCCAAAGTGCTGACGCTGAAATGTATCACAATACTGCACCTAAGTTCTATGGTGGTTTTGATAATACTTTCCGTTACAAAAATTTTGATCTGAATGTAATGTTAACCTATCAATTGGGTTTCTGGGTATCTTATGGGACCAATGCAGGTTTGCACGATCAGAGGTATTGGAACAATGCTGTTGATGTGTTGAACCGTTGGCAAAAACCTGGTGATATCACCGATTTCCCAAGAGCAGTATATACTGATAACGTTTCTTATGGTAATACTATTCCATTGGATATTAATATTTTCAAAGGAGATTTTGTTAAATTAAGAAATCTAAGTCTTGGTTATACTATTCCCCAAACTGCTTTCGGAAAATCAGGCATTAACCGTCTTCGTATTTATGTAGCGGGCCAAAACCTTGCCATTATAACTAAATACCCTGGTCCAGACCCAGAAGTTTCTTCAAATGGAGCATCGTCTTCTGGTCAAGGGTCGGATAGGAACTCTGGTCCAAATGCGAGGACTTATACTATGGGACTTAGCTTAGGTTTTTAAAATATAAAGGAAAAAAATCATGAACAAAAGAAATTTATATATAGCAATACTGTGTTCGGCGGTCGTATTTACAAGTTCTTGCAAAAGAGAATTTCTAGACCCTGCACTAAAAACTTCTGTGGCTGCAGAAAATGCTTTTGATACACAATTCCGGATTGAAAGTCAGGCAAATTCATTATATGGATCATTAAAAAACGGCTCCTTTTACGGAGGTAGATACTTGGTTTATGGAAGCATAAGAGGAGAAGATTTTATAAACGAAACTGGAAACCTGGTAACGGCATCCGATGTTTGGAGTATGAATCTTGCCAACAGTGC
This sequence comes from Pedobacter riviphilus, assembly GCF_014692875.1. Lineage (NCBI taxonomy): Bacteria > Pseudomonadati > Bacteroidota > Sphingobacteriia > Sphingobacteriales > Sphingobacteriaceae > Pedobacter > Pedobacter riviphilus. The sequence continues at coordinate 4,792,649 of NZ_CP061171.1, read as the reverse complement.
AACTTCGGTTAAAAGTTTATGGTCTCAGGCCTATGTAACTATTAACAGATGTAATGTTTTTATTGATGGTATGGCTTCCAAAGGAAATGCGGTTGTTGGCGATGTTCAAGGAGCAAGATACACTGCCGAAGCGAGATTAATTAGAGCTTTATCTTATTATAGCTTATTACAGGTTTTTGCGAGGCCATACGCAGATGGAAACGGAAGTAGGCCTGGCCTACCATTGCGATTGACAGGAATTACAGGTCCTGGTTTTTCAGATTTAGCGAGAAGTACCGTAGATCAAGTATATACCCAGATCATTTCTGATTTAAATTATGCAGAAGCAAACCTGCCAGCTACAAATGCTACAGCTTTGCTTAACACTACAAGAGCACATAAAAATACCGCCATCGCCTTAAAAACAAGGGTTTATTTAAGCATGGGTAAATGGACCGATGTTATTACAGAAGCAAATAAATTGGTGCCAGCGGTACCGCCTTTTAAAGCAAAGGTAAATGTTCCGAATGATTTAGTTTCGGATATTGCTTCTGTTTTCAAAACACCATATACGACTGCTGAATCTGTATTTTCATTACCAATGACTTCTTCAGCCAGTCCTTTGGATTATCCTGGAACACAAAACTCTTTAGCATCGTATTTTTACTTTACAAATGCTACGCCAGGCACAACAGAATTTTCGTTGAACCCTGCTGGTGTTATTGCTAATACAGGTTGGAAATCTACTGATAAAAGAAGAGCTTTGATTTTTACCTCCGCAGCTTCAAAACAGTTTGTCGCTAAATTTACCACTGCAAGTCCTTATACCGATTATGTTCCCGTAATTAGATGGGCCGAGGTGCTCCTGAATTTGGCAGAGGCTAGAGTGCGTAGCACCAATACCGTTGATGCTCAGGCATTATTGTTATTGAATGCCGTACGTCAACGTTCAGATGCAACTACAGTACTTGCTCCTGCCACGGTTAGTGATTTTACAGATGCTTTATTATTAGAAAGAAGAATAGAGTTTTTAGGAGAAGGTTTAAGAGCCCCAGATCTAACACGTTTATTGCTAACTATTCCATTAAAAGGAAGTGCACCAGCGAAATCGCCAACAGAAACTGGTTACATTTGGCCAATATCTTCAGAAGAGTTGTCATTAAATAGATTAATGACAGATAATTAAATAAAAAGGGGATTGTAGACTTACAATCCCCTTTTTATTTCTTTAAGCATTTTCTTATTTCTTATCCACACTATACTTACCGGGCCCAATAAAAATCAATCCGAAAAATACAATGCCCAATTCAATTGCATGGCTGGCACCACCTAATCCATCGCCTTTAGCGAAATGTACTAAAGCCGCTATAATCATCGTAAAGATTAATAAAATTAGTGCCGGACGGAAAAACAAGCCTACAATTAGCAAGAAACCACCAAAGGTTTCGGTAGCGGCGGCCATAAAGCCCCAAAATATCGGTAAAAAGTTTATGCCAATTACTTTCATACTTCCCCCTAAATCAGTCCAGCCGTTTGGCCCGCCTGCAAGTTTCGGGAAACCATGAATAATAAACATTACGCCTAAACCAATGCGTAACAGCAACAGGCCCGTATTGCGGTATTTTCCTAAATTGTCTAAAATTGCCATCTTATAAATATTTAAATTGAACGTTGTTTGTTTCTACTTTTAAGTACACCTCAGCACCTAAAACCATGCTGAGATTATTGTCGATATGCCCCGTTGGGAAATTAAAGCAAACCGGGAAATCATAGTCCTTAACAATATCCCAAATTACCTCATCGGCAGTTTGCCCGAAAGAAATCTTTTCTTCTTCAATTTCATTAAAGGCGCCAATAGCCAAACCTTTTAAGGCTTTTAGTTTGCCCGCTCTTTTTAGCATACGCAACATGCGGTCAATACCGTATTCTTGCTCGCCAACATCTTCCAAAAAGAGAATTTTATCGGTAAAATCCATTTCCGAAACCGAGCCCTGTACCATGGTAAGCAAACTTAAATTACCACCAATCAAAATCCCGCTTGCTTCTCCTGCCCTATTTTTAAAGCTGCTTTGGTAAGAATAGGTCTGTTTTTCTCCAAATAAAGCCTTTTGCAAAGAAAGTAAAGCCTCGGGTGTAGATGTATCAAATGTATAAGGCATTTGTGCGTGTACGCATTGGGTATTACATTGTGCAAACAGGTGCGATAGCAGAACGGTAATATCGCTGAAACCTACAAACCATTTGGGATTCTTGTTAAATGCTGTAAAATCCAGGTCATCAATAATCCTGATGGTACCATAACCACCACGGCCCGAAATAATGGCTTTTATAGATGGATCGTCCAAAAAACGCTGAATGTCTTTAGTTCTTAAAGCATCAGTTCCGGCAAATTGGTGATGGCTTGCATATACACTATCGCCAATAATAACCTCCAAGCCCCAGCTTTCTAATAGCGCTATGGCATGGTTTATAGGTTTGGGTAATTTCTTTGCCGGACATACCAAGGCAATCTTATCTCCTTTTTTTAAATACGGGGGCTGCTTAATCATCTTCAAAACACTTATCTTTGCCAAATTAATAAAAATTGTTTTGGATAATAGTAAAATAAAAAGATATACCGTAACTGCAGCGCTTCCATATACCAATGGACCAGTTCATATTGGGCACCTGGCTGGTGTTTACATTCCTGCAGATATTTATGCCCGTTATTTAAGATCGAATAAGCGCGATGTAAAATTCATCTGTGGATCTGACGAAAACGGCGTTCCGATTACTTTAAAGGCCAAAAAGGAAGGGATAACTCCACAGGAAGTGGTAGATAAGTACCATAAAATTATTGGCGATTCCTTTAAAGAGTTCGGGGTATCTTTCGATATCTATCACCGGACTTCTTCGCTTACCCACCATCAAACTGCTGCTGATTTCTTCGAAACACTTTACGAAAAAGGGGTTTTTACTGAAGAAATTACCGAGCAATATTATGATGCAACCGCTAAGCAATTTTTGGCCGATCGTTACATCACAGGTACCTGCCCTAAATGCGGTAACGAAAATGCTTATGGCGATCAGTGCGAAAACTGTGGGTCTACGCTCAATGCGACCGATCTAATCAATCCAAAATCGACCTTATCAGGCGATAAACCAATTTTAAAAGAAACTAAAAACTGGTTTCTACCACTTGATAAGTATGAAGACCGTTTAAGGGCTTATATCGAAAGTCATAAAGAATGGCGCCCAAATGTGTATGGTCAATGCCAAAGCTGGTTAAATGCAGGTTTACAACCAAGGGCAATGACCAGAGATTTAGATTGGGGTGTACGTGTTCCACTTCGCGATGCCGAGGGTAAAGTACTTTATGTATGGTTCGATGCACCTATTGGATATATTTCTGCAACCAAAGAGCTGTGTAACTATGCGAAGCTTGATGTGTGGAATCCTAAAGCAGAAGAATATTACATCAATAGTTACGAAAGCGATAAATGTGGCTGGGAAGAATACTGGAAAAGCGACGAAACCAAATTAGTTCACTTTATTGGTAAAGATAATATCGTTTTCCATTGCATTATTTTCCCTGCAATGCTAATGGCCCATGGCGAATATACATTGGCTGATAATGTGCCTGCAAACGAATTCTTAAACTTAGAAGGACAGAAAATATCAACTTCTAAGAACTGGGCAGTTTGGCTGAACGAATATTTAAGAGAGTTTGAAGGAAAACAAGATGTATTGCGTTATGTGTTAACTGCTACAGCTCCTGAAACTAAGGATAACGATTTTACCTGGAAAGATTTTCAGGCCAGAAATAATAATGAGCTGGTTGCTATACTTGGCAATTTTGTAAACCGCGTGGTGGTACTTACGCATAAATATTTTGGTGGTTCAGTGCCTACCTGCATGGAAATTACTGATGTAGATCAGGCGGTTATTGATGAGCTGGCTGGTTACCCTGCTAAAATCTCTGCATCTATAGAAAACTACCGTTTTAGAGAGGCTTTATCGGAAGTAATGAACGTAGCCCGGTTGGGTAATAAGTATCTGGCCGAAACTGAGCCTTGGAAACTCATTAAAACCGACGAGGACCGCGTAAGAACAATCTTACATATTGCGCTTCAAATAGCGGCCAATATTCAGATCCTGATCGAACCTTTCTTGCCGTTTACAGCCGAAAAGTTAATGAAGATGCTCCAAAATGGCGGTCATGATTGGGCTGATGCTGGTACGGTTAGCCTGTTAAAACGTGGTCACGATATTGGAGAAGCAGTGCTCTTATTTGATAAAATTGAAGATGCAGAGATCGACTTCCAGATCGAGAAACTGAATCAAAGCAAAGCCAGCAATGCGGCTAATAATGTTGTTGCTGTTCCAGCAAAAGAAAATATCCAGTTTGACGATTTCTCGGCAATAGATATCCGTGTTGCCACAATTATAGCCGCAGAAAAAGTAGAGAAAACCAAAAAACTGTTAAAATTAACGGTAAATACAGGCATTGATGAAAGAACAGTGGTTTCTGGTATTGCCGAATATTATAAACCTGAAGACATTGTTGGCAAACAGGTAAGTATGGTTGTTAACCTGGCGCCAAGGGAGATCAAAGGTATTTTATCACAAGGTATGATTTTAATGGCCGAAAATGCAGAAGGCAAACTCACTTTTGTGGCACCTACAAGTAAGTTTGAGGATGGGAGTGTGGTGAGATAGGGCAGTTCAGCATTCGGAGGTGTATTATTCTACATATTCTGTTGGATCATGTCGCCAATGGTGCGCTTATAAACATAAAATAAATCCGATGGGAGTCCGAGTATTTTCATAAAAACCGGACTCCTATCAGACTCATCTACTCCTTAATAACTGGATTTGATGAATATGGAAGTCATTCAACTTAATGTGAGCGGACGAGCAGTTAGGGACAATAAATATTTTATCCTATCAAAACTGACTCTTTCAATAAACTATTGTTGTTTAAAACTTCAATCGAAGGTTAACCTCAAAATCGCCATTGGTGTAATTGGATAATGATGTAGTTTGCAAAGTATGTGAAAAACCAAGGAGATATTTTTGCTGATAATCCATTCCAATACCAAAACTCGCACTTCCGCTAGTGTGGTAAAAGCCGTTTAATAGTATCTGTTTCTTTGCAAAACTTAGTTGCGCACCTGTATCCCATATATGATCAAAACCTTTAATACCTCTAAAAACAATTTTTGGTTCTAATTCGGCCTCATTTACGGCAATTTTATAACTAAAAGCCGAATAAAAAATGGGTAAATCAGCTACCATACTATTATTCCAGAATAAATTCTTTAGGTTGGGCAATGCTACTTCCAAGCTGATTTTACCAGTTGTTAACGCCAATCCGAAATCACCATCGAAATAGGTTTGACGTTGATTATAAAGGCTGACTAAATTATCATTCGGATTACCGTTAATTTCGTCTACAGCTAAACGTTGGTTTCTTATTCCTGCTGAAAGGCCAAAATGCAACGTGGATGCTTCGTTAATTTGCAAGTGATAAGCATAGCTGGCCAATGCACGTACATATCGTTGCAGACCAGCCTTATCTAACGTTACATTAATGCCAATACCAACCTTTTTGTAACCATATTCTGCCGTTAGGTTCTGTATTACTGGTGCGCCAGGAATATCGCTGAACTGTGAACGATGAGATAGGCTTAATGCCCATCCTTTCTCAATCCCTGCCATGGCCGGGTTGCCTAAATAGCGGTTCGTGTAATATTGTGCCTGCAAGGGGTTGAGCTGTGCCCTGAGTACTGTTGGAGCGCAACAAGCGATAGCAATAATAATTGAAAGCCTGATTTTCATATGAGTTAAATTAGAGGAACTTGACTCCAAGTTCTACATGGTGTTATTGTTGCCTGATGATTGTAATGAACCCTTTTTGTTTTAATTTTTCAGGCCCAAAATCGATGATGTAATAATAAGTACCTTCTGCCAGTGCCTGTCCGTTTACTGTTCCGTCCCATGTATTATTATACCCTTTTTGGGTGAATAAGATTCTTCCGGCCCGATCAAACACCCGTACCAGATTGTCTGGATACGCATCTATGTTTTCCACAGTCCAAAGATCGTTTACGCCATCACCGTTAGGTGTAAGAATGTTATTGGCTTTTACAGCTTGGAAATCATCACGAACGTTTATGGTAAAGCTACTGCTCAGGCTACAGCCACTGGCATTTCTTGCCGTAACAATGTAGGTTGTGGTTTGGCTCGGCCTAATATTAAGCACGGCTGTATTTTGCCCTGAAATAATTCCATTAGCATTAGCCCAACTATAGGTATTGCCTCCTGTTGCCGTTAAACTTAACATTTCGCCTTTACTTACACTATTTCCTTTACTGCTCAAAATCTCAATAGCGGGCAATGCATTGATGGTTAAGCTTCCACTTACATAGTTAAAACTATAGTTATTGGCAACTGCACCAGCGGGCGTTAATGTGTAGGTACCAGCCAAAGAATTACTATTGGCATTAGCAGTTACCGTGGGTTTGGTACTAAGGTTATTTTCATTGTCGCCATATTTAAAGCCTGAATAACTTGCATCAAGAGCCGGAGGGTTAGTACTTTGACACATCGTCTTATTATTGGCTGTTATGGTAAGCACAGCTTTGGTGATGGTTAGGCTAGCTGGATGATAAGTAATGGCATAATTTATACCAGCGTCCAGGTTTCCTTGTCTAATGCTATAACTGCCTGCGTTTTCGCCAACTGTTCTTGCTAATGAGCCTGCAAGTACATCAGCGCCTACCAAACCGCTGGCGGTATAGGTTAATACCGGATCAACATCGCCATAAACCTTACTTTTTGCAGCCGCAGTAATGATTAATGTTTTTGCGATAATTGTTAAGTCGGCAGAAACATAGTTGATGCTATAATTGCTTCCCGCCGTTAAACTCCCTTGATTAATGTTAAAGGTACCAACATTCTCGCCAATAGCCCTTAGCAATGCGCCCTTAAGCACATCTGCGCCTACCAAACCAGTACTGGTATAGGTTAGTACAGGATCAGTATCGCCATATACTTTGTTTTTTGCCTGAGCTGTTACCGTCAAGGTTTTTGAAGTAATGGTAAAATTAGCTGGTGCATAAGCGATGGTGTAATTGGTGCCCGCCGAAAGGCTTCCTTGGATAATTGCATAAGTCCCCACATTTTCGCCAGTTGCCCTGATTAAGGCACCTGTAACCACATCAGTACCAACCAAACCCGACCTGGTGTAGGTAAGCGAGGGATCGCCATCGCCATAAACCTTGTTTTTGGCTTGGGCAGTAATGGTTAGCACTTTATTGGTAATCGTTAAGTTGGCTGGTAGGTAAGTAATGCTGTAATTAGCACCTGCATCTAAAGTTCCTTGGGCGATTGCATAAGTCCCCACATTTTCGCCGGTTGCCCTGATTAAGGCACCTGTAACCACATCAGTACCAACCAAACCCGAACTGGTGTAGGTAAGCGAGGGATCGCCATCGCCATAAACCTTGTTTTTGGCTTGGGCAATAATGGTTAGCACTTTATTGGTAATCGTTAAGTCGGCTGGTAGGTAAGTAATGCTGTAATTAGCACCTGCATCTAAAGTTCCTTGGGCGATTGCATAAGTCCCCACATTTTCGCCAGTTGCTCTGGTTAAGGCACCTGTAACCACATCAGTACCAACTAAACCCGAACTGGTGTAGGTAAGCGAGGGATCGCCATTGCCATAAACCTTGCTTTTGGCTTGGGCAGTGATAGTTAGCACTTTATTGGTAATCGTTAAGTTGGCGGGTACGTAAGTAATGCTGTAATTAGGACCTGCATCTAAAGTTCCTTGGGCGATTGCATAAGTCCCCACATTTTCGTCAGTTGCTCTGGTTAAGGCACCTGTAACCACATCAGTACGAACCAAACCTGAACTGGTGTAGGTCAGTGAGGGGTCGACATCGCCATAAACCTTGCTTTTGGCCTCTGCCGTTATAGTTAATCCTGCTTTGGTTATGGTTAAGCTTCCATCCTGATAAGTAATGGCATAGTTGCCTGAGGTATAGCCTGTTGGGCTGATAAAATAACTTCCCACATCTTTGGCCCCAATTGCAGTGCCTGTATAACTTAAGGTACCTTGCAGAACCTGTTCATTTTCTCCATTAACAAATCCATTATAGCTTACTCCATTTCCTCCGGTGTAAGCTACCGCATTATAGGTTTTATTGAAATTATTGGCGGTAATAGTTAGTGTTTTTTGCTGCACATTGATGATGAAATTTACCGGAGTGGCCGCGCTATGGTTCACATCTCCGGGCTGACTAGCCGTTATCGTCGCCGTTCCCGCAGCCAAAATATGTACCTGTCCGCTTGCATTAACCGAAGCCACCGCAGGATTGCTGCTAGCATAATTCACCGGCAATCCCGATGAAGCAATAGCCGAAGCATCAACAACAGTATTTCCGTATGTTAACTGGAGCACAGCACCTGTTATCTGGTTATTAAACGTAATTACGTTGGCCCCAGATGGCACAATGCTTAGCGTTCCGTTTTTGTAGTCGAAATCGTAATTGGCGGCAAGCAATCCGCTGGGCGTGATTACATAATTCCCTGTATTTACAGCACCCTGTGCGTTACCTCCATAAACTAATGTTCCACTTAATACAGCCTGGGTTTCGCCATTTACAAAACCATTATAGCTTACACCATTTCCACCGGCATAGGCAAGTGCATCATAGGTTTTACTAAAATCGTTTGCGGTAACGGTCAACCTTTTCTTGGTAACCTGCAACTGGAAACTTATTGGAGTAGCCGGGCCATAATTCGCATCGCCGGCCTGGCTTACTGTTAGGGTGGTTGTACCTGTTCCCAATAAGTTTACCTGACCCGAAGCATTTATGGTAGCTACCGATGGATTGCTGCTTTGGTAAGTTGCTGTTAACCCGGAACTGGCATTGGCCGATGCATTGAGATCGGCATCGCCATAGGTTTTGGTTAATAGGCTGCCCGCAGTTTGGGCATTAAAAGTTAAGGTATTTACATGATTAAGCGAAATAACCAATTGTCCGTTTAAATAACTGATGGCATAATTAGTTGCACTCAATCCCTGGGAACAATGGTATAATTGCCCGTATTTATCGCGCCCTGAGCGGTGCCACCAAAACTCAATGTTCCGGAAAGCACGCTTGGATCTTCGCCTAAGGCAAATGTACCATAGCTTACCCCATTGCCACCGCTATAACCCAAACCATTATATACCTTGCTAAAATTGTTTGCGGTAATGGTTAATGGCTTTGGTGTAATTGAAGCCGCAGAACTTGAGAGGTCGCTAATATTTGCTACTTTATAATTTCCCGCCTGTGCGCCAGTCAATAAAACATTGGCTATGGGCAGGGTAATCGTCTTTCCTGTTCCGGCATCTTTGCTATTGTATTGAGCCATGCCAGAATTTAAACTTAATTGTACATCGTCATTGTTAATGATATCGCCAATGCTCAATTCAAGGTCTGTAACCTGAACCATTCCAGCAGTATTGGCATCATATGTTTTGGTTAACGCAGCAGTAGATTTTAGGCTAACCGTTACAGGCCTTTGGCCAATAGTGAGGCTAAACACTACATTTGGAGCCGGACTATAGGCACCATTACCTGGCTGGCTTGCCGTAATGTTTACCGTGCCGGCCTTTTTAATGTTCAGCTTCCACTTGTTGCCATCTGTTGCATCCTGAAAGGCTTCGGCAATGCTATTATCAGCAGAAACATAGGCAACCGTTAAACCCGAACTTGCGGTTGCACCAGGTTCGAAAGCCAAATCGCCATAGGTTTTGCTTAAATTATGGGCAGTAATGGTTTGCAATTGCACCAGCGCTTCGTAAGCACCCAAATCAATATTGGTACCTGTTAAACGTGGATTGCCATCAAGGTCTTTGGTGTTGGCATTCAGACCCGAAAAGAGGTTTTGGTCGCCGGCATTTATAAGAGCGGCCCCTGTTTTTGGCCTATAATCGCCAGCGGCTGTTAAAGCTGGCACAGACGGCGATACAAATAAATCTGTTGCTGTTCCGTTAAAAGCGATCAATCCGGCACCGCTGGCTCCCTGTACCAAACTATTTTTATAAATGGGCACATCTGTACCTGTATTGTTTACTATGCCTGCACTATTGCCAAACACAATGGTATTTTGTACTTGTGGCGAAGCGCTATTGGTATTGAAGATTACGCCTCCTGTATTAGATAGGTTGCCACCAATAGTAACATTAGTTAATACAGGTGATGAATTGTTATTATAAATGCCCGCACCATTGTTGGCGGCATTGCCACTAATGAGCACATTAATAAGCATTGGTATTGCTCCAAAACTATTATACATGGCCCCTCCATTAGCATCTGTACTGTTTCCACTCAGCACCACATTAATTAGCCTAACCGTACCTGTACTAATATTCGCTATTCCACCACCCCCGCTACTGGTTCCGAGTGAAAAATTATTACTAATGGTTACATTACTAAATTGAGCTGTTGATGCCATGTTAGCAATTGCTCCGCCGAACCGGCTACCTGTAACTAGATTGCCCATAAAACTGCAATCGGAAATAACCGGACCTGAACCAGTATTATACATGGCCCCTCCACCTTCATCGCCCCAGCCCTGACCAGCAATATTGCTACATTTATTATTTACAAAGCTACTTTTGGCAATTACCGGACTGGCGGCTGCGCCATTAGCTGGTGCACTTGTAAAAATGGCTCCGCCCATACCGGTTGAAACATTGTTGTTTTCAAAAATACAATTGGTAATCGTAGGGCTGGATGAAGTGATGTTTATTCCCCCACCCTGGTTTTTAGATATAGCCAAAGCGTTAACCGTGATACTGCCTCCACTTCCATTCCCCCCTTTAATGGTGAAGCCATCCAATTCGGCAAGGCCTACATCACCTGCTGAGATGAGCACATGGTAGGCATTTTCACTGTTGTTGGCAAAATTGAGGGTAGCTCCCACACCGCTTATAACATCGTCATTGTTAAAATCGCCACTGAGCGTACTTTTATTAACGGTCAATGTCAGATCTCTTTGGGCAAGCGTTGTTTCAGTCCCGGCAAAACCTCCGTAGAGCTTCACATCCTTAACCAGCAAAAAGGCATTATCTCGCCCTGCAGAAGCGCCAAAGTTATTATCGGCAGGACTATATAATGGCTTGTAAGTACCTCCAGCTACCCAAATTTGTTTAATGGCAATATTATTTTTGGTAGCCAAAAGGGCATCAGACAGCTCGGGAGCAGCATTGGCCCAACTATTACCTTCATAGGTTCCCGCGCCGCCCTGTTTTACATAAACTATTCCGCTTCCATCTGGTATCGGGGCAGAGTTGCCTTGGCTCTCGTACGCTCCCAAATCGATCTGAGTTCCGTTTAGACGGGCATTGCCATCCAAGTCTGTGGTATTTGCATCTAAGCCTGTAAAAAGAGCTTTATCCCCGGCATTGATGCCAGGGCTTCCTGCTTTAAGGCGATAATCTCCACCCGTACTAAGCCCCGCAGACAATGGTGTCATAAATAGATTATTTATTAAAACTCCAGTCGCATTTATATTACCATTCGCGGTACTGCTTAACCCTTGCACCAAGCTGTTTTTGATTACCGGTGTACTATTATTATTGTTAATACCACTATTATTACCAAATATGATACTGTTATAAATAACAGGAGATTGGCGCTCGTTGTGCAAACCGCCACCGGTAATGGACGTATTCGCTACTATGCTCAAATTGGTTAATGTAGTTGTGGCACTCGAAAGATACATCCCACCTCCCAATGATCCTGCTGTATTGCCATAGACCAGCAAATTGGTAAAGTTCGAACTCCCACTTATCGAATAATCGCATATACCACCGCCATTTCCATTGGTATTGTTGCCGCCCACGATCATATTGCTCAGGTTCAGCGATGACCCAAACGAATCACTAAAAATACCTCCCCCGTTCACAGTGGCAGTATTGTTCGTAATACTTGTACGACTGGCGTTGACGGTTGCCTTATTGTAATTATAGATACCTGCCCCTTCGAACGAAGCTTTGTTGTAAGCAATGATTAAATTGCTTAAAGCTAAAGTGGCATTAATGTTATATAGTGCTCCTCCATTGTTCCTTGTAATCAGTTCACCGTTGACGGTTGTAAAACTGTTTGTATTTGCACTGCCCCCCGTAATGGTAAACCCATTCAGTTCGGCAGCGCCCATTGCGGCAGCCGAAACTACCACGTGGTAGCTATTATTGCCATTGATGGTGGTAGAAAGGTTATCAGTTAAAGCATCGTTATTGTCAATATCTCCGCTAAGTATACTTTTATTGCTTGTTAAAGTCAAATTACGATTAGCAAGCATCGTTTCTGTTCCGGCGAAGCCACCGTAGAGTTTTACATCTTTTACCAGCAAAAAGGCATTATCCCGCCCTGCAGGATTGCCGAAATCATTATCGGCAGGATTATATAATGGTTTGTAAGTACCTCCTGCCACCCAAATTTGCTTTACCGCACCCGCCGCAACCATATTTAGGTTTCTGGCTGCAATTAATGCATCGGCCAATTCAGGCATGGCATTAGCCCAGCTATCTCCAGCACCATTGCTTCCTTTCTTTACGTAAAGGACACCATTTGCGTCTGGCACGGGCGTCGGATTTTTTACTGTTAAAGAATACGCTCTCGTACCTATATAAGGCCCACTACCCCTAGAGGCATCGGTGCTCGTTACAGTGAAATTAAAAGTCCCGATGGTTGTTGCCTGGCCACTCAAAACACCTGTAGAGCTAAATGCTAAACCCACCGGCAAAGCGCCGGCTGTAATGGCAAATGTATACGGTGCTGTTCCCCCACTGGCAGTAATTGTGTGGTTATAAGCAGTAGCTGTGCTTGCATTTGGCAAAGTTGAAGGGCTTACTACAATAGTTGGTGTAGTTACCGTTAAAGTATAGGCTTGTATTCCAATATGTGGCGCACCTGTTCCGGTTGATGAACCTGTAGCGGTAATTGTAAAACTAAAAATGCCCCCACTGGTTGGCGTTCCACTTAAAACCCCGCCAGTGCTTAATGTTAATCCTGTAGGCAAAGTTCCACTAGTTACTGCGTAACTATACGGTGCAATACCGCCAGTTGCGGTAAATGGCTGACTATAGGCCGTACCAACGACAGCACCAGGTATGGAGCTTGGAGCAATTATAGTTATGGGAGGGGCAACAACCAAAGTATAGGGCCTAGTGCCCGGGTAAGATCCTGAAACATCAGTAGCGTCAGTGGCTTTTATAGTAAAAATAAAACTTCCGGAAGCTTTGGGGGTACCCGTCAAAACCCCCGAAGTCGTATTTAAGCTTAACCCTGCAGGTAATGCCCCTGCACTAACCGCAAATGAATAAGGGGCGTACCTCCACTACCGGTAAATGTTTGACTGTAAGAATTCCCAACCGTAGTTGACGAAATGGTGGCCGGATTAACAACTACGGTAGGAAGTGTATTGATCAGGTTGCTATCCTTTACCCAGGTAAAGCCATCTAAACCAACATATCTAAATCCTCCGTTTGCAGTAATCTGCAGCTCATCAATTATTAGGTTCGAGTAGTTTTGCCCGTTAAGATTGGTCAAATCAATCAGCGTATAGCCATTGGTACTGCCCAGGCTTGTTGCAAATCCGGTAGTTTTGGTTTGGGAAAATTTTGCTACACCATTTAGTTTTCCGGTTACGGTAATGCTTCCGGTTACATTCAGATTAAGATTCAGTGCCGCAAGAAACATCCAGAATCTGTTTACTTTAAATAAATTAGAGGTTGTTTTGATGCTGAAAGAGGGAGGGGACTGAGTATCGTTAGAATTATCAATGTATCTGTTATCAATTGTAGTTCCATTCCATCCTGTTCCCGGATAAATTCCTTGAATGTCAAAAACACTTACATGGGAAATGATATTAAAAACAACACCATTATCTGTAAAACTTGTACTCCCATGAGATTCGGTTTCAAAAGCTTCGGTACTGGTTTGCCCCCATAAAGTTGTTGCATAGAATAGGGTGATAAGCAGCGGTAAAATTCTTTTCATTTTATAAAAATTTAGATGACGGTTAAGCCTGCCCAATGATCAATAAACTGGAGAAGGGACCTACTTTTCATCGTATGTTAAACTTGTTGCATACGTTGATCAAAAAGCCACCAAACCAGTAGCATAACCAATAAAGCCACCAAAATAATGAGGACTATAACCTGTACGTCTGTTCGCTTTGGATTGGGCATAGGCCAAATTTAGGCGCAGCAGATGCCATCAGACAAGAAAAAGGGGCGGACAAAAAGCGGACAATTGAGCAGTTGGCCTAAACCAAATCGTTCAAATCGCAAATATAGCTTTCGATGCTTTGCCCTTCGGGAACAGCAATGCGCTGCTTTAACCTGCGCTTGCTACGGGCAACACTAGAGGCACTAATGCCAAGCATATTGGCAATTTGTTGGTTATTTAGATCGAGGCATATTAAACTCGCCAAACGTTCTTCTGCTGGATTTAAGTGAGCAACAATTTGTTTCAATCGAGGAAAAAACAAAGGATAAGCCTTGTTAAATGCTTCCTTAAACTTGTGCCATTCCTCGTCTGTTACAAGCACATAGTTAAGCAAGCTACTGCTGAGGTTGTCTGTTCCGTTTGCTTTGATCGTTCTTTCAAGGTTTCTAATCAGTTTTTCTTTTTGCCCCATGTTGAGCGCAAAGGAATTGATTCGCTCCCTGGCCTCTTTTATTTCGAGATCTTTGGCCATCCGGTCGCGATTTAAAATTTCGGTTTCGTGCTTAACTTTCAGTTTCTGCCTGTTGTAAAGCAAAAGGCTAATTACCGCTAAAAGGAAAATACCTCCTAAAATAAAATTCCGGGTCATTTTCTCCTGCCGCAATTTGGTGCTGATGTTTTCCAGGTTAGTTTGTATATCATCAAACTCTATTTTAGCCTTGATGGCCGAGAGCTGCTGAGCGCCAAGTTCTAAAAGTCGTTCTTTATTGAGCCTATTATATAAATCGCCATATTTATAGGCACTATCGGGCACCTGAAGTTTCCGGTAACACATCATTATACCCTTTAACGAGAGCAGCTTTTGCTCTACTACATAATATTCGCTCTGCAAGGCCCAATGGTAAGCCTGTTTCCATTTAGATACGGCTTCTTGGTATCTTTTGTACTTAAAATCCAGGTTGGCTAAGATGTTCTGGGCAATAGCCATGTTATTGTACGATTTAATTGCCGTACTGTTTTGCAATTGTAAGTAGACCAAAGGCGTGCCCTGTGCTTCCTTGCCTTGCAAAATTAATGCATGTCCGATGTTTCCTTTAGCAATGCCCAGCCATAAAGATTGAACATTTGCATTTTCATCGGGTGTTTTTGTTAAGGTATCTATAATCTGCTGATAATAATACCTGGCACTATCGTACTGATTAAGCTTGAGATAGGATGCTCCAACAATATCCAGCTGAAAAATATAAACTCGTGGGTCCCAGGTATTTTTTCTTACATTTTTAAACGCTAAACATTGTAGACCATAATCGATACTTTTTCTGTAGTTATTGCTCTGGTATAAGCCCAGGCTTACATTAAAGAAACGGTTATGTACATATTTAAAATGCGAAAACCCAACCTTACGTTCCAGTTCGATCGCTTTTAGGTTATACAGCACATATCTGTTGGTTCCCTTGCCAACCTCTGCACAAAGGGTGTATACTTCGGCCTTAAGCTGGTCGTCTTTCAATTTGTGAGCAAGCTTGATGCAGTCGTAAATATTTGTCGAATCCTGCGGAAGAATTTTCAGGCCCAATTCAAATTTACCCAAGATTTCGTACATGGTTAACCGTACTTTTAACCGGTCATCTGAGTTTTGGCCAACATAAGCATGCAATGCTTTCATGAGTTGCTGATGCTGGGGCAGGTTTGTCTTCCGATTTTCTTTTTGCAGCTTTAATTGCGCATAACCAACCTCTGCCCGATGTGTTTGGCTGGTATCATCAACTTTCCAGGCATTAATAAGGGGTTCGATCAGCTTTTGCTGAGCAAAAACAGGAACAGAACAACAGCATAATAGTAGCGCAAGGAGAATTAACCTGTTCATCATTTAGAGGTATCGCTAAAATACAGTTAATAGTTGAAGGGTTAAAACTAAAATTGATAGGTTAAACAGATTGCGATTCAGCATTAGGGAAGACTCGAAAGGTAAGACTTTTAACACTTTATATGCGTGTTTTTGATGGCCGAAACGCTGAAGGTAAACTCAATTTGTGGCGCCTATAGAAAAGTTCCAGGAAGGCATTATAACTAAATAATCTTTACCCGCATAAAAATAAAAGGGGCATCTGTTGAAATTGATTTTTTATGTTTTTAAAGACAATTTCCTTAGATAAGTGCTTGCTAAATTGAATTTTCTTGCGACAAAACTTTTGTTATATTTGCGCAACAAATGGCCCCGTAGTTCAACGGATAGAATAGAAGTTTCCTAAACTTTAGATAGCAGTTCGATTCTGCTCGGGGCTACAGAAGAAAAGCTCATCGAAAGATGGGCTTTTTTATTTTTAAGTTATTGATTGATATTTGAAATGCTCAGTCCTGTAGTTCAATGTATACCCGCCTGAATGACGACAGTCTGGCAGGGAATAGAAGTTTCCTAAACTTTAGATATGAGTTCGATTCTCGTCGGGACCACTAAATGACCCACTGTATGACAAGCATGGGAATAAAATTGAAAAGCCTTTAGATGGAAATCTGAAGGCTTTTTGTTAGGCACAAATTTTGGCAAATTATCTGCTAATTAGCGTTGCTAACTTTTTATCGAGTAATCCCAATGGTTCTTCATTATAATCCATTTTGTAAAGCTTATTTACCCCTCTATAACGGCCTATGATTCTGCGATTTTTGTCTACAAGTAAAACTAAAGAAGGTGCCATTTGCCTTATGTTATAAAAAGTATCAAGGTTAGCCACAGGATCCGAAAATATATTTTGCCACATTCCAATTCGTTCTTTTTTAACTGAATCTCGCCACATTTTTTTGAATGGCTCAGTTGAGACTGCAAGAATTTTTAATCCTTTTGATTGATATTTATTATAAACAGATTTTAAATACACATTATCATTCGCCCAGCCAGCCCAAAAATAAATTAATAAGTAGTTATCAATTTTAAATGTTTGCGGGTTAAATCTGCTCCCGTCTAAATTAGTTCCCAATGGCATCCTACCAACGCTTCCCACCATAGCGGCTTTACGGTTTAATATTATTTTGCTAATTGCCTTACCTTCGACGCTTTTTTTAACGGGTTGAGAAAATAAATTGTAGAACATTTCTATTGAATCCAACCGCATATCCATTTGCATAGAATTGCTTAGCAGATAAGCACTCAGATAAGAGTTTGTGTGTGACCCGATGTAGCTGTAATCTATTTGATCAATTTGCAAATTGCATTTATCGATTTTTGCCCCTAAAGCCATAACAGCAACATGGTTTTTAGGGGTATTACCACCCCGAGAAATCGCAAATGATGCTTTATATAATGAATCCTTAATTTTATTAACCGGTCTATATAGCGTTAATAGTTTTATCCATTCATCCTGCATAGGCGAACCCATTAATACTGCATTTGCAAAATCGTTTTCCATTAACGATATAGTCATATTACCCGGACTTAGAAATATTTCAACAGCATTTGAGACATCTGGACTGTTCGGGACTATTTTTTTATCACTCCTGACAAAAGCATAAACAGGACTACTAATAAATCCCCTGAATGTGAAAGCTCCATTACTTAGATAAGCCTTATGTTCGATATTTTTACCGTGGTCATCCTTATAAGATAAAAATATCGCATGGGCGTGCTTGCCGCTAAAAGTTCCCTTTAAAATAAAATTCGGTGCTTTCTTTTCTTGTGCTGAGGTAATGCCGGTAAATAAGAAGAAAAGAAACAATAACGATATATAGCGTTTCATGGCTTAAGGTTTAACACCTAAAGCTAAGAATATTTTGTGATGACCACTTTAATGTTTTATCAATTAGAGCAATAAGAAAAAGAGCGTTTCAAAAGCCAGCCAAGTTATCCTCTAAATCCGCCGCACAATGCAAATCAACCATAAAAGAGTTCGAGCTTTGTAGTCTAAGGACCACTTCCTTGGATTTAAACCAGAGCATTGTCGCACAAATCATTGATTTTCAAGATTTTGTTTTGGTTTTTATAACGCATTAAGACCTATTTTCGACCATTTTGAATGGTTAATTTTAGTGAGTCGAAAATTGACTATTTTTTGTAAGATACTGTAAGTCAGTAGATTGATTGAAATATCAAAATCAGAATTATTCCGAAATGTTCGGGTGCTGGATTATTTTGTAATATATTGATTTGCATACAGTTATACCGACGAACATCTTGATAGCTCACTGGCTCAAATGTACATTTGTTTAATTTTAAATGTATCATTATGAGTTACAATTTTCATCTTTTATTCTATCTGAAAAGACCAAAAAATTTTATCAAGGGCGAGATGATGCCCATCTACTTACGGATTACTGTGAAAGGAAAACATTCGGAATATTCTGTCGGCAGAGAAATTATTCCCAGCTTCTGGTCGCCGCTTAAAGGAAAAGGCACTGGCCTGCGCGCCCAGCCATAAGTTGCGCCCCACCATCTTTGGCAACTTTTCTTTCTACATTATAAAAACAGCTATAGATAGCCGCATCCTGTTCCGGCTGAATATTGACGCATTGGATTGTATTTTGCTTTTATTCTTACCAATAAGTCCGGTAAAAATTTATTGACTTGCGCAATGTATTGAGGGTTCATTTTACAATAATATAAAAATGAATACGATATACTTGTGGGAGTTAGCTCCATGCACTGGAAATCACCAATTGATCGTAGGTTTATTTCTTCAATCTATTATCTACAAAGGTCTTCATCCTTTACTATTTTCAGTAGTTGTTTTGGGGAGCCAGAAAAGAAGATTGATAAAGAGCTAACTGATGCATTAATCTCCTTATCAACCTTTTTTAAATTTTTAGAAAAGCCCTCCATCACAGGCAATGATTTTTCCTGTCATATAATCGTTCTTGGCAAGAAAGAGAATGGCATCTGCTACATCTTCAGGCTTTGCAATTCTGCCAACAGTGATTTGTGAAGCGTACCCTTCAAATGTTTGCTGTTTCACTTCTTGGGGCATAAAATCCCACCAGGGCGTGTCTACCACTCCGGGAGAAACTGCATTGATACGAATGGGCTTGATTTCTTTTGCAATAATAGGAACCATAATTTCCAAAGCTCCATTTATAGAGCCGATGCCGGATGTCCCAGCGAATTTTGCAGACGCAGTAATTGCAGTGATAAGTGTAATACTTCCGTTCAGATTAACAAAAGGAATGGCAGCCTTTAAGGTATTGAGATGTGACCAATATTTTTCGTCAAAACCTTTTCGTAGGTCATCTAAATAGAGGTCGATGAAATTACCCAACCCTTTGTTACTACCTAATGCAATAATCAAATGGTCAATTTTCCCCAAAGATTGAAAAAATGTTTGAAGTGTTTCGATATTGGAACTGTCCACTTCAGCAGTAAGTAATCCTTCAGCAGCTGCTGCATTTAGTTTTGCAATATCCCTCCCCGTAACAGTAACAATTGCGCCCTGCTGCTGGAACATTAATGCTGCGGATAACCCAATACCGGAAGTGCCGCCGGCAATTACGATTTTTTTGTTTTGTAAAGTCATATCTTTTGCTTTTAAAAGTTGAAACAAAATTCCTATTTCAACCAAGCAAAACAATTGACCTAAGCCTGCCTTTTATATACTCAATTATTCATTTTTCGGAATACAAGTGGTGTTTCTCCTGAAATGCTTTTAAAAAAGCGGTTAAAAGATGCAGGTTCCGTAAAATTGAGTTTGTATGCAATTTCCGCAACAGAATTATCCGTATATCGTAAAAGCAATTTTGCTTCCTGCAACAGCATTTCCTTTATGGCCTCAGAAGCGGTAATGCCTAAGTTTTCCTTTACTGTTCTATTGAGGTGATTGGGGCTTACACCACACATTTCAGCATAATCTGCTACTTGTCTTTTAGTTAAATAATGTAATCCAACAAGCTTTTTGAAGCGATTGGTGAGCTTATAGCTTTCCGGATGGTCGCCGTTTTCATCTTCAAGCTGCTGCCTTTTATAGCTTCTTTTCGCTTCTAGTAACAATAAATACAAATATATCTTGATTGCCTTTTCCCTTCCTACTTTTTCACCCTGTAGTTCATCATTTATTTTCATCAGTAGTTCAAGCATTACATCCAGTTCTTCAGCTGCGACCTGAAAAACAGGTTTGCCAAAAGAATGGTAAAATGGAAACTCATCGGCTATTTTAATGGCAGGAATTATATCGTTCAGAAAATCGGAATTAAATAGTATATAATAACCGAACGCGTCCGATGCAATATTTTTTTTTGAAAAAATCTGGTTGGGAAACGTGAACGCTAAGGTTAGGGGTTGATGGCGAAAATTCTCTAAACCAATTTTCATATCCAGGGAACCTTTAACGGTAATGCTTATACGATAAAAATCTGATTTTAATGGCCCTATAGAATTTACAAGACCTTCACTGGAATACATTTCAAAGCCACGTACAATTTTTGAATTCTGAATAAGGTTATAACCAAATGGAGAAGTTTTTTCGTTTTCCCTGTGAACAGTTTTAAAATTCTTTAAGTCATATTTAGGAATATCTTTGATAAAGTTTTTCATGACTCACTTTTATTCGTTTTTCGTTTATCAAAAATACCATTATTTTATTTGACCTTTTACGGCTATTTAATGAACTGCTTACTGTTTTACCTGTTGGGTATTTCGGCGAAGTTGCCGCACGTTTCGCATTTAACCTGAGTTTGAACTTTAACGCTTTAATCCCTTTCGTTTCTTTTGATGCGTCTTTTTGACCTAACTGGTGTGTGGGGTTTCAATATTCGACTTCGTTATATAGTATCCATTTTCAGTAATTAATACTCGTTTATGGATTCTAGTTTTTTGAGATCTGACTATATTTATCTTCCAGTCCGTATAAAATATCAACTAATTTATCCGGACGTTCTTTCATCACATTGTGTCCGCAAGGTATTGTTTCAACATGCCAATCAGGAGAATTTTTTAAGTTCTCATATTGTTTGACAAAGGGAGACTGTTCCCAGCTACTGAGATAAATGAATGTACGGTTGAGAACTCGTTCATAATCCCCTTTCAAATGTAAACTTTGCATGAATGTTGCCAGCGGATGCGGTCTTCTTCGATCATCTACCCCCGGCCGGTCTGCTACAGTGAAACCATCATTGCCGGCTCCGGTTACAAAACGTTGTCGGTATACTTCACTGGTAAGGCTCCAGCAGGAATCTCCATTTTTGGGAATGTAGGCATCAATATAAACAAGTGCATATATCCTTTCAGGAATTTTATCTGCAACACCTGTGATAACCAGTCCGGCATAGCTATGGCCACATAAGATCACATCAGTGAGGTTTTCTTTTAAGAAGAAATCTATGATGAACTGGATGTGCGTATCTAAATTTATGATCCTGTTTGGTATCTCGGATTGTGTTTCAAGACCTGGTAAGGTTAATGAAATACACTTTTTTCCTAACCGTTCCAGGTTTTCGGTTATCGGCTCATAAACCCAGCCACCGTGCCACCCGCCAGGAATAAACACATAGGTTTTTTCATTTAGCTTTTGTATCTCGTTCATTTTTTTATTAATTGATGACGACACAAAAATAGTCGTTAATAGCCCAAACAACACATAAGGTAACTTAAGAAATACCGTTAAGGTAGATTAAGGGTAACGCCTATTTTTTGAAGAGATCTTTACGGACTTTACTCAAGAACTCAGGGGTAATCCCTAAATATGACGCAATTTGTGTGTTTGGAAGCCTTGACAGCAAGTGTGGGTATTGCTTCATAAAAGCAAGATAGCGCTCCTCGGCCGTTGAACTGATCGCCTGTAACACCCTGTTCTCTGCTTCAACTAAACGGTTTTCTACAATAACCCTGAAATTCCTGTCGAACTTAGGATTATTATCAAACAGATGATAAAGATCAGGCTTGGAGATTTGGAATATAATCGATGGTTCTATGGCTTCAATGTAAACACGGCTTGGCTTTTCGGAGTAAAAGCTAACAATCTCCATAACCCAGTCGCCCTCGGCAGCAAACTGCAGGTTATGTTCTGTACCCTTATCATCTACCTGAAACTTTTTTAAACAACCTTCAGCCACAAAGGTATAATGCTTGCAAACATCATTCTCCTGTAATATGAATTGCCTCCGCTTAATCTTCCGCTGGATAACCCGCTCCACCAGGTCGTGCTTTTCCGCTGAATTAAGTGGCAGATAATTATCGAAACTTGAAAATAGTTTGTCTATAATCACAGGTTTTTATTCAAATATTTTTGTAGTCAATATAGTAAAAAATTAGCGCCTTAAACCGAATGAATATCTTTGCGAATTCAGAACTAACAATCCAAGTTAGTCCGGATGTTCCACTCCGGATTATATAACTACGGCAGATTTGCAGTCTGCGGACAAACAAAAAGCCTCGGCTATGTCGATAAAATTAGCTATTGGAAATATTTGCTTCATAAAGATATTACTAGTTTGGCACATCAAAGTCCTTTCTAAGATTTATGCAGCTTTCTTGTGCATCAAATGATTCATTTATTTGTATAAAGCAAAAAACATATTTTTTTACAGCATTCACCACCGATAACTTGATAATGATTTGCATGTCAATTATGAATGGAGTTAATGAAGAGTTTTGAAAACTGAAAAAATAGTCGAACGAACCCACACCATATGTTTTTTTAATTATCTGGCTCACAGCGCAATGTGATTTTTAAAAAAAAATCATCAATATTTTAGAGTTTCTGTTGAGAATATAATAATAAAAATTATATACCTGCGCCAGATTAACGATAACGGTTGTATAACTAATACAAAAGTCTATTGTTAGCAGTTACGGAGTAATTGAAAAAGATTAATAACGGATGGAAAGATTTTTAAAGTCCTAATCTCCGCCGTTTGGATTTAGTCTTAGAAGATCTGCGCTGGTTATCAGCTTGATGTTCATAGTTGGTCAATGATAGACTTCGATTTATTGAAGCCAATTTGACCAAATCTTCAAAGATTTGGTTCGACTTTAATCCCGTTTGGACTAGCAAAGTGATATCTACTACCTTATTGATATGCACAATTGATCAGTCCTCCAATGTAAACATCAGTGCTAATTGTTTCAAATCCTCAACAAAAGAGTTCGGCATTTGATCGGGGAAGACCACAAGACGAGAACCTTGTAATTTTTTGCAAAAGTTCTTCTCTTTTTTGTTTGGCAAGTGGAAAAATTGATTTTTACAGGAAATTTCAAACTAATAATCTTTCTCTTCCTCTCAATTGTAGATCTTCCGTACATAAGGTCATTTAAACATATATTTCCTTGCATAACTTATATGATTTTAAAGTGGCATGAATTGATCATCATTCCGAATTCACTTTTACAAGTAAAGGGTTGGATTAATAATGTTTAGGCGATTCGTTATTCTAACCCGATAGGAAATCATAATTCGATAAGCTTGAAGATTAGCTTAATATGAGCAAGCATGGTTTTAACCATTAATAATTAATAACAGTTCGTCTAGAAATTACAGGCGTTGGTCTAGCGGTTACCAACGCTGGTATAATACCGGGTTTTTGTCTGCAACGTTTGATGTCTTGTTGAGTCTTAATAACAAAACAATAGCAAAAACCTAAAATATAAAAGATATGAAAACTTTAGCAAAAACAATATTCGCAGCAGCATTAACAGCAGTAGTATTTACTTCATCAGCCATGGCAACTTTTGCCGCTGAGCCAGTTAAAACAGAAACAAAAACTTCTTCTTTATCAAAGTTCAACAGGATCTGGGTGAGTGGTAACGTGAAGCTTATCTTAACGCAAGGTGATAAACAAAACGTAGCAGGAACCAGCAATTACGATGCTGCAAAAACCTCAGTGTCAACTGATGGAAAAACCTTGTTCATCAATTCAATGGAAACAAGCCAGGTAACACTAAACATTACCGTAAAAGATTTAGAAAGAATTGAAGCTTACGGCCAATCGGTTGTGGTTACCAGCAATAATTTTGATGTAAAATACTTGCAGTTATTTTTGGGACAAAGTGCTACTGCGAAGATTAAAACAACCGCAGGCAGTTTATATACCACTGTTAAAGATGATGCGGTATTAAAATTAAATGGCACCGCTGATCAAAGCACCATGATTGCAAGCAATATGAAAAATGTAAAGTTAGCTGACTTTGTCAGTCTTAAATCAGAATCATATGCTTCTCAAGCGATTATGGAAGCAGAGCAAAATGCAATGGTTCTAGCAAAATAGCGCATATCAATCAGATAAGTTAAAGCTGCCCATTGGGCGGCTTTTTTTCTACCCAGCGACTTTGGTTTTAGGCCGTTAATTGTTGTTTTTGATTCAATGCAACCTTTCGAAGTTTTCGGGCGTCTTTGATTTAAATCCGAACCTTAAACCAATTAAAATGAAACGCACCATTCTATTCTTACTCCTTTTTCCAGCAACAATCACATTCGCCCAGAAAAAGCTTAAAATCATTAAGGCAACTTCTACCAGTGTTGATATCAAGGATGATAACTATCCCATCAGAAAGAATGCCTGGACTGTCGTGCCCAAGGAAAAATTGGATGTATATACAACCTCAGCCAAAAAAGTAACTTTCTACACCGATCAGGAATCTATATCATTCAATGTCGATCCGAAGGTTGGAGAATATGATTTTATTATCCTGGTCAATGGAACCGATACCGCAAGGACTCAGGTAAAATATGATGCAAAAGCACCTGTTAGGAAGCCTGTTGCCTATCTTGATACACTTCAAAAGGCGGGAAAATATAACCTGTCTGACAGGCGTGAAATCCCGGTCTTTACCTATCAATCGATGGACAACCCCAACCTGGTGCGCATTAAAAAAGACCTCAAGCTGGATTCGGTCGCAGGCAATGGAAATGAGCTTTCCAAAATTTTCAACCTGATGCATTGGGTACATAATCTGATCAGGCACGATGGGAACAGCGATAACCCAACCCAAAAAAATGCAATTGAGCTGATCAGGGTGTGCCGGGAGCAGAACCGCGGGGTAAACTGCCGTATGCTGGCTACAGTACTCAACGAATGTTACCTCGCTATGGGTATCACTTCCAGGTATATTACCTGCATGCCAAAAGAAACCAACTTTGATGATTGCCATGTGATTAATATGGTATACAGCAAGGACCTTAAGAAATGGATCTGGATTGACCCTACCTTTGATTCGTATGTGATGGATGAAAAAGGCAATCTCCTGGGTATTCAAGAAGTAAGGGAGCGATTGGTCAAAGGCATGCCGCTGGTATTAAATGCGGACGCAAACTGGAACCGTACTGCCCTACAATCTAAAGAATATTACTTGCAGACCTATATGGCAAAGAATCTCTACCGCCTGGAGACACCCGTGATTAGCCAGTATGATACCGAAACCTGGACCAGCGGAAAAGAAGTGGCCTATGTGGAACTGTTGCCATTGGACGGTATTGTTCAGGGGCCGCAGAAAAGGGAATCAACCAATCAGAAAACCGGGGTTAAGTTTATTAATTATAAAACCAATAATCCTGAGCTGTTCTGGACTACTCCGAGATAATATTTTATAAAAAACACAGAAACGATCCATTTGGCTAGCCTTAAGGAGACCGATCTTTTTAAAAATAAGGCGATAAATGTTTACGCAAATGCTTTTTTGCGGCTACCTGGTACCCAAATGAGTATAGCGGTCGTCAGACTGAGTGTAGCCAGAGCTTGATAAATCGCAAATAAATGCCCTTCGACTACGCTCAGGGTTGACATCTTTTTGCGATTTATCACTTACTCAATGGCATTGACACAGCGCCCTTGCCCTGTTCTACTCGGTCTGGTATCTGGTAAGCTTTCTGATCTGGTAAAAAAAACGCTCAATTAACCGTAGGTCCTGTGTTACAATTTCGGCATTACCTTTAAGCTCTTTATCAAATGGAAGTATTTTGTGATAAGATGTTTTCAGCCCTTTCGGAAGCAATACATCTACATAATAATTGCCCTTATCATCAGGAGTAAAGGATATGTTTTGAACTTTACCCTCTACAATACCATATTCCTGATAACGGTAATTATCCAGTTTGATTAAAACTTTTTCCCCCCTGGCAATTTTGCCTGAATTCGTGGCCGCTACAAACATTCTCCCGATCAGTGCCTGGGTATGATCGGGTAGGATAGATAATATAGGATCTCCTCGTTTTACAAACTGGTTTTCGCCCCAGAATTGTTGAAAACTGGCCACACCATTAGTAGAGGAAATAACCAGGTAGCTTTGTTCCCAGGCCCTTAGCGAACGTCTTAACTGTTCTAGTAGCTGTAAGGTTTGCGAAGCGAAATTGATTTTATCCTTCTCTGCATTTATGGTTGTACCGCTTTTGGTTTTATTAAGGTTATAAATGGCTTCATCTGTTTGCGATAAAGAGATATCGAGGTTTTCTAAGTTTTGTTGCGCCTGTAAAAATTTAATTTTTTCGTTTTCGAATTCCAAAGCCGAAATTACCTTTTGGTTTAGCAGCAGCTGGGCGCGCTGATAATTTTTCTTTACCAGTTCAAACTTTAAACTTTCAAATGTTTTTTGCCTTTTTAAGGCTATTATCCTGCTTTTATTGGTCTGGATATTTTGAGCTGTCGCTACATTTTCCGGTGCATAAGGTTTAAGCCTGGTAAACAGCTTTTCGTCCTGAAAGGCCTTGGCAAAATTATTATAATCGCCCTGTAGTTCTCCTAACTTAAACCGCGAAACTTGATCAACCGGAAACGAAAACAGCTGACCGGGAGAAATGGAATCTATAATGCTTTTAAGCTGTAAAATATCTTTATAATTTGCAGTAGATTGTAAAACCATTAATAGCTGATCCTTTTTTACCTTTTGATGGTCGCTAATAAATATTTTTTCAATTCTGGAATCCGCTCTGATCTCTAGTTTTTCTGGTGGATTTTGTGAAGTAATGATGATGGTTGCGGGTACAAACTCCGGATATTTAATGAAGTAACTCATCAATAAAATCATTAAAAGGATGGCCAGGATAACCACACTGCCCCAGCGGAACATCCAGTGGGGTGGTTCTGATAGAATATCCTGCACACCTTCCGAGCGTAGTTGTATCTCGTCTAGTTTATCTTTCTTAGTTTCCAAGTTCGAGCTGGTTTTTGATTAATCTGTAATATTCTCCTTTTTTGGCCACTAGTTCGTTGTGGTTGCCTTCTTCTACAACCATTCCCTTATCCAGCACGATAATTTTATCGGCATGTTTAACTGTAGATAACCTGTGGGCAATTACAATGGCCGTTTTACCCTTAAAAAACTGGTTCAGGTTTTCGATAATTATCTTTTCGTTATTGGCATCTAAAGCACTTGTGGCCTCATCAAAAAAGATGTATTCAGGCGATTTATACACGGCCCGGGCAATAAACAACCGTTGCTTCTGTCCACCGCTAACGCCCATACCTTCATTCCCAATTTTGGTGTTATAACTTAAAGGCAGACTTTCTATAAAATCCTGTATATTGGCAATTTCTATAGCTTTTCTCAGCTTTTGTTTATCAATCACATCTTCGCCAATGGCGATATTATTGGCAATGGTATCGTTAAACACATAACTCTCCTGCATCACCACTCCGCAATGGTCGCGCCAGTACCTGGGTGAGATATTTTTCATATCGGTGCTGCCAATTTTTATTTCGCCTTGATCGGGTTCGTAAAATTTGGTCAACAACTTTAAAAGCGTTGTTTTTCCGCTACCGCTTGCCCCAACTATAGCCGTGGTTTTTTGAAAGGGGATAACCAGGTTTAAATCCTGAAAAACAAACGAATCGGCCCCTGTATACTTGAACGATACAGCCTTTAGTTCGATATCTTTCTGCGCAATTTCTGCAGCGTACTGTTCTTCACTGCCTTCTTCGTTGTCTTTATCATGAATTTCCTGTAATCTTTCGAGCGAAATTCTGGCATCCTGTGTTTGTTTGATGAAATCGATGAGTTGCATTAGGGGGCTGTTTAGCTGGCCAATGATATATTGTACCGAAAGCATCATACCCAGGGTAAGGTTGCCACTCAAAACCAGTTTTGCGGCCAGGAAACTCACCAGGATATCTTTTATCTGATTAATAAAACCACCACCTACAGATTGCCACTGCTCTAACGAGAGCGCCTTTATTTTTATCTTAAATAACTTTACCTGTAAAAATTCCCAGCCCCAGCGCTTCTGTTTTTCGGCATTATGCATTTTTATTTCCTGCATGCCATTAATCAGTTCTATCACGGTGCTCTGCTCTTGCGCAACCTGGGCAAACATTTTATAATCGAGTTCTTTTCTTCTTTTAAGGAAAAAAGCAATCCAGCCCACATACAAAAGCGCGCCCAGCAGGTACACAATAAATAACCGGTAATCGTAAATGAGGAGTATAATGCTAAAAATAAGCAGGTTTACCATCGAGAAGAGGGTATTGAGCGAGGAGCTGGTTAGCAATTGTTCTATCCGGTGGTGATCGTTTATCCGCTGCATAATATCACCTGTCATCCGCGTATCAAAGAAACTGATCGGAAGTTTCATCAGCTTGATAAAAAAGTCGGAAATGATTGAAATGTTAATCCGGGTAGAAAGGTGTAGCAAAATCCAGCTCCTAATCATTTCTATGCCCATTTTACCCATAAAAAGCATTACCTGGGCCAGCAAAACCAGGTAAATAAAGTTAATGTCCTGGTTTTGTATGCCTACATCAACAATACTTTGGGTAAGGAAGGGAAAAATAAGCGATAATAAACTTCCGGCCAGTAAGCCAACGGCCAGCTGTATAACGAGCGATTTATACTTGAGCAAATATCTGGATAGGAAAGAGAAACTGGCTTTCTTTTCTGTGTCTTCGAAATCACTGCTGTAAAATGCAGGGCTTGTTTCTAAAATAAGGGCAATCCCTTCTTCTGTATTTTCGTGGGCATTTTCGCCGATCCAGTATTTTATCAACTCTGCTCTGGTATAGGTAATTAAGCCATAACCTGGATCTGAAATATAAACCTTACCGCCCTTGTCTATTTTATAAACCACCACATAGTGATTTTTATTCCAGTGTACAATGCAGGGCAATGGTGCATCGGCCAGCAGGGTGTTAAAATTTATTTTAACACCTAATGTTCTAAAGCCTAAAGCCTCTGCTGCATTGCTAAGGCCAAGCAAACCGCTCCCTTCTCTGGTGGTTTCGGCGAGGGTTCTGATTTGGGCCAGCGGAATGCTTTTGTTATAGTGTTTGGCTATAATGCGCAGGCAGGTAGGGCCACAATCTTTAGTATCGGGCTGTTTATAAAATGGAAATTTTTTAAGCTTCATATACCTTTACCTTTGTTGCAATGCCGTAATGTTGTATTGCTTTTTGTTTAAGCGGGTTTGTGCTCCATTCTTCCCATTTATTGGTAGAAGGGTTGTAGCCACATTTTAGCGGTTTGGATATGTCTAAACCTGCGTGGTTGGTATGTGTACGTTCTGTAAATGCCCTGCAGTCGGTACATACATTTCTAAACTCACAATATTTGCAAACCATAATGTCATCTTTGGTGATGTCCCAGTAAGCCTTAAATCCTTTAACGTTTAGTGCGTCTTCTAAAGAAATGTTATTTATGTTCCCGAAAATCTGGGGCATTGCCGGGCAGTTTTTGATATTGCCATTGATATCAATGCCGATTTTTTTATTAAGGCAGGAATTATGATTAACGGCTTCTAAAACCTTCGTAAGGTTGGTATCAAAATACTTTAAGTCTACTTTTCCGCAAGAATTTATTTTTAAATGTTGATTGGTGAAAACCAGGTTAAATTTGAAAATATCTGCGACCTCAAATGGCGCTTTTTCGCATTTATGAAATATCAAACTGTAAATTCTTGTACATTTTTCATTTAGGGTTTTTATAAAATTATCATCAACTCCCGAATGATAGGGAGAGAAAATTTCTATGCTTTCTAAACATGAGTCGTTTAATGTATCTTCTAAGGTTAAAAAGGCTGTTAACGACAGTTCGCTTTCGCAATAGATAACCAAATGTCTTATTCCTAAATTTTCTATAGATTGCACCAGCTGCGGCGACAGCAATAAGTCGGCAGTTTCAATAAATATATTGGAAATTGTACTGGCCTCTCTAAATACCAGGGATAGTGGTGGAAAATTTTTATCCCAATTATTTTCGGTAATAAAACCGTACTCTTTTTCCAATAAAAAGTTTAGGTATTCTTGTGCTATTTCTTTTGATTCTTCATCATAAAAAGCAAATACTTCCTCAATAGAATTAGATTTCAACTCTTCAATAATGGTATTCAATTCTAAAGACTGCAGCTCAGAACGGTTTCGCTGCAAATCAGAAATCAGGATTCTGTTAACACCTTTTGTGATCAAAATATCGCTAAATAAATTAAAATACCTCATAACAATCTGCTAATTGGCTTATATGGTTTTACGAGCATAAGAAAGTTTGTTTTATAGCGCTTGCATGTGCCATAAAGTACATCATTACTTTTTTGATTGATTTTTTTGCCCCGGTATTCATCCACAAATTTGAATGTTAGCGGCAACTTGTTTTTTTCTTCGATCTGGTACCTCATAAATATTCGGCTATTGCTTGCTCTGCAGCATAATTACATATGGAGGTAACCCCTAAAAATTGGCCAACGGTATTTACCTCTAAAAAATAAAATTTCTCTCCGCTCTTCATAAAATCTATTGAGCCACAGTTTACATCCAGTAACATCATTAATTGATGCGTTTTCTCTTCAATTTCAACAGGAAGATTGTATCTCACATTTCGGTTAGGCTTTTCGAGATTGTACTTTCTGAAATCGGTTTTGGTTTGCTCATCATTTTGAGACATTATTGCGGTAGAAAAGAACTTTCCGTTCAAATAAAAGCTCCTGATTTCGAAATCCTTCTCAATTTTTTCCTGAAAAAATGTGATAAAAAAACTTTCTTCTTCTTTATGGTCTATTACGCTGGTATACATAATACTTTCCGCGTAATCTTTGTAAGTATTTATGGTGATGTTTCCGGTTAACGGCTTTATAATCGTTTTATCCAAAACCGCTTCGTCAGTATTTTCAGCCAAATAATACTCCGGAACATCTAATCCTACTTTTTTGGCCTGCGCCAATACCAACAGTTTATTTACAGCGCTATTGCTTTGCTTATTGATGTGTTTTTTGGCTTCAAGCGTTTTGATTACATAATCCTGCAGCCAATGTTGGTGTTCCTGCATATGGATATCGACAGAGACGTTGTCATATTGGAAATTTTTAAATTTTAACCCGCCCCTTCTGTACCACACACTAGTTATTTCATCAATGTAAAAACAGTTTCTCTGGCTTTCTATGTAGATACGTTTTTCTTTCGTTTTTATCTCAAACACTTCATCTTCATGCACCCGAATAAATTTTTTATCCATTGCCCAAAGCCATTTTATTACTTCATTGGTAGTCGTCTCTTGCTTTTTGGATATAATTAATATCACCTTTGTTTATTTTACGCCGTGAATGATTTTGATATGGTTGCCTCCTATGAAGTAAGAAGGCAGCCCATACCTTTTAAATGATCGTGATTAAATGGGATTTTTGCCAAAACTGATGGCCGAAATTACATTTATACAGATTCTAGTAATTATGAACAGGTTCTCCAGGTGCAAGATGACGGATTTCCCTGTAAATATACCCACCTGTACCATTTGCGCCCTCATAGTGGTCATATTCTACACATCCCTCCCCTACGAAGACATTAGATTGAATTGCAGTATAGCCGCCTAACATTCTACCTCCGTTGATTGATGATAAATCGGTAAGTTTTTGGTTTTCAAGTGAAGAGAAATCTTTCTTCATTCCTTTTAAATTTTTCATTTTAGTAAATTTTAATTGTGCGTAAAATTCCAAACTTTTTGGTTTGGGTTTGATGTGCTTTTTCGGGATTGAAACCCTGTTTTTAGGCTAGGTTAGCAGGTTCCGTTAGCGTTTCCTATATCCGTTCCTGAGGCGGCCTGCTGGCACGTTCTTCCAATGTATTTGCCACCATTGCTTTCGTACGTGTCATATTCGACAGCTTCACTCGGGTATTGGCTCGGACAGGCAAAATTTGATCTGATAAAATACAGGCCACCCTGTATTTTTCCAAGATCCTGGAGTTTTTTGTTTTCTAATGAAGAAAGGCTCTTCTTCATTCCTTTTAAGTTTTTCATTTTCTTAAATTGATGTTAGCGTTCGCCATCTTACCCTGGCGTTTGGGTTTTATTAATTTAAAAATCGACACAAACCCAAGGGATTACAAGCGGCAGTTGATATGCGACAGGTTTGAGCACCTTTTCGTTAATTCTGCATGCATATTCGTAAAACGGCTAAGCAGCAACAGAGATTTAATTTGCATTTTCTAAGGAAAAAAGCTTAAAAAACACCGCTATTAAGCTACATATCCGTATTCGGACCTTTGTTGGTGTTATTGCGGTAATTTTCAGATAAATATTAAATAGGTACAGATATAGAGTGAAAGCTGACAGATATTTGTCTGCTGTTTTTTTTAGTGTATACTATTTATACTTTTAAAGAATAATTCAACCTGCACCCCATTAGAGGTGTTATATGTATGATAAGCCAATTCTTTCGTTAATGAACACCTGTGCGAGAACCCTGATTATCCTTTATACGATTTGTTTTCTTATTATTCCGGCTTGCAGAAATAAGGAAAATGCACCTGATGTTGAGCATCGGGCTGTTAAAAAAACTGCTTTCGGGGATCATTTATCGCTTATCCTGTCTCTTGATACCTTATCAACGGAGGCGATAAAAAAAATAGTTTACCAGCAAGACAGCCTGTTGGGCAATAACCCTGATAAAGAATCAGATCCCTATTATCATTATTTCCATGCCAGAAAATATGTTTTTGAAAAGAAAAGAGATAGTGCCTTAATTGCCTACCAGAAAATGAAGGGACTAAAGCCGAACGATGATATTGAGTTATTGAAAACCTATCGTATTTTAACCCATAAAATGGCCGGTGGATCGATGGTAGAGTCTGCTTTAATGAGCCAGATTTTTGCGGCTTTGAAAATCTCCGAACAGGCCCATAGCCGCTTAACCTATTCCTTTTATGATTTGCTGGCACAGGCCTATTTTCAGAACAACAACGAAAAAAAATCAATTGAATATGCGGCGATTTACTTCAAACATCATCCGTTTAATACACACCCTGTAATTAAACAACGCTATTTTGATATTTCGTTCCTGTTGGCATCGCGGTTGGGCGATTTTAAAAAAATGATATATTATAATGCCCAGGCCCGGCGTTTGGCAGAACAGGTTGGCGATAGCCTGGCAATAGCCCGCACTTACGATAACGAGGCACAGATTTACAGCCGGCAATTGCAAACTGCCAAAGCCTTGGCCTGCAGTAAAATTTATTTCAACTACCTAAAAAAAACCAATAACCTGAACGGTATTGCCTACAACAACCTGGCTACCGCATTTTCTCAAAATCATGAGCCCGATTCTGCCATTAAGTATTACCAGGCCGGTATAGCTTTCGAAAAACGCGATGCATCAGCCAGGCAAAAAGATATCTATTACAACGGCCTGATCGAAGCCTATAAAATGAAGGGCGATTTTGCCCATGCACTCCAGGCTGCAGATTCTGCCTACGCTATCGAACTGCGTAACCATAAAGCAATCGAAGCGGTTAAGGTTGCCGAAATCCATGAAAAATATGAGGCAGAGAAAAAAGACCGGAATATAGCAGAGTTAAATAACCGCAATAAACTGAACGAAACCATTATTAAACAGCAACGTTTAACCATTTTTTTAACGCTGCTGGTTTTTCTGGCTGTAGTTTCTTTCTTTTATATCTTTTATCGTCAGCAGCGCTTAAGAGAAAAAAATAAACTGCTTAAATCAGAAAACCAGCGGCTAAATGTAGAGCAGAAAATGCTTCAGGCACAGTTAAATCCACATTTTATTTTCAATGCCATTGCAAATTTGCAGAGCCTGGTTGCCTCCGGGCATGTCGAAGAATCAGTATCTTATCTGCGGTCTTTTTCGGGCTTACTGCGTGGGGTATTAGAGCAAAACAGAAAAGATTTTATCGAAATTGAAGAAGAAATAGCTTCCTTAAACAATTATCTTCAATTACAGCAAATGCGTTATGCTGATGTTTTCGATTATAAAATTCTTGTTGATGATCAGCTGGACCAGAACGAAACGCTCATCCCGCCAATGCTCATTCAGCCTTTTGTAGAGAATGCCATTGAGCATGGTTTCCGAAATATTGCTTACAAAGGTTTGTTAACCATATCTTTCAAGTTAAAAAACGATTTGCTGGTGATTGAAATTGATGATAACGGCAGTGGGCTGACCAAAAAAACAGCCGAAGATAAAAAGAAGCAATCGCTGGCCCAGGTAATTTTAAAAGAAAGAATTGATTTACTCTTTACTGCTAAGGGACAGAAAGCGGAGTTTAATGTAAATAATAAAGGCGGGGGCACTGCAACAGGTGTATTTGCTGAAATCCTGATCCCCGTAATTAATAATTAAATAGCAGTTATGAAGCTTTATATTTTAGAAGATGAAATCCGGATATTGCAGCACATTTTACAAATCGTTAAGAAATTAGCGTATCTGGAAGTAGTTGGCACTGCCGGAGAAATTAAAGTGGCTACGAAAGAAATACCGATGTTAAAACCCGATATTATTCTGGCTGATATCCGTTTAAAGGATGGAGATAGTTTCCACCTGTTCGATGAAATAGGTGTTACCGATTTTCAGGTTATTTTTCTCACCGCCTACGATCAATATGCTATACAGGCGCTTAATTTAGGGGCATTTGGCTATTTACTCAAACCTATTGATGAGGTATCGTTAACCGCATATTTAAACAAATGTTACCATCACCGCGAACAGGAAACCTTAGGGCAGCAACAGCTTGCTATTGCTAAAGAACATTACCTTGCCCAGGGCGTGGCCGCTGCGAAACGGATTGCGTTAAAAAGTCTCGAATATATAGAAGTTGTGGCCATTGATGATATTATGTACTGTAAAAGTGATAAAGGTTATACTACGTTTTACTTAAATACCGATAGCGAGATTTTGGTTTCCAAAGGGTTAAAGGAATATGAAAGTTTGCTTACGCCCTTTGGTTTCTTAAGGTGCCATCAATCGTACCTGATTAATTTTAAATACGTTAAAAAGTATTACCGCGAAGGTTATTTACAAATGGAAAACAAGGAAAATATTCCGGTTTCCAGCAGGAAAAAGGAAGAAGTATTACGATACCTTGAAAATATTGCATAGTCTGGTTATGCTGATTTGGGAAATATCCTCCAGGGAAGGTTTCCAGCAAGGTTATCTCCAAACAATATTTTTGACCTAATCTACATGGCCATCCTCCATTTTTTTTACGCTGGCCAGAGAATTCGCAACGGTTCGTCTAGAAATTACAGGCGTTGGTCTAGCGGTTACTGATGCTGGTATAATAGAAGGTTTTTGCCTGAAACGTTTGATGGACAGCTGCGTCTTAATAACAAACAATAGCAAAAACCTAAAATATAAAAGATATGAAAACTTTAGCAAAAACTTTATTCGCAGCAGCATTAACAGCAGTAGTATTTACTTCATCAGCCATGGCAACTTTTGCCGCTGAGCCAGTTAAAGCAGAAACAAAAGCTTCTTCTTTATCAAAGTTCAACAGGATCTGGGTGAGTGGTAACGTGAAGCTTATCTTAACACAAGGCGATAAACAAAACGTAGAAGGTGCCAGCAACTATAATGCTGCAAAAACCTCAGTGTCAACTGATGGAAAAACCTTGTTCATCAATTCAATGGAAACAAGCCAGGTAACGTTAAATATTACCGTAAAAGATTTAGAAAGAATTGAAGCTTACGGTCAATCGGTTGTGGTTACCAGCAATAATTTCGATGTAAAATACTTGCAGTTATTTTTGGGTCAAAGTGCTACATCGAAGATTAAAACTACCGCAGGCAGTTTATATACAATCGTTAAAGATGATGCCGTATTAAAATTAAATGGTACTGCCGGTGAAAGTACAATGGTTGCGAGCAACATGAAAAATGTAAAATTAGCAGATTTTGCCAGTCTTAAATCGGCATCGTACGCTTCTCAGGCCATCATGGAAGCAGAACAAAATGCAATGGTTTTAGCGAAATAGATATCTCTTAAAGATACTAAAGCTACCTATTTTGGGTAGCTTTTTTTTTGCTAAACAATTTCTGGCATGGTTGATTATTAATTCTTAAAATATTTTCACGGTGCCTGCACCAATGGTTTTGAAGGTTATAGATTAATAATGATTTTTCTTGTATGATGGAATGCACCTGTTTTTTGTTTCTCCCCAGCCTTTTGGATTAACAATAGCAAGAAATTACTCCGATGAACCATATGCAGCTAAAATCGAACTCCCCATCAAGATAATATAATCTGTCTTCAAAACTTATTGGGCTTTCGCAAAAAGAAATACACTACTTTGCCAAAGTATGCTTAGTTTCACGCCATGACCAGGGTGCTACCGCATCCGCTTCCTGCCAAAGGCCTACTTTATTTTTCCTTGCAGTGATTTCTAACTGCGCATAAAGCGGATCATTCGAATATTTTTTAAAATGCCAGGCCATGCCTTGTTTAATCATTTCCTGGTTTACTACCTGTTTTTTATTGTTAACAACCACAGCTATCAATCTTTTGTAGCGGTCGTATTTTTGGCCTTGTACGCTAACCATTTGCCCGAAACATAAATCGGATAAAGCTTTTTTAGCATTGTTGCCAAAAGGTTGCGAGCCGCGTTTCTCAGGGCAATCGATATGGGCCAATCGGATTTTAATAGGTTGGTTTTGGTATAATACCTCCATGGTATCGCCATCCATAATGCGGATCACTTTGGCGATAAAAACAAGATGGCTGTAGTTTATGAGTGGTTTGCTCTCGCTTGGTGGGATGAAACAAGCCTGAAGCGTTAACAATAAAACCAACAAACTTATTTTTCCCAGCCGCATAATGTTTTTCCGTCTTTTTTGGCTTTTTCTATATCCACCTTTATAATTTTATACGTGCAATTGCTTAAACCCCGGCAACTGGAGGTATAGTGGTATTTTTTAGCGCCAGCACTGTTGCAAATGTACACGGTTGTGTTTTCTTTACAAGTAGTGTTGGTAAAGAAAAAGAGGAGTAAGAAGAGCGTTTTCATGATTTTAATAAAAATTATAATTAATTAAGATGATTTTTTTTATCTGTATTTGTTTTAGGTTCTAAGTATATTGAAATGATTAAGCCTAAAGCAACAATAACATCAACCACATTCCATAAGAAGCGTCCTAATGCGATTTTAAATATGGGTTGAAATAGAACAGCTAATGCCAGGTAGGTGATCATTATGATTGGATTACGTTTTTGATTTGCCCTATGAGCCAATATTCCAAAACCTACCATTGCCAAGAATCTAACCAGTTGGTAATAACCATATGGCATATTTGCTAAACAAATAAGGAGTAGCATTGCTAATACAATCTTTATTAAAGCTTTCATTTATCAGTGATGTACAAATAGCGAATCACGATAGGCAGGAATATGTCTTAAAGTATCCCCTGTAAAATAATAAGTATTGCTAGAATCTTTAAAGCTGCTATTATTTAGATTAATCAGTGATTGACCATATTGAACTTTTTGGTAGATATAGGCTTCTTTTACATCTGAAGGATTAGTGTCAAAAACAAGTTGGACGATTTGGTCCAATGCCATCTCTTTTTCAATCTTATTGGCAAGAATTTTATAACTTTTCTTGTTAATCTCGAAATTCGGGCTTGGAATCAAACCTTGAGTAACTTGAGGTTGGGAGATATGTTGTTCTATTTCAGTGTTTTCCTCTTGTGATAGGTTTGTGCTACTCTCATCGCGCGCATAAAAGACAAAAAAATAGATTAAGACACCAACTAAAAGAATGAAAAGGAATAAAGAAATTATTTTATAAATATTTATGCCATCTTCTACGTCCTGCTTGTTATACGTTCTATTGGAAATAAAATCATGTTCTGGATATCTATCTCCTTGTACTCCTGTTTTAACATGCTGGGTTTGAACATTAGCAAGAGATATCGGTATTTTTTGTTGATTAACTCTTTCAATAAAAATTCTTTTATTTTCGTTATGTAGCCGTTGCACCTCTTCTAGTTTTCCCTCGGCTTTGAGTTGATCTATAGAGATATCTATTTTTTTTGAATAGCTTTCATAATTTTGGTTTATGAAACTTATCGCATTTTTTGATTCATCAATTCTTTTTTTGTTTTCCTCATGCAATTTCTCATTTCGTTCAATTTGTTGTTTATAATCCTGTATTAGCCTCGCTTTATCATCGTCCAATCTTTCCTTCTCTTTTTCAAATTCTATAATAGCAGCTTGAATTTTGCGCTTTCTTTCCTCATGCAAATTTTGAATTTCTTGCTCAAACCCGGCTTCTTTAACTAACTTAAAAAGTCCTTTTTGAATTACAAACTCAGCTATTTCATTATTGTCTGTAAAATAAATGGTATCATAAACATTCAGTAAATCTATTGCCTTCTTAAAAAGTAGCTGTAGCTTTTCGGCATGAATCTCACTATAAATAACTAAATTTAGATTTGATGGTTGGAAAAAGTTCAGATTTTCAACCTTTCTTAAATTGAAATTGATTTTATCAAAATCCTTCAGTTTACTTACAGAAAAGTTATTAGAATGATTAACCAATATAATGTCGTTCTGAATATTTTTGCCTACTAAACTTCTATGAAATTCGTTCAACTTATTAATAGTAATGTTTTCATCAGCAATTTCATTCTCGAAAATAATTCCAGAGCCGATGAATGTACCACCTCTACTAGAATTCTGTTCTTTAGCGAAAGAATAAACAGCATAAGATATAATAGAATTGCCATCAACTAATTCTCTTCTTATACCATAAACTTTACCATGTGGAAAAAGTTTAATTGCGTTGGTATTAAGATCAAAAGTCTTTATTCTGTTAGCTAAGGATTTATTACTATCACCAAAAAAGGTCTGCCTGAAACCATAAGGATTTCCACAGGTTGCAAAGGCTATTAAGCTAATTTTATTATCCATTAATTTATGAAGCTAAATTTAATACGTTCCCAAAAAGTTCCTTCATAATCTAAATCATACCCAACAATACTAGTATATAGCCAGTTTGATAGAATTTCTGCTGTTGCCAAACTAAGTAAAGTTATTCTTTCCTGACCATTTGTAATTTGGATATTACCAATTGTATAATACGTTTTACTAAGGTTATAGGTATTAACTCTTTGACTAGTTCTACTTAAACGTTCATCAATAAAACTGTCTAACTCATCAGTATTGGCTACATCCATTCTTCCTGATTTATCCCACATGGAAACAACAAGAATGACATTTATCGATTTCAGATTTTTACCTTTTCTTTCAAGCTCATCTAAAAATTCATTAATTAAAGTATCATCCTCATGAGCTTTAGTATAGCTGGTCACAATTATAAATGTCAACGGAATGTTGGCATTAAGATATGTTTCGATACTGCTATGATAGCTCCCGCCACGCCTTATATCTTTATGATTTTCACCTGATGTTTCTAAAAATGTTAAATTAATGGGAACAACTTTTTTAGATTTATTGTTGGGTTCGAATACTAAATCGAGTCGTGTTACCTGATCCCTTGTTGTTCTATTTGGTAGAATGCCTTGTCTAATATTCTCAAAAAAATCTGATAGTAATACCTGAGCTTCTTTGGTGTTTGGTGTACCTAGCTTTGGCCTTAAAACGCCAGCTTGAGAGCTTAGATAATACAACATTGAAGATAATATTACTGACTTACCTGATTCGCCGGTTCCAAAGAAAAAAATAAAATTACTGTCCTTATTTTTAATATCATTTCCCCCTGCTTTTGCTAATGGCACAAAGTTTTCAGGTGCTTCGTAATTTAAATTCGAAGACAATGGTTTTAATTCTTCTTCATTTTCTAATGATAAAGGTTTTAATACACCTTCTTCAAAATCAATGGATAAGGGTTTTAAATTTTCGTTTTCCATAATATTTTAATTGTTCGGTATTAAAGTTCTGCCACTCCTTTTATTATTAAAAACACTCCTGTTACCTTGTTTTTGATCGGAATTGGTTACAAGCATGATGATGATAACGATTACAAAGTCAAGCAGAACGCATCCTGCTAAAACAACAAACTGGTACATCCCAAAATTTTTAATGGCGTGATCGAAAGCGTAGCCGATTTTACCTACATCTTGCGTTTTGGAAAACACAGGCTCAAACTTATACTTCTCCTCTCCTAAAACTGAGTGTGCCCTGTTTCCTAATTTGTTATAATCTGTTAGCGATTCGTCTATTAGTCCTTGAGCCATGGCATCTTTATCTTTTTTAGACAAAAGCAAAAAATCCTGAATCTTTTTATTCCATTTCAAAACAGAATTATTGATATCTGCTTTTAAATCTCTTTCTTCTTGAGAAAGATCGGTAATCATATTATCTATCTGTGCTCCCATTCGTTCAGCAAGATCATCGTAGTCGTTACGTACAGGTTTTAAGAAGTCAATCTTCTGTCCAGTCATTTTTTCAATATCCCTAATAAGTGCAAGTGCTCTATTTCCAAGGCCTTTATTCCCAGGGTCTTTGATTTGCTGCATAAGCTGCTTCTTTTTTATTTCTATATTTTGTGAAGTAGCTTTGTTATATTTATAACTTAGTTTTGATTGGACATCAGTTTCTAGGTTGTTAAATTTCTCATTGATATCCCTGAGTTCTTCAGTGTAAATATCAGTTCGCATAAATCTTGTATAAAGCGCGTTGAAATTGGAGATAAAACAAAACGAGGCAATGAATATATAAATCCAAATTAAGCTCGTAGTTGATCGTCCTTCTATTTTTGCAGCTCTTAACATCCAACACAAGAAGAGGAGCAATAAGGAAAGTACCAATGCGATTACAAAAGAAGCTGGACCAAATATTTGTTCCAATCCAATCCAAGTTTGATAGAAACTGACACTAATTAACATTATAGCTAATATGGCCAAGAATAAGTCGGTTATCGTGATAGTTTTTTTATACATTTTGTTGTTTGTTTGTGAAACATATACGTTATATACAAATCGATATAGGCTTTTAAAGTTGTCTTAAGGAAAGCTGCGATTGGAAGTTTATAGATAATCTGATTAATGGAATTTTTTTCTTTGGATAGTTACCCGTTAGAATGTAAACATCACCTGATATGACTATAATAATGAGATATGTACTTATGTTAATTAGTTTTCGAAAGTATATGTTATATGTACGCTGATTATAAGTTTGATACTACTGAATATTTACACTCTAGCTAGAATTTCATTTTTCTTTTGCTCAAACTCCTCCTGAGAAAGGATGCCATTTTCTAACAGGTTCTTTAACTTTAGCAATACCGCAAATGAGTCTTCCTGCGGTGGTGCTTCAACGGGAGCAGCGGATGTACTGTTGTTTACAATAATACCGCCACCTGCTGCGGCTCTTTTGTCTTCCAGTTCCTTTTGCCTCCGGTATTCGCGCATTTCTTCTTCTCTTTCCTGTGCAAACTGATAGAGTTTTCGAGCCTGGTTTTTTGGGAGATAATCCATCATATTTCTTAAATTTCTGATGGTTACCATAGTAAAGGTTGCACCCAGTATGCCTTCTTTAATGTGGCAGTCGTAAACATCCTTCCAGTTATAATCCTGGAAATCCATTGATAGCCCAAAACTTTTTGGCTTGCAGAAGATGATTCTTTTGTTTGTTAATGCAATACAATCTGGAGATAATGTGATTGCCGGTTTCTTTTGTACAGCAATATATTCTACTTGTTCGTTAGTGGTAAGCAGACTGTTAATCCGACCCAAAATCTTTTCTACAGCCTTAGGGTCTTGTTCTTCGTTCAAGAACTTTCTTAAATCGTTAATCATAATTAATTTGCTTGTGGTTAATGGTTGTGTTTTTTGCTATGATCGGTTTAAAGTCAACCATAGTTTTATGCTTTCAACACTTCAAAACTACCCAACCTGATACGGCTCTCCTTACGGGAAACCGTAAAACCAACTAAATATTTCAATAATGTTTTTTAATGTTGATTTATGTTAGATAATTCATTAACAATTAGTTATGGATCGGATTTAACTTGTCGAAAGTCGATGAATCATTCCTGAATCAATTCGTTTTTGGTTTCACATAATCCTCTGATTTTTCTTTTTTCCACCAGCTATTATCGAGGCGTTTAATGGAATAGAAAGCGCGGTTTACGCCAGGTTTCATCGTTGCGGTATCAAGGTGCCTGGGCCAAACATGGATAATGGTATCGGTACCGATTACTATCCACCAGAAGGTTTTGCCATAACGTTTTGTAGCGTATACCTCGCTAATGGTCCCTTTAATTACTTTGGTATTAAAACCGGGTTCCATTAATTGATAAGTAACTACTTTGTGTTTTTGTGCCTGGGCCCTGCCCATTGCAAATGTTAAAAATAGCAGTGTAACTAGATGTTTCATGCCGCTAAGGTATTCAGGCCAAAAACGGATTCCTTACGGCTAACAGTAAAGGGAATGATAGAGGGTTGGTTATACGAAAAGGAGAGATTGCCTTGCCTGGTTCGAAAACAGACATAGAAGCAACCTCTACATTTTAAGAGCGTGTTGAGCAGTGTTAATTAGTAATTTTCTATAGTTTGATGCAGCTGGTTTCTGTAATCGTAAAGCTCATCGAGGTTAAACAGCTGCTTTTTTTCGCCGGCATCTTTCCCTTTCTCGAAGGTTTCGATGTACTTGTTAACCGTATTGAAATGGAACCTGCAAATGGGTTTACGGTTATTGTCGTCTAATAATACTCCAAAGTACGATTGTGTATCCCGGGCAGCAATGCGTGTCGAAGGAATCTTTTCGCGTAAAATAGCCTTAACAATCTGGAAAGCTTCTAACTCTTCTTCAGTCGTTACGATTTTAGCAATATCGGGGTCTTCATTAATCGGAATCACTTTACCCTCCTCCCTTTTTTCTATTTTCTCATTAATATTCAATGCCGATTTTAAACGATCGCTGATAGACTCGTTAATGGAAATGGTAAGTGCTTTTTTGGTATAATCTTTAAAAGCAATCATCCGGTTTGCGGTTAAGGGTTTATCGAAAAAACGGTTCACCAATAACTTCACCATTTCATCAGAAGGACTGTCAATTTCTTTTTCGAATTCTTTTCTGATGGCTTTGATGTATTTTAATCCTTCGGCCGAATCGAGAATGGTTTCTAGATTGTACTCGTTTTTGGTAAAACTTTCGAGGATTTTAATGGCATTATCTTTCAGATCTTCAATATCGATGGTTAAGAATGGTTTCTCGTCCATAATATTTGGCTTTTCTAAATCGGCGTAAAAATTGTAAACCGTACCGTTGGTTAATACGCCAAATCGTGCTTTCGAAACATGGTAATAGCGGTGCAACTGAGAGTTATGTGCATCGGCACTTTCTTTCCAGTGTTTACATTCGAATATGAGTATGGGTTCGTTGTTTTTGCGGATGACATAATCCACCTTTTCACCTTTTTTAGTCCCGATATCGCAAATGTGTTCGGGTATAACTTCGGTAGGGTTAAAAATATCATAACCGAGGATTTGAATAAAGGGCATTACAAATGCATTTTTTGTAGCCTCTTCGGTATTGATCTGATCTTTTAATCCCACCACGCGCTGATGAAGTTGTTCTAACTTTAGTTTAAGATCCATGGCCTTCTTGTTATATGGTTTCATCAATCACTTCAGCATTCGGTGCATTGGTTTTCACCGATTCGATACCATTGTTGCGTGCATCATCAGTAGTATACATTTGGCTGGTACCGATAATTTCGCCATTACCTGCCTTTAGATTAAAATAGTACGAACCGTTTTTGGCAACTTTTCTGTCGTACCTGGCATCTGTTGGTGCATTGGTTTTAACCGATTCGATACCTTTATTACAAGATGCCTTTGTAGTATAGCCCTCGCTGGTGAGGATAACCTGTCCGTTTGCGGCTTTAAGGTTAAATTGATATTCGTTGTTGATTCTTTTAGTGATAATAAATTTTCCCATAATTATTTTTTTAGCTGCTCAAAAGTATGGGAGGAATCTGGCGTATCCTTACGGGAAACCGTAGGTGGTTCATTAATCAATAGTTCATCGGTTAATGGTCTTAGCAATTATCCACGTCAAACGCTGGCTTTTTAAAACATAAGGCTCGCAGATACAATGAGAAGCAGTGTAAAAAGAACCGTTTTAAAGATTTTGACCTGTAGCGAAGCGGAAAGCTACGCAGTAAAAAAATCTTCAGCATGACGGATTTATGGGAGGACAAGCGAGTGACTAACTAAGATAAACTATTCCAAGCTACGAACTGAGGGCTAGCCGTTCAACTAAATTACCTTATTTGCAATGCAATAAGCAATTAGTTGACCATTATTTGAGATGTTTAGCGCAGTTTTAATATAATTGATCCGTTTTTCGATGCTGCTCAAGCCAGATGGTTCCATCTTTTTTTGTTTTAGAATACCCGACATTTCTTTTTGGGTTTTTCCATCTAAAATAAGCGAAACAATTGTTTTATCGTAGAGCGTAAAATCGTGCAGGTATTTTTCTTTTTGTCTCAGGTTGGGAGAATGATATTTCTTATTTTTATAAATGCTTTCTAAAG
The DNA here is from genome assembly GCF_014692875.1 of Pedobacter riviphilus. Taxonomy (NCBI): domain Bacteria; kingdom Pseudomonadati; phylum Bacteroidota; class Sphingobacteriia; order Sphingobacteriales; family Sphingobacteriaceae; genus Pedobacter; species Pedobacter riviphilus. The sequence goes on along the minus strand of NZ_CP061171.1, from coordinate 4,747,841 downwards.
CCAATTTAAGGTCTTTTGCATCATGGCGTGCCTTAGGTACATAAGCATCGATATTAAGTTCTTTAAATAGCGCATTGGCAATTAAGGCTCTGTTTTCAATAGAAAATACCAGGACTTTTAGATCGGGTTGCACTTCTTTTAGCGCCTTTATAAGTTCCTTGCCACCTGTTATTTTTTGTTGCGGATAATCTTCATCAAAAGAAAGGTCAGTAATAATCAATTCGTAAGGGTTGCCATCACGCAGTGCTTTTTGTACCCGTGTTAATGCATCATCACAATAAAATACATAATCTTTATCAGCTATGGTAATGCCAAGATCTGTAAGAACACTACGAAGAGATTTACTAACAATTTCATGATCTTCGGCGATGAGTACGTTTTTGAACATATTTATATTTTTATAGGGTTGGAAATGAAAATTCAACTTTAAGCCCACTATTGAGCTTAGTGTCAAAAGTAATACGGCCCGAAATACTTTCTATACGGGTTTCCGTATTTCTTAATCCATTTTTAGGAGTTAAAAGCTCCATTCCTTTTCCATTATCTAGGTATAAAACAGTTATACGATTATTTTCGTATTTAAAATTTATAGTAACGCTATCTGCCCCACTATGTTTTTTCATATTGGTCATCAATTCCTGCAAAATATAAAACACCTCGGCTTTAGCTTCAACTCTAACATGCTCCCAAAGTTTTTCGCCACCACCTTCAATTTCTATATTGGTTTTCGCTGAAGCATAAGAATATAGCATTTTTGACAGTTCGATAGAAAAGCTTTCTTCATTGTTAATGTCTTTGCTATCATAAGAAAGATCTCTGGATATTTTATATATTACATCTAGCTTATCGGCCAGATCACTCTTATCTATTTCAGGGGTGTTTTCCACTTCTGACATCACCTGATATACCCTATTGGCTACGCGATCATGAATTTTTTTTACGTATTTGAGTTCCGTTTTTTTAACTTCTATTTCTTTTTCCTGTCTAAGGTTTTTCTGCCTTCTCTGGTATAAGAAATAACCTAATATTAAGAAGAGGACTAAAGTGCCAATTCCAATATTCCTAAGAAGGATGTCTTTTTGTTTTTGGATATTCTCTGCTTTGGCCTTCAGAAAATCGGCCTTGTTTTTTTCTGTTTCGTAACGGATAAGGGCGAATTGGTTTTTGGCGGCATTACGAGCAGTTTGTAGACTATCGGCTAATTCCTGATAGGTTTCGAAATACTGTTTAGTTGCTATTGGTGAACTCAACTTAATCAGTTTCTGTAAAGCCTGTAGCCGATCTACAGGGCTGCTAATCTGAATGGCTACGCGGTACATTTTTTTTGCATAATCTATTGCAAGCCCTGGATTTTTAGAGATATAATAATCAGCAAGATGCGCATAACTGGCATTTAGCCCCATAGATCTTTTTCTTGCTCCCTGATTTTTAATGCTTTTAAAAATTCAGTTTCAGCGCTATAATTAGGATTAATTAGCCATTTGGTTTTAGCTAGATTAGATAAAGCCCTAGCATATTCCCTTTGGTTTTTGCTGTTTTGAGATAGAATTTGATTATAAATTTTTAAACTTGCCTGATAATTTTTGACATCTTGATAAAGCTTCGCTTTGTTATTTAAGTATAAATTTTTATCTAATAGGTTTTCAGAAAAAGAGATGGCCAGATCGTAAAACTTTAAAGCATTTAGGTAATCAGCCAATTTGAAGGTAGCAATGCCAAGATTATTATAATTGGAGTGAATGAATGGGTACTGGGTCTTATCAGTTTTATCAAGATATTTAAGCGCATTTAAAGAAATTTCCTGTCCACCAAAATTATCTCCTTTATCAGTCGAGATAATACCCATATTTACTAAGCACTTTGCTGCGCCTAAACTATCCCGTTGGGATAAGAATAAATCTTTAGCTTGATTGAAATAGCTAAAAGCGCTATCAATTCTTCCAAGCTCTCTGTACTCGAATGCCTTATCGTATAGTGGGTTCTCTTTTTTGGTTTTCTCTTTTAGTTGAGGTTTGGAACAGGAAAATAAAAGTCCCAGTGGTAATAATAATAGGATGGAGAGACGTTTCACGATTTTTAGTTTTCCTCTAAGTTAAAAAAATAAACAATATTGATTGTTTATTAAGATTGTGATAAACTTGGCCTCTCTTTTAAAATTGTAATTATTTAAACATAAAAAAAGCAAGGCGGTACATCCGCCCTGCTTTTTACATTAACCTATTTTAGGCGGTGGATTTTGTCCAGTTTCCCCGCCCGTATCACCACCAGTGCCGCCATCGTCACCAGGGTCTGTTCCTGGATCATCTTGTGCATCATTGGTGCTTACGGTTGTACCGCTATTAGGGTTACAATTGTTATTTGTATTTGTAGGCGTTGCCAGGCCAAGTAATATGGCAATAAAAAGAGGTAAAAACATCTTGTCAAAAATTAAAGGGTTGATAAAATCTGTAGGTCCCCGCGAATCCTATCCCGGGGGTTGCTACGGTTTGTATCAGAAGGCCTTCTGAAATTTTTGGGAAGTGTTTGAGTGTCTGTCGCGGGAGCTAATAACTGCTTCCCAGTCCGGTTAGTAACTACCGCGATTTCTACTCGTTTGTCAATCAGTTTTTTTATATTAGCGTTGATAATAAGTCGCCGCTCTTGCTGATTGACATTACAAAGATGGGGTGAGGCAAAAGATTAGTTATCAATACATTCCGATGTTTCCATTCTTTCCACTATAATTCCGGAAAACCGTAAAAATTCCGGATATTCCGCCCCTATTTTTACGCTAAATTTTAATGAAATGTTTAAGGATTATAAAAAAGACCTATTAAAATTCTACCAGATAAAGGAAAAAAACGATAATCTTTCTGAGAATTTAAAGCCTCTTGGACGGGAAAGATTGAGGACAGAATGCGTTGAGGTTTTTCAGAAAAAAAATGCACAAAAAGATAAGGATTTAATCCGTCCTATTTTTGACCCTAAAAGACAGCATGAAGATCTGGAAAGGTGTATTGAAAGGTATGATCTAAATAAATTTAGGCCATTAATAAGCTTTTTAACAATAGAGGGTAGAAATATCAGAAATGATAAATTCGTTAAGCTTTTTGCTTGGTTATTAGATTTTCCACCTCATGAAGAGTGGAGAGAATTTGATAAGGAAAAAAAGGAATTTATTTTTGAGGAAGCAGCTAAAAAGCATAAAAAAGAAGAAGATAAGGAAGATCCAAATGACGATCAACTAAAAGATGAAAGCATAGATGAAATTAAAAATGATGATAAAAAGACAAGTAGTGAAGAAGATTCGGAGGAAGATCAACTAAAGGATGAAGAAGGCACAGATGAAACTACAAATCATGATAAGATAAAAAATGAAGAAGATCTAGAGGAAGATCAAAATGATGATGAACCAGAAGATGAAGAAGAGACAGAAGAAGATAACCATAAACCAATTTATGTACCTCGATTCTCAATCCACCACATTGCCATCGCTTCAATTATCCTACTCTTTATCGGCAGCACCTCTTTTGTTGAATGGGAAAACACTCCAACTACAATTAGAACACCCAACCTAGATGAGAAATGTATGTATTGGGATGAAGATCATTACGAGCCGGTAAAATGTAATACACAAATAGCAGTGACAACTATCGTCCCTTTAAATCTTAACTCTTTAAAAAAGCAAAGAAAAATTAATTTACCCGATACGCTAACCAGTTATTCGATTGGTAAAGTGTGGTATAAAGGGCATGGAAAGGATCATGAATTTTTTACTGATAGTGGCGCGTATCCTTTAGATACACAAAGAGTATTAAAACCACTTTCAAATACAATCTTAACCAAGTATACTTCTAATTATAGGTATTTGCTTACACGCTTAGTATGGTTTTTATGTGCTGCATTTTTTGTAGGCATTTGCGGTATTTGGGCTAGTAGATTAAAGAAAGAAGTTAAACAGCCCGTGGAAGAAGGAGAGACTGATAATGCTGTAAATTTTTATGAAGCCGAATTCGCCCAACAATAAGTTAAACTTATTATTGCCCTGTAAAGCACATTTAGCCACTAAGCGAAGGTTTAACCCAAATGCACCACACCTGAATTAAACCACCGCTTATTTTATTTACCCCAGTTTACCTGGATATTGTTTTGTTGCGCATAGGCTTTACCTTTTTCCATTAAGGCATTAAAATTTTGCTTAAAACGGGTGCCCTTTGCGGTTAAATGACAAGTGATGTTTTTCGGAATAGATCCTGACCACGTAGTAGCTACAAGACAATTGAAAATAATATTTCTACTTGTAAAACAAGTTCAGTATGACGGAATGCGCCCAATTAATTCACGGTTAACCGATTTAACAATATCCAATTAACTCATCTTCACTGCCAAAATGTGCTTACAAATACCTCTTTTACCCTGGTAGGTAGTAAACCATTCGCAGGTACAGCGGTAACCCTGTTTATCGAGAACAACCTTGTGTAATACACCTGTGCCTTTAACTTCTGCCTCGATATAACTGTTTTCTTTTTTAAGGATCCGAACCTGCTGCTCATCAATCAGTTTCTTTGCATTTTTTAGCCGGGGGTTTAAACTTAATATGCGTTCCGTTTTAAAAGGAAGCTGCCGGTAAAAATGGCTTCTGCCCATTACATCGTAACCGAGTAAGCCAATTGATGATAAGCTTGAGGTCAGCTGGTCCATTGTACCAAAGTCGATATCGTGCTCGATGGAAAGTAAGGTAGGATCGAAATTTTCGTTTGCTTTGAGTAAACTGTTCAGTCCGTATACCCATTCAACAGGTAAATTTTCCGTCATCTGTTCAAGTGCCTTTCCTTCACCTGAAAATCCGCGGTATGCATCGGGAGAGAAAGCCATAAGCAATTGCATTTTACCAAATTCATATACAAATGCCACTGTCTGTTTATCGGCAGATTCGTAAATGTAAACCTTATCGGCTATCGCTAAAATACCATCTAATAAGCGGAGCCTGTGTAAGCCCCCTACACGCACTGCATCGGCTGTGGCCAGTGTCGAAAACATAAATTTGCCTGCTCTTTTCGCAATAAAGAAATCGCCTTTAACGGTTCCTTTTGGCAGGTTTTGAAAAAGTTGTATGGTTTGTATTTTATTCAGCTCGAATTTTAGGTCCATATCAACAAGATAAAGCTGTACACTGGTTAAGCCCTTAATCCAACGGGTGGGTAAGGTTACCTTTTTTTCTGTTACTTTAGTTTTGCTGGTAATTACCTGTACTTCTTGCTGGCCCACCGCCAGGGTTACTTTTTCGTTTTTTTGAATACTGTTCAGGGCATTTAACATGGGATCGTTAAAATCGACATTGGTTGTGCCGCTTGCAATAAATTCACCATCGATAGATTCGGGTTTCATGTCCAGCCTAACGTATACACCGTTGCACGAAGAAAAACCTTCGAACCTAATGCGCTCGGTGCCTGCGGTAACAATAGGATCGCGTAAACTGGGTGGAATTGGGCCAAAGCTGGAACGTACTACTTTGGCAATAGTGCTCCAGCATTTTGCAGTAATATAAGGATCAGTTAAGTTGCCCCAAAAAAAGCAAGGGATATTGTTTACAGCTTCTATTTCGGTTTGGTGTGCTAAAACTAAACTATTAATTCCTTTAGTTTTGGTAAAGGTAGAAACACTACTGTAGTGATATTGTAGGTCGGTCATGTTAAGCTGTAATAATTTGTTTAATTAAACCTTTAAGGGAAGCATTGTCTTTCCATCTTTCGAAAAAAACGACAGATGCTGGAGCAGGCTGTTGATTGGTTTTATAAAGTATATCGATATAATGCTCAACCAGTTTTTTAAAGTTTACGGGAAGTTTTTCGGTAATAGTCAGGTGTTTTAACAGGCTTTCGAGCAATTGTAGAAAGGCAGAATTGTGCAAGGCGGAAACATCTTTTAATGCCCCAATGCTTTCTACCAGACGTGAAAAGGCACCATATTTATTCGAGGCTAAATAAGCGAGTTTTGTGGCCAGAAGATCCAGATCAATAAGCTGCTTTTCAACCAGGTTAATCAAAACTTCTGAAGCCATTAAACGGACTTCTTTTTTATCCATAAAAAACATGCAGGCAAAAACCAACATCGAGACATCTGAAAAACGGAATCCTGTACTGTTGATTACATGGAGAAAACCTTTAAGTTCTGATGCGCCCCCGCTGGCATGCAAGCATGATGAACGCAGGATAAACCAGCCCAGGGCATCATTATGCTGCGGCATCAGGCTGTTCCAGTAATAAACATTGCCTTCGCCGCTCATCATATATTCCCAGCTGTTTTTTCGGCCATATAAATCTAAAGCAGGCAAGAAGCCGTGTACTGTAGTAAATGGGGGTAAATCGAAGCTTAGCTCATACCACGATGCTGATCTTTCCACTTTCTTGGTCTGATAATTCGTATACTCGTTCCACTTTTCTTTAATCCTTATTTCGGGCTTAAACGGAGATACGGCCATTGGATAATCTCTGAGGTAAGTGTTGTTAAATACGGCGAAGGTTTCATCAGGATAGTAAATTCTGGCGGCCATTGCCCACACGCTTTTTAAGCCGGTATCTGCCGAGCCTCCCATTTTCGTTAACAGTTTATTAAATATACTATCGTTTTTAATCACAATATCTTTTGTAGTACCCAAACAAAATGCCATGAGTTGTTTAAGCTCGCCGTTAAGCTTTGCCAAAAGCGGGATCGCTTCTTCTACCTCTTCGCGCGGCATACGGCCAATGGCGATGGTTAAATCGAGGGCATTAATTTCTGCCTCATTCTTCTGGTAGGCAATCAGCCGTTCTAAAAGTGCTTTTGGAGCCACCCAATATGGATAGTGTGTAGGAAAAGAAAGCATGGGCAGGCGGAGGTTGCCAACCATTCTTTTTTGCACAATATCTAAATAAGGCCTGATGAGCAGGAGCGTTTTTATTTTGTGATAGGTATTTTGTGTTATGGTAAACACATAATCGATATTTTTTATTTTTTCGCGTAGAAATATGGCGATATAATTTTTATGAACACTCTCGAAATATTTCTTTTCAATCTGTTGTCCGTAAGGGGCTAATTGTTTGGCATAATCAGCAGGGAATAAATGTTGTTGGGTGATATAGGTATTTAGGAGTATCTCGGCATCGGCTATTTCTTCTGAAGCAATAAATTTGCCGAATAAATATACCACATCATTCCAATCCTTCGGCAACACAATTGGTTCATTTAGTACCTTTTCCTGTTTAGGTTTAAAATGATAGCTTTCTAAAGCGTCATCAGCAATAAGAAGATCTTCGGCTGCGAGCAAACTGCTTAAGCCTGCGCGGACATTTCCCAACATCAGTGCCGAATAACCTGATAATTTTTCGTGTAATGCAGTATCTTTTGGTGCTGCTATTTTTAGCAGCAGTTTACTTGCCCTTTCTTGCAGGTTAAGATCGGGTACCACATAAATATCAGCAATCAGGGAAGAGATCCTTTTGTTTAATTTGGGTTGTGATTTATTCAGTTTCTCCAGAACAGGCAGAATGTTCTTAATGGCTGTTTTATTGTCGCTGCTCATCATTAACGGCTCGAGCCAATCGAGAAAAGAATTTACATTAAATTTTTTCTCCCCATAAATCTGTTTAATCAGTTCCATAGCACCGTTAACAACAGGCGCGTAGGCATATTGCAAACAGGCAAAAATATATTCCTGATTAGCAAGAAGTTCTTCAGGGTTTGGGTTCAGATCGCTTAATCTTTTCCGGTAAAAAGATTTAAGGTTGTTGTTCCATTCCTTGGTCTGAACTAAAATCGCTTGTTCTATAAACTGCTGCCGGTTTAACTTTCCTTCCTTTAGCAAGGTATTATAGATAATTTCCCAAACAGAAAAGTGATTATAAGGCTGTGTATCGTCATCTCTGAAATGGATATTGTGTAAGCCGGTTTCATAGTTGTATAAATTGGGTACATCGCGTGTATAGGCCAACTCATCGTTCAGTATATATTTGATAAAATCCCTTGATTTCACCTTGGTTGTCCATTCGTTGAAGCTAGCCAAACATAAAGCATAAAGCTCAGCATGTACCATTATTAAACCATTGCTTTCGAGAAAACGCAAGGTTTGGTAACTGAAACTGCGCCACTCATTCTTTTTTACCTTATCGAGCAAATAATCGGTAATCCAATCGGGCCGTGCCCATTGTAGTACACTTAAAATACTTTTTCTTTTTTCTGTCTGAGCCAATATATCGAAGGCTTCATCCCAAGGTATAATGTCGGTTTTGCTCAAAATGCCGATTGCGGTAAGGGTGATTATCTCCTTTAATTTTTCATCGCCCCTGGTACCCCAGCTATAATTCTTTGTTTTAAACTGTGGCTCGTTGGTAAGATCAACAAACGACATCCAATAACGCTTTTTAGCCTTGATATGCTTTTTAAGGACTTCAATATTTCCCTTAGCATTTTCCTGCAGAAATGGTAATAATGCGGCCAGATTTCTCTCCTTCAAAATGGCGTCGTAAGCATTTAATATTTCGGTTACATCTTTACTTCCACTTTTTTTAGGTGTGGATAGTGCCTGACTGATAATTACTTCACCCGTTTCGGAATAACCTTTCTTTGTTTTTTCACTCAGCAGTTTTTCTGCGGCTTTTAAACATTGGTCAGCATTGTCAAAAGTTTTAGTCTGTGAAATACCGCTGGTTCCATTTCGGCCATAAGTAACGGTATAAGTATTGTTTAATACTTCAATCTGCCAGAACTTATCCGAACTGCCATCAATGTATTTAAGGTGTTTTTTCATGCGTGGAGCACTTGAGATTCCGTTAATTTATCAATAGCTAAGCTATTCAATTTTTTTTAAATAGGGAAGTTAAGGTTGGGGGCAATGGAAGCCTGAAGCCTGATTAACGTTCTGAGTTGGATGTTTGGAGTCGTTAATGCCCCCAGCGATCTTTGTGTCTGCTCTCTGTGTTCTTTGAAGATAAAAACATAGAAAATGTAAGGTGGGTGACGGAACTGGACCAGCGGTTAGCCTGCAATTAAACAATCAACCGAAAACGCCCTCCCTTAAACTGTATACTTCCCCCACATAAACCCCATCCAATAACTGCACCGCCATTTTACTCCTTTGCCCGGTTTGGCAATAACACACTACTTTTTTGTTCTTTGGGATAGCGGTAAGCGATGCCGTTAACTCGTATAACGGGAGGTTGATGCCTCCAATATTGCCATCTTCATGTTCATAATCTTCACGTACATCAATTAAAAAAACTTTATCAGCATAGGTTTCCAGCCAGCGATCTAAGGTTGCTTTATCGATTTCTGCTATGGCCTTACCGGTTTTGGCGAGCGCTGGTTTTGGGATATCAGCTGATTTTTTTGCCGCAATTTTAAATACCAGCACGGCATTGTTCAAGGCATTAACGCTCATCAGTTTGCCCGCAAGTGTTTCACCAATGCCGCAGATTAATTTTAGGGCTTCATTGGCCATGTATAAACCTATTAGGCCAGGCAAAATGCCGATTACCCCACCCTCTACACAGTTAATATTTTCAGTTGGTGGTGCCGGATAGAGGTCTCTATAGTTTGCACTGCCCTGGTGGTTAAATACCGCAACCTGGCCTTCGAACTGTAAAATAGAGCCGAAAATAAGTGTTTTGCCTAAAGCCACGCAGGTATCGTTCACTAAGTAACGGGTGGTAAAATTATCCGAACAATCGATCACCAGATCATAATCCTGGCAAATATTCACAGCATTATCAGCCCTAAAGCGTTCTTGATAAGCAGTAAAACCCACATGCGGATTAAGCAATTGGAGTTTTGCTGCAGCAATTTTTGCCTTAGCTTGCCCAATATCAGTATGGTTATATAAAATTTGCCTGTGCAGGTTGCTCAGTTCCACCACATCATCATCAACAATGCCGATTGTTCCTACACCCGCTGCAGCCAGGTATTGCAATACCGGGCAACCCAACCCACCTGCACCAATAAGCAGTACGCTGGCAGCTTTTAGTTTTTTCTGCCCTTCCAGACCCAGTTCGGGCAGGATCATTTGCCTGTTGTAACGGCTTAATTCTTCTTTAACTAACATGATTTTTGGATTAAACTCCTATCCCAGTCTTTCCAGATGGGTTCGTAACCTTGTTTTCGGATCATGGCCGCAATTTCCTTTGCCGAACGCTCATCAGATATTTCGAACTGCTCCAAAGATTGTGGCGCTACCTGGTAACCACCGGGATTGGTTTTAGAACCTGCACTGATGGCGGTAATGCCCAACTTAATCACCTGGTTCCGGAAAGTTACGGTTTCGCGGGTAGAAATAGACAGCTCTACTTCACTGTTGAATAAGCGGTAAGCACAGATCAGTTGTACCAATTCTTTATCGTTCATCACCACTTTTGGTTCTAAACCACCGCTAAAAGGCCGCAACCTGGGGAAAGAAATACTGAATTTACTTTGCCAATATTGTTTTTCGAGATAAGAGAGGTGCAGGGCCGTAAAAAATGAATCTGTCCGCCAGTCTTCCAGTCCGATTAAAACACCAAGTCCCATTTTATGGATACCAGCCTGCCCTAAGCGGTCAGGGGTTTCTAAGCGATATAAAAAGTTAGATTTTTTGCCCTTTGGATGGTGTTTCCGGTAATCATCCTGGTGGTAGGTTTCCTGGTAAACCAATACGGTATTTAGCCCGTGCGGAATAAGGGTTTCATAATCGGCTACATCCAAAGGTTGTACCTCCATGGCTATATGGGCAAAGTGTGGACTGATGAGGTCTAATACTTTTTTAAAATAATCGGTATGTACACTTTGGTTGGCTTCGCCTGTTACCAGCAGCACGTGGTCATAACCCATCTCTTTAATTACGGCAACCTCCTGCATAATTTCCATCGGGTTAAGCGTTCTGCGCCTTACCTTATTATCGTAGCTGAAACCACAATAAGTGCAAATATTATTACACTCGTTGGAGAGGTATAAAGGGATATACATCTGGATTACCCTGCCAAAACGATCTAAGGTTAAACGCTGGCTCATCTGCGCCATATCTTCGAGATAAGGCAAGGCGGCGGGCGAAATAAGCGCTTTAAAATCTTCCAGGCTGCGCTGTGTACTGCGCAATGCCCTTTCTACATCGGCTGCTGTTTTATCGTAAATGCTGGCTTTGGTATCGTCCCAGTTGTAGGATTCGAATACTTTGTTAAAACTCTTCATCTAAAAACGCGGTTAGTGGACTGCTTGCAGCAGCATAGTGTGTTTGGGCGCCTAATTTAGATTCGAAAGCCATTCTGCCAGCTTCTACAGCCATTTTAAAGGCAATGGCCATGTGGGTTGGATTTTCGGCTATGGCAATGGCGGTGTTCACCAAAACAGCATCAGCACCAATTTCCATGGCTTTAGCCGCATCAGATGGTGCACCTATACCGGCATCGATAATGACCGGAACCCTGCTCTGACTGATAATAATTTCTAAAAAATCGATTGTTCTTAATCCCTTATTACTGCCAATGGGCGAGCCTAAGGGCATCACCGCTGCGGTGCCTACATCTTCCAAACGTTTACATAAAACCGGGTCGGCATGGATATAAGGCAATACCACAAAACCGAGTTTAACCAGTTCTTCGGTTGCGTTAAGCGTTTCGATCGGATCTGGCATGAGGTATTTCGGATCGGGGTGGATTTCTAACTTGATCCAGTTGGTTTCTAAAGCTTCGCGCGCGAGCTGTGCGGCAAAAACGGCTTCTTTGGCATTACGCACACCCGAAGTATTGGGCAATAAATTGATATGCGGGTGTTTAAGGTGCTGAAGGATATCATCATCTTTTCCTTTTAAATCTACACGTTTGAGCGCTACGGTAACCAGTTCGGAGGCCGAGGCAATTAAGGCACTTTCCATCTCTTTGGCAGAACTAAATTTTCCGGTACCGGTAAAGAGACGAGAGCTAAAGGTTTGATCTGCTATGGTTAACATATCTGTAATTTTTAAATCGAATGAATACTGAACTTGCTGTTGATTTCTTCAAGAACCGCAGCCGTTTGTGTTTGGTTGGTGAGTGCTGCCGAGATGGCAATTCCGTAAATTCCGGTTTCGAGTATAGCCGGAATATCTGCTGTTTCAATACCACCTATGGCAATAATGGGTGTGCTAATGCCAGCCTGTCGCACTTTTTCCATTAACTTCTGGTAACCTTCCAAACCTACAATGGGGCTCAGATTTTCTTTTGTACGCGTAAACCTGAACGGACCCAAACCGATATAATCGGCCCCTTCGGCTACCCTTTGCTGGATATGTTCGAAAGTATTGGCTGTACCGCCGATAATCTGGTGTTTGCCAATAATTTTTCTGGCTTCAAGAATGGGCATATCCTGCAGACCCAAATGCACACCATAACTGTTTACGGCTTTCGCCAGCTGCGGATAATCGTTTATGATTAATTTGGCACCGTAAGTTTCGCATAAAGCCTGCGCGGCTTTCGCAAAAGGCAGGATTTCGCTTTCGGCCTGGTTTTTAATGCGCAGCTGGATCCATTTTCCGCCAGCTTGGAGCACCTGCTCAATGGCGTCGATATGCGTGCCTGTTTTAGGGGCTTGCGAAATATATTGTAAGGGCTGGATCATGGTTGTATTGTTAAATGTTGAGTATAAGCAAGGCATTTGGCCTGGGCTTTTTTAAAAGTAGTTAGGGCCTGGGAAGGATCGTTCCAGACACAACCCAATAGCGCAACGCCATCGAAGTTCATTTTTTTTACCTGATCGATCTGGTTGAGGCCAATGCCGCCCAAAGCGATTAATTTTGTATTGCTGTTAGGCTTATTTAAATGAAAATCTGGAGGAATAACCCCCATGTAACCGGGCTTGGAGAAGCTGTTAAATACGGGACCAAAAAAACTGTAGTGATACGGGGCAATATCATCAATTGCTGATAATTGATGGATAGAAGTGCTTAGTATATGGTTTTTGGGCAGTATATTGGTCGTTAAATTTTTTCTGAAGCTTTCGGTATGGTGGATTCTTTTAATATTATAATCGTTGGCCAAGGCATGGAAATGGTGCAGGGCAATGCGTGGATGGTATTCGGGTGAGATCCCTTCTACAATTTTTCGGTACCCGGTTTCATCGGCATTATCCTTACGCAAATGAAAAACCTGTAAACCGGCTTCGAAAAGCTGATTTACAAGATGGCATTCTTCCTTAAAAAGGGTTGGCTTGGCGATTACAATCAGTTCCATGGCAGCTTAAGAATAAATTTCGCTTCCTTTTTGGGTAAATTCTTTCGATTTTTCCTGCATGCCCTGCGCCAAAGCTTCTTCTGCTTCCACACCTTGTTTTGCAGCATACTCCCTCACATCCTGCGTAATTTTCATCGAGCAGAAATTGGGGCCGCACATCGAACAGAAATGCGCAATCTTGGCGCCTTCGGCTGGCAGGGTTTCGTCATGGAATTCTTTTGCCGTATCGGGATCGAGCGATAAATTAAACTGATCTTCCCACCTAAACTCGAACCGTGCCTTACTTAAAGCATTATCGCGGTATTGTGCGCCGGGGTGACCTTTAGCTAAATCGGCTGCATGCGCAGCAATTTTATAGGTGATCACGCCGTCTTTTACATCTTTTTTGTTTGGTAAGCCTAAATGTTCTTTCGGGGTTACATAACAGAGCATGGCTGTTCCAAACCAACCGATCATGGCTGCACCGATGGCCGAGGTAATGTGGTCGTAACCCGGCGCAATATCGGTAGTTAAAGGCCCTAAAGTATAAAAAGGAGCTTCGCCGCAATGATCGAGCTGTTTTTCCATATTGGCTTTAATCAGGTGCATGGGTACGTGCCCTGGTCCCTCTATAATGGTTTGTACATCATGTTTCCAGGCTATTTTGGTCAGCTCGCCCAGCGTTTCCAATTCAGAAAACTGTGCGGCATCGTTGGCATCGGCAATACAGCCGGGTCTTAAACCATCGCCTAACGAAAAGGCTACATCGTAAGCTTTCATAATTTCGCAGATTTCTTCGAAATGGGTATACAGGAAGTTTTCTTTGTGATGGGCCAGGCACCATTTGGCCATAATAGATCCGCCACGTGAAACAATGCCGGTGATTCTTTTCGCTGTTAATGGTACATAACGAAGTAAGACACCAGCATGGATGGTAAAATAATCTACACCTTGTTCGGCCTGCTCAATTAAAGTATCGCGGAAAATTTCCCAGGTGAGGTCTTCGGCTTTACCGTTTACTTTTTCAAGGGCCTGATAAATCGGAACGGTACCGATGGGTACGGGCGAATTGCGGATAATCCATTCGCGGGTTTCGTGGATATTTTTCCCTGTTGACAAATCCATAATGGTATCGGCTCCCCAACGGCAGGCCCAAACGGCTTTTTCTACTTCTTCTTCAATGGTAGAAGTAACGGCCGAGTTACCGATATTGGCGTTAATTTTGACCAGAAAGTTTCGGCCAATAATCATAGGCTCGAGCTCGGGATGATTGATGTTGCAGGGGATTACTGCCCTACCGGCCGCTACCTCTGCCCTTACAAATTCGGGTGTAATGTAGCCTTTAGGGGTATTTGCGCCAAAGCTATTGCCCTGGTGCTGGTGGTTCATTACATCGTGCTGCTCGCCCAATTGTGCGTTGAGTAGTTCGATCTGTTGGTTTTCCCTAATGGCGATGTATTCCATTTCGGCTGTAATGATGCCTTTTTTTGCATAATGCATTTGAGATACATTGGCGCCAGCCTGCGCTTTGTAGGGTTTGTTGATGAAATTAAAGCGTAAAGCATCAAGCTTCTCATCGGCCAGGCGCTGTTGTCCGTAAGCAGAAGATAATTGAGGGAGCTCTTCTACGTCAAGTCTGTCTTTTATCCATTGCTCTCTGATTCGGGGCAAGCCTTTTTTTACGTCGATCACAACATTAGGATCGGTATATGGTCCGCTGGTATCGTAAACGGTTACAGGCGGATTAGGTTCGGTTAAGCCAAAGCCATTGTGGATTTTGGTTTCCGTTAAACTGATTTCGCGCATGGCCACCTGGATATCGTGGATTTTTCCAGATACAAAAATTTTGCGTGAGGCCGGAAAAGGACTGCGGCTGATTACTTCTTGGTTCGGTGTTTTTTCTTGTTTCATATGAGTAGCTGTTTTTATCCGCCTTGAGTGGCTTTTATAAGTATAACCTGATCGGCTGGCTTTAATACATGGGTTGCCCAGTCTGATTTGGGAATAATGGTTTGGTTTACGGCAATGGCAAGGCCATTTGTTTCCGTTGAAATGACAGCAGTAAGCATCTGTTCGATGGAACAAGCCTCGTTGAGCAGATAGTTTTGATTGTTTATAGTTACTTCCATATTTTAAAAAATTGGAAAAACTATAGAGATTGCCCCAAAATGGAGATCGAAAAGACAGCAATGTTAAATTGCTTTCACTTTTCCCTTCGGCAGTACTAACTGCATCAGGTTCAAAGGGTATTTCTCAGCACGTAGGCACCCCTAAAGTTTTTTGTAAATATATGCGATTAAATTTCTAATGCAAATAAAAATTGATATAGATAAAATCTATACTTTATCGATAACTGTATTGTTATCGTTTTGAGTGCAGTGAAGAACCCAGAGGCTCTGCGATTGCGAGGCACGAAGCCAACCGAACATAGAGAGGTCATGAATACCAATAAAAACACTAGCAAGAATGAATAATCTTAAATCGCACGCCACTAGCGATCGTTGTAAGATTGCTTCGTCGGCTGAAAAAGCCTTCTCGCAATGACGACACTTTTCTCCCAAAACTCGGACTAAAGACCGTGAACTAGCCACCCGCCTTTTGCAAAACGTAAAAATTCCTTACCTTTGCACCATCACCAAAATCGCCCGATAGATGTAAGATTAATTTCTTTTCAGAAAAATAGATAACAGGCAGAGCATTTCCGCTCCTGCAATTATTTACCAATAAAAAGAAATTTATGCTTAATCTACAAGGAGCTAGCTATATCCACGCTAATGGAGATTTACTGTTTTCAGATTTAAATCTCACCATCAACAAATGCGAAAAAATTGCACTCATTGGCCATAATGGTGCAGGGAAATCGACACTTTTAAAAATTTTAGCAGGCAAACTTATGCCAACCGCCGGGTATGCAAAAACAGAATCGCCACCCTATTATATACCTCAGCTTTTTGGCCAGTTTAATGATTTGACGATTGCGCAGGCACTTAGGATTGAAGATAAACTAAAAGCACTGAACGAAATCCTCAAGGGAGAAGTAACCGACGATAACATGGCCATACTCAATGATGACTGGACCATTGAGGAACGTTGTGCGGAAGCCTTAAGCCATTGGCGATTGAAAGATTTAGATGTAAACCAGAAAATGGAAAGGTTAAGCGGCGGGCAAAAAACCAGCGTATTTTTAGCTGGCATCACCATACATCGCCCGGATATTGTTTTGCTGGACGAGCCGACCAATCATTTGGATCTGGAAGGTAGAAACAGGTTATATGATTATATCCGGTCGGCCAGGGCTACTTTTGTGGTAGTGAGTCACGACCGGACTTTATTAAACCAAATGGAAAAAGTTTACGAATTAAGTAAGCAGGGAATAACCTTGTACGGCGGAAATTACGATTTCTATGCGGCACAAAAGAAAACTGAAAATGAGGCTTTATACAATGATTTAAAAGCGAGGGGAAAAGCACTGCGTAAGGCTAAAGAGGTAGAAAGGGAATCGCTGGAGCGGCAACAGAAGCTTGATGCCAGAGGGAAGAAAAAACAGGAAAAAGCCGGATTACCGACCATTTCTATGAATACGTTAAAAAATAATGCAGAAAAAAGTACCGCAAAGCTGAAGGGGGTGCACGCAGAAAAACTCGAGCATATTTCGACCGAAATGAGCCAACTGCGTTCCGCATTACCCGATGCCGATAAAATGAAAATCGGTTTCAATCAGCCTACCTTGCATAAAGGAAAAAGTATTTTGGCGGCTAAGGAAATCAACTTTGCTTTCCACAATCAGTTCATTTGGAAAGAACCAATTAGCTTTCAGATTTTTAGTGGCGGACGTTACGCAATAAAAGGCAGAAACGGTTCAGGCAAAACCACCTTGATTAGGCTTATTTTGGATCAGCTGCAGCCCTCGACGGGAAGTTTAAATCAAGCTGGCATTAGCTCCATATATATTGATCAGGATTATTCGTTGATTGATAATCAACTTACCGTTTACGAGCAGGCGCAACAATATAACTTGGGTGCATTACAGGAGCATGAAGTAAAAATCCGTTTAAGCCGGTTTTTATTTGATAAAACCGAATGGAATAAGCCTTGCTTAGCCTTAAGCGGTGGCGAAAAAATGCGGTTGATTCTTTGTTCGTTAACCATCAGCAACCAATCGCCCGACCTTATGATCCTCGATGAGCCTACGAATAACCTCGATATCCAGAATATAGAAATTTTAACGGCAGCCATTAATGAATACCAAGGAACACTTTTGGTGGTATCGCATGATGAATATTTCTTAGACCAGATAGCAGTAGAGCATACAATAGACTTAAATTGATCTTTAAACAAAACTTAGCCTTATCTTCGTTTTAAATTAAAACCAGAGGTCCATGCAAAACCTGTTAGCATTACAAAGCGGAAAACTTAAAGGAGCGGTATCGTTAAAACTTTCTGAAAATTTAACGGAATTCCCAAGGGAAATATTCGATTTGGCTGATACACTGGAAGTATTGGACCTTTCTTTTAACAAGCTAAGCGCCCTTCCTGCAGATTTTGGGCGTTTAAAGAAATTGAAGATTTTCTTTTGTTCTGAAAACCTTTTTAAGGTGATGCCAGAGGTACTAGGCGACTGCCCTTTGTTGGATATTGCAGGTTTTAAATCTAACCAGATTGTATCGGTGCCGGCGAAATCGCTGAATCCTAATCTCCGCTGGCTGATTTTAACAAATAACAACATTGCCGAATTGCCTAAAGAGATTGGGCAGTGTAGGCGGATGCAAAAGCTGATGTTATCGGGTAACCGTTTAACGCAATTGCCTGATGAATTAAGCAATTGCCAAAATTTATCGTTGCTGCGTATTGCCGCCAATAAACTGCATGAACTGCCACAATGGGCGGCTACGATGCCTAAACTTTCGTGGATTGCATTTTCGGGGAACAACTTTAGTAAAACACCTGCTGTAGAAACACTTTCGTTGATTAATTGGCACGATTTAGAGATTAACCATTTATTGGGTGAGGGTGCTTCGGGCATTATTTCGAAAGCAAACAGGACTATTGGTGATGAAACTCAAGAGGTGGCCGTTAAAATATTTAAAGGCAATGTAACCAGCGATGGTTTGCCGGAAGATGAAATGACGGCCTACATTGCAGCGGGTTACCATCCTGGTTTGGTTAATTTAATCGGACAGATTGCCCTGCACCCGGAGGATAAAAAAGGGCTGGTGATGGACCTCATTCCGCATCATTTTTATAACCTGGGCAATCCGCCGAGTTTAGAAAGCTGCACCAGGGATGTTTTTCCTGAAGGGATGCAGCTGTCAGAAAACCAGATATTGAGCATTGCCAAAACCATTGCCTCCCTAGCTGCGCAACTGCACGAGGCCGGGATTATGCATGGCGATTTATATGCGCACAATATCCTGATTGATGATGAGGGAAGTACCTTGTTCGGTGATTTCGGTGCTGCAAGTTTTTATGATCTGGCTGATGCTACACTTGCCTTTGCGCTGGAACGGATAGAAGTGAGTGCTTATGGTTACCTGCTTGATGATTTACTTTCTTTAAAAAACGGAGCGGTAAACGAAACATGTTCGGATGCTTTGGCTGCCTTAAGAGATGCCTGTTTAGTTGCATCGCCGTTAGAGCGACCTGGTTTTCGGGATCTGGTTAAGGCATTAGCTAATATTTAGCTGCAAGAAATAGCCCCCAATGATAATTGGAGGCTATCAATAACATATTCCAATAGAAGGGGCGTCATTGTGAGAGGGAACAACGAAGCAATGACGATGCACCTATATGGGCTTTAGCAGCTATCAAATTATTGAGCATTACTAAAATTAACCATCCATTGGATACCGAACCTGTCTTTAAAGCTACCGAAGTAATCGCCCCAGAACATATCTTCCATTGGCATTTCGATGGTGCCACCTGCTGAAAGGCCATTAAATAGGCGATCGGCATCTTCTCGGCTCTCCGCCTGGATGTTAATATACATGTTATTACCTTCTTTAAGTACATGCCCAGCAGAAGGTACACAATCAGACGCCATTAAAGTGGTATGTTCATTAATGGGTAGCGCTACATGCATTACGCGGTTTTTTTCCGCTTCCGTTAATTTGTCCGATTCGGGTGCATCGCTCATTTTTGCAAAGAAGGTAAATTCTCCTCCAAAAACCGACTTATAAAAATTAAAAGCTTCTTCGGCCTGGCCGTCGAAGTTTAAGTAAGGGTGCATGGTAGCCATAATCTTATTTATTTTGTTTACAACTAAGTTACAGCGCTTAGCAATGACAAAATGGGTGCGCTTGAGACAAATGTAAGGGCGTTTTTGACATCTTTAAATTAATAAGCTTGTATGGTTCCACTTTGTTGCGATGAGTTTAAATCGGGTGCTGAACTTGAGAAAATACTATTTTAAATAGACTAAAATGTTTTATTCATTTTATAGTAGCTTTTGGGTAAGTTATTCTTTTACAGATGAATAAAATTGAACGGGAATATTTCTCATATCTTTTTCATATTTGTATCAGGGTATTAAACATTTGTTTGAATTAATTCTCAATCGTCCCAAAATAATTTTAGTTTGAGTAAACACGTCCTCTTTTGGGGGCGTGTTTTTTGCAAAAAAAAGAGCCTTTCATTGCTGAAAGGCTGCTCGTTTCAATCTAAATCGTCCCGTTGATTTAATTTTAACATAATAAATATAGTTATCAACATGTTAACATCAAATTAAAAGGTAAAAATACCCCTTAATAGGTAGTGATTTTCACTACACCGTGGCGACAGAATTTTAAGGTGAATAAAGGTAAGTGTTAGTATAAAACAAACAATGGCCGCCAACTTGATCTTGTACATTACAGCAAGTAATAAAAACCAACTCGCCTAATATAGATTAAGAAATGAAAGCTGTTGTGTTATTTTATTACATCAATACCAGTTTTAGAAACACTCTACTTCCCAAAACCGCGACCAGTTTTCGCCTATATCAAGTTTTATTATACCTTCTTTACGTGCTAATTCCTGATCGTGGTTAACACCATCAGCAACTCCGCACCAAGGCTCCAAGCAAATAAATGGCGCATCGGTGGCGGCCCATATGCCAAAGAAAGGAAATTCTTCGAAATGGAAATGCAGGCCATAATCGTTTTTGGTGTTAAGTAAACTAATACAATTGCTCTGCAGGGTTTTAAAAACCAATGCATCGTTATAAAACAGGCTATGTTTAAGGTTTAACCTGTGACCTCCCAGTTCAATGAGCTCCGTTTCGTTGGCTACTAATCCATCTTCAAGTTTCCAGAAAGTTAATTTCTCATCGGCATTAAAGGCCAGGTAGTAATCTTCGTAAACCGTATTGGGCGTATTGGGCACAGCAAATGCAGGGTGTGCACCAATTGAGAATAAAAGCTCGGCAGTACCTGTATTTTTTACCTCGTAAGTTAAGTTCAGTTTTCTATCTATTAATTGATACCTCAGTTTCAGTTCAAAATAAAAGGGATATACTTTTAAGGTATCTTCGTTTTGGGTTAACGTAAAAACAGCTTCGGTATCACTTATTTTTTCGAAATTAAAAACATGATCCGGGCGAAACCGTGACGGGGTAGCTCATAGCTTTTACCCTGGTAAATAAAACTATTGTTTTTTAATGAACCAACAATAGGAAATAAAACCGGACTGTGTTTTGCCCAATATTTTGGATTGGCATTCCATAAATATTCCAGCTTGGTTTCTTTACTAAATAAGCCTTGAAGTTCTGCGCCTTTAGCCGCCAGGCTAACTTTTATATAGTCGTTCTCGAGAGTTATCATTACAAGCTAAAAGTAACAAAAAGATGAGCTTTAAAAACATCTTTTTTATTAATTTTGATCATTAAGCTAATATAAAGCTTAATGCCCTGTTATTTTATTACCTGCGCATTTAATTCGCTCAAAAAAATCAGATACCTATGGCGATAGATTTAAAAAAATTATCAAATGCAAAAGTAAAGGCCGCCATTACCGCATTGCAAAAAGGCGACGAAAAAACATGGTTTCCTTTATTTGCTGCCGAGGTTGCCTTTTATGATGACGGGAACCAGATGAAATTTAATAATTTCTTTAAGAAAGCGCTGGGCCATGAGCGTTTTACCAGTATAGATAAAGTTGAAAACAACGGATTAGAGGTGTATGGTCATTTCCACTCCGACCAATGGGGCGATTTTAAAACCTTTTTTAAATTTCAGCTGAATAAGGAAGGAAAAATAGAGCGCTTAGATATTGGACAAGCTTCTTATTAGTGCTTAGTCCAAAGTCGTCAGTCATGAGTCCTTATTAATCGATTATTAGACTCATGACTACTGCCTCAAGACTTAGGACTTATCCCTTCTCTTCCCAGATAGAAGCAATGTTAATAATGGTTTGCACAGCTTTTTCCATATCCTGTACGCTTACCCATTCTTGTTTGCTATGAAAGGCATGTTCTCCGGCAAAAATATTGGGGCATGGTAAACCCATGTAAGAAAGTCGCGAGCCATCAGTTCCACCACGAATACTTTGCTGCTTGGGCACCACACCAGCTCTTTCAATGGCTTCAATACCATATTGCACAATTTTAGGATGTTGGTCTAAAATCTGTTTCATGTTGCGGTACTGTGCTTTAATATTAAGCTTGTAGGTAGATTTTGGATAGTTAGCCATTACCTTTTTTACGGTTTCTTCCAAAAACTGTCCGTGTGCGGCTAGTTTCTCATCGGTAAAATCTCTGATGATAAACTGAGCTTCTGCCTCTTCTACCTGCCCGTTCATACTCACCGGGTGGATAAACCCTTCTTTTTGATGTGTAGCTTCTGGTGTAAGGGCATCTTTGGGCAACGAATCTAAAATTTCAGCAAGGATCTTAATGGCACTTTCCATCTTTCCCTTTGCGAAACCCGGGTGCGTGCTTACGCCGTAAATTTTAAGGGTGGCGCCATCGGCAGAAAAGGTTTCATCTTCAATTGAGCCTAGTGTTTCCCCGTCTATGGTATAACCAAAATCGGCACCTAATTTCTTTAAGTCTGCCTTGTCTACACCACGGCCTATTTCTTCATCGGGGGTAAAAAGTAGCTTTATAGTTCCATGTTTTACCTCAGGATTTCTCATTAAAAAGGCAGCTGCTTCCATAATTTCTGCTAGCCCTGCCTTATTATCGGCACCCAATAAAGTTGTTCCGCTAGCCGTGATGATATCGTTACCAATTTGCTGCTTTAGGTCTTTGTGTTCAGACAGTTTTATTACAATATTGTTGTCATCTGGCAGAATTAAATCCTGTCCTTGATAATTGTCATGAATAATCGGTTTAACATTTTCGCCGCTACAATCAGGCGAGGTATCCATGTGCGAACAGAAGAAAATTACCGGTAATTGCTTGTGTGTATTTGAGGGGATTGTACCATACACATAACCGTTATCGTCCATTTCTGCATCAGAAACGCCGATTTCCAGCAGTTCTTGAACCAATTCTTTGCCTAAGTTTTTTTGTTTTAGGGTTGATGGGCAAGAGGGAGAATTTGGATCTGATTGCGTATCAATCTTCGCATATTTTATAAAACGCTGCGTTAGAGATTTGTTAAAGTTGGTGTATGTGCTCATAATTCAAAGTTAAAAGTTATAGATATTCGATAAACATATTATTTTTGTAAAAAAACAATATGATTTTTAATTTGCTGAGAACTACGTATATAACCCTTCTGCTTGTTTTTATAGGAAGTTTTTCTTTTGCCCAATCTAATTATTTTAAAATGTCGTACGGTTTTGGTGGAGGAGTAAACAAATCATATACCGATGTGTATAAAGGAAGTTTTGGCTACACCGCCTATGGGGTATTCGACTATTATATTACTCCCTTTGTAACCTTAGGTTTAGAGGGCCAGTATGGCATGGTTCAGGGTGGAGATATTGAAACCGACCCACACAACCGTCAGTTTGTAAATAAATATACGGCCATTACAGCCAATGTAAAATTGATGGTTGGCGAAGTGGTAGACTACAATAAAAGTGAATTTTTATACAACATACGAGGTTTGTATGTAGGTTTGGGCCTTGGGGTAATTAACAACAAGATTACCGATATTGTACGGTATAAACCAAGCTGGGCAGCGGTGGATCCCGGATATGGCCCTTTCCCCGGAAAAGATAAGAGCCTTAATATGGTGGTACCCTTAAACTTCGGTTTTAACTATTACATCAACGATGGATACGGTTATATGCGATACGTGATCAATATCAATGCGCAATCTAACTTTACTTTTGGCGAAGGACTTGATGGCTATAACGATTCGACCGCCAAATTTAAAAACTA
This sequence comes from Pedobacter riviphilus, assembly GCF_014692875.1. NCBI lineage: Bacteria > Pseudomonadati > Bacteroidota > Sphingobacteriia > Sphingobacteriales > Sphingobacteriaceae > Pedobacter > Pedobacter riviphilus. Next base: position 4,724,370 of record NZ_CP061171.1, on the reverse strand, counting down.
CTCGCCCGATGTTTATAATACCTATACCATAGGTTTTAAATACATGTTGGGTAATATCAGATCTTATCGTAAAACACTTTAATAACAGCATTTCATTTCTTAGCTTTAAGGCATGAGAAAACTCTTTGTGTTGTGTTTGCTATCAATGAGGCTAAAAGCTATCGCACAAAAAACACCCTTCGAATTAAGCGGAAAAACCGAAACCGCAACTTATACTGAAGCAATATCTTATTACGAAAACCTGGCTAAAACTTACCCCGAAGCCAAACTATTAACCTACGGGGATACAGATTTTGGAAAACCTTTACACCTATTGGTTTTATCACGAGATCAGGTTTTCGATCCAGCACAGATCAGAAAGCAAAATAAAAGAATCTTATTGATCAACAATGGGATTCATCCAGGCGAACCAGAGGGTATAGATGCATCGATGATGTTGGCCCGCGATCTGCTTAAAGCTGGTAAACTGCCAAAAGACGTGGTGATATGCATCATTCCACTCTACAATATAGATGGCAGTTTTAACCGTAGCGGAACTTCGAGAGCGAACCAGAATGGCCCGGTTGCCTATGGTTTTAGGGGAAATGGTAAAAACCTGGATCTGAACCGTGATTTTATTAAAACCGATTCGAAAAATTCAGCAACATTTCAACTTATTTTTAACACATGGCAACCCGAAATATTTGTAGATACCCATACCAGCAATGGTGCCGATTATCAATATGTGATGACGCTTATCCCGACGCAAAAAGATAAGCTAAACCCAATCCTTTCTGATTATTTAACCAAAACTTTGGTGCCTGATTTATATACCGGTATGGAAAAACTGGGTTATCCAATGATTCCTTATGTAAACTCAATGGGCGAAACTCCGGAAACCGGGATAACAGGCTTTATCGAATCGCCCCGTTACTCTACTGGTTATACCACGCTGCACAACACCATCGGTTTTATGCCTGAAACTCATATGTTGAAATCGTACGATCTGCGTGTGGATGCCACTTATAAGCTTTTGCAAACCTATATTGAGGTTGTAGAACGAGATGCAAAAATTATTGGAGAGAATAAGCGAAAGGCCGACGAATTTGTAGCTGCGCAAAAAGAATTTCCTTTAGAATGGAGGCTGGATAAAACCAAGGTAAACGATCTGACCTTTAAAGGTTTCGAGGCAGGGCAAAAACCAAGCATGGTAAGCGGCGCTGATCGTTTATATTACGACCGCAGTAAACCCTACACCAAAACCATTAAAGAATGGAATAAGTTCGAGCCCGCAGTTTCCGTTCAAAAACCGGTTGCCTACATCATTCCTAAAGCCTGGGAGCATGTAATTGCCTTGCTTAAACTGAACAATGTTAAAATCAGCGAGCTTAAGGCCAATCAGAAAATTGCGGTAGAAAGTTATTATATCGGCGATTTTAAAACCGGGACTCGCCCGTATGAAGGGCATTACCTGCACTCGGGCGTAAAAGTGAATGCAGTTAAGCAAAACCTGCAATATTATGCAGGTGATTTTGTGATATATGTTAACCAGCCGAGTAACCGGTATATTGTGGAAACATTAGAACCTCAGGCTACTGATTCTTACTTCAACTGGAATTTTTTCGATTCTATTCTGGATATGAAAGAGCATTATTCAGCTTATGTTTTTGAAGATACAGCTACAGAACTGTTAAAAAATAACCCTGAACTAAAAAGTAAACTGGAAGCAAAAAAAGCTTCAGACACCGAATTTGCGAAGAATGCAGCTGCACAACTTGATTTTGTGTATAAAAATTCTGATTATTACGAAAAAACACACAATAGATATCCGGTAGCACGTTTGATTACAGACGTAAAACTTGATTTAAAATAGCCACAATGGAATACTTCAATATCGCACCGGTTGCATCCTTAATTTTCGTTTTTACCATTATTACCAGCCTTTATGCTTTCTATGATCATTCGCTTTATGGAAAGTTTATGCTGCATCCCTTTAGTGTTTCGAAAGGACAGAATGTATATACATTAATTACGAGCGGACTGGTTCATGCCGATTGGATGCACCTATTTTTTAATATGTTTACTTTCTATGCTTTTGCCTTTACGCTGGAAAGATTAATGGGGAGCTGGCAGTTTGGATTACTTTATTTTCTAGGGTTGGTGCTGAGTGATCTACCTACCGTGATTAAACATAAAGATCATTTTAACTACAATAGCCTCGGTGCTTCAGGAGCGATTAGTGCGGTGCTTTTTAGCTATATTCTGTTTAATCCAATGTCTAAAATTTACATCATGTTTATCCCAATCGGGATTCCTGCTGTAGTTTTTGGGATTTTGTATTTAATTTATTGTGCTTATGCTTCCCGCAATTCCAGAGATCATATCAACCACGATGCACACTTTTTCGGCGCCTTAACCGGATTGATTTTTACAATCATTTTTGTTCCTGGTATTTTACAGAACTTTATTGCGATGTTAACTGGAGGGCGATAGTATTCATGATAAAGAATCGTCATTCCTGTGAATACGGGAATCCTAATGAAAAATGCTGTATGTTTTTTCCGCTTTAAGATACCCAGTCAAGCTGGGTATGACGAAATACAGAAGAGATTACCCCGCATTTGGCAAAAAAGGCTTCTCGAAGAAACTCATCGGCTCATCAGGATTTTTAATAATCTCGAATACCACATATCCCCAGGGTTTCCAGAAATTTTCCAGTACCTGTGCATATACCTTATTTTGCCAAACATCGAAAAGCGGTTTGGTCATGTTTCCGCGTAAAGGCATAGCCTCGATATAAGTGGTTCCTTCTACAGGCATAAAAGTATATTCGGGCAGGCGGTTAAACAGATAGGCAGAATAATAAAAACGGGCGCTCAGCTCTTCAAACTGTTCGGCGGTTAAAGCTTTTCCTTTTATTTCGTTGATGATATCCTGATGGTAACGTTTATTGGTGCCGTTATCCTGTAAACAGGCGATGATACCAAAATCTTTCATTTTTAAAGAGAAGGTTAAGGTATTGATCTCATCACGGAAACTGAATGGTGTTTCTCCGTTTTCTAATTTCACTACTGTGATAGACCAAGGCGAAAAATCTTCAAACTCCAAACTGGTATAGAGGTTCTGCATCATGAAATTCAGATTGGCAAATTTCATCATCAACGATTGCGACATATTTAAACCCTCAGCAGTCATTTCTTTGCGCAAAGCCGAATGCATTTCGATGTACACAAAGCCATATAAAAACTTGCCTATCCAGTTAAAAAGATCCAGTTCCGGTAATGTAGAAACAGCATCATAGCCTTTAGCAAAGGCCGCTTCGATCTTAGCTTCCAGGGGATTTAAAAACTGTTCATTTACCTCGGTGTTTACCGGAATAACCAAAGTGTTATACGAACGGATACTCTCATCCAAAAACTGGATCTGTTCTTCGCCGCTTAAACCCGCCTGTTCCAATAACCATTTTGGAATTAAGGGAACCTGCACAACAGGCGAATGAAAGGTTTTGCCACTTAAGAAGCAGATTTTGTATAAAAAATCGAAGTTTTGGAAAGGATTGTATAAGCCAGTATTCATTACTGCAATATTAGCCATTATATTTTTAGGGCTTTGCACCGATAATTTATTTTAACGCAGGGATTACAACCACCTCACCCTGTTAGCGGCGGTAGTGTAGCAATGTCCACCGTTTCCCTCTCCCACAGGAGAGGGATGCACAGGTTTGTGTAAAGCAGTTCCTTAAACAGGGTGAGGTATTTAGTAATTATTATAATAATAGCTTATATCTTCAACTAATTGGTTGTAAATGGGTTTGGTAAATTCTAAAAATAAAGCACTTGGCGGCGGGGGCAATTGTTCCCTCCTTCTGGTAATGGCCAATTGTTGTTTGCTTAGGGCCCTATCATCGCCTTTATAACTGGCCCAGCTATCACGCCAAACATAGGTTCCAGGGAATTTTTGTTGATGCACCAGCTTTTTTGTATTCCAGTCGGTAATACTCATATCCAATAATCCAGATGATGATATATTCTTTTCAAAAATACTTAAGGTGGCCTTTACAGTACCGTAAACAGGTTTTTTATCTCGGGTTTCACCGATTACTACACTGTCGCGTTTTAACTTTTCTACCCGTTCTTTTACATAGGTTTGGCCCACCACAAAATCATCAAAATTTAAGCTCAATACCTGATCGGGAACAATTTTTTGATCGGTAGCCTGGGCCTCGCCATAAAAAATTACAAACTTATTTCTCGAGTAATTTCCAATAAACTGATCGATTTGCTGTTGAAAATAATCGGCGCTTAATTTATACATGCTACTGTTTACTATAATTGGCTGCACCACAACCCTGGTTACTGCTGCCCAATAGGCATCGTTCATTTTAGCCTTAACATCTTTATAATTGGCCTGAAGATTTTGTGTTTTCTCGAACTCGTAATAGGCTTTTTTTGCCGATTGGCGGTTATTTTCTCTTAAATAACCTAGGCCCGAATTATATCGTGCTTCAGCGGCATTATACTTACTATCAGCAAGTTCATTGATGTACTTTGAAGGCTTTGGAACAATGGTTAAACAGGCAGGACAGCTATTAATATCATCGGCCAATTGATTGATTTTTTGATAATCGTACATCACCGATTCCCACCTGAATAAATCGTTAGACATTTTAGCCTCTTCAATTTTTCGCAAATGGTCTTGCAGCGCTAAATCATATGCCGTTTTTAGCACCTCCATGGCTTCGCTATTTTTGGGCGAGTTTTGCAGCCTGCTTACTGCCTTAGCAACCGAAGCATCATAATCACCTTTTTGTAAGGCTTTTTTTCCTGTGGTACATCCCCCAATAATTATTAAGGATAAATAAAATACCGTAATCTTGAATTGTTTTTCATGGCAGTGGTAGTTGCGTTAATAAAACAAAGATAATTTGTAAAGCGATAATTACCTTATTTATTTAGAAGACGATTGATAATGAAAATTAGTTGCAGGCAATTTGAATTAGAATTAAAACATCCTTTTTCGATTTCGAAATTTACACGTACCAGCACCCCTTTAATGTTGTTAAAGATAGAACATGAGGGTGTAATAGGTTATGGTGAGGCCTCTATGGTGCCTTATATGGGCGAGAGCTACGAAAGCGCGACAGCTTTTCTTAACCTTGTAGATTGGGATAAAATCCAATATCCATTCGATTTCAAAGAAATTATTACCTACTTGGATAGCCTTGCTCTGGGCCAACCGGCCATTAAAGCGGCTATAGACATTGCCCTTAACGATATTCAAGGGAAGCTTTTAAATAAACCTTGTTATGAAATTTACGGGGCAGACCCGGCTAAAATGCCGGTAACTTCTTATACCATTGGGATTGATACACCTGAGGTCATCCGCGAGAAACTGAAAGATGCCGAGGCTTTTAAAGTGATCAAAGTTAAACTGGGGAGGGATAACGATCAGGAAATTATCGAAACCATTAGGAGCATGACCAGTGTACCCTTATATGTGGATGCGAACCAGGGTTGGGCAGATAAAATTAAAGCGATTGACTTAATTTATTGGCTGCATAACCAGGGCGTGGTGTTAATCGAGCAGCCTATGGATAAAAATAACCTCGATGGAAACGCCTGGTTAACCGAACGCAGTCCGATTCCTTTATTGGCTGACGAAGCCGTACAGCGTTTAGCCGACATGGACAAACTGAAAGGCGCCTATCATGGCATTAACGTAAAACTGATGAAAAGCTGCGGCATGTACGAAGGGCATCAGATGATTTTGAAAGCCCGTTCTTTTGGGATGAAAGTGCTGATCGGTTGTATGAGCGAAACCAGTTGCGCCACTTTGGCCGCGGCTGCTTTGGCTCCTTTATGTAATTGGGCAGATTTGGATGGGCCATGGCTTACCAAGAATAACCCTTTTACCGATCCCGCTTTCGAAAACGGCAAGTATATCTTAAAAGACCTGCCAGGTTTAGGCTTAACAGGTGTTACTTCTGATCTTTTTCTTTAAAGCTTTTTCTGATGTCTTTGGTAAGTTGATACTTAAAGTAGAACAAACAAGCCGTTGTGCCTACCAAAAAACCAGCAGGAAGATATTTAGCGTTGTTATAACACCACACCAATCCGAAAATAGAAAGGATAATGGCTAAGTTGTAGAAGATATTTAAAGCGAATTTTTTACCCACTGTAGAAATGATTGGATTAGAGAATGATTGAATGACCGAATGATAAAATGAATTTTGAATAAGCATTATGCTATTAACATTCACTCATTCAAAATTCACTCATTCTATCATTAGTAAACTGGCATGCTTGGATCAAAAGCTTCTTGCCAAGCTAAAATACCGCCTTTTAAGTTATAAAGATTGTCAAATCCGTATTGTTGCTCCAACTGCATTACTGCTGCTGCGCTTCTTTTTCCACTGCGGCACTGAATAATTACCGGCTTATCTTTCGCAACCTTATCAGCCTCAATTAAAATTCCACCCAAAGGGATATTCTCCCCTTCAAGATTGGAAACCTCGTATTCGAATGTTTCACGAACATCAATCAATTGAAAATCTTCTTTGTTATCGATTTTCTCTTTTAGTTCTTGTACCGATATTTCTTTCATTTTTATTAAATGTATTTATGCAAATATAGGAAAATCAACTTTACGCTCCCCATCAAAAAAATGCCATAAAATTTTGTGCGAAACTGTAACAACTTTAACCCTTAGGCGTTTAATTATAAATAGTTACAAATGGACAAACTGAACCGTTTCTTTTGGTTTTGCTCTGGCGCTCACATCCCGACACTGGAAAAGTATCCTTCAGAACAAAATAAATATACTGGCATTGGTGCCACCATCTTTTTTACTGGCTTATTTGCAGCCCTTTCTGGGGGTTATGCCATGTATTTTGTGTTTAAGGGAGATGATCTGGCGGTAATTTTTGCCATTGTTTTCGGCTTTTTATGGGGGCAGCCATCTTTAATATGGACCGCTATATCGTATCGAGCATTAACAAAAGTGCCAGTACCAATAAACAATTATTACAGGCTACGCCGCGTATTCTATTGGCCATTATGATCGGTATGGTAATTTCGAGACCCATAGAGCTTAAAATTTTCGATAAAGAAATTAAAGAACGCCTAAAGGTGAGTTACCTAAATGGCCAGCGTGCTAAAATTGATACCCTGAACAAAGCCTTCGAGAAAAAATACCAGGTAGAATTTGGCAGGTTAAATCAACAGAAAGCCACACGGGATTCGCTTGAAAAAGGAATTAAAGCAGATAGACAGAAGCTTAATTTCGAGATTTTCGGAAACAAAACCACCGAAACATCGGGTGTAATGGGTTATGGGCCATATGCCAAACGCAAGGAAGCCGAAATTGCACAACGCACAGCAGAATTAGACTCGCTAAAAGCTAGTATCAATAAATCAGAAGCGTTTGTAGATAAGCGCAAAGAATTTGATGGCCTGTTTACCGAAAAGCTGTACACTAAGAAACAGTTAGACAGTTTATCGGATATTGCTGGTTTTGCTGATCGCAACTGGGCATTGGGGCAACTTAAATTTAATGTAGATGGTACTCGGGATAACAATACGGCAATTGCGGTTACTTTTATCGGGCTGCTGTTTATCTTTTTTGAATGTTTACCTGTGTTTGTAAAATTGATGAGCGCACACGGGCCTTATGACTATGCTATAGCGGATGGAGATGAGGTATCGATATATCATTCGAAAAAGGATAAGGATTTCCATTTTGAAGTGGCCGATAATATTCACGAAACGAGAGTCGATTCCGAGTCGTCAAAGAAGAAAGAAATTATAAAAGGCAAAGCTTACCGCGACCTCGAAAAACACGATTGGGACAGTGAGGGATAAGAAAAAGTGTAAAAGAGAAGATGGAGTAGATGGTCAGATGGTTCACAGATCAGGGCTTAAGCACTTAAACCAATAGCCATCCTACATTTTACACAATTACATCTTACATTTTTCCTAAATTGCCCTTATAATCCCGATTTTATGAAGAAATTTTTAGGTGCAGTAGCATTTGGTCTACTATCGTTTCAGGCTTTTGCCCAAAATGAGATCAGTTATACGGTTTCCTTTCCAAATGCTATCCATCATGAAGCTGAAATCAGCATGTTTATCCCCAATGTTCCAGCAGGTACCTTAAAGGTTAGAATGAGCAGGTCTTCTCCAGGTAGGTATGCTACACATGAGTTTGGAAAAAATGTGTATCACCTGAAAGCATTCGATGCATCAGGAAAACAGTTGGCCATTAAACAATCTGCCGGAGATGTTTATGAAATCCCTAGCCACGGCAACAGTGTAAAAGTAGCTTATACGCTTTTTGGAAATTGGATTGACGGAACCTACGCCGGTTTCGACGAAACACATGCACACATGAATATTCCGGCAACTTTTGCTTTTCCGGTAGGTATGGATAACAGACCACGATTGGTGAAATTCAATTATGCCGAAAAACCGGACTGGAAAGTGGCCACACAGCTTAAGCCAATGGCCAATGGTGCCTATTTTGCGCCAAATCTTCAATATTTTATGGATAGTCCTACCGAAATTGCCAATTATAAAACGGCAAGCTGGCAGGTTAAAAATACCGATGGTAAGGTTCAGACCATCCATTTAATTACGCATGCTAACGATGATCAGAAAACCATCGATAATTATGCGGAGATGCTTAAAAAAATGGTTGATGAGCATTTTGCCGTTTGGGGCGAATTCCCCACGTACGATTATGGTAATTATTATTTTCTGGATGACGTATATCCGGAGAACGCAGGCGACGGAATGGAGCACAGAAACTCTACCTCTATTGTACAACGTACGCCTAAAATAGAGGGTTATGAGTCTAGCCTCCTGGGTACTTTTTCGCACGAATATTTCCATAGCTGGAATGTAGAGCGTTTAAGGCCAAAAACCTTAGAGCCCTTCAATTTTGAACATGCCAATATGAGTGATGAACTTTGGCTGGCTGAAGGCTTTACCCAATATTATGGCAATCTGCTATTAACCAGGGCTGGTTTAAAAACTACCGACAATGCCATACAGACTTTTAACGGACTGGTAAATACTGTTTTACGCTCGCCGGGTGCAAAAAACTTTTCACCTATTGAGGCCAGTAGATATGCTGTGTTTGCCGATGCTGGTGTGGCTATCGATCAGACCAATAAAGATAATATTTTCACCTCTTATTATATCTATGGCGCTGCAACAGCCTTAGCTTTAGATCTTCGTTTAAGAACTGAATTTAAACTCAGCCTTGATGATTATATGCGTGCGCTTTGGAAAGCTTACGGCAAGCCAGAAATTGCCTATACTGTTCCTGATTTAGAGAAAACCCTCGCAACGCTGACTAAAGATCCTGCTTTTGCTGCCGATTTCTTTAAAAAATATATTTACGGTACCGAAAAGAACGATTATGCCAAACTACTTTTAAATGCAGGCCTTGTTCTGCGTAAAGCAAATCCTGGTAAAGCTTTTGCTGGCTTTGGCAAAATTAACCTGTTGGATGGGAAACTGATTTTAGGGCAAACGCTGATGGGTACGCCAGCCTATCTGGCGGGCTTAGATGTTAATAATGTATTGCTAACCATAGATGGTGTAGCATTAAAAGATATAGCTGAGGTTACTGCCGTTACTGATGCCCACAAACCCGGCGATGTGCTGAAGGTTACTTATCTTTACCGTGGAGCGCAGAAAACCACTCAATTAACCTTGATAGAAGATCCAGCCTTAGAAATTGTTCCCATTGAAAAAACAGGGGAGAATTTAACACCGGCCATGCAGACTTTTAGAGATAAATGGCTAACATCGCAGGTAAAATCTAAATAACATTAAAATACTTATTATATGAAGAAAATATTCTTTTTAACCCTTGTCGGGATGGCAAGCATGCAGCTTAAAGCGCAAAACATAGATAAAATCATCACCCGTGAATACACCGATCACCTGATTAAAACCTTAAGTGCTGATGATATGCAGGGGCGGGCAACCTTTACGCCGGGTATTGATAAAGCAGCTACGTTTATCGAATCTGAATTTAAGAAAATCGGCTTGCAGCCACTAGCTGGAGAGAAAACTTTCCGTCAAACCTTTAACAAATACCAGGTTACCAATCAAAGTACAAGCGTTAAAATAGATGGACAGGAAGTTGCCCCAGAAAATTTAATCGTTTCGGGTGTAACTTCAGAAAGTGTTACGCTCGATAAGTCGAACACCACTGTTGTTAAATTAGATCCTGAAAAGGCATTCGTGCCCCAGCTAAGGGCAATGATGGGTGCCGGAAAAAACCAGATTGTTTTGGTTGACAGTAAATTTACCGATCTGTTTAACCGCTATAGAAGTTACTTCGGTAAACCGGCAACCGTTGATGAGAAAGACATTAAAGCAACTACTAGCGCTGTGCAGGTTTTTGTTTTGGGTAAAGATGCTGCAACAGATTTTTCGGCAACATTTAAAAGCAAGGTAGATAAAATGCCTTTATTTAATGTGGCAGGTGTAATTCCAGGCAAATCAAAAGCGAAAGAAATTGTGGTTTTCTCTGGCCATTACGATCATTTAGGCTTTTTAAAAAGTGTTGATGGCGATAGCATAGCCAATGGTGCAGATGATGATGCTTCGGGTACAACCGCTATGATTGCACTGGCTAAGTATTATAAAGCGCAGAAAAACAACGCACGTACTTTAATCTTTGTTGCGTTTACTGCAGAAGAAATCGGTGGTTTCGGTGCAAAATATTTCTCAGAAAAACTAAATCCTGATGATGTAGTAGCCATGTTTAATATCGAAATGATTGGTAAGGATTCGAAATTCGGCAAGAATACCGCATTTATTACGGGTTATGAAAGATCTGATTTTGGTAAGATTTTGCAGAAAAATTTAGCCGGGACTGAATTTACTTTCCACCCAGATCCATACCCAGATCAAAACTTATTTTATAGAAGTGATAATGCAACTTTAGCTGCTTTGGGCGTTCCGGCACACACCATTAGTACCGATAAAATTGATATCGATAAATTGTACCACAGCGTGAAAGACGAATACAGTTCTTTAGACGTAGAAAATATCCTTTCTACCATCAAAGCAATCGCAAAAAGTGCAATTACCATTGTAAACGGAACGGATACACCAACGAGGATTCCGAAGTTGAAGAAATAAAAACGGTTAAACAAACCTTGCGGGTTTTTAAATGGCGTAAGCCCTCAACGAGGCAATTTAAAAACAACTTTAAGCCTAAATTAACCTGCAAGGTTTGCTAAAGAAAGGCTGTGCTAATTTGCCTTTCTTTTACTGATATCACAAAGCATATCTGAATGTATATTCAGGCCAATGTTTGTGATATTGGATAAATGTTCGCTTGCCACGAGAAAAACGATTTCGCAGATTTCCCTTTCAGAATAGTATGTTGCCATTTTTGAAAAGGTTTCGGGATTTACTTTCTTATCCTTTGCAAGTTCAGTTACATAATCTAGAGCAGCTCTTTCTGCATCGCTGAATTGCGGATTTGTTTTATACTCCCCTAAGGCGTCAAATTTGGCTTCATTCATGGCTTCTTTAATAGCAATAAACCTGCCGGTGTCTATACAGAATTCGCAGATGTTAATATGGGCTACCCGCTGTCTGATCAGTAATCGCAATTCTTTTGATAATTTCAGCTTTTTATCCAATTGATATATTTTTCCGCCTAACATGCCGAAAGCTGCCGGTAGTCTTGCCGAAAACACTTTTACGGGGGTTATTACTTTGCCAAGCTGCCTCCGGGTAAGGAAATATACAATTCTCATCATCAATCCTTTTGGATTTTCGATCGGTTGAAGAAATGGTTGTGTAATGTTCATATCTGTTTTTTTTAGTATTTACAGTATAAAACAATCAGCCCTTCAGTTATGTGACAACGAATTTAAAATCGTTATCGAAATGCGTAAGTTTATCAGGATTTATAACTGCAAAAACCTGGGAGATTTTATTTTCCTGGAGCGATAATACCTGTACGCAGATTATTTCTCCATTGATATAAATGACGATAGCCGGTTGAGATAAAATTTCGGTAAAAGAAAATGTTGGTGAGTAGTTTTTGTTGCTGAAAAGTTTTACCATAAACTGTGCAACTGCTTGTTTTCCGAAAATTGGTTTTGCTATTGCCGGGGCTTTGCCGCCGCCATCGCCAATAATAGAAATATTATCGTTAAAAATAGCAATCAATTCTTCTATCTCTCCATTACTGATAAGAGAAACAAATTTTTTGGCTACCGCGATTGATGTAGCATCTGAAATAGAATTGTGTTTGAGGTTTGCGACTTTTTCTTTTGCCCTCTTGAAAAGCTGCCTGGAATTGGCTGATGAAATATTTATTGCTTCTGCAATTTCTTTATGATCAAAATCAAATGCTTCCCTTAATACAAAAACTGCCCTTTCGGTTAGCGAAAGTTGTTCCAGTAAAAAAATCAGCTCGTAACAGAGCGAATTATGTTCTTCAAATTTAGAATGGTGGATGGTTTGTTCCCGGCCCGATACAATTGGCTCAGGCAGCCAAGATCCGGTATATGCTAATCGCTGCTCTCTTTTTTTTAAGTTTAAACAATGATTTATGGTCGTTCTAATGACATAATTTCTTTTGTCTGCAACAATTTCAGCAATTGGGCTTTCTAAAAATTTTAAGTTAATATCCTGAACTACGTCTTTTGACGTTTCATAATCACCTGTCATATCATAGGCTATTGAAAATATCAATTTATCAAAGCTCATTCTAAATACAGTTGTTAAAGTTAGATGTGTTAGTGTAACCTAACACATCTAACTTCATTATTATTATTTACTCAAATACATCGATTTATCTTTGTAAAGCTTGCGGAAGTATGGATCTTCTAAATCTTTGATGAAACGGATGGCCTCACCTGTAGATTTCATTTCAGGTCCTAATTCTTTCGCTACCTCCGGGAATTTCTCGTAAGAGAAAACCGGTTCTTTAATGGCATAACCTTTAAGGTTACGAACGATCGTAAAATCTTTCAGCTTCGCTACACCCAGCATAATTTTAGCTGCGATATTAATGTATGGAACATCGTAAGCTTTTGCAATGAAAGGAACCGTGCGGGATGCCCTAGGGTTCGCCTCGATTACATAAACTTTCTCATCCTTAATGGCGAATTGAATGTTTAATAAACCACGTACATCTAATGCTTTAGCAATTTTGATCGAGTACTCTTCCATTGCTTTAGTTACCGTTTCTGATAAGCTAAATGTAGGTAATACGGCAAATGAATCTCCTGAGTGGATACCTGCCGGCTCGATGTGTTCCATCATGCCTACAATGTGCACATCCTCACCATCAGAAATCGAATCAGATTCGGCCTCTTCTGCCCTATCTAAAAAGTGATCGATCAATACACGGTTGCCCGGTAAATCGCCCAATAATTTTACTACTGCTTTTTCCAGGTCTTCATCGTTAATTACAATGCTCATGCCCTGTCCACCCAATACATAACTCGGACGAACCAACACTGGGTAACCTACTTCGTTTGCTACAACAATTGCTTCTTCGGCATTTTCTGCAACACCATATTTTGGATAAGGAATATCTAAATCTTTCAGTAAGTCTGAGAAACGGCCGCGGTCTTCGGCAATGTCCATGTTCTCGAAAGATGTTCCGATAATTTTGATGCCTTTTTCGGTTAGTTTTTCAGCCATTTTCAAGGCTGTTTGTCCACCCAGCTGAACAATTACACCTTCAGGTTTTTCTAAATCGATAATTTCGCGAACATGTTCCCAGAAAACCGGCTCGAAATATAATTTATCGGCCATGTTAAAGTCTGTTGAAACCGTTTCAGGATTACAGTTAATCATGATGGCTTCGAAACCTGATTCTTTGGCGGCCAATAAGCCGTGTACGCAAGAGTAATCGAATTCGATGCCCTGGCCAATACGGTTAGGGCCTGAACCCAATACAATTACCTTTTTCCTGTCGGATGGAACAGATTCATTTTCCTCTTCGAAAGTAGAGTAATAGTATGGCGTTTTTGCCGGGAACTCTGCAGCGCAGGTATCAACCATTTTATATACCCTGTTTATGCCTAAAGCTTTACGGCGATCGTAAACTTCATCTTCAGTAACATTGCCTAACAACCAGGCAATCTGGATATCAGAGAAGCCTTTTTGTTTAAGGGTTACGAAGAAATCCTGAGGGATATTATTTAAAGAGTATCTTTTCAATTCAGTTTCAAGCAATACAAGCTCCTGAATCTGGTTTAAGAACCATTTGTCAATTTTGGTTACCTTACGGATCGACTCCAAAGGTACACCCATTGCCATGGCATCTTTTATTAAGAACAAACGGTTCCACGAAGCATGCTCCAAACCGTCCATAATTTCTTCAATATTACGCACCTGTCTGCCATCTGCACCTAAGCCGGCGCGGTTGATCTCTAAACTCTGACAAGCTTTTTGTAATGCTTCGATAAAAGTACGGCCAATTGCCATTACCTCACCAACCGATTTCATCTGCAGGCCAAGCTCTTTGTTCGCGCCTTTAAATTTATCGAAGTTCCAGCGAGGTACTTTAACAATTACATAATCTAAAGTAGGTTCGAAATATGCTGAAGTGGTTTTGGTAATCTGATTTTCAATTTCATCCAGGTTGTAACCGATGGCCAGTTTAGCCGCAATTTTTGCAATTGGATAACCGGTTGCTTTACTTGCCAAAGCTGATGAACGTGACACACGCGGGTTAATTTCGATGGCGATAATTTCATCGTCTACCGGGTTAACCGAAAACTGAACGTTACAACCACCGGCGAAGTTGCCGATTGCACGCATCATTTTGATCGCCTGGTTACGCATTTCCTGGTAACAACGATCGGATAGGGTCATTGCTGGGGCAACAGTGATCGAGTCTCCTGTATGGATACCCATCGGATCGAAGTTTTCGATCGAACAGATGATGATTACGTTATCATTGCTATCTCTCAACAACTCTAACTCGTATTCTTTCCAGCCTAAAACCGCTTTCTCTACCAAAACTTCGTGGGTTGGCGAAGCTTCTAAGCCACGCTTTAAAGCGGCATCGAATTCTTCTTTTTTGTGTACGAAACCACCACCAGAGCCACCTAAAGTATATGAAGGGCGGATTACCAATGGGTAACCAATTTCTTGTGCAGCTTCTTTACCTTCTAAAAATGAGTTGGCAATTCTCGATTCTGCAACACCCACACCTATATCAACCATTAATTGGCGGAAAGCTTCACGGTTTTCGGTTTTTTCAATTGCAGCAACGTCTACACCAACCACTTTTACACCGTATTTTTCCCAAACACCACGCTCTTCAGCTTCTTTACATAGGTTTAGTGCGGTTTGGCCTCCCATTGTAGGAAGTACAGCATCTATTCTAGGTAAATCTGCAGAGTCGATATGCTCTTGTAAAATAGCCTCTATTGAATCAACAGTTAGCGGGCGCAGGTAAACATGGTCGCCGATAACCTTGTCCGTCATAATAGTAGCCGGATTGGAGTTGATGATGGAAACGGTAATCCCTTCTTCTTTTAAAGAAAGTGCCGCTTGCGAACCCGAGTAATCAAATTCACAGGCTTGGCCAATAATAATTGGTCCAGATCCGATAATCAGTACTGAGCGGATGGAAGTGTCTTTAGGCATGATAAAGCTTAAACAATAATTAAAATTCTAAAGTGTTGAACCCGAAGGTGAAGAAGCAAGAAGGTTTTTTGCTTTTAGAAGGAAAATCCCAACTGTTCTGTCGGGATGCAAAGATACATCTTTAGCCCGATTTTGGGGCGTTTTTTTTAAAATAAAAAAGAGCACGATTTAGGCGCTCTTTTTAGATTTTTCTTCTGAGAAATAAGCTACTGTTGTAATTTAATTTCGCCTAAATCTGTAGTCGCGCTATCTTTTACGGCAACCTTTTCTATTACGGCATCTTTATATGGTGCATTGGCTTTTACCACAACGGTATAAACGCCTTCTTTAAGGTTAGTAAAAGTAAAAACACCTTGATTAATCTGCGCTTTCAACGTGTCTGTCGCAGCTACAAGTGAAACAGCAGAAGCCGCATCGCCTGGTGTAATTTTCCCTATTATCCCCCCCAGTTTAATATTTGTAAAGGCAATAGATCCTAAAGCAAACACAATAAGAAGGGATAGTACAACACATAACTTTTTCATAGTATAACGTTTTAGTTGTTGATGTCTTAAATAAGTAACAGCATTTAGTACAAATAGTTTTAAATAATGAACACTATTTTTCTGATTGTACTATAAATTATACACGGATGTAAAAACCAAATGTACGATTTTATTGTAAATGTTAATTATTGTTAAAAGAATTTCGTAAAAGTGGTGCTGTGAGTCAGAATTAAGTCACGAAGTTGTGATGATCGAAATATTGGCAATAATGTTGTAATAAGCAGAACATATATGCGTTTTGTATATACTTTAGACAATGATCTAAAGCTTCCTCCGCGGATTAGTTACCCGCCATGAGGATTTCTTCATAAATAGTTTGTTTGGTTTATTATCCGGTTAGAGGAGCCCTCCTCAACCGGATTTTTTCTTTTAAGGCTTTTTCTTTTACATTTGACAGTATTCAAGAAAACGTATAGTGAATAAAAATATTAAAAAGATTGCTATTGTTGGTCCGGAAAGTACGGGAAAATCTACTATATCTCAATTGCTGGCAAAATACTATAAAGTTTCGTGGGTGCCAGAGTATGCCCGTTACTATTGCGAAAACCTGGTTGCCGATTATACCCTACAAGATGAAGTGAATATGTACTATGGTCAGGTCGCTTTAGAGGATGCCATTTTAGTAACCACCGAAAGCGATTTTATTATTTGCGATACCACTTTTATTACCGTAAAGATATGGAGTGATGAAGTGCTTGGCGAAACACCAGAGATTGTGTTAGATGCCTTGCCGAAACGGCCGTACGATCTGTACTTGTTGATGGATATCGATTTACCATGGCAGGACGATCCGCTGCGCGATTTTCCGGAGAAACGAGAGTATTTTATGGAGGTTTGGCATAAAGAACTCCGCGCCTTAAATGCGAATTACAAAGTAATTGGCGGTTTGGGCGATGAAAGGGTAGCAAATGCAATTGAGGCTATTGATGATTTTCTGGCCCTGTAATTCAGGAATAAGGAAAAGTGGCATTCTTTCACTAAATTAAGTTTTTTTGGCCTGGAAACGATTGTTAGTAGCTTTTGGCAACCGGCGGGTTTAAATACAGGGGTTTGTTTCGGGGCACCAAACTTTGTAAAATAAACCCGATTGTCGGGCAGGGCTTCCGATCCTTCATCGGAACTCGTACCAGAAAGCGGGGCTGAAAAAGCCAAAAGCATAGAACCGCTCATTTCCAACTAATAATAAAATGTTTTTCTTTTTAGGAAATGAAAGGTTAGTATTTCATAGGTGCTGTAGCCCCGCCATCCGCTTTACTTCGTTGCACTCCGTGTCCGCTGCTGTCGGGTTTAGGTACAGCGGTTTGCTTCAGGGCACAGAACCTTCGTTTTCTAAACCTAAAAGGTACAAAATTCACCATTACGCAATCAGTTTTTAGAGATTTAACCCAGAAAGCATCAAAAAACACTCGAATTGCTTAAAATTTTCTACATTTGTACCATCATTAGGGGTGCCTTGTTTAAATAACACAAAAACAGGCTGAGATCATACCCATTGGCTTTGAATAATCAAATCAAAATACTCAATTTCCAAACGTCTGAAAATTGAATTTTGATCATTGGAATTTAAAGACCATGCACCTGATCCGGGTAATGCCGGCGTAGGGATTGGAGTTATGGAAGTTTAACTGAAAATCGGCAATGCCCCTTTTCCGATGAGTTTAACTAAAAACAATAAAATTGAAAAATTTACTTTTTGCAGCGCTTGTTGCAATGTTGCCCTTCTTTGTATCGGCACAGATTTCTGTTACAGGTAAGGTAACAGATCAAAATCAGCAACCTCTTCCCGGTGCTACGGTTAAATTAAGAAATCAAAAAACAGCAGTTGTAAGCGATGCTTCAGGAAATTACAGCATCACAAATCTCGTTAACGGAAAATACACGATTGTGATCAGTTATGTAGGTTTTAAAACAGTTGAAAAAGCGGTTGAACTTAAAGAGAATACTACACTGGATTTTAGCCTATCACCACAAAATTTCCTCGCAGATGAGGTAATTGTTCGTGCAACACGGGCAACAGAAAAATCGGCTACTACCTATAAGAATATTGGTAGAGAAGAAATTCAACAGAATAACTTCGGGCAGGATCTTCCTTTCATCCTTCAAAACACACCAGGAGTTGTGGTTAATTCTGATGCTGGTGCTGGCGTAGGTTACACAGGCATCCGTATCCGTGGTAGCGACAATAGCAGGATCAATGTAACGGTTAATGGTATTCCGATAAACGACAGCGAAAGTTCAGGTACGTTTTATGTAAACATGCCCGATTTTGCTTCTTCGGTAGATAACATTCAGATTCAGCGTGGTGTAGGTACTTCAACCAATGGTGCAGGTGCATTCGGTGCGAGTTTAAATATTCAGACAACTGCCAGCGAAATGGAACCTTATGCCGAAGTAAACAGCACTTACGGAAGTTTCAATACCTGGAAAAACACGATAAAGGTTGGAACAGGTTTGATTAACAATCGCTTTAGTTTTGACGGCCGCTTATCAAGAATCAGTTCGGATGGTTATGTAGACCGCGGTTCATCCTTGCTTAAATCATATTTCTTATCTGGTGCCTACCACGGAGATAAAGACCTGTTGCGTGTAAACGTTTTTTCGGGAAATGAGAAAACCTATCAATCATGGAACGGTATTCCGCAATCGCGTCTGGAAAATGACGTAGCCGGAATGAATGCCTATATCGCCAGAAATGGATTGGGTGCAGAAGATGCCGCAAACCTTTTAAATTCAGGCAGAACTTATAACAGTTTCTTATACAATAACCAAACAGATAACTATACGCAGAACCATTACCAGTTAATTTATGCCAGACAGTTTTCTGATCAGTTTTCTTTTAATGGCGCCTTACATTATACCCAAGGCCAAGGTTATTATGAAGAATACCGGGTGCAGGATAAACTGAAAAATTATGGTTTAAATCCGGTTGTTATTCCAGGCGGAACTCCGGTTACCGAAACAGATTTGATCCGCCGGCGCTGGTTGGATAACGATTTCTATGGTGTTACTTATGCCTTTAATTATGTGCCGCAGAAGAATTTAAACTTTACTTTGGGCGGTGCATATAACGAATATAAAGGCGCACACTTTGGGCAGGTGATCTGGGCGCAATATGCATCAAACGGAAATATAGACAGGCATTATTATGATAATGATGGTTTTAAAACCGATTTTAACGTTTATGGTAAAGTAAACTACAGCCCTGTTGAATCGTTAAGTTTATTTGCCGACCTGCAATATCGCAGGGTGTATTTCGATGTTGCCGGAACGGAAAATAAACTGAACACTTTGGCCATTAACGAAACCTTGAATTTCTTTAACCCGAAATTTGGGGCAATATATTTTATCAATCCACAGAGCAATGTATATGCCTCGTTTAGTGTGGCCAACAAAGAGCCTAACAGAGATGATTATACAGATGCTGCGGTAGCAGGCATCTCTCCAAAACCTGAACGTTTGAATGATGTAGAGTTAGGTTATCGATTTAAAAATGATAAATTTAATTTAGGTGCCAATGCATACGGAATGTTCTATAAAAACCAATTGGTAGTTACCGGGCAAATAAATGATGTTGGAGCCAACTATCGTCAGAACGTAGACAGAAGCTATCGTTTAGGGATTGAGGTAGATGGTTCTTATATCATTAACCAGCAATTTGTATTAAACGCCAATGCTGCGTTGAGTAGAAACAAAATCAAGAACTTTACCGAATATTATGAAGATTACGATAATGGCGGATTTGTTGTAAACAACTACAAATTGACTGATATTTCTTATTCTCCCAAAGCCGTTCTTTTTGGGGAGCTTGTTTACAAACCTGTTAGTGGTTTTGCTGTAGCCTTACAGAGCAAGTATGTAAGCAAACAATACCTGGATAATACGCAGAACAACGATAGGACCATTAACGGTTATTGGGTAAGCAATGCACGTTTAGGCTACGATTTTAAATTTGCAGGCGTTAAAAATATTAACCTGGGTTTACTGGTAAACAATATTTTCGATAAGAAATACGAAAGCAATGGTTATACCTATGGCTACCAGGCAGGTGGAAGCAGGGTAACCGAAAACTTCTTTTATCCACAGGCGGGAACCAACTTTTTGTTAAGCCTGAACGTTAAGTTTTAGAAAAGCTTAAAGCTAAAAAACAGTAAATCGTCATTGGAAGATAAACACCCAATGGCGATTTTGTTTTATATTGGCATCCTGATTTTAAAGCCATTAATTCTACCATACCAAGCATGAAATACGTAGAGAAACTTCATTACATTACGCACGATATTCCGCACCTCTCACACATTGAACAGGCACAACTGGCTTGCGAGGCTGGTGCAAAATGGATTCAGTACCGTTGTCTGAGCAAAAATGATGAAGCGCTCCTGCAGGATATTAATGCTATTGCAGAAATCTGTGATGATTGGGGTACCACCTTAATCGTTACCGATCATGTTCATTTAAATGGAAAGGCCGATATTCAGGGTTTTCATATGGAAGATATGGATGCCGATTTTATAGCGCTGCGCAAACTTGTTGGCCATGATATTACCCTTGGAGGATCGGCAAATACAGTAGAAAATTTAATCAGGCTTGCGCAGGAAGGTGCTGATTATGCTGGTTATGGTCCCTTTGCAATAACCGAAACCAAGCCCAACAAGTATAATCTCTTGGGCATAGAAGGTTATCAACAAGCAGTGAAAGAATTGAAAGCTCAGTCCATCAGCATTCCGGTATTGGCTGTGGGTGGGATAAAAACCTACAATGTAGAAGCTTTAATGCAAACCGGTATTTATGGCATAGCCGTTTCCGGAGCCATTAATTTTGCAGATGATTTTATTGAAGCCTATCAAGATTTTTACACATTAGTTAAAGAAAGCACTGTTAATTAACATTTTATAATTTGAAGCCTATAGGATAATTTTTAGTTTTGGATAAAACGCTGCTAAATATGTCTGAAAACGCTCTTCAAGCCAATGGGCCCTGGAACATTTATAAAAAAATCTCTTTCAGGTTCTTTTTCCTCCTCCTGTCTCTTTTCATCATCCTGAACAACAATGGCGCTTTTCCATTTTTTTATTATGTAATCAAGTATCCAACACTGGTGCTGCATGACCTGATTCCCTGGTTTTCTCAGCATATCCTTCACTACAGCTACGACTTTAAGATTTACACAAACGGCAGTGGCGATACTTCTTACGATTGGGTATTACTGGCCTTTATGTTTTTGATATCCTTTGTTGGCTGCATCATATGGTCGATACTTGATCGTAAACGCAAAAGCTATAATACTGCTTATTACTGGCTCATCGTTCTGGTTCGCTTTTATCTCGCTTTTACACTTGTAATGTACGGTGCTATAAAAGTAATCAAACTACAGTTTCCCGATCCATCCTTAGATCGTTTGCTCCAACCTTTTGGTGATGCCTCTCCGATGGGCCTCGCCTGGACATTCCTTGGATTTTCTAAAGGCTATAATGTTTTTATGGGTATTATTGAAGTCTCTGCTATTTTATTGTTATTTCGCAAAACGGTAATTATTGGCGCCTTTCTATCGCTGGCAGCTACCGTACATGTAATGGCAATGAACTATTTTTTTGATGTTCCGGTAAAGCAACTTTCAACAGCTTTAGTTGTAATGTGTCTGTTTATTTTAGTACCTCATTTTTTAAAGTTATACCGGTTCTTTATCAGGTATGAAAGCCAACAGCTCGAAAAAATGCACCGTCCCATTTATAAAAAACGATGGCACTTCATCGTGGTTTATATGGGTAAATATCTGATTATCGTCGCTTCAATGCTTTTTCTGCTATCTACACTGATTGCGCAGCGCAAAACCTATGGAAGTGAGGCTCCAAAACCCTTTATGTATGGTATTTATAATGTAGAAAACATGAGCTTTAAAGGTAAAGCGCTGGCGCCGTTAACTACTGATGGCACGCGATGGAAGCAGATGATTATCAGTTATGCCGGTTATGCGCTTGTAAAAACAATGAACGATAGTACATTTAATTTTACAACGGTTTTTAATGCCAAAAAGAAAGAGCTGGTATTAAATTCTCTGGATAAAGAAGCAGCTCAGTATATTTTAACCTATAATGTTATCGGCAAAGACAAACTGCTTATTTCCGGACTTAAAGGGAAAGATTCTATTGCGGTGAGCTTTAAGCGGAAAGGCCCGAAAGATTTTACGCTCATCAATAGAGGATTTCATTGGATAAATGAATATCCTTACAACCGTTAATCATTTTACCTCTAACTGATTCTTACTGTACCGTACTTAAAGCGAAATTTCTATATTCGCAGTATGTCTTCACACCATATTGTAAAAGAAAAACAGGAGCCGGCTTTATACATCGATGAGCTTGGGAATTTTAACGAAGAACTTTTGGGCCAACTACTCGAATGGAGCCCTACACTTTTGGTTAATGGAGAAAATTACGATAAGATTTTTTCCTTAGGCTTAAAGGTAGATGTGCTGGTAAACGGGAACGAGCAGGAAGCGCAGGAAGATACAAAAGTTATTCAGGGGCCTGTTGATGCTTTAATGGTGGCCGTTAATTATCTTTACGAAGAGAAATATCCGGCAGTGAATGTAATTGCAAAGAAATTCGATCTGGAGAAATTTGCAGGATTTGAAGACAAAATTAACCTGGTGGTATTTACCGAAAGAGCAAAGCACTACCCCATAAAATCGGGATTCTCGGTTTGGAAACCTGCGGGAAGTGAATTCCTGATCCATGGTAACCGATACATCGAAGTAACTAACCTTGAGCAGAATGAGGAAGAAATTTTTATTGTAGTTAAAGATGGCTTTGTAGAATTTACCTTTTCAGGACAACCAATTTTTATTAGCGAACCAATATGATTACCCTCAGAAAAGCAAAAGAAGAAGATATAGAAATTATTAGGGATATTGCTGCGGCAACCTGGCCATCAACCTACCTCGATATTATCGGGCAGAAACAGATTGATTACATGCTGGATAAAATGTACAATAAAGGAGAGCTATTGAAACAATTTATGGAAGGGTATGTCTTCCTGATTGCAGAAGAGGGCGAAAATCAGTTAGGTTTTACAGGTTACTCTATTATTGAACACGAAGAGCGTATTTATAAGCTGCACAAGCTTTATGTGCTGCCATCGGCGCACGGTAAAGGCGTTGGGAAAATCTTAATTAATGAGGTTTTTAACCAGGTAAAAGATGCCGGAGGTACTGCATTACAGCTGAATGTGAACAAGCATAATAAAGCCAAAGATTTTTACTTAAAAGGAGGTTTTACCATTAAAGAATCAGTAACGCTTGATATAGGCGACGGTTACTTTATGGATGATTATGTGATGGAATATAAGTTTTAAATACGAGCAAACCGTCATCCTGAACTTGTTTCGGGATCTTGTAACAGGATAGATACTGAAATAAATTCAGCATGACGTATAGCTTGGAATATAAAGCACTAAAATTTGTCATCCCGAGCCTGTCGAAAGACCAACCTAAAATATATTATAAAGTGTTTCGACAGGCTCTCCGTAGGAGTCCTTTGGACAACATGACAGATCTTACTGATAGTATAATCTCCTTTTTTACGACTAATTCTTCATACGCCCTTGTTCTGCTTCAGTACCCGTTGTGCGGCGGCGGGCAGGTTTAATTTCGTTTTTACCAAAACGATAGGTAAAGCTGATTCTGCCAATTTGGGTTTCATTTTTTTGATGCACCGTGTATGTTAAACCCGGATATGCACTTGATAAATTGTTTTCAGATATATTAAATACATCTGATAAGGCCAGTTTCAAACTTGCTTTTTTGTTGAACAATGATTTGCTTAAACCTGCATCAACATAATAACGGGCTTTTAAACTTAAGGTGCCGTAATCAAGCGGCGATTCGTAGCTGCCATTGATCTCTGCCGTAAAACCATCCATAATCGTAAAGGTTTGTTGCGATTTAAATTGGAAAGATGTTTTCCCGGTTTTTAAAGCACTCCCGGCTAAATCTGGCGATTTGAAACTGAGGTAAAAAACATTTAAGTTATTATTGGTCTGCCACCATTTCGTAATCTGAACGGGCACATTTAAATTGGCATTATAGCTGATGTTGGTGGCAATATTTGCATTGGTTTGATATAACGACTGATTTGCGGCATCAGGTAAAATTACCTCTGCAATTACATCGTTAATTCTGCTATAGCCAATGGAGAGCATGTATTTTTGCAATAGGGTATAACTAAGCTCAAAATTGTGTGTATACTGCGGATTTAAAAAGGGATTTCCTTTGCTATAGGTAAATTCGTCTAAGTAATAGATGAAGGGATTTAAAGCATCGTAACTTGGGCGGTCTATCCTTCTGCTATAAGAAAAACCTAACTGGTTGTTTTTTGAAAGCGTGTGTTGAACAAACAATGTTGGAAAGAAATCCCAATAACTTCGTTCCACTACGGTATTCGTGGTAATCAAATTTCCTTTCGAATTGGTTTGCTCAACCCTTAAGCCAATTTGAACACTGGTATTTTTAAACTGTTTGTTTACATTGGTATAAGCCGCATTTACATTTTCATCGTACACAAACTGGTTGCTTCGTTTTACATCGTTCTGCCAGGCATTGTTTACCAACATTTCCGCCTGCAAGTCATTGTCGGTTTTAACCCAGCTGCTTTTAATCCCGGCTTCGAGTTTAACCGTTTTGTTAAGTGATACATTATAGTCGATTTTAAATGCTTTGATATCAATAATCGATGGGGTGTTGTTGCGGGTATACCTGATGGGGCGGATTCTGTCTCCATTGGGAAACCGATAATCGTTTTCATAATTAGAACCATCGTTACCTTTGTATTTGGAATAGTCTACATCTGCCGAGATTTCTGAACCCGCAGTATCCAGAACGGATTTATAATTTAAGTTATAAGAAACATTATTGTATTTGTTTGCCTGCAATGAATTGGTGATCAGGGTAGAATCCACCTTGTTAAAGGATGGGCCGATTAAAGTATTGTTTCCCGCAGTTTCATTTCCATGATTAAAGTAGCCGTTTACCAATATACCAATGGTGTTTTTCTTATCGATAAAGTAATCTAAACCTGCTTTAAGGTTATTGTTATATTGTTTTCTTTTGCTTTCACCTACCTGCATAAAGTAAATATCGGGTGTGCCGTTCGAAATCCGGTCGATAGCGATCAGGTTATCACGCTCAAACTTACCATAGTTGTAGTTACCAAAAACATTAAGTTTCTGTGTACGGTGGTTCAGGTTTAAACCCGCATTTGCCCTTAGGTTTTTACCATATCCTAAAGATCCGTTTATACTGCCGTTTGTTCCGCCGTTTTTACTTTTTTTGGTTTTGATGTTGATAATGCCCGAATTACCTGACGCATCATACTTTGACGAAGGATTGGTAATTAGTTCGATGCTTTCTATTTCCGAACTCTGCATGTTACGCAGTAGGTTCGCCACATCAGCACTGCTCATGTAAGTCTGCTTGCCATCCAGTTGAATGAGCACACCTTGTTTACCCATCATCGAAATCTTATCATTCTGATCTACCGTTACGCCTGGTGCTTTTTGCAAAACCTCCAGCGCAGTAGAACCTGTCATAACCGAACTATTGGAAACATTCATCACGATCTTATCCATTTTTCTTTCGATTAATGGTTTAGTTACCGCTACATTCACTTCTTTTAAGTTTTGAGCGCTTGCGGTGAGCTGAGCCGTTCCGAAATCTACTTTCTGATTATCCTCGGTTAAAACGATGGTTTTACTTTTAAGTGTTTTGTAACCCATGTTACTGGCTTTGTAATAGTAGCTCCCCTTGCCCTGAACGCTAAAGTTAAATGTCCCGTTTGGATCGGTAAATGCTGTTTTAACCACACTTGAATCGGATGCTTTAAAGAGTAC
Source organism: Pedobacter riviphilus (assembly GCF_014692875.1). Lineage (NCBI taxonomy): Bacteria > Pseudomonadati > Bacteroidota > Sphingobacteriia > Sphingobacteriales > Sphingobacteriaceae > Pedobacter > Pedobacter riviphilus. The sequence continues at coordinate 4,698,317 of NZ_CP061171.1, read as the reverse complement.
AACCGTAACGTAATCTGCAGGTTTTTTGGTTTCATCTAAAATTACTCCACTGATATTTGGTTTAGGGTTTGTTTGCGCAAAACCCACCGTAACGGCAAAAAAAAGAAGTGTAAGGATAAGTGGTATTCTGTATAGTGTTTTCATTTTTAGGTATTTATTCTTAAAAAAAATGGGCAAAAAGATTTCTATATCGCATGTGCATGCGCTTTCAATTTAATTGCTTGCTTATTTTAAAGTTTAGCCGGAAACGAAAGGTTTCCGTTGTTTAGTTATAGGTAAGACGAGCATTTTTTAAAAAGGTTACAGGGATTTTAAAAAAGTTGGTGGCCGGGAGTCCAAAGTCAGGATTAAATTGCTCCTTAATTGTAATGCATTGGTAGGATTTTTAGGTTGCATTAAGATTCCCGCCTGCGCGGGAATGACGACCGTTCTTTGCGATCTGCCATTGGTAAAGAAGGAAAAGAATTTTTTAAGAGACTTTGTTAGTTAACCGATTAACAGTTTAAACAATTAACTCAGTCTCACAAATGAACCAATGACTAATGAACCAAAAAAAAAGCCACAGACAAACAAGTTTACACCTGCATATCTATGGCTTTAAATTCCTGAGTAAAAGGAATCTTTTATTTTACACCAAGTACATCAACGCCTTGTTCGAAAACAACATCAACCGGAATATTCTTCTTGGTTAATCGGTCCAGATCTGTTTGCAGTTCTGTATGGATAACCGCTTTTTCTTTTTGTGCTTTTTCTACCGCAACTTTATCACCGTTACCTTGAAGGGTAAGAATAAATGCACTTAAATCGTTCATTGCAGTTGCAAATTTTTCGAAGTTTACTTTGTAGGTACCTTTTGCTGTACGCTCAAAAGCACCTTTTTCCTGGAAATAATTAAAACACTGCATATTGGCTTTTCCGTGTGCTTCTGATACACCAAAGCGAACAGAGCGTAAAATGCCAGCCATAAATGTGGTGTAATAATCTTTTACATCACCTTTCAGCTCACCCTTTTTAAGTAAGCCCGTTACCATATACAAGCCTAAAATATCGGCTTTGCCTTCTTCAAGCCAGCTATATTGTTCTTTTAATGCGGCACGTACAAAACCTTTTCCGGTAATGGTTTTTTTTATGCCTAAACCATGAGCTACCTCGTGAAACATGACGTTTGCAAAAAAAGCATCAAACTTAATGTATTGCTGCTGATCGGCTTCAATTAATTCTTTTGAAATCGGTACCAGGATTTTATCAAACTTAGCCTGCATTGCATTTTTCAGCTGCGAACGGCGTGTTCCTTTTTCCTGTTGGATTTTTTCATCATTCGGGAGGTTAACGGCAATGGTTTTCGATCCGGCATTGCAGTCTCCTGCATAATAAACCACATCATATGCATTTAACTCAGAGTCTGTTCCAGGGCTTTCTGTTTTGTATTTTGCTGCAACTGGTAGGTTTTTTTGCAATTCAGGAAGCATTTTTACATACTTTGCCAAACGCTTGCTCCACTCTTTATCTTTGATTAAAACATAAGCTTCGTAACTGGTACGGGCATTAAACAGTTTATCCTCGTAATTTTCAATTGGGCCGATAATGATATCCAAACCATTGGTTTTCATATCCAACCAGGCATAATCACTTGCGGTAAAATTATCCGTTACCAAAGCATCGGCCCTTAAGTTTAAATATTTTTTTAAACCGGCATCTTCAGCAATTAGCGCTGCCTGTTTTAACAATGAACTTGCCTTTTGTAATTCTGAAGCAAATAATACGTGATAAGGTACCGTTGATAATTTTCCTGTACTGTCTTTTTGAACAACAGAATATGCACCAAACTTATCGGCAAGGTCTGATTTCTCTATGGCTTCTTTTGTAATCCCGTGTGGGTAAAAAGATGCTCCCTCTGGTTTGGCACCAACACCTTCAACAAAAGGTTTATCGTTATTTAATCTATCCCAAGGACCATAATTGATATTAACAAAATCGCGGGTTTTTTCGTCTTTAATAGTTGCAAGCAGGCTATCTCTTTGTGGGTAGGCTTGTTTCCAATATAATTGATCCATAATTTCTGCTGCCTGGATTAACAAAGGCAGAATTTTACGGTCGTTAACACTTAAATCGTTAATATTAGTGGTTAATTTTACCCTTTCATAAATGGGCAAGCGTTGGGCAACATAATTGGTGAGACTATCTTTTTGTACTACCACAGCCTTTTCATCTTTAGATTTATTATTGCCAGTACAAGACGATAAAGCGCCTACTGAAATAGCTACTGCCGATAAAAATAGGGTCGATTTGTATAAATTCTTCATATTAAAGTATATGGCCGCTAAATTAGTAAATTTTGAAAGCTTTGTATAAAGTTTGATGCATTGGGTGAAGTTTAACATAACTTTGTAACTTCAACTCGCTAACAATTCATGCCATGTTATTTTCCAGGTTATCAAAATCATTATCTATTTCCGCTTTTTCTCTGGTGCTTATTTTATCTGCCTGCGGAAGCAGCAAATATGCCGCAACGGAAAAAATCTATAAGGAAAAAGCAAAAGATTTTTCGAAAATAATTAATACCACTCCACCGGCTGGTCAGCTTTACGATTCATTGGGAGCTGCAAATCAGGAATGGATTGGCTCTGTAAATTTTGGGATACGTAAGCCAAATTTTGTGGTGATCCACCATACCGCTCAAGATAGTTTGGCAAAAACCATAGAAACATTTTTCTCTACTAAAGCAGGTACGAGCGCACATTATGTTATTAGTCGCGACGGTAAAGTGGTGCATATGGTGAATGATTATTTACGCGCAAACCATGCTGGTGTGAGTAAATGGGGGAAAGATACCGACTTAAACTCTTCATCGATAGGCATTGAACTGGATAATAATGGCTTAACTGACCCATGGCCCGATGTGCAGATTAATAGCTTGCTTAAGTTATTGGCCACTTTAAAGAAAACATACGGTATACCTACGGCAAATTTTATCGGTCATGCTGATATTGCGCCTAAACGTAAAAATGATCCGAAAAATTTCCCCTGGAAAAAGCTGGCCGATAAAGGTTTTGGTTATTGGTATGATGATGTGCTGAAAAATCCTCCTGTAGATTTTAATACCGAAATGGCCTTAAAATATATTGGCTATGATACCAGTAATCTCCCTGCGGCAATCACCGCTTTCAAAATTCATTTTATCCAAAGTGATATTACGCCTACTTTAACACCAGTGGATATATTGGTGCTGTATAATGTGTATACGAAGTATTAAGCGGAATGGGGTTTGGCGGTTAGCGTAAATTAAACTCATATTGATGATCAGCTTTTAAGCAAGCCCCATGAACTATAGTTTCTGCAAACATTAACCAATTAGTCCCAAAAATTTTTCTAAAAAAAAACACGGATAAATCTGTGTTCATCCGTGTTTATCTATTTAAAAATGCTTATTAATTCGGTTTCTTAAACGTATCCTTTAAGGTTACCGTTCTATTGAAAACCAATTTATCGGCTGTAGAATCTTTATCTAAACAGAAATAACCTTTGCGGATAAACTGATAACGGCTTTCCAGATCTGCCGTTGCCAATGCTGGCTCGATATAAGCGTTAGGTAAAACCGTTAAGCTTTCAGGATTTAAGTAATCTTTAAAATCTCCTTCTTCAGCATCTGGCGTTTCTGAGGTAAATAAACGATCGTATAAACGAATTTCGGCAGTTTTAGCATGTGCTACACTTACCCAGTGGATTGTTCCTTTAACATTTACGCCGCTGGTATCGTTTCCACTTTTCGATTCAGGAATATAAGTGCAATGAATTTCGGTTACGTTTCCGTTTTCATCTTTCACAAAATCTTCGCATTTAACAATATAAGCGAATTTTAAGCGGACCATTGCGCCTGGTGCCAAACGGAACCATTTTTTTGCTGGTACTTCCATAAAATCTTCACGTTCTATCCAAAGTTCGTTGCTAAAAGGAATCACACGTGTACCTCCACCATCTTCAGCCTCTGGATTGTTTTCGCCGATTAAATCTTCTGTTCCTTTTTCGTAATTTGTAATCACCAGTTTAATTGGATCTAGAACAGCCATTACACGGTTAGCGGTTTTATTTAAATCTTCGCGGATACAAAATTCCAGTAAACTTAGCTCAATTAAATTTTCGCGTTTGGCAATACCAATACGTTCGCAAAATTCGCGTACACTCTTCGGTGTAAAACCCCTCCTACGCAAACCACTAATGGTAGGCATGCGCGGATCGTCCCATCCATTTACTAAGTTTTCGTTAACCAGTTGAAGTAACTTACGTTTACTCATTACCGTGCTGGTAAGGTTTAAACGGGCAAATTCATATTGTTTCGAAGGGAAAATCTCTAATTTTTCGATAAACCAATCATACAGTTCACGGTGCGAAACATATTCCAATGTACAGATAGAGTGCGTGATGTTTTCAATACTATCACTTTGCCCGTGAGCAAAATCGTACATCGGGTAAATGCACCATTTGTTACCTGTACGGTGATGTTCGGCATGCTTGATGCGGTAAATAATTGGATCGCGCATTAACATATTCGGACTGGCCATATCGATTTTTGCTCTCAAAATATATGCGCCATCAGGAAATTCGCCATTTTTCATTTTCGTGAAAATGTCTAAATTTTCTTCAATGCCGCGGTTACGATACGGGCTATCCTGCCCTGGTTCTGTTGGCGTGCCTTTTAAAGCTGCAATTTCATCTGCAGAACTCTCGTCAACATAAGCCAAACCTTTTTCGATCAGTTTAATGGCAAAACCATACAGCTCGTCAAAATAATCTGAGGCATATAATTCATTTTTCCAGTTAAAACCCAGCCATCTAATATCTTCCTGCTGGCTGGTTACGTATTCTGTTTTTTCAGTTACCGGGTTGGTATCGTCAAAACGTAGGTTGGTATAGCCGCCGTATTTTTGTGTTAGTCCGAAATTTAAGCATATCGCTTTCGCGTGGCCGATGTGTAGATAACCATTAGGTTCCGGCGGGAAACGCGTAACCAAAGTTTCGTACTTACCACTATTTAAGTCGTTCTCAACAATTTCTTCAATAAAGTTCAATGACTTTTCTTCACTCATAAAAACCTGTAAATTAGGAATGCAAATGTAAAAAGATTGAGCGGATTTATACAATGATTATGGGTTTATTAGTCCATAGTTGATAGTTGATAGTCCAGAACTTCATTATAGTGCTATGAAAGAACAAATATGTTAGTATTATAGGCTAATTCGCCGTCGAAAACCACGACTCTGAACAATGAGCCTCAACCATTACTTGCTTTTTCCCTATTTCTCAATTACCTAATAAAATCGATACATTTACATCAACTTAATATGAATGATGAGCAAAGTATTAAATCGGCCTATCCGCGTTTTAGTAGCTAAAGTTGGATTAGATGGCCATGACAGGGGAGCCAAAGTAATTGCAACTTCCTTACGAGATGCAGGCATGGAAGTAATTTATACCGGCCTACGCCAAACACCAGAAATGGTGGTAAACACAGCGCTTCAGGAGGATGTTGATGCCATTGGGATTTCTATCCTATCGGGCGCGCACATGACGGTTTTTCCAAAGATTATTCATTTTATGAAAGAAAAACAGTTAGATGATGTGTTGTTAACCGGTGGAGGGATCATTCCGGAAGCAGATCGGTTAAAACTTGCAGAAATGGGTGTTGGGGAGCTATTTCCACCAGGTACAACAATGGCAAGTATTGTAGAATATATTCAGAATTGGGTTACAGAAAATAGAAATTTTTAAGCTATGGCATACCAGAATTTAATTTCAGAGATTAAAGAAAACATTTTATACATTACCATCAACCGTGAAAAAGCACTGAATGCTTTAAATAAAGATACTTTAGCCGAACTGGCTGATGTAATTGCTTTCGCTGGTAAAACTGATGAAGTAAGGGGCGTTATTTTAACCGGAGCAGGTGAAAAAGCCTTTGTTGCAGGAGCAGATATTAAAGAATTTTCTGATTATAGTGGTAAACAGGGAGAAGATTTAGCAAAACGTGGTCATGATCTGGTTTTTAATGCCATTGAAAATTCTTCAAAGCCATTTATTGCAGCAATTAATGGATTTGCTTTGGGCGGAGGACTAGAGTTGGCGATGGCCTGCCATATACGCATCGCATCAGATCATGCAAAATTAGGTTTACCTGAAGTTACTTTAGGCTTAATTCCGGGTTATGGCGGTACCCAACGCCTTACACAATTGGTTGGAAAAGGTAAAGCAATAGAAATGATTACTACCGCAAATATGATCACAGCTTCGGATGCAGAAAAAATAGGCCTTGTAAATTATGTTGTTCCGCAGCCTGATCTAATTAGCAAGGCTGAAGAGATACTGAATGTGATTAAGCAACGCGCACCACTAGCTATTTCAGCTGCAATAAAATCTGTAATTGCAGCTGTAAATAACAACAATGGCTACGCTACCGAAATTGAAGAATTTGGTAAATGTTTCGAAACGGCCGATTTTAAGGAGGGGGTAACCGCGTTTATTGAAAAAAGAAAAGCAAATTTCACCGGAAAGTAATAAGCATGTAGTATTAATTTGATGATTTATATCGGGAAATAATTGCAAAAGCTTTCCAAAGCAATTTTTTTTGAGTAATTTGTGTGTTATTCATTTACTAACCTTTAACGTAGCTACGGTTGCATACGGGTTTTTATAATAACGCTACTCATGAAAAAGAAGGTACTCATTGTTGACGATGAAATCAGCATCGGTTTATTGCTATCCAAATTTTTGACTAAAAACGGATTTGAGGTTTCAAATGTAACAACCGGCAGAACGGTTCTACAAATTCTAGAAAAAGAGCGGTTCGATTTGGTATTGTGCGATTATCGGTTGGATGATACAGATGGAAAAGAAATTTTGATCCACATTAAAGAAAACTATCCAGCTACAGGTGTTATCATTATTACAGGTTATTCGGATATTAAGCTTGCCGTAGAATTAATAAAACTTGGCGCTTTCGATTATATTGTAAAACCGCTTTACCCGGATGAAATTTTAAATACCATAAATAAGGCCCTTGAAACGCAGGAAGATTTAAAATCAACTCAAAATTTTGAACATGCAGGTGGCAATCTTTCCGATTTTCAAGATTGCCCTGAGTATATAAATGGCGAAAGCGATGCTTCGGTGCTTTTATTGAAACAGATTCAGCTTGTTGCACCAACAGGATATACTGTCATTTTAACAGGGAAAAGCGGCACCGGGAAAGAATGTGTTGCTAAAACCATTCATCTGAACAGTGCACGCAGCAAAGAACCTTTCATCGCTATGGATTGTGGTTCTTTAACCAAAGATTTAGCTGCAAGTGAATTTTTTGGACACGAGAAAGGCGCATTTACCGGAGCAGTCTTCACTAAAATTGGCCACTTTGAGCAGGCTAACGGTGGTACATTATTTCTTGACGAGATCGGCAACCTTTCCTACGAGATCCAGGCAACTTTACTCAGGGCTGTACAGGAGCGGAAAATAAAGCGGATTGGAAGTACGAAAGAGATAGATCTGGATGTGCGGCTTATTGTAGCTACAAATGAAAATTTAGTAGAAAGCATTAAGAAAGGCTCGTTCAGGGAAGATTTGTACCATCGCTTTAATGAATTTTCTATACACGTTCCATCATTGAAATACCGGGATAATGATATCCTTATCTTTGCTGAGCACTTTTTGGCTACAGTGAACAAAGAATTGAATAAAAACATTGAAGGCTTTTCTGATGAAGTGAAGAAATGTTTATTAACATACCACTGGCCGGGTAATGTACGCGAGCTGAAGAATGTGATCAGGCGGATAGCTTTATTAACAGATGGAAATAGGATAGAAACCCATGTTTTACCATTGGAGCTTGGAATGAGTGATTATCCTAAGGCGGAGCAGGATAAAAAAGCACTTCTTTTTCAGCGGGAACTCAATAACGTCAAATCACTTGATTTGAGAAATGCAGCCAAAGAAGCAGAGTATACAGCTATTTTAGAAGTTTTAAAAGCAGTTAATTTCAATAAAACCAAGGCGGCAAAAATCTTAAACATCGACAGGAAAACGCTTTACAACAAAATCAAATTTGTTGAGATTGGTGATGACGTATAAATTTTAAATCGGGAAAAACAAAATCAGCCATTTTAGCATTTAAAGAATACCTTATTATCTAAATATGTCAGTATTCTCTTATAAACAACGCAACAACATTAACCTGGTTATTATTATTGCACTTGGGGTATTAATTGCATATTCTTTGCAAAGTATTTTTAGTGCTATTTTAAGTACTTTGGTGCTTTATACGATCATGCGGCCAGCCTATATTCATTTGGCAGAAAATAAAGGGTGGAATAAAAGAGTAACAGCTATTTTTCTTATCGCCATTTCTATCATACTCATTGTAATGCCTTTTTATGCATTAAGTAGTATGGTAATCAGTAAAATTTCAGAATTGAAGAACAATGAAGTTTTTTTTAGGAATTTACTGGTTAAATTACAGCATCTTATCCCGGTTAAAATTAATCAGGATCTTATTCAAGAAGGATTAAACCGTTTAGGGAATTGGGCCACTCAGCTTTTTCCTTCTTTAATATCGAGTGCAGTAAATATTATATTAAGCTTATTGGTGATGTACTTTTTACTCTACTTTATGTTAATAGAGCGGAAAAAATTCGAATTTTCACTGATTAAATATGCGCCGTTCAGGGAGCAGAATGCACTTCGTTTTGGCGATGAAATGCGCAATACAACTTATGCAAATGTACTGGGTCAAGGGCTGATCTGCCTTGTTCAAGGTTCGCTTTTGAGTCTTTCCTTTTATGTTTTAGGTTATAAAGATCCCGTGTTTTGGGGGGTAATTACAACATTTATTTCTTTTGTGCCTGTTTTGGGGCCACCTGTTGTTTTTGTTCCGGCTGCGATTTTGCAGATTGCGAACGGTAATAATTTTGCTGGCTGGGCCATGCTTATTTTCGGTTTTGTAGTCATTATCAATATCGATAATGTGCTAAGGTTTATCATTGCAAAAAAAGTTGGCAATATTCATCCCATAATTACAGTAATTGGCGTAATTATTGGTATCCCTTTATTTGGAATATTGGGCCTTGTTTTTGGCCCGCTACTGTTATCTTATTTTATATTGCTCGTTAAGATTTACGAAACCAGTACGCTTGCATCAGAAAGATTGGAAAGAATTAAAACAAATAACGAGCATACGGAGTTATAAATATAGCTTAACAATAAATAATATAGTAGTTTTATATTGTACATAATTGTTAAACCCTTAAAATACATTAATTATGAATGATAACTCAAAAGTTGTAGTTGCGCTTTTAGCCGGATTAGCTGCCGGTGCGGCTCTAGGAATTTTGTTCGCACCAGATAAAGGTGATGAAACCCGCGATAAACTAAGCCAATCGCTAAAAGATTTAGGCGATTCTATCAAGGATAAAGCTGCTGATGAAATTAACCACCTTGCTAGCTTAAAGGATAAAGTAGTAAGCTCAATCAAAACAAAACTAAGAAGCGTAGAAGAAGAATACAGCGACGACGTAGAGCACGCGTAATAAATAAAATATTGCATAGCCGGGCAACTGCCCGGTTAAATATCAATCTGAATTATGCAGGAAAATAAAGATAAAAGCATTGAAGATCTTGTAGACGATGCCAAGGGTTTTTTAGAGGCCAGGGTTGAGTATACAAGACTTTACCTGGTAGAAAAAGTCTCTAAAGTTTTTGCCGATTTAGTAACCAGTACGGTAGTTATTGTTTGTTTTATATTGGCCTTTCTATTTGGCTCAGTAACTTTGGCGCTTTATCTGTCTGATCTTTTAGGTAGTTATGCTGGAGGCTTTGGCTGCGTTTCCTTATTCTATATTCTAATCGCACTAGGTGTTTATTTAACTAAAGATAAGTATATTGAAAAGGCAATTATTAATGTAGCCATTAGAAGATACTTTGATAAACTTGCAGATAAGGAGGAAGATGAGAAGGTATAAAGACATCCGTAACTTAGAAGACCTGCAGGCTAGAAAATTAGAACTTAAGGTTGAATACACCCTTAAGCAGAATATGCTTAAATCAGATTCAAAGACTTACTTTCACCAGTTTACCTTGGGTGCATTGATAAAAAGATACGCTACACCAAGTAACCTGTTTAAAGTTGACGAAAAATTAAATATTAGCGGAACTGCCATGTCGTTGCTTTTGCCGATGTTTATGAATAAAACCCTATTTAGAGGTGCTGGTTTTTTAACCAAAGCGGCTGTAGGTCTGGTTTCAGGCAAAATTGGTAAATCGCTTGATGCGGAACATTTGTCGGCAATTTTTAATTCAGTTAAGAGCTGGTTGGGAAAAAAGAAAGAGAAAAAAGAAAAGAAATTTGTAGACTACGGCATTCCGCCTGATAGTGAAACGTATTAGTTAAATGGTTCATTAGCCATTTGTTCATTTTGAGCAATTGCCAAAATGATCTTAAATCAAAAGCCTCAGGGTTCTAAATCCTGAGGCTTTTTTATGCGTTTTGTCACTCTGCCACGATTTTACATCGGGATCAGGGTCTTCTTAAAAAGATGCTGAAACAAGTTCAGCATGACGGATCTGTCTATAAATCTGTCTTAATCTTCAATTCTTTCAATTGCTTCTCATCAATAGTGCTTGGACTATCGATCATTACATCTCTTCCAGAGTTGTTTTTAGGGAAAGCAATCACATCACGGATGGAATCTAAACCTGCGAAAATTGAGGTTAAACGATCGAAACCAAAGGCAATACCGCCATGAGGAGGTGCACCAAATTCAAAAGCATCCATCAAGAAACCAAATTGTTTTTGCGCTTCTTCTGCACTGAAACCTAAATGTTTAAACATTAAAGCCTGTAAAGCCCTGTCGTGGATACGGATCGATCCGCCACCAACTTCGGTTCCGTTGATTACCATATCGTAAGCATTGGCGCGTACTTCGCCAGGTTTAGTGTCCAATAAAGCAATATCTTCAGGTTTTGGAGAAGTGAACGGGTGGTGCATCGCATGGTAACGTTCAGTTTCTTCATCCCATTCTAAAAGTGGGAAATCCAATACCCAAAGGGCAGAGAATGTGTTTTTATCGCGTAAACCTAAGCGGTTACCCATTTCTAAACGAAGCTCATTTAACTGTTTGCGTACTTTATCGGTAGAGCCGGCTAAAATCAATAATAAATCGCCTTTTTCTGTACCGAAAGCTTCGCTCCACTGTTTAAGATCTTCTTCGTTAAAAAATTTATCTACTGATGATTTAATGGTTCCGTCTTCGTTATGACGCGCATAAATCAAACCTGTAGCACCAATCTGCGGACGTTTGATGAAATCGGTTAATTCATCTAACTGCTTACGTGTATAACTTGCCGCACCTTTTGCATTGATACCAACCACTAGCTCCGCATTATCGAAAACCGGGAAGCCTTTGCCTTTTACCAAATGGTTAAGCTCAACAAACTGCATGGCAAAACGGGTATCAGGTTTGTCAGAACCGTATAAACGCATCGCATCTGCATATTGCATACGCGGTACTTCCGGTAAATCGTAATTACGCACTTCTTTAAATAAAGTACGGATCAGCCCTTCAAAAGTGTTTAATATATCTTCTTGTTCGATGAAAGACATTTCGCAGTCGATCTGGGTAAACTCTGGTTGACGGTCGGCTCTTAAGTCTTCATCCCTGAAACATTTTACAATCTGGAAATAACGGTCGAAACCCGAAACCATTAACAATTGTTTGAAGGTTTGTGGCGATTGAGGCAAAGCATAAAACTCGCCTTCGTTCATGCGGCTAGGCACCACGAAATCTCTTGCACCTTCTGGTGTAGATTTAATCAACACAGGTGTTTCTACTTCGATAAAATCCAAAGCATCTAAATAACGGCGAACCGATTGTGCCATTTTATGACGTAAAACCAGATTATTGCGAACCGGATTACGGCGTAAATCTAAATAACGGTATTTCATGCGCAGCTCATCGCCGCCGTCTGTTTCGTCATCGATCATGAAGGGCGGTAATTTTGCTGCATTTAAAATCTCTAAAGCAGAAACTTTAATCTCCACATCCCCGGTCGACATTTTTGGGTTTTTATTGCTTCTTTCTACAACGGTACCTATCGCTTTAATTACAAACTCACGTCCTAAAGTTCGTGCAGTTTCACAAAGCGCTTTATTATCGTCCATGTTAAAAACCAACTGGGTAATACCATAACGATCGCGGATGTCGATAAAAGTCATACCGCCTAAATCTCTTGATTTTTGTACCCAACCACATAGCGTAACACTTTCGCCTAAGTTATTTAGGTTTAATGCACCACAAGTTACTGTTCTTAACATATATTGTAATCTAAATTGAGCGGCAAAAATACCGATTTTGTTTTAAAGTTAATGCTATAACTAAAGGTTTTTTAAGCAATCAAAAGTTTGCATTTTGAAGACTTTTTTGTCCAAGTTTAATATGAGAAGGATGTCCTTTGGATACGTCACCCTGAATTTATTTCAGGGTCTTTTTTGCTGGAAAGATGCTGAAATAAATTCAGCATGACGATCGCACTAGCCAAAGAATCACAAAAACATTATTTTTGACTATTAATGAATTCAGATTAATCTGTAACCAGCCCTCGCCAAAACCATAGTTGCGCATTAAACCCACAAACGCCATAATTAATGTCATAGGAATAACCACGAAAAGTGTGTTGATGTATTTGAAATGTTCTTTTTTCATTTTTGATTTGTTTAATTTATAATCTATAATGTTGCAAAGGTGCAGCCATTAAAAATCTTAAACTTTGATGTAAGTCAAAAAAGTAAGAAACTAATATTTAGGTGGCTATAATATTTGATTTGCTTAATAAACTAGGATTTTACCAATTTATCTTCGTTCATTAATATTTCTCTTCCAGTACGATTTCAATAGCGATTGCTTTCCATTCGCCTTTAATATTTTTCCAATGGTAAATTTCTTCGGTTTGGATAGTTTGTTTTTTAGAAAAAATAAGCAGTTTTGGCTTTAAAATGACTGATTTTCGGGCAATTTTTTCGGTAAAAACTTCGTTTTCCAGAGAAGATTTAATGCGGTAATAACTGGTATGGATTTCCTTAATATGGCCAAAATACTTTTTTAAATCAATTGTATAATCACGTTTATTAAGCGCTATACCTTCTGCGGGGGTAAAAGTTAAGCTATCATCAAACATCGCAGTATAGGCCGTTATATCTTTATTTTCTAAAGCCTGATCTGCTTTTTTGTGTATCTCGTTTATTGCTGAAATGATTAAATCGGTTTCCATGGCATGAAGTTAATTGTTTGTTTCAGGGATTTCAAATTTATGATGGTCAGGTAGCTGATTTTCCACAAATATCCGAACATGAAGATGCTTGTTTTGTATTGAGTATAAATTATTTTTAGGTTTTGGAAATGAAAGGTTAGTATTTCATAGATACAGCGGTTTGCTTCAAGCACAGAACTGCTCATTTCCTATTAATAATAAAATGTTTTTCTTTTTAGGAAATGAAAGGTTAGTATTTCATAGGTACTGTAGCCCCGCCATCCGCTTTATCCCGATGAAAAATCGGGATGCTCGCTCCTGTCGGGTTTAGTTAACAGGGGTTTGCTTCAGGGCACCAAACTTTGTCAAATAAACCCGATTGCCGGGAAGAGCTTCCGATCCTTCATCGGAACTCGTACCAAAAAGCGGGGCTGAAAAAGCCAAAAGCGCAGAACCGCTCATTTGCCATTAATAATAATAAAGTGATTTTTCTTTTTAGGAAATGAAAGGGCTTATTTCATTGGAGCGTGATGCTTCCTTCCTCGGCATGATCGGATATTTGATTCTATCTTAATACTGTATTAACATATTTCTCAACTTTTTTTCTACCTTGATGCAACGTTTTAAAATCCCTTATGTCTTATAATCAGAATATTCGAAATTTTGGAAGCCGTATACATCGATAAGAACCTAGAGCTAGTAAAAAAATGCATGCAGGGCAGCCGTGCAGCACAGTTTGAATTGTACAAATTGTATGCAAAGGCCATGTATAATGTGGCGCTGCGCATTTTAAATTACGAAGAAGAGGCTGAAGATGTTTTACAGGAAGCTTTTCTGGATGCGTTTACCAGAATTGTAGATTTTAGGCAGGAAACCACTTTCGGACTTTGGTTAAAGCAGATTGTGATCAACAAATCCATCAATTATTTGCGTAAACGTAAGATGGAGTTTGTAAGTACCGATGAGCTATCGGAAGTGCCTGATGAGGATAGCTTTGACGACAGTGAAGTACGGTTGCAAGCTGATGAAATTAGGGCAGCCATTACCGAATTGCCAGATGGCTATAGAGTGGTGTTGAGTTTATATCTTTTAGAGGGTTACGACCATGAAGAGATTGCACATATTTTAAAAATTAGTGAAAATACCAGTCGCACGCAATATATGAGGGCGAAAAAGAAGTTAAAAAGTATTTTAGAACAGAAAGGGATGAGAGATGAATAATAGATTAGAAACCTTTGTAAAGGAAAACCGTAAAGCCTTCGATGTAATGGAACCATCGGCAGGGCTTTGGGCAAAGATTGAACAGGAATTAGACAACAAGAAGAAAAAAAAGCCTGTAAAACTTTATTTATGGATGAGTGCAGCAGCAGCTATCGTGGTGGTTTTCGGTTTAGTTTGGTTATACGTAGGAAAATTACAAAACAAAGATTTAGAAATAGCCGACGTTAGTGCCTCGTATGCAAAGAAAGAGGTTCATTTTGCGGGTTTAATTACTGAAAAAAGAGATAGCTTGGCCATTTTCGCCTCGGCAAATCCAGAGTTGTATAAAAAATTTACTGCCGATCTGAAAAAGCTTGATGAAGATTATGAAAGATTAAAAGCAGAGCTGCCAACTTCGCCTAACCAAACTTTTGTGGTAAAGGCCATGGTTAAAAACCGCGAAATACAACTACAGCTATTAAAACAACAATTATTAATTATTAACCAGGTTGACGATTACAAAAGGGTTAACCAGATTTAAGGTAAACGCAATAAAATAATAGCCAGATTGGTCTTGATATCCGATTCTCGCTACTTGATACCAACAACGTACGCTCACCACATTAAATTGCTTATGCCAGCCGGCAGGTTTTAAGCCCTTTAATGTTTAACAATTAACAACATGAAAACAATAAAAATACTTTTAGCCTTTATGGCTTTAATTGCCGTAAAAACTAATGCGCAAGAAGGGGTGGTGAATAGTCCATCAGAGAAAATAGTTATAGAAAATGTAGAGAAATCGTCAACACTGGCGATGGTTAACACTTCAAAGTATAAGCAAGCAGGCGGTGATGCCGAACGTTCGAAATCTTTTAGCAAGAGTTTTAGTGTAGATAATAACGATAAGGTTAATTTAAACAACCAATACGGATCTATCCTAATCAAAACCTGGGATAAAAAAGAAGTGCGAGTGGATGTAGATATTAAAGCTTATAGCAATTCAGACAGCGATGTACAGAAATTGATTGATGGCGTGAATATCGATGCTGCTAAAAATGGTGATGTAGTTTCTATCAAAACCAACATGGGCGACAGAAGCGGACGTTATGGACGTGGAATGAAAAATGGCGTAACTACCTGGAGGCGAGAAGTAAAAGTAAGCTATACCGTATTTATGCCAGCAGTAAACCCCTTAACGGTTCTACAGCAATATGGTAATGTAGAAATGGGTAATTTCGCAGGGCCAACCTCCTTAAAAGTAGAATATGGTAACCTTGTAGCTGGTAACTTAAGTAATACTAACAACTACATTAATGTTCAGTATGGTAAATGCGATATTCAGGACTTAAATGCTGCTGTAGTAAAGCACGAATATAACGGGCCTGTAACCATTGGTGCTGTTGGTACCTTAGAACTTAATGCAGAATATGTTGCTGTAAACATTAATACGATCAGAAAATCTGCTGATATTAAAGTACAGTATGGTAGAGGATTAACCATTGGGACGATTGGAGGCAACTTACTTTTAAATTCAGAATATGCTAAAGTAAACATCAATACGGTTAAAGGCAATACGGTTGCTAAACAGGCTTATGGCGATTTAAATATTGCATCGGCAGGGAAAATTGCAGTGAATGCAGAATATTCGAATGTTACTTTAGGCGCACTAAATGGCGATGCTAATATCAAAATGGATTACAACCGTTTAAATGTGAGCGAAATTACCCCAGCGTGTAAAAATTTCACATTCGGAGGCGAATATGTAAGCATCGGATTGGGCTTCGCAGATCGTTATAATGCAAACTTTAATGTTTCTACTTCGTACGCGGGCTTTAAATATGGTTCGAACGTAACATCAAACCTGGTAAGTAAAGACGATGAAACTAAAAAATATACTGGTAAAATTGGTAGTGGTGGTGCTGCAAACGTATCCATTAAAACCGAATATGGTTCAGTTACATTTAAATAAGATTTTCTAAACCAAACAAACCTTGAAGTCCTGCCAAATTGGTAGGACTTTTTTTATATTTAGCGCTGATGAAAACTTACCTTATTCTACTATTCTCTGTTTTTTCTTTCACAGCATTGGCTCAAGATGCTCCGGTTAAATGGGCTACGCAGGAAACTTTTTTTGAAGATTTAATAGGTAAAGATTTACCGCCTTTTAACGGTTTAACCATCAATAAAAAACAATTCTCCAATACCGATTTAAAAAATCAGGTAGTAGTGATTAACTTTTGGTTCGAAAAATGCCCGCCCTGTATAGCCGAAATACCCGAATTAAATAACCTGGTGGCTAAATATGGTAAAAAGGCCGTAAGGTTTATCGGGATTACCCATGATAGCCCCGCCAGTGCCAGGCACTTTCAGAAACGGAACGGTTACAGATACGAAATTATATCATTGAGTAAAGATGAGATCCGAAAACTGAATATCAACCACGGCTTTCCGTCAAATATTTTGGTAGGAAAAAATGGAAAGATTATTTACGCTACTGCTAATATTTCCTTTTCCGACCCACAGTTTAAAGCTAAATCGGTACTTTTTGAAGAGAAGTTAAAAAGTACATTAACAGGTAATTAATAATTTCCGAAAACAGGGAAGAAACGATAAAAACTTAAAGAACATATTCATCATTAATTGGCTTAACAGGCTCTGGAATCTCGTCTTCTTCTAGCATTTGCAAAAGATTAATCTCTATCGTTCTGGTAATCTGGTTAAGCGGAACGCCCGCCGAATTATTTTCGAAAGGGTTAACCAAGCTCATTCCATTAATCTGCGTAGATACAAATACGAAACCGATTAACCAGCCCAAAAATATGGCTGCGGGCCCTGCATCCTGACTGATTACCAGGGTGAATGTTACCACAAATAGCCAGATAAACACTTTAGTTAAATATGTATAGGTAGTAGGGAATATGGTGTTTTTAATCCGTTCGCTCATACCCATAGAATCGGAAAACCGTGTAAGCATCTCATTGATCTCAATAAAACGGAAACCATCAATAACATTTGCTTTTGATAATTTTTGTAAATCTCTCGATTGGATATTTAAAATGGCATTATGTGCATTATTGTGTTTCCTAATTTCCTTTAAATCTGCCTCAGATAAATACTTGGTGTAAATTTCATCTACCGCTCCCCTCAAGTTAGCCTTTAAAGCATATAAAAATGCAATGTGCCTGTAAATCATGCGTTTTGCGCTTTCTTCATCCTCCTCAACATAATTAATCAAAGCCCTTGCAAAGGAGCGTGAATCATTTACCAAAGCACCCCATATTTTTCGGGCTTCCCACCATCTATCATAAGCCTGGTTATTGTTAAAACCAATAAAAAAGGCAATAGCCGTCCCTAAAACTGTTGGAATAATAGATGGAATGGAAAAATGATGTGCAATTAAATATTCGCGTACAAAGTAAGCTGCGGTACAGGAGGCAATCATGATCAGATCAACCTGCCACGTATTTCTTAA
Source organism: Pedobacter riviphilus (assembly GCF_014692875.1). Classification (NCBI taxonomy): domain Bacteria; kingdom Pseudomonadati; phylum Bacteroidota; class Sphingobacteriia; order Sphingobacteriales; family Sphingobacteriaceae; genus Pedobacter; species Pedobacter riviphilus. The sequence continues at coordinate 4,680,361 of NZ_CP061171.1, read as the reverse complement.
AATTCTACTTAATCTAATGTTTTGTATTAAAAGCATATAATCTGATGGAAAATAAATTCGTTACGGATGAAAATACAAAACTAAAGCCGAAATGTTTGGTTATGTAACAAATTAAATGACAAACAGTACAGGTTGCCGATTGTCATTCAAATGTTTATCTTGGGAAACCAAATACTCTTATTACTTATGAGCGACAATTTACCCAAGAACAATATTTTTAAAGTAATCGGTGCATCATCTTTAGGCACACTGATTGAATGGTATGATTTTTACATTTTTGGTAGCCTTGCGGTTATCATTGGCCATCAGCTGTTTCCAGGAGATGCGGGTGCATCGGCACTCATTAATACTTTGGCTATTTTTGCCGCGGGTTTTATTGTTCGTCCGTTTGGTGCATTGGTTTTCGGCAGGCTTGGCGATTTAATTGGCAGGAAATATACTTTCTTGCTCACTTTGGTGCTGATGGGTGGATCGACATTTTTTATCGGTTTAATCCCTTCTTATAAAAGTATCGGCTATGCTGCCCCAATTTTGGTTTTAATATTAAGGCTGATTCAAGGATTAGCCCTTGGCGGAGAGTATGGTGGGGCTGCAACTTATGTAGCAGAGCACGCACCTAAAGATAAACGGGGCTTTTTTACCAGCTGGATCCAAACCACCGCAACACTGGGTTTATTCCTTTCGTTGGGGATTATCGTAATCACAAAAAACATTTTGGGCGCCGAAACCTTTGGTGATTGGGGCTGGAGAATCCCTTTTCTATTATCGATCGTATTGGTTGTAGTTTCGATTTATATCCGCATGAAAATGCACGAATCGCCCATGTTTTCTAAATTGAAGGCCGAAGGAAATGTCTCAAAAAATCCATTGAAAGAGAGCTTTAACAACAAAGCGAATTTTAAAATGGTACTTCTGGCGCTGTTTGGTGCTACTATGGGGCAAGGGGTAATCTGGTATACGGGGCAGTTTTATGCACAGTCGTTTTTAGAGAATACCTGTAAGCTGGATTTTAACGATTCGAGATATATTTTGCTCTGGGGAATAGCTTTTGCCACACCGTTTTTTGTGGTGTTTGGTGCCTGGAGCGATAAGGTTGGCCGGAAATGGATTATGCTGAGCGGTATGCTTTTGGGTATTCTATTCTATCGTCCAATTTATCAAATGTTTTTAGACGATACCGATTATACAAAAATTGAACAGACTGATATTTTATCTGTTACTCCAGCTCCAGTAACTTCGATTTTAATTGCGAACTCAACTGATAGTTTACGAACAGTTTCTACTAAAGTAATGCTTAGAAATGGTGCTTCTTTTAACAAGGTTCAAACCGATACGGTTTCTGCAACAAAAGGAATCCTCTTAGGCAAAGAAGTGGTAAAAGATAAAGTTTTGCCTAAACCAGTATTCTGGAAATTTGTTGGCTTAATCTTCTTCCAGATTTTGCTGGTAACCATGGTTTATGGACCAATTGCGGCTTTTCTTGTGGAGTTATTCCCGACTAAAATCAGGTATACCTCTATGTCGCTGCCTTATCATATCGGTAACGGTGTATTTGGAGGGCTTGTGCCATTTATTGCAACACTAATTGCAAGCTTTTCTGGCGCTACGCCATTATCCGGCCTTTGGTATCCGATAGGTATAGCCGCATTGAGTTTGGTTATTGGCGCAATTTATTTATCAAATAAAAGAGACGAAAATATTAACGATTAGATAAGAAGAAGATGAATACGTTAAAGAAATTTTTAGGATTGATTTGGATGGTTTTAGGTCCGTTAACAATGACTTTTTTGTTTATGCAGGCAATAGATAAAGTGGGCTTAACCCACACAGATCTGGAGCGTACCAATACCATTCTGCAATGGGCAATTATCTTGTTTATTTTCCTCCCAATTAGTTTGGGCTTGATGATATTTGGCTTTTATGCATGGAAAGGTGAGTACGATCACTTGCCGGAAAGTTCGGATGAATTGTAATCTATAGGCTGTTAGGTATATTTTTTCCTTAATTAGCCTTGCGGTTGATATTTTTTAATTCATTGTAAACCAACTGCGCAACTGCTTTGGCGCCTTCTGGTTGGAAGTGGGTGTTATCTTTTTGGCCTTTTGGATAAGCTTCATATTTTGCGGAGTCTAAATTCATAAAGTAATGCTTGCTTACAAATTCATTGCCTTTTGTGGTGAAAAAACTTGCAGAAAGTGAGGTTAGATCTATAATGGGTGCGTTTAATTCTTGGGCAACATCTTTCACCGCTTGTGGATACTCGCCATGGGCACTGCCCAGTTTGCCATCTTTCCAGGGGTAATTGCGGGTAACCGGTGTAATCAGGATCGGTAAAGCACCCTTCGCCCTTGTTTCTTTCACGTACATCCTTAAAAAGTCTTTATAACCCGGAATATCAACATAACGTTCAGGTTTGTCTTTTGCGGCATCGTTGTGCCCAAACTGGATCAATACCAGGTCATTCTTTTCTAAGGCTGATAAAACTTCTTTCCACCTTACCTCTTCAAAAAAAGTTCTGGTGCTTCTTCCCCCTTTTGCCTTATCAATAACTAAAGCGCTGTCGCTTTTAATCAGCCTGCTTAATTTTTTTAAGCTGTCTTTTTTAAAGAATTGTTGAAAAACCTGTCCCCAACCTGTAAGGGGATACTTTTTCTGTAGATAACCTTCATCTAAAGTATAGTCTGCTACGGTAGAATCGCCGATTAAATAAACCTTAACAGGTTTGGGTTTTATAATGAATGACATCAGTAAAACGGTGCCAAGGGCTGCGATAAGGTATTTATGTTTTTTCATCTTGTTATTTTATTGCTTGTACACGGAACCAATCGTATTCGGCAATTCCTGAATCATTGGTTTGGGTATCTCTGGAGGCAAATATTCCCATTTTTGCGCCGATCCATTGGCCCGCGGTTGCCTGGAACTCATCTCCTACATCAGTAAAACGAGTTCCATCTTCACTATAACTAAACTGACATTTTGCACCAGTGGTAACTTTAACCCTAAAATATACCAATCCCGATTTTAGCTTGGTAATTTCCTTTTCATTTTCGGTTTTTCCCTTGTCGGCACTTTGGCAAACACCGTACACAAGGTACAATCCATCTTTTTTGCTTTTAATACTAATCTGCGCATAACTTCTCCCCAGCACCACCAAACCCGTTTTTTCGTTTTCCAGTTTTGGGTTAGGTTTAAACAAGAGTTTTGTTGTTGCCATAAATTCATCAGCAGGAAATTTCTGCATCAACAGGTTTGGAACATCCCAAAGATTTTTGGCATCGTCGGGAATTTTCGAAGTATATAACTTTAATAAACCCTTGCCTGCATCAGTAAATAACCAGGTAGTCTGCGGATTGGCCTGCCATTGCCATTGCAAGCCTAGTTTTGAGGTTTCAAACTCATCACTCTCTATCGGTGTTTCAATCGGATAAACCTTACCTACATTTGGTTTTTTATAGGAGATAACCGGTTCGCCTTTACCATCGCCATCTGCATCAAGCCCAATAACAGGCCAGTTATTGACCCATTTCATAGGCTGCAGGTGAATCACGCGGCCATAAGCATCTTTGTCCTGGAAATGAAGAAACCAATCCTCACCTGTTTGAGTATTTACCCAGGCACCCTGATGAGGACCATTTACGGAAGATTTCCCTTGATCCATTACTATTTTCCTTTCATATGGACCGTAAATATGCTTACTTCTCAAAATTAGTTGCCAGCCTGTAGAAACGCCCCCGGCTGGTGCAAACAAATAATAATAACCGTTGCGTTTATAAAATTTTGGCCCTTCAACGGTTGGATCTAATTCATGCCCATCATAAACAATTCTGCCTGTTTCAGTTGTTTCTGAGCCGTCGCTAGTGAGCGGCATAATGGCTAGTACACTTTTTATTCCTGCACGGCTCCCTGCATAGGCATAAGCCAGGTATGCTTTGCCATCTTCATCCCAAAACGGGCAGGGATCAATCAATCCCTTACCTGCAATCACTAGTTTTGGTACAGACCACGCTCCTGTTATGGTTTTTGCTTTGGTTAAATAAATGCCAAAATCAGGATCTGGATAATAAATATAAAATTCACCATTGCGGTAGCGGATAGAAGGTGCCCAAACACCATTGCCATGTTGTGTTTTTTCGAAATGTTCAAATGGAGGCTGACGTTTTAACGCATGACCAATTATTTTCCAGTTGACCAGATCTTTCGAATGCAGAATCGGTAATCCGGGTATAGCATCGAAACTCGAAGCGACCATGTAAAAATCATCTCCTACACGGATAGCATCAGGATCAGAATAATCGGCATTGATTATCGGATTCTTATACATTCCGTTGCCTAAGTCGGAAACCCAAACTTTAGATATATACCCACTTTTTGGAGCGGGTTGGGCAAAGGTATTTATGCTAAAGCTTAAAATAAGGATTAAACTAAATAGATATTTCATTATACAATGATGTTTTAATATTTGGTCAGTTATTTATCTAGCGTTACGTCATTCCCAATCAAGTTGGGAATGACGACGAGTCTATTTTATCAAATTAGCCTATCAACAAGATTAAGTCTTTTTTTATTTTTAGACAAGTTGTTATTGTGCAATCGTTCCCGACATCGTTTGCAATGTTTAATCTCGAAAAAACTTCTTTCTGATGAATATTAATGTTTAAAATTGTTCATCATATATTTTAAAAACACGGCTGCGTTACAAAGTTTATACTTTTACGTGGCCGATTTTAATTTAAGCCTAACCAAATTGATATGAAAGCAATCATCCTATTTTTTCTGATAACTGTTTCATCAGTAGTTTATGCCCTAGATGTTAAGCCCGATTTTGTGGTAGCTGCCGATGGAAGCGGAAATTTTAAAACGGTACAGGAAGCGATCCACGCAGTGCCCGATTTCAGGAACAAAACAACTGTAATCTTTATCAAAAAAGGTATTTATAAAGAAAAGCTGGTATTGGCCGCCTCTAAAAGGAATGTAAGGTTCATTGGCGAAAGTGTAAACGAAACCATTTTAACTTATGATGACTATGCCCAGAAGAAGAATGCTTTTGGCGAAGAAAAAGGCACCTCGGGTTCTTCTAGCTTTTATATTTATGGCGAAGGCTTTTCTGCTGAGAACATCACCTTCGAAAATTCATCAGGTCCGGTGGGGCAAGCCGTTGCGGTTTGGGCCGGGGGTGATAAATTAATTTTTACCAACTGTAGGTTTTTAGGCTTTCAGGATACGCTTTATACCTATGGAGGGAACAACCGCCAATATTATAAAAACTGTTATATCGAAGGGACCGTAGATTTTATTTTCGGAGCTTCGACAGCCTGGTTTGAAAGCTGTACCATTTTCTGCAAAAAGGCAGGTTATATCACGGCTGCTTCAACTGCCGATACCACAAAATATGGCTATGTATTCAACAAATGTAAAATCAAAGGAGATGCTCCTGCCAATAGTTTTTACTTAGGCCGTCCCTGGAGGCCTTATGCAAAAGTTGCGTACCTCAACTGCGAACTGCCTGATTTTATTCGCCCTGAAGGGTGGAACAACTGGGGTAAAGAGAGTAATGAGAAAACGGCTTATTATGCCGAATATAAAAGTACCGGAAAAGGTGCCGATCCAAAAAGCAGGGTAAATTGGTCGCACCAATTAACTGATAATGAGTATGAGGCCTACATTTTGGAAAACGTTTTCCGTGGGTGGAATCCAGAGGCGAAATAAGATTGTTAATAAATTGATATACAGTTATTAATTATCTTCTTGTGAGCGTCTTTTTGCCTTGTTTTCCGGTAACGATTGCATAGATTTCTCTTCTGTTTTAAGTGCAAACAACGTACACTTGTTATTACAATAACCAAGTATAATTTAACAGCGCAAATAATGAAATATATTTCTGGTCGTTTATGCCATATTAAAGTGGCTCTCGCATGCTTAATTTTATCTGCTGCAGGTTCTGTCATGGCGCAACAAAAGCAAAGTTTACCCATTATTCAGCAGGTTAAATTTAAAAATGATACAACAAGCATTATCAGCTTTGGCGCAAAAGGCGATGGCATTACCTTAAATACAGAAAGCATTAATAAAACGATTGCCAGTGTTAGCCAGAAAGGCGGCGGTGTGGTATTAATCCCTTCGGGTTTGTGGTTAACCGGACCAATCGAATTAAAAAGCAATGTAAACCTGCATCTAAAACGCGATGCCATCCTTCAATTTACGGCAGATTTTAATCAATATAAACTGGTACAGGGAAATTGGGAAGGTCAGCCTGCATGGCGGAACCAAAGTCCGATTTCAGGTGTTAACCTTGAAAATATCGCTATTACCGGAACGGGAATTATCGATGGGAACGGTGGCGCCTGGCGCATGGTTAAAAAAGATAAATTGACCGAAACACAGTGGAAAACCTTAGTGGCATCTGGCGGCATAGTGAGGGCAGACGGAAAAATGTGGTACCCATCTGAGAAAACAGTTAAAGGTTCGAATACTAAAAATGCAGGTGTAATTGAAGCTGGTAAAACAGCAGCCGATTATGAAGATATTAAAGATTTTCTTCGTCCGAATTTGTTGGTTTTAACGGGTTGTAAAAAAGTTCTTTTAGAAGGTGTTACCTTTCAAAATTCACCAGCATGGAATTTACACCCTTTACTTTGTGAGGATTTGACCTTAAGAAATCTACAGGTAAAAAACCCTTGGTTTGCGCAGAACGGTGATGGTGTTGATGTAGAATCGTGTAAAAACGTATTGATTGAAGGCAGCACTTTCGATGTGGGTGATGATGGGATCTGTATTAAATCGGGAAGAGATGAAGCGGGCCGCAAACGCGGTGTGCCTACAGAAAATGTAATTGTTCGCAATAATGTGGTTTACCATGCGCATGGTGGTTTTGTAATTGGCAGCGAAATGAGCGGTGGTGCAAAAAATATCTGGGTGTACGACTGTTCTTTTATCGGTACCGACATAGGCCTGCGCTTTAAAACTACCCGAGGCCGTGGTGGTGTGGTCGAAAATATTTATATCAACAACATCAACATGATCGATATTCCGGGTGAAGCGATTCTGTTCGACATGTATTATGCTGCGGTTGATCCGGTTCCATTGGCAGGTGAAAAACGTGAAGCCATTAAAACCGTAACGGTTCCGGTTACTGAGGCTACTCCACAGTTCAGAAATTTTTATATAAAAGACATAGTAGCCAATGGAGCTGAAAAAGCTATTTTTTTTAGAGGTTTACCCGAAATGAACATCAAAGATATCCACCTGGAAAACGTAACCATAAAAGCGAAGAAAGGGATTGAAATTATTGAAGCTGCAGGAATTTTCCTTAAAAACATAAACGTAATTACCGAAAACACCAATCCGGTGGTGATGATCCAGAACAGTTCCAACATCAATATCAGTAACTTAAAATACCCTGATAACAGCAAGGTTTTGTTCGGTGTTGCGGGCGAAAAAACAAAAGGCATAAAAATTAGTGCAACAGATGTTTCTAAAGCCAAAACGGCTTCACTTTTAAGTGCCGAAGTAGATAAAAAAGCATTGGAAATTTCAAAATAATGAAAAGATCAGTTTTATATACAGCAGCTGCGCTCATCGGTTTTTCTATTTTATCGCAAAGTGGATTTGCCCAAAAGAAATTATCAGAACAGTTAACCTTAACTGCAATGGAAAAATTATTTCAGGATACTACACTGTTAAAAGGTGCTAAAGGGCCTAAATGGACCTACGACATGGGGGTGGTACTGGAAGGTGCCGCAACGGTTTGGCGAAATACCGGCGATGGAAAATATTTCAAATATATCCAAGGTTCAATGGATGCCTATTTGGATAAGGAAGGAAATATCAATACGTATAAACCTGACGATTTTAATATCGACAACATTAAAAATGGCCGTTCGTTATTATTGTTATACAAAGTTACCGGGCAACAGAAATACCTGTTAGCGGCAACCAGATTATACGATCAGCTGCAAAAACAGCCGCGTACCCAGGAAGGTGGCTTTTGGCACAAGAAAATTTATCCCAATCAAATGTGGCTGGATGGTTTGTACATGGGTGAACCGTTTTATGCGGAGTACGCCAGGCTAATGAAAAAAGATGAAGCTTTCGATGATATTGCCAAGCAGTTTATCCTGATGGAGAAAAATGCCCGCGATGTTAAAACAGGATTACTTTATCACGGATACGATGAAAGCAGAACGGAGCAGTGGGCCGATAAAAAAACAGGCCGCTCAGCAAATTTCTGGGGCAGGGCAATGGGCTGGTACATTATGGCTTTGGTAGATGTGCTGGATAATTTTCCCGCCAATCATCCACAACGGAAAGAATTGATCGCCATTTTAAACCGTACCGCAACAGCAGCGGTAAAATACCAGGATCAAAAATCAGGTGTTTGGTTCGATATTTTAGATCTGCCAACCAGAAAAGGAAATTACCTGGAAAGTTCGGCCTCAAGCATGTTTGTATATGGCTTGGCCAAAGGGGTACGCAAAGGTTGGTTGGCGCCATCATTTATGGCTGCAGCAAATAAAGGTTACACAGGTTTAAAGAAAGAATTTGTTGAACAAGCAGGAACAGAAAGAATTAACCTCACTAAAACCGTTTCCGTATCAGGTTTGGGTGGAAAACCCAAATACCGCGATGGAAGTTTCGATTATTACATCAGCGAAAAAGTAATCACCAACGATCCAAAAGGTGTAGGCTCATTTATCTGCGCAGCTTCAGAAATGGAAATAGATCAGCTACCAAAACCTGGAAAAGGTTTAACCGTTACCCTTGATAATTTCTTCAATAATGAATACATGACCGGTCCGACCGGAGATAAAATCCCTTTCCATTACCTTTGGGAGGAGGATGATAACAACGGCTTCTCTTTATTTGGAAAAGTATTTAATGACGCGGGGGTTAAAACGGCTACCCTTAAAACAGCACCAACCACAGCAAACTTAAAAGGAAGTAACATTTACATTATTGTAGATCCAGATACGGAGAAAGAAACGGCAAACCCAAATTTCATGAATGCTACACATGCCAAACAGATTAGTGATTGGGTTAAAGCTGGTGGCGTATTAGTGCTACTCTTAAACGATGCCGGAAATTGTGAAATTTCGAAATTTAATGTATTGCCAGAAACCTTCGGTATTCATTTTAACGAGGATAGCCGCAACAAGGTTCAAGGTTCGAACTTTGAACAAGGCGCTGTAAAAATCCCTGCCGGAAACTCAATTTTTAAAACAGCCAAGAAAGTTTATATCAAAGAGATTTCCACCATTGTAGCAAAAAAAACTGCCGTTTCTGCCTTAACAGATAATGGCGACGTACTTATTGCAACAGCAAAATATGGTAAAGGAACTGTTTTCGCGGTGGGGGACCCTTGGTTTTACAACGAATATATCGATGGCAGGAAATTGCCCGCAGATTTTGAAAACTTTAAGGCCACGAACGATCTGGTAAACTGGCTGATCAAACAGGCTCTGGGTAAAAAGTAGGTTTTAACCACAGATAAATTAAATATTAGCCACGGAAACGCGGAAGCAAGGAAAAAGAATTAAGTGGTGGTCTGTGGGGACACAGACCACGGGAGTGGTTCCAGGTAAAATTAATCGCAGATGAAAAAGATGAACACAATTACGAAATAGAATTGTCATCCTGAGCCTGTCGAAGGGCCTGTTAAAATTACAGCAAACATCGTTTCGACAAGCTCAACGTGACAGATTGGATGAAAAAATACTCCGCGGTAATCCGTGCTTCCGTGGCAATAAACTAACAAACAACAATGATGAAAATAAAAATACTGTTAACCCTGATCTGTATAAGCTTAATGCTATCGTGTTATGCGCAGCAGCCTACCGATTCTACGGCAGATAAAATGCTTGTTTATCAATTGGGCAATGGTGGTTGGCCGAAGCAGCTGGAAGATAAAAGCGTGGTTAACTATGGTGCAACCTTAACACCTGAGCTTTTGGCCAGAATAAAAGCAACTAAAGATCTGCACGCCACATTCGATAACAAAGCCACCAGCAGAGAAGTGGTATACCTGGTTCAAGCTTATAAAAAAACACAGAATAAGGCTTATTTAGCGGCAGCTGAAAAAGGATTAGATTATATTTTATCAGCTCAATATGCCAATGGTGGCTGGCCACAGTATTATCCTGATAAAACCTTGTACCGTTCAGAAATTACCTACAATGATGATGCAATGATTAATGTGCTGAACATCTTACAAGATATTGTTACACAGAAAAATGATTTTGAGGTCGTGAATCCGGCTTACATCAAGAAAGCAGAGAAAGCCGTTGCAAAAGGCATCGATTGTATTATCAAAACACAGGTAAAACAGAACGGAATCTTAACCATTTGGGGGCGCAATATGATAAAGATACCATGTTGCCTGCAAAAGCCAGAAATTTCGAACCCGCATCATTAAGTACTAGTGAATCAATGGGCATTATACGCTTTTTAATGCGTTTTAAAAATCCATCGCCCGAAATTAAAACAGCCATAACCGCTGCTTATAACTGGTTTAATACCTACAAAGTTGCAGGTTACCGTTTCGAGCGAACCACTGACCCAACAACGAAAGAAAAAAATGCGGTACTGGTGGCCGATCCAACATCAATGGTGTGGGCACGTTTCTACGACCTCGATAAAAATATCCCAATTTTTGGAGATAGAGACAATAGCATCAAGTTAAAGCTAGAAGAGCTAATCCCAGAGCGTAGAAACGGTTATGCCTGGTACGGTAGTTGGGCACAAAAATTTATAGAGAAAGAATATCCGAAGTGGTTGACCACAATCGGGAAATAGTAAAGTATAACGGGTTAAACGGATCATTATGAATCACACTTTGTGCCATTGGGCCTTGGTGGTTAAACAACATTACCAATGATTTTAAATAAAGAAAATTTAAAAAACATTAACGGCGACAAGGTTATCAAACCAAGCGCAGAAATTTTAGCATTACCAGAAAAAGTAATCCAGTTTGGAACTGGTGTTTTACTACGTGGCTTACCTGATTATTTTATTGATAAAGCCAATCAAAAAGGCATTTTTAACGGTAGGGTTTTGGTCGTTAAATCTACTTCAAAGGGTGGTGCTGATGCATTTTCGAAACAGGATAATTTGTACACACTTTGTGTAAAAGGTATCGAGGATGGCGTTAGCGTAGAAGAAAATTCAATCAACGCTTCAATCAGTCGTGTTTTATCGGCCTCGCAAGATTGGGCAGAGATTTTAAAAGCTGCGCACCAGCCAGAAATGCAGGTTGTAATTTCGAACACAACTGAAGTTGGGATTGTTAAAAGCGAAGATAAAATAACCGATAATCCGCCGCAATCTTACCCAGGGAAATTACTGGCATTCTTGCACGAAAGATATACTGCTTTTAATGGCTCGGCCGAAAGCGGAATGGTGATTGTTCCAACGGAATTAATCAGCGATAATGCTGATAAACTGAAAGAAATTTTATTAGATCTGGCCATCCAGAACAAATTGGGCTGGGATTTCGAAAACTGGTTAAAAACAGCCAATCATTTTTGCAAAACCCTGGTAGATAGGATTGTTCCGGGAAAGCTTCCAGAGGCCGAACAAAAAGCGATTGAAAGTGAACTGGGTTACGAAGATGAACTCATGATTATGGCCGAACCCTTCAGGCTTTGGGCTATCGAATCATCGAGCGAAAACGTGAAGGAGATTTTATCTTTTGCAAAGGCCGATAAAGGGGTTTTTGTTGTTCCATCGATCGATAAATTTAAAGAGCTAAAACTCCGTTTACTTAATGGTACACACACCATCAGTTGTGGGCTAGCCATTTTAGCAGGCTTTAATACTGTAAAAGAGGCTATGGCAGATAAAGATTTCTCTGCCAATGTTTTAAAACTGATGAAAGATGAAATTGCACCTGTTGTGGTAAATGAAGATATTACTTATGACGAAGCGATTGCCTTTGCAGAAAGCGTAATCGACCGTTTTAGCAATCCATCATTAGAACACCAGTGGCAGGCTATTACGTTAAATTTTACCTCAAAAATGCAGATGCGCAATATGCCACTCATCAGGAGGTATTATGCTTTAAAAAATGAAGTACCTCAACTTACCGCTTTAGGTGTGGCAGCATATATCCTTTTCATGAATGTGAATAAAGATGGTGATACTTACACGGCCAGCGCAAATGGAAAAAGCTACCCGATACAGGATGAATTTGCAGAAATTTTATACGAATACTGGAAAAATCCCGAAACGGTTGTAGATAATACTCTTGGCGACAGACGTCTTTGGGATAAAAACCTTAATAATTACCCGGGCTTTAACGCGGCCGTAAAATCTTACGTTGACTTATTACAGAATAAGGGTGCAAAAGAAACTTTGAGTAACTTGCATTCAGAAAGAACAATTTAAAATGGTTACTAGAATTTTAAAAATCCATCCTAACGATAATGTACTTGTTGCCCTGCAAAACCTGGCAAAAGGCGAAACCGTTATTTACGATGGGCAGGAATATATTTTGCAGGATGATATCCAGGCTAAGCACAAGTTTTTTATGCAGGATATGAATGCGGGCGATCACATCATTATGTATGGTGTACTGGTGGGGAAAGCACAGCATTTTATCCTAAAAGGTGGTTTAATGGATACTGAAAATACTAAACATGCTTCAGATCCATACGAATTCCGTCCGTACCATTACGAGTGGCATGCACCTGATGTTTCTAAGTTTGAAGGCAGAACCTTTAACGGTTATATCCGTAGTGATGGCCGCGTGGGCACCGCAAATTATTGGTTGTTTATTCCGACTGTTTTCTGTGAAAACCGTAATCTGGATGTGATCCGTGAAGCCTTGCACAATGAATTGGGTTATGCGGTAACCGATAAATACAAATCTTATGCACACCAACTGGTGGAGGCTTATAAAAATGGTGAAATTTTAGCTGAGGCCGATCCAAGCGCTATCGGACAGGCTAATCCAACGGCCAACCGTATTTTTAAAAATGTAGATGGCATTAAGTTCTTAAATCACCAGGGTGGTTGCGGTGGTACCCGCCAGGATGCTGCTGTGTTAAGTAAATTATTAGCAGCATATGCCGATCACCCCAATGTGGCCGGTGTAACGGTGTTAAGTCTGGGCTGCCAAAATTTACAGGTTAAAGATTTTATGGACGATTTAAAACACCGTAGTCCGAATTTCGATAAACCTTTATTTGTGTTTGAGCAGCAACAATCGCAAAGCGAAGAACAGTTGGTGAAGGAAGCCATCAGAAAAACTTTTATCGGCTTAACCGAAATTAATAAGATCGAACGTCAGCCTGCTCCTTTAAGCAAACTGGTTTTAGGTGTTAAATGTGGCGGTAGCGATGGTTTTAGTGGAATCAGTGCAAATCCGGCAGTAGGTTATACCTCTGATTTATTGGTGGCGCTGGGTGGAACGGTACTTCTAGCGGAGTTCCCTGAACTTTGCGGCGCAGAACAGCAGTTAATCGACCGGACTAAAGACGAAACCGCTGCGCGTAAATTCATTCAATTGATGACTGCTTACAATCAATCGGCAGAAAATGTGGGTTCCGGATTTTTCATGAACCCATCGCCTGGAAATATAAAAGATGGTTTGATTACCGATGCCATTAAAAGTACCGGAGCAGCTAAAAAAGGGGGAACCTCTCCAGTTGAAGATGTTTTGGATTATACCGAACCTGCTACAAAACCAGGATTAAACTTAGTTTGTACTCCTGGAAATGACGTAGAAGCCACTACCGGAAAAGCAGCCTCAGGAGCAACACTAATTTTGTTTACTACAGGTTTGGGTACGCCTACGGGAAACCCGGTTTGCCCAACCATTAAGGTTTCAACCAATAATGCATTAACCAAACGCATGGGCGATATTATCGATATCAACTGCGGACCAGTAATTGAAGGCGAAAAAACCATCGAACAAATGGGCGAAGATATTTTAGAATATTGCATTAAAGCAGCCAGTGGTGAGGTAATTCCTAAGGCCGTGTTGCTAAACCAGGATGATTTTATTCCTTGGAAACGGGGGGTTAGTCTTTAGTCATAAGTCCCAAGTCGTGAGTCTTGGAGCCAAATTCCGTGGTCTGTGTCCCCACAGACCATGGACAATATTATTACCAATAGATAAAAAATATAAATTCAATTCCGGTCTGTGAAGACACAGACCAGGGGTAAAAAATAAAATTAATAGAAAGGCATTTAGAACATCTCAAATCCTTTATCTAATGTCTCAAATCACATAGCATGAAATCTTTTTTAGACGAAAATTTTCTTTTGCAAAGCAAGACTGCTGAAAAGCTTTATCACAATTTTGCAAAATCGTTGCCGATTATCGACTACCATAATCACCTTATACCAGAGCAGATTGCCAATAATACTCAATTTTCCAATATTAGCCAGGTTTGGCTTGCTGGCGATCATTACAAATGGAGAGCCATGCGTGCCAACGGTGTTGATGAAAAATACATCACAGGTGTAGGATCTGATTATGAAAAATTTGAGAAATGGGCAGAAACCGTTCCTTACACGCTGCGCAATCCTTTATACCACTGGACACATCTGGAACTTCAACGCTATTTTGGTATAACTGATTTACTTTCAGGTAAAACGGCTCAGAAAATTTTCGACGAATGTTCTGCGAAATTACAAACACCTGAATATTCTGTACGTGGTTTGCTGGCTAAAATGAATGTTGAAGCCGTTTGTACTACCGATGATCCTTTGGATAGTTTAAACTTCCACCAGCAATTGGCAAGAGAAGGCGTTAGCTTAAAAATGTTGCCAGCTTTCCGCCCGGATAAAGCGATGAATAGCGATGATATTGAAGGTTTAAACAAGTATATCGACAAATTGGAAAGTGTTGCAGATAAAACAATCAGCAGCTTTCAGGATTATATTGATGCTTTAAAAAGCCGTCATGATTACTTTGCCGCAAATGGCTGTTCAGTTTCTGACCATGGCTTAGAGCAAATTTATGCTGAAGATTATACCGAAACAGAAATTGCCTCGATTTTTAATAAAATCCGTAGTAAACAAAACATTTCTTACGAGGAAAACCTGAAATTTAAATCGGCTATGCTGGTTTATTTTGCAGAGTGGGATCACGAAAAAGGCTGGGTACAACAATATCATTTAGGTGCACTGCGCAACAACAATGCCCGGATGTTAAGGCAATTAGGCCCTGATACTGGTTGGGATTCAATCGGCGATTTTAGCCAGGCCCGTATGCTTTCTAAATTCTTGAACCGTTTAGATAATCAGGATAAATTGGCCAAAACCATTATTTACAACCTTAATCCGGCTGATAACGAGTTGATTGCCACAATGATCGGTAACTTTAACGATGGTTCAGTTGCTGGTAAAGTGCAATTCGGTTCAGCCTGGTGGTTTTTGGATCAGAAAGACGGCATGATTAAACAGTTAAACGCATTATCGAATATGGGGCTTTTAAGCCGTTTGGTGGGTATGCTTACCGATTCGCGCAGTTTTCTTTCTTTTCCGCGCCACGAATATTTCAGACGAATTATTTGCAACCTGTTTGGAGAAGACATCGAGAATGGCGAATTGCCGAACGACTTGGAGTGGGTTGGCAAAATTGTTCAGGATATTTCGTACTTTAACGCAAAAAATTACTTTAAATTTTAACCAAAATAGGGCTTTAAAGAGGTATTTCGTTGAAATCAAATCATTTCAATCGTTTTCCTTCCACTTTCATACCGTTGCAGAAAACAGCATGAAATACGCCAATTAGATACAAAAATGAGCACCCAAATATTCGCTTCATCAAAAAAAGGAAAAAAAGTTTTAAGCTTTGGTGAAATACTTTTACGCATCTGCCCTGATATGGATGGTGCTTGGTTAAAAGAAAATAAACTTCCGTTTTATGTTGGCGGTGCAGAGCTGAATGTAGCAACGGCACTGGCACTTTGGAATGTTCCTTCAACTTACTTATCGGCTGTACCCGATAATTCGGTAACGCGCGAAATTGTAGATTATCTTGATGCCCGGAACATCGATACTACCCCTATGGTTTACCATGGAGAGCGTTTGGGTTTATACTATCTTCCGAAAGGGAAAGACCTTAAAAATGCAGGCGTAATTTACGATAGGGCAAATTCGGCCTATGCTGATTTAAAAGTTGGACAGATTAACTGGGATAAAGTTTTCGATGGTGTTGGCTGGTTTCATTTTAGCGCCATATGTCCGGCAATAAATCAATCTATTGCTGATGTTTGCTTAGAAGCTTTAAAAGCGGCAAGTGCAAAAAATATCACCATTTCGCTTGATTTAAACTATCGCGCCAAACTTTGGAAATATGGTAAAGATCCGATTGATGTTTTACCTGAGCTGGCTCAATATTGCACGCTGATTATGGGCAATGTTTGGGCGGCCAATAAAATGTTGGGTACTGCACTTCACGAAGATTTAACACCAACTGAGGGTTATGCAAAGGAAACGTTACTGCAACAGGCAACAGATACTTCTAAAGAAATATTAAGTTTGTTTCCGGCATGTAAAGCAGTTGCAAATACCTTCAGGTTCGATCATGGCAAAGGCATCAGGTACTATACTGCCATTTATACCGCTGATGAATTAACCGTTTCTGAAGAATATATTTCTGAAGAAATTTTAGATAAAGTAGGTAGTGGCGATTGTTTTATGGCGGGCTTGATTTTCGGCTTTTACAACCAACTGTCTGCAAAAGAAACCTTGAATTTTGCCACAGCTGCCGCATACGATAAATTATACATTCCAAGTGATGCTACAACCAGTACTGTAGCCGATATAGAAAAAAGAATAATACGCAATGATTAGCAACAAGCACAAAATTTTAGATGCCATTTTAGAGCAGGGCATGTTACCCCTTTTTTATCAGGATAGCGAATCGGGAAGTGTAGAAATATTACGCACTTTGTATAAAGCTGGTGTTCGAGTTTTCGAATACACCAATCGTGGTAAATCGGCTCTGCCGAACTTTAAAAAGTTAAAAGAAATCCGTGATGCAGAAATGCCCGATCTTTATCTAGGTATTGGAACAATTAAAACCCCGCTGATGCAAATGCATTTATAGAAGCCGGAACAGATTTTATTGTGGCACCTATTATAAATCCGGCAGTTGCCGAAATTGCAAACAAAATCGGTATGCTTTGGATCCCCGGTTGTATGACGCCGACCGAAATCAGCATCGCACAAGAGCACAAAGCCATGCTGATCAAAATTTTTCCTGCCAACATCTTAGGACCTGAATTTATTTCATCAATTAAAGATCTTTTCGCCGGACAGCTGTTTATGCCAACTGGTGGTGTAGAAATTAATGCCGACAACCTAAAAACCTGGTTTAAATCAGGCGTTTGTGCCGTAGGTATGGGCAGCAAATTAATCAGTAAAGATGTGATGAGCAAAGGTCTTTACGAGGAGTTATTCGACAATACAAAATTAGCGCTTGACTTAATTCAGCAGAGCAAATAAAATTTAAGACACCCTAACCAAATGAACCAACCCAAAACAAGCAAATACAGATGGACCATATGTTTGCTGTTATTTCTAGCCACGACCATAAATTATTTAGATAGACAGGTACTTTCGTTAACCTGGACAGATTTTATTAAACCTGAATTTCATTGGGATAATAATGATTATGGAAATATTACGGCCCTGTTCTCTATTTTCTATGCAATATCGATGCTTTTTGCAGGTCGTTTGGTTGATAAACTAGATACCAAAAAAGGCTTTTTATGGGCAATAGGCGTTTGGTCTGTTGGAGCCTGTTTACACGCCTTCTGTGGTATCGCCACAGCTGGGATCATCAATGGAAACTGGTTTGTAGGATTTGAGGGTGCCAAAGAAGTTATTGCCCGTGTTAACGATACCGGGTTAATTGTTTCGGTAAGTGTTACCCTGTTTATTTTTGCCCGTTTTGTATTGGCTGTTGGAGAGGCAGGAAATTTTCCCGCAGCGATTAAAGCCACAGCAGAGTATTTCCCTAAAAAAGACAGGGCATTTGCAACCAGTATTTTTAATGCAGGAGCTACTGTAGGTGCACTAGCTGCACCGATTACCATCCCTTTTATTGCAAAAGCTTATGGATGGGAAATGTCGTTCATCATTATCGGTGCACTTGGTTTTGTATGGATGGGGCTATGGGTGTTTGTGTATAATAAACCAGAGTTGCATAAAAGAGTTAGCCCTGAAGAGTTGGCTTATATTCAGCAGGATGTGATCAACGATCGTAAACTGGCTGATTATGTGGAAGAGACCAAAGAAAAAGTTTCTTTTATCGATTGCTTTAAATATAAACAGACCTGGGCTTTTGCCTTTGGTAAATTTATGACCGATGGCGTGTGGTGGTTCTTTTTATTCTGGACTCCTGCCTACCTAAAATCGGTTTATGGTATGGATTCTACACAAAGTGCATTACCACTATTTGTACTTTACGTGATTACCCTGCTTTCGATTATCGGAGGATGGTTACCAACCTATTTCGTTGATAAAAAAGGTATGAATCCTTACGAAGGCCGTATGAGGGCGATGTTGATTTTTGCATTTTTCCCACTTTTGGCTTTGGCCGCACAGCCTTTAGGCCATATTACCTATTGGATTCCGGTAATTATTATCGGTATTGCAGGTGCAGCCCATCAGGCGTGGTCGGCAAATATATTTTCAACCGTAGGCGATATGTTTCCTAAAAAAGCCATTGCTACCATTACAGGTATTGGTGGTATGGCGGGCGGTTTAGGCTCTTTCATCATTAATAAAGGCTCTGGTTTGCTGTTCGATTACACGGGCAAAAACGAGATTGTTTTTATGGGTTTTAAGGGTGAGGAGGCCGGTTATTTCATTATCTTTTCCATCTGTGCGGTATGTTATTTAATCGGTTGGACGGTAATGAAAACCCTAGTGCCAAAATATAAAGTAATCGAACTAAAATAAACCAAAGGCTGATGTTAAGGAAAGCTTTCTGAACCATCAGCCTTTTTATACAAACGAATCTATACTTAAACTATAGATTTAACATTAATTTAACCCTAACAACAACTTAAAATTGAGTACAACGCTAAACCTCGAAAGTATTTTCGTTGAAGAGAGCCAGATTCCAGATGAATTTAGGCTCACGGAAGAAATCAATCAAAAGGAGTTTCTATCAAATGGAGAGATGAAACCGTGGAACGGACCGTTTAATGAAGTCTTTTCTCCAGTATGCGTAAAAACCCCTGAGGGTTTGAAACGAAAGCGTATCGGTAGTTTCCCGGTATGTACAGAAAAAGAATCGACAGAAGCTTTGGATGCCGCCGTAGCCGCTTATGACAACGGTCGCGGACAATGGCCAACCATGAGCGTTGCCGACCGCATTGCCTGTGTAGAAAATTTTACTCATAAAATGATTGAGCAAAAAGAAATTGTTGCCAAACTCATTATGTGGGAAATCGGAAAATCTTATGCCGATTCGGTTAAAGAGTTCGACCGTACAGTTGAATATATCTACGCAACCATCGATGCACTGAAAGATATCGACAGGCAGTCATCACGTTTCGAAATAGAACAAGGTATTGTGGCCCAGGTGCGTCGTTCTCCGCTTGGGGTGGTGCTTTGTATGGGCCCGTTCAATTATCCTTTAAACGAGACTTTTACCACCTTGATCCCAGCTTTGATTATGGGCAATACGCTTTTATTCAAACCACCTAAACATGGTACTTTATTACATTACCCTTTATTGGAGGCGTTCCGTTCCAGCTTTCCTAAGGGTGTGGTAAATACGATTTACGGACGTGGCAATACAATTGTTCCAGGTTTAATGAAATCGGGAAAAATTAATGTACTTACCTTAATCGGATCGAGCAAGGTGGCCAACGAACTTAAAAAACTGCATCCTAAAGTAAACCGTTTAAGGGCAATTTTGGGCTTGGATGCCAAAAATGCAGCGATCATTACTAAAGATGCAGATCTTGATCTTGCGGTTTCTGAAACTGTTTTAGGATCGCTTTCTTTTAACGGACAACGTTGTACAGCTATTAAGATCGTTTATGTGCACCGCAGTTTAGCGCAGGAATTTTTAAAACGGTTATCTGCAGAAGTAGAAAAACTGAAATTTGGTATGCCTTGGGAGAAAGGTGTAAACCTTACACCGCTGCCAGAGCTGAACAAACCTGAATACTTAAAAGAATGTATTGATGATGCAGTTTCGCACGGCGCTAAAGTGGTAAACAAAAATGGTGGACAGACTTTAGAAACTTTTGTTTATCCAGCCATTGTTTACCCGGTAAACAGCAATATGAAACTCTACCGCGAAGAGCAGTTTGGCCCGATTGTTCCTGTTGTTCCGTTTGATGATCTGGAAGAACCTATCGAATATTTAATCGGTTCGCCGCACGGCCAACAAGTGAGTATTTTTAGCAACAACGCTGCGGTAATTTCATCATTGATAGATCCTTTGGTTAACCAGGTGAGTCGCGTAAATATCAATTGCCAATGTCAACGTGGACCAGATGCCTTTCCATTTACAGGACGCAAAGACAGTGCTGAAGGAACACTTTCTGTAGTGGATGCATTGCGTTCGTTCTCGATCCGTTCTTTGGTAGCAACCAAATTTACAGATGATAATAAAAAGTTATTGAACGAAATTGTTAAAGGAGATGATTCGAACTTTTTAAGTACGAAGTATATTTTTTAATTAGATTATAAGACTAAGCCGCAGATTCACAGATTACTATCTCTGAATTTGCGGCTTTTTTGTTTTCTAATGCCGCATGATAGAGTGAATCGTCATTGCGAGGCACGAAGCAATGACGGAAAACTTACTTCAAACTCTTCACCAAACTCAATTTCAACTCTTTAATCCCTTTCACTGCCAAACCTGCAATTTGTTTAGCACCTTCTGGACTTAAATGCGTGTTGTCTTTCTTGCCATTTGGATAGTTTACATTTCCTGAATCAACATAATTGAATAATTTGATGGATGGCTCTTCACCCAGGCGGTTTAACAAACTTTCCGTTTTTACCAGCATATCAATCAGAGGAACATTTAACGAATCGGCCACGTGCCGGGTAATGCGTGGATAATCGCCATGCGAATCAATTAATACACCATTCTTAAAACTTCTACGCGAAATAGGCGTCAATAAAACCGGGAAAGCTTTTTTGCTTCGGGTTTCTTTTACATAATTCACCAAATTGATTTTAAAATCAGCCAGTGAAACACCAACCGTAGGTTTATCAACTTTTTCATCATTATGCCCAAATTCTATAAAAACATAATCACCTGGATTTAACTGCGCTAAAATGGGGTCCCAACGCTTCTCCGCCCTGAACGATTTGGTACTCCTGCCATTTAAAGCTCGGTTATCAACCGTAACATCAGGTTTAAAATAAGCTTGTAAAGCCATACCCCAACCGGTTTCGGGATATGCTTTTTCTTCTTTATTGGCCGCGGTAGAATCGCCGATGATGTACAGCTTTGTTTTCTTTTGAACAAAAGTAAAAGAGAATAAAACAGCTAAGGCTCCTGCCGCAAAAATCTTAAGGAAATTCGTTTTCATCTATTCAGTTAATTTGTGAGTGGATTCCATCGATCTGGCCCACCCAGTATATTTTTTAAAGTATAATTTTTAGCCTCTTTATCAGTGAGCTGTTTAGTCCAGGGTAATCTTGTTTTGGTCGATGCACCAGCGCCTTTATTCTTATATTCAGCATAAAAAGCCGTTAATTCCTTATCTGGGAACATCTTGTCGCCTTTCCAGGCATTCCAACCGTCAGGCAAAATGTGTTTCCCAATTTCACAGTTTAAGAATGCCGTTTTTGCATAGGGTCTCCATGGCCTGCCTAAATACGATTTCGTTACAGCAGTATCAGCAATGAGCTTACAATTTAGAAAAACAAATCCGAATTTCTGTTGCGCAGAAGTTGAAGCTGCAGTGATGTAAGAATCGCTTAAACTTTTGATGGTACAATTTTGAAAGACTACCGTTGCCTTGCCAAAAATAAAATCGGTTGTGCCTTCTATATAACAGTCTCGAAAGTATTGACGGCTATTTTCGATAGCAGCATAAAGCGTATCCTGATTACCCAGAAACCTGCAGTTTTTTGCTATGAAACGATCACCCTCTACATGCAGCGCAACAGCCTGGCCAACGCGTCCAGATGAATTGATAATGGTTAAATTTTCGAAGTGGATGTCATTGCCCTGAATCAGTACCGTAAATGAGGTATAGGTGCTGAATTTCGCATTGCCAAAAGCATCTTTTTCCGTTGGGTTGGCTTTACCCGAGTAATCATCGTTGGTGATGATAGTATTTTCTGCACTTTCGCCAATAATGGTAATTTTAATTTTCCATGACGGGATAATTAGTTTTTCCTTATAAATGCCGTTTTTAACATATATTTTGACTTCTTGCTCGCCTAAATCTCTAACCGAATTTACCGCTTCCTGAATGGTTTTATAGTTTGCATTGCCATCTTTTGAAACGGTTATTGTTGATGGGTATTTAGGGTCCTGAGCATGGAGATAAAGAATGGAAAAAGCATTAATAAAGATTAGCGTAATGATCTTGAAATAAGGAATTCTTGTCATAATGATCAATTAGAACTGCGATATAAATTTCATTAAAAAAGGGCAGATTAAAACCTGCCCTTCGTAAAATAAATGTTGTTGTTAAAAAGCCCAGCGTGGATCGCCGATTGCCGTTCCGGTAGTGCTCGAGGTTCTCAACGTTGAGCCTACTGGCAGGGTAAAATCGGTGGTTGTTGCTGTCCAACCTAAGTTTTGCTGTTGTGTTACACTTAGGGTTGCCGCGCTGAATGTTAAGGCTGTGCCTGCTGTTAACGCACTGTTCAGGTTAAAATAATTGGTATTCGAAATGGTAATCGAACTCCCCGCTCCTGTACCCCTTATGGCTGCTGCATTAACCGTTCCAGATTTTGGTGTATTGGCCAAAATGCTGTTCTGGATGCTGAAATTGATCGGATTGGTAGCTGCATCCAACAAGGCATATTTACTGCTTCCGCCAAATGCATTGAAGGTAGAATAACTGATCAAAACGGTTGGTGTTTGATCAGCAATAAAAGGTGTTGAACTAATTACCAGGCCAGGACCACAATTGTAAAAAGTAGATTTCGATACCGTAAGCGTATTAAACTGCAACTTGGTAATGTTAAAGGTATAATATGTTGATGTTCCATTTGCCCCCATATCGTAAACAATAGAGTTATTAACAGTAATACCTGTAATTTTAAAATCTTTCACCGCAGCACCCCTGTCTCCCCGCAAAAACGCGGTAGTAGAGCCATGTGCAATACAGTTATCAACTATAATGTTGGTGAAAGTTGCGGCTGCACCAACATTGGTTTGCGAGCCAATCAGGTTGATAAAATAAGGCGAAGCTCCTATTGTACCATCAAGTTCTAATCCGGATAACGTTAAACCAGCTCCTGTGCCTTCTAAATCGAATTCTTTATAGTTGATTTTTGTATCTGTAGCGGTGCCGGATGTCGATTTTAGGGTGATGGTTTTTTGCGTAATAAATGTTGTTGCCGCAGTTAAATTATAGGTGCCCGGGTTTAAGCCGATCACTGCACCGTTTGCTGCTGCGGCAATGGTAGCTGCCAGATCGTCGGTAGCAGAAATTACAGTAGTGTAGCTGGTAGGCATTTGGGTAGTAAAAGTAGTGATGCCTTTGCTCTTAGTGCCAGCGAACAACTCTGCACTGTATTTAATCCCCGCAGTTAAACCGGTAATGGCTTTTAATCCTGCAGTTGCATCTCCTGTACTTAAAGTGGCTGTTATTGTATTTCCAGTTGAAGGTGTTAATACGATAGATGTAAGACCAACTGTCGGGGCATATCGCAGGGTAATGCCGGTTTCTTTAATCTCCGAATCCCTAACTGGTAAAAATAACTGGATCCCTGTTAACTGAAACGATGAGCTTACAAGGTATTTAGATTCCGGCTGTGTTTCAGTTGCATTCGCTTTTACCCTTGCAAAATATTTTGTTCTGACAGCTAAATTGTCTTCGGTTACCGAAATGCCGGTGGTATCGGATGTGGTGGAATATTTTATGCTAGAGAAGAGCGAGTCGGTAGAAAAATCGATACTGTATTTTAATGCTTTCCCTGTAGACATTAATGGTGCCGTCCAAGTTAGTTTTGCAGAAATTGCAGATGCGCTAACTTTAACATCACTAGGTTTAAAAGAGCGCGCAGCTTCTGTTGGCTGATCATCTTTCTTACAGGCTGAAATGGAAATCACTATTCCTAAAAGGAAAGTGATTTTAAGAACCAAATGGTTAATGTATTTTTTCATGATTAATACCTAAAAAGCAGTTAATAACTAGGATTTTGTTTAATTTTTGGGTTCTGGATAAGTGCTGTTGCCGGAAATGGGAACAGTGATTTTGCCGGAACATAACCTGGGGCAACACCTTTCGCTGCACTGGTAATTACATCTTCAGTAATGTTGGTAGACCATGCCAGAGAAGTATAACCTGTTGGTGTAGAAGTTGCCGTTGTGGGCTGGAATAATGCGATATTTGCATTGCCGCCATAAAAATTGATTGTGGCTACTTCGGTAACACTTGGCGATAAATTGTAAGCAGATGCAATGTAGTAAACCGTTTTTGGTATACTGGCAAAAGTTCCGCTATTGGTCATAAACAACCTTAGTTTCGCTCTTGTTTCTTCAAGTTTTATTTGTAAAAGATTCCATCTGATTAAATCATATTTGCGGATGCCCTCGCCACCAAATTCTAACAAACGCTCTTTAACAATAGCATCAAAAAAACCTGTTTTATCCATAGGTGTGACTGGAATTTGTGTTTCGAAACCCGCATAGGCACGTTTTTGGACTTCTTGCAGTGCTGATATAGCCGCCGCCGATGGTGCGCCATTAATTTCGTTATCAGCCTCTGCATACATTAACAGCACATCAGCAAAACGAAGAATCGGCCAGTTGATCGAGAAATTTTGAGAAGTACTGGCATTGTTAAATGCTGTCCACGATTTGCGGAATTTAGAATTGGTTTGTGAGGTAGGAAGAACAGGGACTTTTAATGAAGAAGCATTAATTTGATACGAACCAATAGTTACATCTCTGCGGCAATCTTTAATTTGATCGAATTCGTAAAAATAAGTTGGGATGGCATTTACCCCTCCACCTGCCTGCTGCGAAGCATAAGATGAACCGGCAGCAAAAACCAGACCGTCGTAATAACCGATTTTACTATCAGTAGAAGCATTGGTGCCAAAAGCACCAACTTCGAACATCAGCTCGTGGGCATCATCATAACGGGTGGTGGTGTGCAGTGTTTTAAAAACATTTTCGAAATTCGGATTTAAGCTGTGATCGCCCCTGTGATTCATAATGTCAAGACATTCATCTTTAGCTATTTTATAAAAATCAAGGTAATCGGCTCTTCTCACCATTGCATTTTCAGTAGCGCGGAAAGAATAACCTCCCCTTGCCAGGGCAATTCTTGCTCTTAACCCCTTAATAGCACCTTTGGTAAAACGGAAATCGCCATAACTTGGCAATTCACTTCTCCATGGCACCAGGTCCTCAGCTATTTTTAAATCAGCAATAATACGGTTATAGGTTTCATCGCGATTAACATTTGGAATATATACATCCTCCACATCGGTAGGCGCATCAAAATATGCTGGTACATCACCCCAATTACGCAATAATTCTGCATAAAACTGCGCCCTTAATGCTAAAGCCTCACCATAATAACGTTTTATTTCTGCTTTTTCGGCATCCGATCCGTTTGTGTACAATTGCGATAGCGGAATATATTTAATGGCATAATTAGCCCTCGAAATTCCGCTGTATAACTGCAACCAAGGGTTATATAAGTCGGAATTATCCGGTGTTGCGGCATACATGCTTATTCCCCTGCGGTCTGATCCGTTGGTATAATTTCCTGACGTTCTAAAGTCGTCTGCCATTTGAGGAAAAAGTGCCGATAAGCGGTTGCCATAGCCATTGTCGCCACATAGTTTATTGTAAACTCCAATTAACACGGCATTGGTGTTTGATGTACTTCCAAAAGCCGATTCGGGCGAAGTGGTTGATGGCGAAGTTACATCAAGGTATTTTTTGCACGAGGTAAATGCCATTACAGCTAACAGCACCACCAATAATTTATATTTTAAATATGCTTTGTTCATGATCAGTTCAAATTAAAAGGTAACATTTAAGCCTGCCAAAATGTAACGGCTACGCGGATAGGCTGCATAATCTACGCCCGGCGTTAATGGATTGCCTCTGCGCGTACTCGCTTCCGGGTCGTAACCAGTATAACCGGTAATGGTATAAAGGTTGTTTACAGTAGCATAAAAGCGGACTTTGTTAATTACTTTGGTTCTTGCCAATAGTTTTTGAGGTAGCGAATAACCCAGGGTAACATTCGTGATCCTTAAATAGGAAGCATCTTCGATACTGTACGAGGTTAAGAAATAGTTATTGGTAACGGGTGTCCAGATTTTCGTATCGGCGTTGGCAGCAGCAAGCTGATCCCAATTGGTAATTAAAGCACCATTTGTATTGTACCATTTCCACCTGTCGTTCATTGTCGATAACAGGTTATTGTCTTTAACATTATATTGAGAAGTAAACTCAACTTTATTGGCATTGTATTCTTTTCCGCCAACCGAGAAGTTAACAAAAATGCTCATATCAAAACCTTTGTAAGCAAATTGCTGATTTAAACCGCCGGTAAATTTCGGTTGTGCATTACCTAAAACGGTTCTGTCATCAACGGTAATTGTATTACTGGCCGTGTTGGTGGTTTTTAGTAATTTCATATCGCCCGGCGCTACAGTTGCTTTACCGATAATGGCTGCATTATCCGTTACGCCAGGTTTTAAAACCCATCTGTTTGTCGATTCGTAAGTAGCGCGATCGAAATCATCAAGGGTATAAAAACCGTTTGAAACATAGCCATAAAACTGTCCAACGGGTTTACCCACTTCAACATAGAAATCATCTAAATTATTTACCCAGCCCGAAGCAGCTTTAACTGCTGTAACGCCTGATGCAAGACCCAAAACTTTATTCCTGTTGAAAGCGATGTTAAAGCTGCTGTTGTAAGTAAAATCTTTGGTTTTAACGATCGAACCTGTTAATTGCAACTCAAGCCCTCTGTTTTGTGTAGAACCGACATTCTGAAGCTGAAATGCATTTCCCAAAATAGATGGAATATCGGCGTTTAGGATCAGGTTTTTCACGTGGTTTTGATACACATCAATTGATCCCGATAAACGGTTTTTGAATAAGCTGAAATCAACACCAAAGTTTAATGAAATGGTCGTTTCCCATTTTAACGAAGGATTGGCTAGGGCTATTGTGGCAAGTCCGGGAGTAATGGATGCATCACTCGCCGCATAACCGGCACTTACCGAATTGGTGTAAAACAACGTCTTGTATAAATCTGGGTCTATCCTGTTGTTACCTGCAGAACCATAACTCGCCCTGATTTTTAAATTATCCAACCAGTTCAACTGTGCATTTTTAATAAAGCCCTCTTCTGAAGCCCTCCATGCAAATTGTGCTGACGGGAAAGTCCCCCAGCGGTTATTTGCAGCAAATAGCGAAGAACCATCGCGCCTTACCAAAGCGGTTAAAATGTATTTGTTATCGAAAGTATAAGTGGCCCTTCCGAAATAAGAAAATAACCTGAATCCGCTTACGCCAGTTGTTGGTGCATCCTGAACCTGTCCGGTGCCGGGGCTGGCTTTCTGAATGTTTCCAAAAGCTTCTTCGGCAGTAATGTTAACTGGGAAATATTTAACCGTAGTGCTGTTCTGGTTATTGTCTGATTGATTGATCTCCTGACCGATCAAAATATCAAGTTCGTGTTTGCCACCCAGATTTGGCCGGTAATTAAGCGTATTGGAATTGGTTAGAGTTTTAGTGCTCGAATTGGCCAAAACCACAACTGGTAAACCCGCTGCATTGCGGGCCACACCGCTTAAAGGACCGTTAAAGGTATTCGTTTTACGATCGCTAAAGTTTAAACCAAGCGTACTTTTAAAGCTTAGGTTTTTTAAGATCTGGTAGCTTAAATAGGCGCTGCTGATAAAATCGTTTCGGTAATCGTATTTAAGCTCCTGATTAGCCAAGGTAATCGGATTGGTTAATAAAGTTGCACCATAATCGGCATCAAATTGATCGCCAGAATCGCCTGCGCCATTGTAAGGTTGGTAACGTACCGAGTTGCGTAAACGGTTGGTTCCTTGCGATCCGGAGCTCGAAGTACCTACGCCATCTATTCGCTGACGGCTGTAACGCAGGTTGATGCCCGTACGGAATTTATCGGAAATTTTATGGTCGAAACGAAATGAAGCAAAAGTGCGTCTATAGCCCGAGTTTAGCATAATCCCATCTTCTTGCGTATTATTTGCAGTAAAATTGAAAGTGGTGGCTTTGGTTCCGCCCGCTAAGTTTACCACCTGCGTATTCGAAAAAGCCTGACGACCAAAAACTTTGTCCTGCCAATCGATATTTTGGATATTTTTATAAATGTCGAGATCTTCAAAAGTGCCATAACGTTTGGTAAATGCATCTTTTACATCCTGCGAAGTGTTGTAATTATAAAGTTGGTATTGGTAAGAAACGTAATCATAAGGATTCATTACCGATAGTTCGTTAACAATCTGCCTTGCACCTGCATAAGCATCAAAAGAAACGGCAGTTTTCATTTCTTTACCACCTTTTGTAGTAATAATAACTACACCATTAGCCGCACGCGCACCATAAATGGCTGTCGAAGCAATATCTTTCAATACATCTATTGATTGGATCTCGTTTGGAGATAACAACGATAGCGCATTATCCAGCTGAACCCCATCTACGATATAAAGCGGGGCATTACTTTGGGTTAATGAACCTCCGCCTCTTACTTTAACCTCGATTTCTGCACCCGGAGATCCTTCGGTTGTGGTTACCGAAACGCCGGCAAGTTTCCCTGCCAATGCCTGTGCAGCAGTGCTTACCGGGAAATCGGCCAGATCTTTAGCTGTTACACTCGATACTGCAGAAGAAAGTTTATCCCTTGAAACCGTTCCATAACCCACATTTACAGTTACCTCCTGAAGGTTGTTTGCATCTTCTTCCAGGCTGACATCAACTTTTGTTTGGCTGGTTACAGTGACGTTCCTGGTTTTGTAACCAACATAAGTAAACGTTACCGTGGCACCATTGGATGGAATATTGATTTTATAGGTTCCGTTTGCATCGGTACTGGCTGCAATTTTAGTATCTTTAACGTTTACACTAACGCCTACCAGTACCTGCCCGTCGGCTTTATCCTTTACAGTTCCTGTTAATTGTCTGTTTTGTGCTTGAGCGACAGATAATCCAAAAAAAGAGAAAAATGCTAAAAAGAGTAGAACTCTGCTCATAAATTATTTATTTGAAGTGATTTGGTTATTTTAAGATTCTGCAACCGCTTGCAGATAGAATATAATTCTATTTCGGAATGTTATTGTTTGTTTATATTTGGTTACGTTGAGGTAACAATTTTACAAACTAAAAACCGTTTGAAACCAATTTTAACTAAAAAACTGTGCAAACGTTCCCAAAAACGTTAATTTAACGTTTATTAATATTGGTGAGTGAATCCCCTTAAAGAGATATTTTTTGTAACTTGTACCCAATACGAAAAATGAGATTTGAAACATCTACCATAAAAGATATTGCTAAAGCATTGGGACTATCTACCTCTACGGTTTCCCGTGCCTTAAGAGATCGTTACGAAATTAGTGAAGAAACAAAAAAGCTGGTTTTAGCCTATGCTGAAAAGGTAAATTATCGTGCCAATCCGATTGCCAGAAGTTTAAAGGAGCGCCGTAGCTATTCTATCGGCATTATTGCAAGTGAAATTGCGAATAACTTTTTTTCACAGGTTATAAATGGCATTGAATCAATTGCTTACGATAAAGATTATCATGTTATTATTTCTCAAAGCCACGAGTCGTATAAGCAGGAAAAGCTAAACGTAGAACACTTGGCATCGCGTTCTATTGATGGTTTATTAATTGCGCTTTCTTCAGAAACACAGGATATCGATTATTTAAGAGATTTATATGCCAAGGGCTTACCAATTGTGTTTTTTGATCGGGTGCCCGAAGATTTTGAAACCCATAAAGTAATTGCCAATAACTTTAAGGGTTCTTTTGATGCTACAGAACATCTTATTTTATCAGGAAAAAGAACCATTGCCCATTTAACGAATTCCGAAAACCTTTCGATAACGAAAGAAAGGTTAAAAGGTTATAAAGCGGCTTTGGTTAAATATCATATCGAATTTAGACCCGAACTGGTGAAATATTGCCAGCATGGCGGTATGCACAGCGCAGAACTTGAAGAAGCGGTGAAAGAACTTTTGCCGCTTAAGCCCGATGGGATTTTTATCTCGAGCGACCGCTTAACCACAGGCTGTATTATGGCCCTAAAGAAAACCAATCCTGAAGTGGCACATAAAATTGCGATAGCGGGTTTTACCAATTCTAATCTAGTCGAACTGTTTTCGCCATCCTTAACCTCAGTTAAACAGCCTGCATTCGAAATGGGACAGGTGGCCACAGAATTATTGATTTCGATGATCGAGGCTAAAAGGCCTGTAACTGAGTTTGAAACCAAGGTTTTGGATACGGAACTGGTTAAGATGGCAAAGCAGTAAGCGCCCAGCACTAAGCGTTTAACGCTACATCCAAATAAGCACTCCGATTTAACAGACGTTCTGATACGCGCTTCGTATGAAACGCTTATCGCTAGGCGCCGAACGCTACTCTCCAAACTAATTATTACCTTTGCACCATGGTAGAAATTACATTAAAAAAGGGCAAAGAAAAAGCGGCACTACAAAGACATCCATGGGTATTTTCTGGCGCATTAGAAAAAGTTAAAGGAAAACCTGAAGATGGTGATGTAGTAAAAGTTTTTGCTTTTGATCATGAATTTCTGGCCTATGGATATTTCAACAGCAATTCGCGTGTTGCCGTTCGTTTATTAGAGTGGGACGAAACACAAACTATTGATCCCAGCTGGTATCAAAACCGGTTAAAACAGGCTATTGCTTCACGTCAGTTTATTTTAAACGAGCAGACCAATACCTGTCGTTTAGTGTTTAGTGAAGCCGATTTCGTGCCAGGTTTAATTGTCGATCAGTATGCCGATTTCCTATCGTTACAGATTCTAAGTTCTGGAATCGAAAAAGTGAAAGCAGAAATTGTAGAAATTTTAAAAACCGAATTAAATCCAAAAGGAATTTTTGATAAAAGTGATGCAACCGCTCGCACCCACGAAGGTTTACCCATTGAAAATGGATTACTTTGGGGCGAAAATCCTCCAGAACTTTTAGAGGTAAAAGAAAATGGAATTATTTATAATATCAATATTGCTGAAGGACAAAAATCTGGTTTTTATTGCGACCAGCGTGATAACCGAAGGATTTTAGCCAGTTATACAAAAGGTAAAAAAGTTTTAGACTGTTTTAGTTATAGTGGTGGTTTTAGCTTGAATAGCCTGGCTAATGATGCCGCTAGCGTTACCAGCGTTGATAGTTCAGGTTTGGCGGTTGAAACATTAAAGCAGAATGTAGCCTTAAACAAATTCGATGCGGCTAAAGTAACAGCGATACAATCAGATGTAAACAAACAACTCCGGGCTTTCAAAGAATCGGGCGAATTGTTTGATGTGATTGTGCTCGACCCACCTAAATATGCACCATCGCGTTCGGCATTAGACCGCGCGGCAAGAGCCTATAAAGATTTAAATCGTTTAGGTATGCTATTGCTAGAAAAAGGAGGCTTATTGGCTACTTTCTCTTGCTCGGGTGCAGTTGATATTGAAACCTTTAAACAGATAATTGCCTGGGCTGCGCTTGATGCAGGCAAGGAAGTTCAGATTATTAAACAATTCTGCCAACCGGAAGATCATCCCGTTCGGATTTCTTTTCCAGAAGGAGAGTACTTAAAAGGTTTGTTGTTAAGGGTACTATAAATTTATCACTTACTAATCTATTTTAAAGCATAAAGACACCAAAACACGAAGTTATTTTGAATGTTAACCAAGTGTTCTCGTGTCTTTGTGATAAGCTGAAATCAGCATTTGGTTAGCCAACCATTACTTTAGCGGTAATAGCAAGTCTATTCCAGGCATTAATGGTAACTATAGCCATAATAATCTGCGCTAATTCCTGTTCGTTAAAAAAGCTTGCGGCTTTTTGATAAGTTGCATCAGAAACATGGTGGCTAATTAAGGTTACTTCTTCTGTTAAAGCTAAAACAGCTTCTTCTTGCGGCGTAAATAAAGTTGTTTCTCTCCAGGCATTTAATAAATACAAACGCTGTTCGGTTTCACCTATTTTGCGGGCATCGGTTGAGTGCATATTTAAGCAAAATGCACAGCCGTTAATTTGTGATGCACGCATTTTAATCAGTTCTAAAAGAATTGGATCTAGTTTGCTGGTTGATAAATATTTCTCTAAACCATACATGGCTTGGTAAGCTGCAGGTTCTACTTTTTGGATGTTGATTCTATTTTCCATTTTATTTGTTTTTTGATTACGATGTAAAGGTCTGCAACTTAACTATCAAAAAACTTAATGTAGTTTAAGAAATGAAATGTTGATTCGTAACCTAAAAAAAGCGAATAATGAAGAGTTACTTTTTAGCCCTGATTTTACTCAGAAATTCGGGGGTGAAGCCGAGGTAAGAAGCCAGCATATACTGTGGCACACGCTGTACAAATTCAGGGAATAAACTATTAAAATGACGATATCTTTCTTCAGCGGTTTGGCTATACAGGAATTTTATCCTTCTTTGCGATGCCTGGTGGTTTTTTTGCAGAATCAACCTAAAATACCGTTCCAGCTTGGGTAATTTATGGAACATTTCATCATAATGATGATGCTCAATGGCAATCACCTCGGTGGCTTCTGCCGCCTGGATATAAAATTCAGATTGTTCCTGAAAAAGAAAGCTGGTTAGATCGGTAATCCACCAGTTTTCTATGGCAAATTGAGTGGTTTGCTCAGCGCCCTTTATGTCAATGAAATAAAGCCTTAAACAGCCTTTTACTACAAAATAATTTGCCCTGCAGGTTTGTCCTTGCGCTAATAAAAAAGCCTTCTTTTTAACGGAAAAAGATTTGAGTAGCGACTCAAGGGTTTCTTGTTCATCGCTATTCAAATCTATGAATCTATTGATGTGGTTATAAAGTGCACTGTACATTACTATTCTATTGATTACGCTAAAATAGGCATAATTACAAGAATGGAATTTATGGTGTTAAAGTGAAAAAGCCTTATATATGGGATGCGCGTATTCGCCCCAATTTTTCATCGCGCCAAGTAATATGGCTTTCAAACCTTTATTATCTGTCGGCTTTCCTTTTGTAGGCGGTGCTAAATCTTTCTCTGGCACGGCAACTTCTGTTACTTTAGTTGCAAACCAGGTTACATTTTCGTGAGGTAAAGCTAAACCTAAAATCATGCCTGGTAATCCGGTAAAAGATTCTGGACCACCAGAAACAGCAATTTGGTTGGAGTAATAAGCCACCACATAAACCGAATCCATAATGATGGCATTTGCCCTGCGGCATTCGTAGCCTGCAATTTCTCTTGTTTCGTCGGTAATTTTCCAGTTAATTTTACGCACGCTATCTTTAACCAGATAAGTGTCTTCGTAAACACTTTTTTGTGTAGCACTGGTTTGCTGATTGAAATTTGTAGCAATTGTATTTTTTAAATCAGCCAGAACATCAGATGATAGCCAATTGTTATTCATCGTTTCTTCTACCGTTGGCCACTTATATAAACTTTTATCACTGGTAAAGTTTAAGGTGCTTTTGGCAACTTTAAACTGTGGATTGTTCTTTTTATATTGCTCAAAAGCCTGATTCATATAAGTCTCATTATCTTTATTGATCCTCTTTTTAATCAAGGCATACATATTTGATCTTTTCTCAAATTCGATCACACCATTTTTTATGAAGTGTATATTTTGGGCGAAAAGATCGTTGCTGATGAAAATAACAGCAAATAAGACGATATATTTTAGTGTAGTTTTCATGATAATTATTTTTGTGTTTTAATACCGCCGCCCATTTTGCTAAAATCCCATGATACCGAGAACATTAAATACCGCCTTATGGTGGTATAACTGCTTTGGCTAATGGTTGTATTGTTGGCCGAACGATTAAAGCCGATATTCTGGTTAAGAATATCATTTACAGTTGCTGAGAATCTTAAATTTTCTGCTTTGAAGAATTTTTTACTTACTGATGCATTCCAGATAAGACGCTCAAAACTTTCGGTAAGCACTTGTGTTTTTCCATTGTACTGGTATTCTGCATCTGTAGATATTTCAAACTTCCCTGGTAATTGCACATTACCCGACGCATAACCAGTCCATCCCCACCCATCACTATTCCTACCAATACTTGCTCTAGACATGTTGTATGTTGGGCCAAAGCGGGTATAAAAACTATAACTTTTATCTTTGTATTTCGAAATATTGATACCCCCACTGTAGGTATAGTTTTTAGTATTATTTAAGGTTCTATTATCGTTGATGGTAATAAAGTTATAAGAAGAACTCCCATTTGCGTTTGCGTTTAAACCAAGATTTATCTCGCCAAGCGTGTTTACTTTCCTGCTTATCTGTCCATACAAATAGAAATTTGTCTGCATTTTATCATTGTAATTGATGTAACGATAGGTACTTTTACCAACACCATCAGTGGTTACATCGCTAATAATTGGATTTGCAGTAAAGCTATAGGAGCCACTTAACCAAACCGATTGATTGGTTAAAACTTTGTATGCGTTGTAATTAGCGTTAATATTGCTTCTGAATGATGGTCTTAAATCTTGATTTCCTTCCACAACATTATATGGATCGTCATTTACCCTTACTGGCTGAAGTTGATCAAGTGAGGGCTGATTGGTATTACCGTTATAGCTAATTCTAAACGATTTTTGCTGAGAAAAACGATATTGATAAGATGCTTGAGGCATATAATTAATAAAGTTTCTTACATAGGTTTTGTTGTGGTAAATGTCATCCTGCTTAAAATTTACACCACTAAACTTCGAACCAAAATTGATAACGGTTTTGCCTTTTTTATAATTGAAAATTGCTCCAGCCTGATTGATGGTCTGGTTCAGTTCAAAGTTGTTACTGTAGAGTGTATCTAAAATATCATATTTGCCACTTCCAGATTGATTAAAGGATAGCCTATCCGATTTTCCGTTCATTAAAGTTAAACCATAGTTTATAATTACAGTTAAGGTTTTAGATAGAGGCTCTGTGTAAGCTGCATTTAATTTGAAGGCACTGTTAGTAATATCGTTAGCCTTTAATTGGTTGGTAAGACTATCTACTTTTCCTAAGCTTCTGTTAAGCGAATTTAAATACCCTTCACTATTACTTTTGTTGATCGATTGATTTAAGTTTAATGATAATGTACGCCCTTTTTTCTTTAATTTTTTGGTGAATAAAACGTTCATGTTAAAATTTTGATCATCCACCTCATTGCTTAGTGTTCTATCTGATGAATTTAAGAACCCATTGTTGCCATCAGTAGTTTCGGTTATAAAATGGTTTGAGGTATTACTTTTTTTCAATGCGCCATCAACATTTACTTTCATCGTTAATGTGGTGTCGATTTTGATTTCATACATCACATCCAATTTCTGTCTGAACATGTCTTTGTCAAATGATTGATCCGAGGTGTTATTCTGAATAACCGATGAAAAATTGTTCTGATTTATCGAATTTCTATTACCCGTAACTCTGATCGATCCAATTTTATAATTCGTATTTAACGATTCCTTGTCTTTGTTCCATTTGTTATCGAAATGCAAGCCCCCGGTTCTGGCTACAGGTAAACCCTCACCATTATATTGTCCGTCATAACTATCAAAATCATCGCTTCCACTACTAAAATACATTCCACCATCATCACTCATCGTCAGGCCACCAGAGCCCCCATATTTATCCCGGTCGTCCCAACCTAAACCTACTGTACCATTGTTGCCTAAAATGCCGTAGGCCGAAAATTTCTTTTTGCCCCAAAATTTATTGAACATTCCCTGACCCTGATAAAAATCTTTAGTGCCATAACCACCTTGTACTTTACCGAAATAGCCGTTCTTTTTATCTTCTTTTAGTTTAATGTTAAGTGTTTTGGTTTTTTCGCCATCATCAATGCCGGTAAAACTAGCCTGATCGCTAGCCTTATCGTAAAGTTGAACAGATTCTACCATATCAGCCCGAAGATTTTTGGTTACCAGCGTGGGGTCATCACCAAAAAATTCTTCACCATCTACCAATACCTTTGGGACACTTTTGCCTTGAGCTGTAATTTTCCCATCCTTATCTATCTGAAAACCTGGAAACTGTTTAATTAAATCTTCTACCTTCGAATTAGGTTCGATATTATATGCTTTCGGATCAAACTCTGTGGTATCACCTTTAATTTTTATGGCTGTTCTGTTCCCTTTAATAATTACATCGGCAAGAATTTTGGCCATCCCGGTAAGATTAATTTTTCCATAATCTTTAACCTGAGTGGTAGAATCGAGCGTAAAATGATCTACAAAATCTGCATACTTAGGATAAGAAACCAATAAGATAAACTTTCCATTTTTAATGCCAGTAAGTTCGAATGAGCCATTTTCTGCTGCACGGGTAAATTTTACCAAAGTAGAATCTTTTGCATTTAAAACGGCAATAGATGTTCCTGATAAAAGCGTTGTCGATGCTGTATCAATCGTTCGGCCTTTAATCGTGTGTAGACCCTGCGCCCTGGAATAAGTTGTGATAAAAATAAAAAAGCACAGCGAGAGTAGTAGGCGTTTCATAGATAGGATTTTGTTTTGTTTGCCGAATATAAAACTAATATGTTAGTTGTGCATAATGCTTTAACCTTTTTTAACATTATTGCCTAATAGTCAATTCATTTTAATCTTTCAGGTTTACAACAAATCGTTTTTCATATAGGTTAATTAGGCGTTCGTCTATAAATACAAGCCCATGGTATAATAGCCCATAATTGGCTGAAACGTTTTTGATAGTATATAGTCTTAATTACAAAACCACCTAATAATTAGGGATTTAAAATAAAGATTTATAAACATAAAAATATTAAGGTCATGAAAACTTCTATCAAAAATTTATTCGCAGCAGCATTAGTAATGGTTACTTTAAGCAGCGCAACAGTAGTAGCAAACGCAACAGAAAATAATACCAGCTACACTGCATTAACAAAAGTTAAAAACATAAGCAAAATTGTAGTTTCCGGAAATGTGAAACTGATCCTTGTTCAGGATGCCAAAGAAAGTGTTGTGGTTTATGATCAGTATTATACCAAAAATGCGTTGGTGCAACAGCAGGGCGAAGAACTTAGGATCAGCTCTTTTGATAAAAATACCCTAACCGTAATTGCCCACGTAAACAATTTAACTGCCATCGAAGCTTCAAATACTGCAAGTGTAAACACTGCTGGAAATTTCAACCTGTTAAACCTAAGCATTGTTTTAAATGATGAGGCATCGGCAGATATTAAAGCCAATACGGTTAATTTATCAACAAATATTAAAGATGGCGCATCATTAAAATTGGAAGGCACTACCGATACACACCAAGCTGTTTTGGGCGTAGCATCGAAAATAAACATGGACGGTTTTACCGCTCAAGAAAGTAGTATCAGATTAACAGGAAAATCACTTTTAGCAAACAACAACAAATCCCGCTACGATGATATACAAGTAGATATACTAGAAAAACTATTCTAACTCCATCATATATTTTACCAGAAAGGCACTAAATTTTAAATTTAGTGCCTTTTTTATTTTAAAAAGATGATCGTTTGTTACAAACGAGGACGATTTTACAAATCAAATTTTATCCCCTGTGCTAAAGGCAGTGTATTCGAATAATTGATGGTATTGGTTTGTCTGCGCATATAAGCTCTCCAGGCATCCGATCCACTTTCACGGCCACCACCGGTTTCTTTCTCACCACCAAAAGCACCACCAATTTCTGCACCTGAAGTACCGATATTTACGTTGGCTATGCCACAGTCAGATCCGTTAGCGGATAAGAACTGCTCAGCCTCTCTTAAATTCAAGGTCATAATGGCCGATGATAATCCTTGAGGAACGGCATTTTGCAAGGCAATGGCCTCCTCTAATGTTTTGTATTTAATCAGATATAAAATAGGCGCAAATGTTTCATGCTGAACAATGTTAAAATCATTCTGAACTTCGGCAATACATGGTTTTACATAACACCCGCTTGTATAAGCATCGCCAGATAAAACGCCTCCTTCTACCACAAAATTGCCGCCTTCGGCCTTACATTTTGCTATAGAATCTAGGTAAGCTGCAACTGCATCGGTATCAATCAGCGGACCAACGTGGTTATTTTGATCTAATGGATCGCCTATGCGCAACTGTCCGTAAGCTTTAACCAGTTTAGCAGTAAAAGCATCATATACGCTTTCGTGTATAATTAATCTTCTGGTAGAAGTGCAGCGCTGGCCTGCAGTACCAACAGCACCAAATACAGCACCAATTAAACTCATATCTAAATCAGCATGTTCTGAAATGATAATGGCATTATTGCCGCCTAGCTCCAACAGGCTTTTCCCTAACCGTGCACCAACAGCTGCGCCAACTGCCTTGCCCATCCTTGTAGAGCCGGTGGCAGAAATTAAAGGGATGCGTCCATCATTTGTCATCAGTTCTCCAACTTCCCTATCTCCTAAAACAAGGTTACAAACGCCTTCGGCTATATCGTTATCTTTAAAAACCTTCGCAATAATATGTTGGCACGCAACGGCGGTTAAAGGGGTTTTTT
The DNA here is from genome assembly GCF_014692875.1 of Pedobacter riviphilus. Classification (NCBI taxonomy): domain Bacteria; kingdom Pseudomonadati; phylum Bacteroidota; class Sphingobacteriia; order Sphingobacteriales; family Sphingobacteriaceae; genus Pedobacter; species Pedobacter riviphilus. The sequence continues at coordinate 4,641,520 of NZ_CP061171.1, read as the reverse complement.
CTGATGGCTTCCAAATGCAAACATTGCCGCAAACCAAGGCCAGGGCGGTATTCCAACTCCATACGGCTACAGGAAAATTAAATGCAGAAATGATACCTACAATTCCCAAAGGATGCCATTGTTCGTACATGCGGTGGCTCGGGCGCTCGCTGTGCATGGTTAAACCATAAAGCTGTCTCGATAAACCTACGGCGAAATCACAGATATCGATCATTTCCTGTACTTCGCCAAGCCCTTCCTGCAAACTTTTGCCCATCTCGTAAGAAACTAAGGTACCCAAGGCATCTTTGTTTTCGCGTAATGCGTCACCAAACTGGCGCACAATTTCTCCTCTTTTGGGCGCTGGAACCGAACGCCATGCTGTAAATGCTTCCTGCGCTTTAAGTACAACAGCATCATAATCAGCAGCACTTGCAACCTTTGCCGAAGCAATCAGCTTACCATCAACAGGAGAAAAACTTTCTAATGTATTTGGATTAAGTTCACCGCCCCAATTGCTGCCTGTACTATAGGCGGCATTGCTTGCATTAATGCCCAGTTTGTTTAAAATGGATTGAATATCTGTAGTCATATATCTAACGATTTACACAAAAAAACAAAAAAAATAAAGGAAAGTAGGTATGTTTACCGCTTATCTTATCACAATCGGCTGAAAACCCTTACTTAATAGAAAGATCAAATTATTCGTGATTCTCTTTTACACATTGAGTTTGGGCTTAAGTGCAAAACAGAATATTAATTAGATTTTGTAGAGATCTGTCCAAGAACTTTCTTAAATAGTGCTCCTTTTTCATAGCCTGACCATTTGGAGACGATCTTGCCTTGTGGATTGATTAGTACAAAAGTAGGATAACCAGAAACACCATATTTGATGATTGTTTCGCCATAAAATCCTTTCCCATCCCAGAGGCTTAGCCATTGAGGTTGATCTCTATTTAAGCCCTTTAACCAAGTTTCCTTCCCTGCATCACATGAAAAGGAGACTACTGATAAATTATCATTGAGCTTTTGAGAGATTTCCTTTAACTCTGGAATGGATTCTATACAAGGGCCACAGAAAGAAGTTGAAAAATCCAATAATATATACTTGCCCGACAACTCAGCTAAAGAATGTTGCTTAGCATCTTTATCGAAAGCATAAAAATTGTAGAAACTATCTCCTTTATCGATAATATCCCCAACCTTTAAATACGTATCAATTCTTTTTGCATATAAAGTATTCTTAAAATCTGCATGGAGAGAATTGTAAAATTTACGTATTGTGTCTCTCGGAAAGTCATTTTTAAGATAGAAAAGAGCATCGAGTGCTTCGAAACTATTTAAATTCTGCCTTACAAAATTCATTCTTGTAATCCTGTCTGTACTATCTATTTTCCCAATCACCTTCCATATCGCTTTAGCCTTTAATTTCGCACTATCTCCTGTCAGTGCAAAATATTCCGCTACTAATTTATTCCGTTGCTTATAACCTGCTTTAGTCAAGTCTATCATTTTATTATGCATATCCTGTGTTTTTGATCCCGTTATCTTCAGGTCAAAAGGAAAATCCTTAATGTCTCCCTTTACATTAATTTTTTCATTTCCCATTAGTAAGGTAAAATAGTAAAACTCCTTGGCTACAGTTGTTTTTACCCATAATGATTGAGGTGTTTTCCTAAGCATGCCTTTGAAATTTAGAACATTATTTTTGATTATGGCGCTATCAATGTCGGTATCAAGCTCCGAATCGTTTAAGTAAAACTTAGTTCCGTTTTCAAAGCCAGTAATTTGTGCGTTAATAACATACTGCTGGGCAGAAACGAGCGTGGTGATGCAGATTGCAATAAGGAGTAATAGCGCGTTTTTCATATTTGACCAAAATAAGGATTTGCCTTTATGAAAGCAATATTTTATGAGAGCACATTTTCTAGTGCCTACACAAGCTTAGCTTTAGCATAATTCTTAATATCTTACCCTAATTTTACTCAATACTACTATTCAATGAAAAAAATTAAACTATTATTCATTGCCCTTTTAGGCTTCGGGCTCAGCCTTAACGCACAACCCAAGAAGGCAACGAACTCTCTTTTATGGGAAATTTCTGGTAATGGGCTAAAAAAGCCTTCCTATCTATTTGGCACGCATCATTTAATAGGGGCTAAATTTGCGGATACCATGAAGGTTTTGCAGGAGAAATTGAAATCGGCCGATGCGGTAGTGGGTGAAATTGTAATGGATAGTACCATACAGAAGAAAATGGCGCCTTTTTTAATGATGAAAAACAACACACTCGATAGTTTATTAACAAAAGCAGAATTTAAAGAGGTAGAAGATTATTTCAAAACCAAACAGCCCGATTTTGAATTAAAGGAGCTAAACAACTTTAAGCCTGCAATGGTGTCGTTTATGATGGTGTTTTTTGATAATGCAGATCTATTAAAAGATGTAGGAGAAGGAATTGATAATAGTTTCCAGGCATATGCTAAAAACAATGGTAAATCATTGTATGGGTTAGAAACAGCCGAGTATCAGGGAGCACTTTTATTCGATAATGATCTGCAAAAACAAAAAAAAGCATTGCTGAAATCGATTAGGGAGGGAGATAAAAGCAAACAAAAAATGGAAGAGCTGAAAACGTATTATATCACCCAGGATATCGATAAATTAACCGATTTTTTTAAAATACAAGACGAGGAAACCAAAGAGTTTATGACTGAAGTGTTAAAAAATCGAAATAAAAGATGGTTGGATCAATTACCTGCCTTAATGCAAAACCAGTCGTTGTTTATAGCGGTCGGGGCGGGTCATTTAGTAGGTACTGAAGGTTTGATAAAAGGACTGCAACTTAAAGGTTACATTTTGAAGCCTGTAGCAACCAATTAAATGTTTTAATGTGTTTGTAAAAACAAACGAAAGGGAACTACATTTGCGTTTTAACTTTAGCACAAATAGCTCGTTTAAAGTAAAACTAACTGTAACAACATAAAAATGGATAAAAAAATTATTGCCTGTGGGATAATGCTGGCTTCGGCCTTTATGGCTAAACCACTTTTTGCGCAGGAACTGCCTGTAGAAAAATCGAACAACTTAAATATTTACCGTGTAACTGCAACTAAAGTTAACGATCTGATACATACCAAACTCGATGTATCTTTTGATTATGCTAAGCGATACCTATTTGGTAAGGAATGGGTTACTTTAAAGCCTCATTTTTATGCTACAGACTCTTTAACACTTGATGCACAGGGAATGGATATTAAAACCGTTGCATTGGTTGGCGTAAAAGGAAATACCCCGCTTAAATATGTTTATAACAATAATAAACTGTACATCACATTAAATAAAAAGTACACTAATACTGAAAAGTATACGGTATATATTGCTTATACTGCTAAACCTGATGAACTGAAAGTAAAGGGGAGTGCGGCCATAACCGATGCTAAAGGTTTATATTTTATCAACCCGGATGGGGCGGATAAAAATAAACCAACGCAGATCTGGACACAGGGTGAAACAGAATCATCTTCGGCATGGTTTCCCACTATCGATAAACCTGATCAGAAAACTACTGAAGAGATTTCAATTACGGTAAAATCGAAATATACAACACTCTCTAACGGAAAATTGGTGAGCCAGAAAGCCAATGCAGATGGAACCCGAACCGATACATGGAAAATGGAGCTTCCTCACTCGCCATACTTGTTTATGATGGCTGTGGGAGAATTCAAAATTACAAAAGATACTTATAAAGGTAAGGAAGTGAGTTATTACCTGGAGCCTAAATACGCGCCTTACGCCAAACAGATTTTTGGTAAAACGCCTGATATGATCCAATTTTATAGCAATCTGTTGGGTGTAGATTATCCATGGAACAAATATGCACAAGTGGTAGCCAGAGATTACGTTTCGGGTGCGATGGAAAATACTACAGCAACTTTGCACGGCGAGCAGGTGCAAAAAACCGATCGGGAATTATTGGACGAAAATGAAGAAGGAACCATTGCACACGAACTTTTTCACCAGTGGTTTGGCGATTATGTAACGGCCGAATCGTGGTCTAATTTAACCATGAACGAATCTTTTGCCACCTTTGGCGAGGTAATCTGGCATGGGCATGATGCGGGTAAGGATGCTGAAGATAAATCGCGTTACGAAAAACTTCAGTCTTACCTAGGCTCAACTAAAAAAGGCGAAAGTCCGGTTTTGGCCCGCTTCTATTACAACGATAAAGAAGATATGTTCGATAATGTCAGCTACGCCAAAGGTTCGATTATTCTGTATGCCTTAAAAAACCAGATGGGCGATGCAGCTTTCTATAAGTCGCTTAACCGCTACCTCACTACAAATGCCTTTAAAAATGGCGAAACGCACCAATTGCGTTTGGCAATGGAAGATGTTACCGGAAAAGATTGGAGTCCGTATTTTAATCAGTGGTATTACAATGGCGGCCACCCGATTTTAAGTATCGATTATGGCTACGAAAACGGCAAGGCAACAATTAAAGTTAAGCAGACACAGGATTCGAGCGTGCAGACCTTTACGCTACCGGTCAAAATTGATATTTACGCGGGAGGTCAAAAAATCAGAAAAGAGGTTCTGATTAATAGTCGTGAGCAGAATTTTAGTTTTGAGGTGAGTGCTAAACCGGATTTAATCGATTTTGATGTAGATAAAATTTTAGTTGGCGAAACCAACGATAACAAAACTGCTGAAAACTATTATTTCCAATACAAAAATGCCCCTAGTTATGCCAATAGAATTGAAGCCTTACAATTTATTATGCAGAGTAAAGCCAAAAGCGGCCAACTCGTATTGCTAGAAGGTTTAAAAGATCAATCGGCAGATTTGAGAACTTTAAGTATAGATGGCATTAATTTAGACGATACTCAGATTAAAGCAGCAGCTTTGCCGATTTTACTTCAGATCGCCAAAACAGATAAAAATACCGAAGCAAGATCAGCTGCAATTTTGAAATTAGCTGAAACTGGCGATCAGGCATATAAAAATTTAATGTTAGAAAGCTTAAAAGACAGGTCGTACAGGGTAATTGCTGCTGGTGTTGATGGTTTGGCCAAATTGGCTCCACAAGAAAGTATCGCAACTTTAGCATCGTTAGATGAAGATACAAAAGCACATATAGCAGCTTCTATTGCAACGTTATATATCAACGAACCAAAAGATGAGTATCAGGCATTTTATGATAACATTATGCTTACAGGCGATAAGAATGAAGTTTTTGCAGTAGTTGGTCAGTATTTTCAGTATCTGAGAGCCAACAATAACCCCGTAGTTACCGAAAAAGGTATTATGAACATTGCTGGCGCCATTGAAAGATTAAAATTACAATCTTATTTAAATAAGCAACTTTCAGGAGCCTACACTGCAGCTGCCCAGGCTAAAACACAACAAGCTGCCGCAGTAAGCGGAGAGGCTAAAACAAAGCTAAGCAAACAGGCCGAATTGTTTAAAAAAGGCGCAGCTGATTTAGGAAAAGAATAATAATTAACATAGTTATGTGTCGATGCGTCATTCCCAACTTGATTGGGGATCTTAATGCAGTGAGCTTTAAGATTCCCACCTGCGTGGGAATGACGATCGTTCTTTTTACAATCTGCCAAAGCTGGCTATTTGTCTTTTAAGGATTACATCCCTCTTTTCTCCTGGTATCAATAATATAAACAATTTGCCAGCCCTTATCTCCTTTCACCAACTGAAAAGAATTAACCCCGCAATGGCTAAATTTTTCACCCAGGTAAAATTTATAGTCTGTCCAAACAGAAGCCAAAGGGCCATCGATTAAGATTTTAGTAAAAACAATACGCTCATCGTATTTATCCTGGTGCGGAGTGCCAATAACTTTGATAAAGCTGTTAACCGATTCTGTTCGTATGCTCACCTTACCTTCTTTGTTGACGATGGTTTGCATTATTGCTGCTGGTGCAAAGGCACTTCTTGTTAAAGTGCTGTCTCCGTCTTTCATGCCGGTAAAAAGCTTGGCTATGTTTTTTTTAATGGCACTTTCATCATCGCTTTGTGCAAAGCCATTTGTAGTAAAACATAATAAAAACAGGGCAAAAATGACTAATCCTTTCATGACTTCTTAATTACGTATATACCATAAATTTATAGTATTTTTGTAAAAGAAGGGAAAAGGAACCGCGATGTTGCAAAAAATCTATCGATTATCCACACATCTTAATCACAGTCAATACGCTTTATAGTCAGCTATTTACGCTGTTTTAGCTGATTGATGTTAATAATTATTTTAAAAACGGATAATTAAAACTTGTAAACTTATAATGTGTTTTTCTGCTAACTGGCACGGTTCTTTAATAGTATAATATATGGAAGAAGAATTCTTTTTTGAATCCAACGAAGATGCACAACGCTCGGTAGAACGTTACGAAGAAATGCTCCGGAACCAGGATCAGTATTTCTTCGATGCAGGGGCATTCGAATACATTGTAGATTTCTACATTGAGAAAAATGATCCGGTCAAAGCTTTGCAGGTAGTTGATTTTGCAATCAGTCAACACCCTTATGCAACAGTATTTTTAATCAAACAGGCTCACCTTTACATTTTAACCAACAACAACGAAAAGGCTTTTATTGCTTTACAAAAGGCTGAGCTTTTAGAACCGTCTGAACCGGATATTTATTTGCTCCGCGGTAATATTTTTCAAAATACCGAACGTTTTGATGAGGCTTTGGAAAATTATGAAAAAGCATTGGGGTTGGCCGAAAGTACCGATGAGATTTTATTACAGATGGCTTATGTTTACCAGAGCATGGGCGATTATGAAAGCGCCATTACCTATATTAAGCTTAGTTTAGAGCAAAATATGGAGAACCAGGATGGTTTATATGAGCTGGCTTTCTGTTACGATGTATTAGATAAGCAAGAAGAAAGTATCAAGTTTTATCAGCAATACATCGATACCGATCCGTATTCTTATGCGGCCTGGTATAATTTGGGCAATAGTTTCCACAAGTTGAACCTTTTCGAAAAAGCGATTGACGCTTATGATTACGCGATACTAATTAAAGAAGATTTTAGTTCGGCTTATTTTAACAAAGGAAATGCGCTCGTACAGCTGGATAAGTACGATGAGGCGATAGATGTTTATAAACAGACTTTCGAATACGAACAGCCTAATGCCGATACCTATTGTGCCATTGGAGAGTGTTATGAGAAACTGGAAAAAATGGACGAAGCCCGTTCTTACTACAAAAAATCGGTAAAAATGGACCCTAAAATGGCAGATGCCTGGTTTGGGATCGGTGTTACACTAAATTTTGAAGAACGTTATTTCGAATCACTGCATTTTTATAAAAAAGCAATCGATTTAGAAGCGGAGAATGCCGATTTCTGGTTTGCGATGGCTGATGCTTATTATAAATTAGGCCAGATTGACGAATCGATTGAAGCTTACGAAAAGGTATTGGAGTTTAATCCTTTGGATATCGAAGCCTGGTTAGATTTTAGTACCGTGCTTTACGAACAGGGGAAATTGCTGGAAGCATCTGAAACGATGGCAGAAGCAATTAAGAATAACCCGGAAGCAGCAGAACTATATTACCGGATGGTGGCTTATCTTTTTGCCTTAGGGAACTATGGCGATGCACTGGGATATTTAGAAACGGCTTTAACAACCGACCCTGATAAACACTATATTTTATTTGAATATTTGCCGCAATTGCAGGATAATAGTGCCATTTTGAACGTTATAAACCGATATATAAGGTAACGACCTTGTGAGAAAAATTTAACAAATAAATCTCAAAATTTTTTTCACTTTTGTACGCATATGAATTATCCATTATTAAACGTTCCCGAACGTCCAGCTAAACCACGCCAAAAAGGCTTAACAATGGTTATGGATAAGGGATTGAGCCTACGCCAGGTTGAAGATTTTATTGAAGTTGCCGGCGTACATACAGATATTGTGAAATTAGGTTGGGCAACATCACACGTAACACCAAACCTTAAAGAAAAATTAGCTTTATATAAAAGTGCAGGCATTCCTACCTATTTTGGTGGAACATTATTTGAAGCCTTTATTATCCGAAACCAGTTTTCAGATTACCAACGTGTTTTAGATCAGTATGGAATGGAATATGCAGAAGTTTCTGATGGTTCTATCGAAATTGAGCACGATAAAAAATGTGGTTTTATCAGTGAACTGGCTAAACAGGTAACCGTTATTTCTGAAGTAGGCAGTAAAGATGCCGCTAAAATATTTGCCCCATATAAGTGGATTAAATTAATGCAGGCCGAAATTGAGGCGGGATCGTGGAAGGTAATTGCCGAAGCACGAGAAGGTGGTAATGTTGGAATTTACCGTGGAAGCGGAGAAGTGCGTGAAGGATTGGTGGATGAAATATTAACGCAGATTCCTGAAGAAACCATTATTTGGGAAGCACCTCAAAAAGAACAGCAAGTTTGGTTTATTAAATTAATCGGTAGTAATGTAAACCTGGGTAATATTGCCCCGGCAGAAGTAATTCCTTTGGAAACTATTCGTTTAGGATTACGCGGAGATACTTTTGATTATTTCCTGAACCAAGTAAAATAAAGACAAAATCCGTCATTGCGGGGCATATTAAATAAACCTTACAGGTTTTTAAAACCTGTAAGGTTTGCTTATTTATATCAAATATGAAAACATACGGTTTAATCGGATACCCACTTTCTCATTCTTTCTCGAAAAAATATTTTACGGAAAAATTTCAAAATGAGGGCATAGCCGATCATCAATACGAACTTTTCCCTATAGCCGATATTAAATCACTGCCCGATCTACTAAGTGAAAATCCTTCACTTTGTGGGCTTAATGTTACGATTCCGCATAAAGTTAACGTGCTTTGCTATTTAAATGAAGTAGATGAAGCTGCAGAAAAAATTGGCGCCGTAAATTGTATTTCCATTAAAACTTTTGAAGATAAAAACTATTTAAAAGGCTACAATACCGATGCATACGGCTTTGAAGAATCGTTAAAGCCATTGTTAGGGCCACAACATACAAAAGCACTTGTTTTTGGCGATGGTGGTGCGGCGAAAGCAGTAAAGTACGTTTTAGATAAATTAAAGATCCAATATCAGGTGGTGGTAAGAACAGCTGTGCCCGGTGCTATTCTTTACTCGGAAATTACACCAGAGATTTTAGCCTCGCACCAGTTATTGATTAATACTACGCCCTTGGGAATGTCGCCAAGTGTAGATACTTTTCCCGAAATTGATTACAGTTTGCTTGGAAAAGGATATTTAGCTTACGATTTAGTGTACAATCCGCTGGAGACTGCATTTTTAGCTAAAGCTGCCGAGCGTGGTGCGGCGATTAAAAACGGTTTGGAAATGCTATACAAACAAGCAGAAAAAGCCTGGGCAATTTGGAATAAATAATTTAACTTATCGTCATTGCGAGAAGGAACGACGAAGCAATCTTTGATAGAATGTTATGAAACTAAAACAACTGATCTGTATCCCCTTTGTATTGCTTTTGTTCATAACAGCTTGCCAGAACCATGATTATAGTCCGAAGCCAAAGGCTTATTTCAGGATTGTATTTCCTAAAAAAGACTATGTCACATTTACCAAGCCTGTTCCCTTTACTTTCAAATACCCTGCTTATGCTGCGGTAGAGCAAGATCAAAGCCGCGATGCCAAAAAAAGCTGGTACAATTTACACTTTAAGCAGTTTAATGGCTTTTTGCATTTAACTTATTATGATGTTTCGGGAAAAAGCGAATATGATGAAATGGTAGAAGATGCCCGAAAACTTGCCTTTAAACATACAATAAAAGCCAGTGCAATTGATCAAAAGCTCATCAATTACCCCGATCATAAAGTTTATGGCATTTATTACGCCATTGAAGGGAATACTGCATCATCAGTCCAGTTTTTTTTAACCGATAGTGCTAAACATTATTTTAGAGGGGCTTTATATTTTAATGAACGCCCACAATACGACTCTATTGAACCCGTTGTTAAATTTATTAAAAAGGATATCGATACCTTGATTTCTACCTTCAGGTGGAAAAATTAATTTATTATTTGTTATCCTGTTCTTGGAAGCAGGTTTTTTCTAAAATTTATGATTACAATAAAAACCTTCACTTTTAACACTTACAGCGAAAATACCTATGTACTTTACGATGAAACCAAAGAATGCGCCATTCTCGATCCGGGGATGTACGAGGGTTTTGAGCAAAATGAATTGGCGGCTTTCATTAAAAATGAAGGGTTAAAACCTGTTTTATTGCTCAATACACATTGTCATCTCGATCATGTTTTCGGCAATAAATTTGTGTACGAAACCTATAGCTTAAAACCACAGTTTCATCAGGGTGAATTACCGATTTTAAATGCAGTTCCGGGTTATGCGCCATCAATGGGTTTTACCCGTTATGATGTTTCGCCATTGCCCGATACTTTTTTGCCCGAAACAGGAACAGTCTCTTTTGGCAACAGCACTTTAAGCTTAATTTTTGCCCCTGGCCATTCGCCTGCACATTTATGTTTTTACAGCTCTGCCGATCATATTTTAATAGGTGGTGATGTACTTTTTTATGGCAGCATTGGTCGTACCGATCTGCCAGGAGGCAACCATCAGCAATTAATTCAAAACATTTCCGATAAACTTTTTGTCTTACCAGATGAAACCAAAGTTTATCCTGGCCATGGACCGGCCACAAGCATAGGTTTTGAAAAACAGCATAACCCATTTTTTTAAAATTGAATATTGTTTATAAGGTCTTTTAAATGTAGCAGTTTACAACCTATACCTTCTACTACATTTAAACCCTCAACCTTTTACCTATCTTTGCAGCTGTGAATACATCGCTTTATATTGCCAAAAGGTATCTTTTTGCCAAAAAATCAACCAATGCCATTAACCTGATATCGGGCATATCAATGGTAGGTGTAATGGTTGGCAGCGCTGCTTTGATTATTATCCTTTCGGTATTTAACGGTTTAGAAACAGTGGTATTGAGTATGTTCGATACCATTACCCCGCAAATTGCCATTACCCCGGCTAAGGGGAAAACTTTTGATCCAAACACAAGCTATTTTAATCAGCTCAGAAAAGATAAAAGTGTTGCCGCTTTTACCGAAGTGCTCCAAGAAAATGCTTTACTGAAATACAACAATAAGCAGGCCGTTGGAATGGTTAAAGGTGTAAGTTTAGACTATTTGAAGAATACCAAATTAGATAGTACCATTAAAGAAGGCCATTTTATATTGCACAACAGAAGTGGCGATAATGCCGTAATTGGCTCTGCGTTACAAAGTTACCTGGCTGTAAACACTGTTGATCCCTTTACAGAGTTGGAAATTTATTCGCCAAAGAAAGATATTGCTGCCAATACCTTAAATCCGGCCGATGATTTTGTGGTGAAGAACATCCGGGTAAGCGGTGTTTTTGAAGTGCAGCAAGATTTCGACAATGGGATTATTGTACCATTGAATTTTGCCCGCGAACTTTTAGGCGAAGATAAAAAAGTGTCTGCAATAGAGATCAATCTCCAACCTGGTGTTGATGTAGACGATTTTCAAAAAGAAGTAATTGAAAAGGCTGGTAAGAATTATGAAGTCAGAAATCAGGCGGAGCAAAATAAATCCCTTTACCACATTTTAAATACCGAGAAATGGGCTGTATATATTATTCTTACTTTTATCCTGATTATTGCTATATTTAATATCATAGGGTCGTTAACCATGTTAGTAATCGATAAGGTAAAGGATGTTGCCATTCTGAGCAGTTTAGGTGCAGGCAAGAAATTAATCAAACGTATATTTTTATTTGAGGGTATGATGATCACTATGTCTGGCTGCATACTGGGCTTAATTATAGGCCTTATATTTTATTATTTTCAGCACACCTATGGTTTTATTAAGATGGGCGATGACGTAAACAAAACACTGGTAAGTTCTTATCCAATCGGACTAAAATGGAAAGATTTTGTTTTAGTTTTTGTTACAGTAGGCATCTTCTCATTTTTGGCATCTGCTTTGTCATCCAATTTAAGCGTTAAAAAGATAGATCAAATTAATCAAACTATATAAAATGAAGTTATTTAAGCAAGCAATTGTACTCGTTGTGCTCCTTGGCGTGGCCGCTACAGCTTGTAGAAACGATAAAGCCGAGGGAGAAAAAAGTAATCTGAAAACCGTTAAAGGTTTGTATAGTTTTGGCCCAGAAATGAGGTCTTTTACCTTGTGCGAAGATGGACGTGAATATTGGGTTACAGACAGCGTAAAAAACTTAGAACTCTCTTATAGCAAGCTAGGCTTCGAAAAGCCTTATGAGCCAGTATATGTAGAATTAGAAGGTTATTTTGCTAAATCAGATACAGCAACTGTTTCTGCCGACTTCGATTCTACTCTAGTAGTAACCAAAGTAATCAAAATCAGCAAAGAAATCCCTGATGGGCCTTGCGCACAATAATTCATTTAAAATCTACAGAAATCGTGCTGCTGAATTTATTTTACAAGTAGAAATAGTGTTTCTGATTGCGGTGTAGCTACTACGTGGTCAGCCTCGACGACTTGTTTATTTTATTATTTTCATTTTTTTAGAGCGCAATTGCAGTATTAATCGGATAGGGCAGTCCTGCTTTCCGTTATAAGTCCGCGCTCATGCTTCGCTTGCAGGCTTTCACTTCAATCAGGGTTATTTTGGGCAGTTTTTGCTACTATTTAACTGTTGCGCCTGCAAATTCTTTTCTGCCTATCCTGTTGTAGCGTTAATCGCAATGTCTTTACAGATTGATGGATGTTCTCGCTAGCAAAAACAGCTTTTAGCCAATTGGGTTGTTGGTAACACAGCCAGTAGATAAACAAAAAAGCTCGCAACTTTCATTGCGAGCCTTTTATATATTCTTGATTTTTAATTTTACCAGAAAGTAGAGTAAAGTGCAACTAAAATTCCGAACACAATCAGCGATCCAACGGCAAACGAAGGATGAACTTTAAACATGCTCGAATCGACTTCTAAACCATTAGATTTATCGCCTTTGCTGTTTTCGAACATACTAATGGCAAACATTACTACAATACATATTACGAATACAATGCCCATCCTATCTAAGAAAGGTATTTCGTAGATTCCATCTGCATTGGCCACCGAGAATCCAAAATTGTGAAGGAAAGATAAATCCATCATTCCCGGCAAGAATTTTAACAATACTGATAAACCAAATCCACCAACAGTAGCAAACAGGGCTGCATTTGAAGTAGTTTTTTTCCAGAAGAAGCCCAATATAAACATGGCAAAAATACCAGGACTCACAAAACCTGTATACTCCTGAATAAATTCGAAACCACCTTTTTTATCGATACCTAAGAAGGGCGAAATACCGATAGCAATAGCCATGGCAACAATTACCACTACGCGTCCGGTACTTACCAGTTTTTTCTCACTGGCTTCTAAATTAATGTGTTTCTTAAAAATATCTAAAGTAAAAATGGTGGAGATACTATTAATTTTACCAGCTAATGAGGCAACAATCGCTGCGGTTAATGCTGCAAAAGATAAACCTTTTAACCCTGTTGGTAAGATACTCAATAAAGTAGGGTAAGCCCTATCCGGGCGAAGCTCTCCTCCAGGCATCATTGAGTTTACATCAATACCTGTTTTTTCCTGATACAACATATATACTGCAATACCTGGCAAAACTACAATTAGTGGCATTAGCAGCTTTAAAAAGGCAGCAAATAAAATACCTGCTCTGGCTGTTTTTAGATCAGCACCTAAAGCACGCTGGGTAATGTATTGGTTACAGCCCCAATAGTTTAAGTTTACTATCCACATCCCGCCGAGCAGTACCGTCATACCAGGTAATGAGGCGTAATTGGCACTGTCTTTCTTAAATATCATGTGGAAATGATCTGGTGCTTTTTCTCTTAAGAACGATAAACCATCTAATACGCCATGGCCGCCAAAATGATCGCTAACTAAATTAAGCGCTAAATAAGTAGTTGCTAAACCGCCGAAAATTAAAAACGCTACCTGGATTACATCCGTGTAACCAATTACTTTCATGCCACCTAATGCTATAATTACAGCAAAAATAGCTAGACCCATCATACAATACCAAAAGCCAATACCCGAAATACTGCTTACAGCTAAGGCCCCCAGGTACAAGATAGAGGTTAGGTTTACTACAACATACAATAACAACCAAAACACAGCCATAATCATGGCTACGGTGCCGTTGTAACGTTGACTTAAAAATTGTGGCATGGTGTAGATCTTATTTTTAAGATATACGGGAATAAAAAATGTAGCTACAATTACCAATGTTGCAGCTGCCATCCATTCGTAAGTAGAAATGGCTAGTCCCATTTTAAATCCATCGCCACTCATGGCTACAAATTGCTCGGCACTAATGTTCGAGGCAATTAAGGATGTGCCAATTGCCCACCAGGTAAGTGAACCTTCCGCAAGAAAATAATCCTTGCTGCTCATCTGCTTTTGTTTTTTACGGTGGTAAATCCAAAAACCGTAAATTGCCACAATGGCAAAGTAGGCTAGAAAAATAATGTAATCTGTGACTTTCATTTAAGTTATTTGGTTTAGAAATCTAAATGTAGCAAAATCATAAATTAATCTCCGCTTTTTTTGAATTAAAAAATGTTAAAGTGACGTTTATTAATTCATCCATCTTAATTTCAAGGTTATTAAGCTAAGATAGACTAAGTTCATCGTCATTTCGACTGCTTTGCAGCAGAACGGAGAAATTTTTGAGATTTGTTGAAATAAAGTATGTATCATCCCTGGCCTGTGCCTTCACAAACCAGGGAGAATTAATTTTAAATATACCTGTTAATTAAGTTTTCCAGATATTCTTGCTTCCCGCTGCGTACCTCTGGTTCGCCATTTTCTGCAGCGTAGTTCCTTAAATCTTCTAAACTTAGTTTGCCTTGTTCAAATTCGGCACCTTTTCCACTATCAAATGAAGCATAACGGTCTGCCCTTACTTTTTTGTAATCTGATTTTTGAAGAATGGCATCTGCCGTGATTAATGCCCTTGCAAAGATATCCATGCCGCCAATATGCGCATAGAACAAGTCTTTCGGATCAGTTGAGTTACGGCGGATTTTCGCATCGAAGTTTACGCCTCCGCCTTGTAAGCCGCCACCCTCTAAAATGATTAACATAGTTTCCGTTAGTTCGTTGATATCATTAGGGAACTGATCAGTATCCCAGCCATTCTGATAATCGCCACGGTTAGCGTCGATAGATCCTAATAAACCATTATCTACAGCAACCTGTAATTCATGCTGGAAAGTATGACCAGCCAAAGTAGCGTGGTTAACTTCTAAATTTAATTTGAAATCGGCCAACAGATCGTATTGTTGTAAAAAGCCTTTTACTGTTGCAGCATCGTAATCATATTGATGTTTAGAAGGTTCGCAAGGTTTTGGTTCAATGAAGAATGTTCCTTTGAAACCTTGTTTGCGCGCATAATCTTTAGCGGCATGTAAGAATTTGGCCAAATGCTCCTGCTCACGTTTCATGTTGGTATTCAATAAGCTCATATAGCCTTCTCTTCCTCCCAGAAAACATAATTTTCGCCACCAAGGGCAATGGTAGCGTCTAAAGCTGCTTTAACCTGGGCGGCCCCATGTGCCAGCACATGAAAATCAGGATTGGTAGATGCACCATTCATGTAGCGCTTGTGGCTAAATAAATTGGCTGTTCCCCATAATAGTTTTACGCCGCTATCTGCTTGTTTTTGTTTGGCATATTCAACAAGAGCCTGTAACCTGCGTTCGTTTTCGGCAATATCGTCGCTATAATCTACCACATCCACATCATGGAAACAATAATATGGGATCTGCATTTTGGTAATAAATTCAAAGGCTGCATCCATTTTATCTTTCGCCCTTTCTACTGCATCTTTTTTTTCATCCCAAGGGAAAATGTGCGTTGCGCCTCCAAATGGATCGGCACCATTACCATTAAATGAGTGCCAATAAGCACAAGCAAACTTAAAATGTTCGTTCATGGTTTTGCCCGCTACTACTTTGTTGGCATCATACCATCTAAATGCTAATGGATTATCGCTTTCCAGACCTTCAAATTTGATCTGCTCAATGCCTTTGAAAAATTCTTTTGCTCCTGTTACTACTTTTGTCATGTTTTTTGTTTTTTTTGGTTGATGGTCTATTGGTCAATAGTTCATAGTAGATCTCACTATGGACTATCAACCATTAACCAATTGCTAATTGTTTTTCTAATATTTCTTTCCAATCCTGATAGATTGCTTCATATACAGCTGAATGTTGTGGTGTTAAAGTATTAATTACTTGGTGGTTGCTAAAAGCTTCTTCTTCACTTTTAAAAATTTTGGCACCTATACCTGCACCTAATGCTGCACCTACACTACCATCGTTTTCGTAAAGTTCCACCGGAATGCCTGTAACGTCTACAAAAGTTTGTGCAAATACATCACTTAAAAAAAGGTTGGCCCTTCCGGCCCGGATGACTTTAGGCTGCATGCCATTTTCTCGCATAATATCCAATCCATAACGGAAAGAAAAAGCAATCCCTTCTTGTACCGCTCTGAAGATATCTGATTGATTGTGGAGGTTTAAATCAATACCTAATAATTGAGCTCCGGTATATTTGTTGTTTAACATCCTTTCGGCACCGTTTCCAAACGGAAGCACTTTTAAACCCTTGCTACCTATTGGTGCTTTTGATGCCAGCGTATTCAGCTCGGTATAGGTAGCCTGTCGTGCGAAATTATGTTTTGCCCAACGGTACATACTGCCGGTACCATTGATACAAAGTAAAACGCCAGTGTGTTTTTTTTCCTCCGAATAGGTGACGTGCGCAAAGGTATTTACTCTCGATTGTTTATCGTAAGTAAGCCCGTCGCTTACGCCGTAAATCACTCCCGATGTTCCGGCAGTGGCGGCAACCTCTCCGGGTTTTAATACATTTAAAGAAAGCGCATTGTTCGGCTGATCGCCAGATTTATACGCAATTGGAATTCCGATTGGTAGACCCAACGCATGTGCAATATCTGCATTTAAATAACCATGTTCTGAAAATAAGGGTTTCACCGTTGGGATAAGGTTGTCCGAAATGCCATAATAATCCATTACATCTTTAGAAATTTCGTGGTTTTCAAAATCCCAGAAAATGCCTTCAGATAGTGCAGAAATACTTGTTGTAATTTCTCCGGTTAATTTCATCGCAATGAAATCGCCAGGTAGCATTATCTTGTCAATTTGACTATAGATGTCTGGTTCGTTTGCTTTTACCCAGGCCAGTTTTGAGGCCGTAAAATTTCCTGGAGAGTTTAATAAATGTTTTAACGATTTTTCGTGCCCAATCGCCTCAAAAGCGCTATTGCCTAGTTCAACCGCTCTGCTATCGCACCAGATAATACTATCGCGGAGCACCTGCTGGTTTTTATCTACAATAACCAATCCGTGCATTTGGTACGCAATACCAATGGCTTTAATTTCTTTAGGATCAAAAAGGCCTGTCGAATTTAATTTGAGAATGGCCAGTTGAACATTTTGCCACCAATCGTTAGGTGATTGTTCTGCCCAGCCGGACTGTAAAGATTTGATGGCTGTTTCCTCCTCTGGATACTGAGCGGTGGCTATGTTTCTTTGTGTAGTTGCATCAACAACTGCGACCTTTATAGATGAGGTACCTAAATCAATCCCTAATAAATACATCGTTTTAAATTATTTTAATATTTGGCTATGCAAACGGTTGCATAAAGATAGTGGTTAAAAGATAAAACGCAAATTTTTTGTAAAATCTATTCTTTTTAATGCAATCGGTTGAATTGCATATTTGTGCTAATTTAAGCTATACCCGAATTATTTAATAATTTATATTTTTGCCGTCTATACATTAAAATTAAGCTATGGAAGAGATTACCTGGAATGATTTCGAAAAGGTGGAATTAAGGGTGGGGACCATTTTAGAGGCCTTCGAATTTCCTGAAGCCCGAAGACCGGCATATAAAGTGAAGGTAGATTTTGGCGAATTCGGCATTAAAATGAGCAGCGCGCAAATTACCAAACATTATACATTGGACGAATTACCCGGAAAACAGATTGTTGGGGTAATTAACTTTCCTAAAAAACAGATCGGAAAATTTATGTCCGAATTTTTAGTTACCGGTTTTGCTGATGAAAACGGCGATATCGTATTAACAGCTGTGCAAAGTAAAGTGCCTAATGGGAGTAAGTTGATTTAGCCGATTTCTGAAGTGTTTTAGCTGAGACTCGACGCTAATAGCCCTGATTGAAGTGGGAAGCATGCAAGCGAGGAACGAGGGCGGACTTGAAATGCAAAGCAGGAATACAGTAGCCGATTAGCGCTCGCGTTGCGCTTCAAAAATCAATCTCACTCCAGAAGTTTACAACACATATGAGGGGCAAAACTACTGAACTATACCCTATATTTGCTCCATGAGTTTTTACAATTTCGAAAATACGGATCCCGAAGAAGAAGACATCCATTATATGAAACTGGCTTTGGAAGAAGCAAGAAAAGCTTTGGCTGATGATGAAATTCCGATAGGCGCTATAGTAGTAAGTAAAAACAGGATTATTGGCCGTGGTTATAACTTAACTGAACGCTTTAATGATGTAACAGCACATGCCGAAATGCAGGCTTTTACTTCTGCTGCGCAAACCATTGGAGGGAAATATTTAAGGGATTGTACTTTATATGTAACCATCGAGCCTTGTGTAATGTGTGCCGGTGCAAGTTATTGGACACAAATTGGTCGCATTGTGTATGGCGCTAGAGAAGAGAAAAGAGGATTTATCTCTAAAAATGCAAACCTGCTCCATCCCAAAACAATATTAAAAGGCGGTGTAATGGCTGAGGAGTGCGGAGCGTTAATGAAAGGATTTTTTGCGAAGAAGAGATAGGTTGAGTTGATGGTTGCATATTAGGCAATCAAACCATGAGCCATGAATCTTTTTTTTCAGACTTACCGGCCTGAACCTTACAACTTTTCAACCCTTCTGGCTTTACAACTTCTTACAGAAAACGATTTGATGATAATAACATGAACAAATCTTAACGTTCTAATGTTATATTTGCTACAAGAAACATTTTTAAATCTTTAAACATAAAACATTATGGCTTTTGAATTACCTGCGTTACATTACGCAACCGATGCATTAGAACCGCATATTGATAAAACTACCATGGAAATCCACCATGATAAACACCATCAGGCTTACGTTACCAACCTAAACAAAGCTTTAGAAGGTAAGCCAGAGGCGACTTCAAGCATTGAGGAAATTGTAAAACACATTTCAAAATTCCCTGCTGCTGTAAGAAACAATGGCGGTGGACATTATAATCACTCTTTATTCTGGAACATTTTAGGTCCAAATAAGGGTGGTGAGCCAACTGGCGATTTAGCTAAGGCCATTAACGAAACTTTTGGTTCGTTTGCCGAGCTTAAAACTAAATTACAAGAAGCCGGTGCTACCCGTTTTGGTTCTGGTTGGGCTTGGTTATCAGTAGGTGCTGATAAAAAACTTCAAGTTTCTTCTACACCAAACCAGGATAATCCTTTAATGGATATTGCTGAGGTAAAAGGCACACCAATTTTAGGTATCGATGTTTGGGAGCACGCTTATTACTTAAAATACCAGAACAAACGCCCTGATTATTTAGCGGCCATTTGGAATGTAATTAACTGGGATGCAGTTGCTGAGCTTTACAAAAAAGCTTTATAAGCTAAACATTAAATAAAATTTAAGAGAAGTCCCGATGCAAATCGGGACTTTCTTGTTTTAAGATAATTAAGTAACTTCGCAGATATAAAATGTTCGGAATGAAAAGGCTTGTAATTTTATTTTTAATTATTGTTGGTGCAAATGGATTGGTACGTGCACAACAGAATAAAGTACCTACTCCAACAGAAATTGCACAGAAGAATGTGGAGGATCTGGATAAGCGATTAAAACTTAATGGGACGCAAAAAAGCGTAATCTACAGCTTTACCTATAACCAGGCGAAAGAGCAGGCTGATTTAATTAAAAGACAACAGGCAGGCAACTCGCGCGAAGAGGATGTAGATAAATTCTATAAACTCCAGAACGAAACCTCAAAAAATATCCGCAATGTTTTAAGGCCAGAGCAACAAACCGAATATGATAAAATTATTGAGGAACGTTTAAGCGGTAAAGGCTTAAAAGCTAAAAACAAGAAAAAGAAGAAAGGCGAAGAAGAAGAAGTGGAGAGCGATATTAAAGGATTGCTATCTGCACCTCCCGTAGAAAAACAAAATCAGTAGTATTATTAAGCAAATCAGTGGTTTTGTAATCAATTAAATCAATAACAAATGCCAGAGATTATCTTAGGCACTATTGTACTCGGACTACTATTATCGCCACAGTTACTTGCAGGTTTTTTGGCAAAGCGAACAGGCCGGAATTTTTGGTTCTGGTTTTTCATTTCCTTTTTAATCCCCATTATTTCATTAATTATTTTGATCTTTTTAGAAGATAAAAATCCTGCTGCTGCAGGCTATAAGCTGGCTGATCATGTAGATAAAGATCGTGAGTAACTTCATGAAGTTTAAATGAGGTACACGCAATCTTAATGCGCATGCTTCTAGCGATCGTTGTAAGACTGCTTCGTCGGCTGAAAGAGCCTTCTTGCAATGACAACCATATTAAAGCTTTCGAAGTTTTTCTATCGCTTCGCACTTTTAAACTTCTCAAGATGATTTATATCCCAACGATATCTTTTTTCTTTTTTTGTTTCATTGTTTTTGGGATAATTTCTAAAATCTCATCTTTTAAAGCATTGAGCATCCTTTTTTTGATGAAGTTTTTATGTGTTACCAGGCTGATCTCACGCACAGGTTCAGGAGATTTAAAATGACGAACTTTATTGGTCTGTTTTGCATTTAATTCTGCTATGGCCAACTCAGGGAGTAATGTTGCACCTCCATTTAAATCAACCATACGCACTAAGGTTTCTACACTGCCTGTATTGTATTCCAGCCCCTGTAATCTGTTGTTTTTTGTAGAGCGGCAAATATTCAATACCTGATTGCGCATACAATGACCTTCGTTCAAAAGCCAGATGTTT
Organism: Pedobacter riviphilus; assembly: GCF_014692875.1. Classification (NCBI taxonomy): domain Bacteria; kingdom Pseudomonadati; phylum Bacteroidota; class Sphingobacteriia; order Sphingobacteriales; family Sphingobacteriaceae; genus Pedobacter; species Pedobacter riviphilus. The sequence continues at coordinate 4,620,440 of NZ_CP061171.1, read as the reverse complement.
TCATCGTTTAGGTCTTCTGCATCAACGGCCTTCTTTTTATAAAGCTTGCTGTTTTTGCTGATGTAGCTTACAAAGTTTTCGTAATATAAAGGGGTTTCAGTAATGTTCGGGTCGGTAAGTGGGGTGGCTAAAATCCCGCAATCGAGTACGCCTGTTTTTAAATGGTGAATAATGTCTTCTGTGGTATATTCCCAGATTAAAAGTTTTAATTCGGGATATTTATCCAGCATGGCCGAAATTACTTCAGGCAGCAGGTACGGTGCAACAGTTGGGATTACACCTATTCTTAGCTCGCCTAAAACATCCTGTTGCTGACTGCTGATCAGTTCTTTTATTTTTCCGCTTTCTTGTAAAATGATTCTGGCCTGAGCAATAATCTGGGCGCCAATTTCAGTAGGACTTACTGGCTGTTTGCTTCTGTCGAAAATTTTAACGCTAATCAACTCCTCCAGTTTTTGTACCTGCATGCTTAAGGTAGGTTGCGTTACAAAACATTTATCTGCAGCGGTAACAAAACTTCTGTAAGTATCTACAGCAACGATATATTCTAGCTGAACTAAAGTCATATAGTTAAAATTTATTTATCAAAACAAATATATAAATTTTAGCTATGATAAATTAGCGAATGACGGAATTTTGAATGAGAGAAATGGCTAGCTGCATAAAAATTATTCTATCATTCAATCATTATTTAATATCTGCTTTCGAAATCCTGATAAGCCAAAGCAATGCCCTCAGGTAATTCGATTTTGTGTTTCCAGCCTAAACTGTGCAGTTTGCTTACATCCATCAATTTACGGGGCGTTCCGTCTGGTTTGCTGGCATCGAATACCAATTCACCTTCAAAGCCCAATACATCTTTGATTAATAAAGCTAAATCTTTAATGGTCAAATCGTGTCCGGTGCCTACGTTGATCAAATGTGGTTCGTTATAGTTTTGCATCAGAAAATAACAGGCGTCTGCCAGATCATCTGCAAACAAAAATTCGCGCATCGGCGATCCTGATCCCCAAACTACAATCTCTTTTTCGTTATTTGCTTTTGCTTCGTGTACCTTACGGATCAAAGCTGGTAAAACATGCGAATTTTGAGGGTGATAGTTATCATTAAAGCCATATAGATTTGTGGGCATAACCGAGATGAAATTACAGCCATACTGATCGCGGTAAGCATCACACATTTTAATTCCTGCAATTTTTGCAATGGCATAAGGTTCGTTGGTGTGCTCTAAAGTTCCGGTTAAAAGGTAATCTTCTTTTAAAGGTTGCGGAGCCATTTTAGGGTAAATACAGCTCGATCCCAAAAACATAAGTTTCTTAACGCCATTTACATAAGCATTGTGGATCACGTTATTTTGTATGGCTAAGTTCTCGTAAAGAAAGTCGGCCCTGTATGTATTGTTGGCTATAATACCACCAACTTTTGCTGCGGCAAGAAACACATAATCCGGTTTTTCTTTTGCAAAGAAATCGGTAACGGCCTGCTGGTTGCGCAGATCAAGTTCTGCTGACGTTTTGGTAATGATATTTTCGTAACCCTCTTTTTGCAGTTTAAGGTAAATGGCCGAACCCACCATACCACGATGACCTGCAACATATATTTTAGCGTTTTTTTCCACGGTATTTTTATAAGGTTACAAAAATACGATTCCTATGCAAGAATGACATTAATCTTTATAGCAAAAGAAACTTCGATTATTGATTTAATTGTATTTTTGCAGAAAAAAAACTTTTGGGTAAAGATAAACTTAGGCGTTTTGCAGAAATTGAAACATTTGCAAACGTATATCAATTAGAACAAGGAAAAGCTTTAAAGGGAAACTGGGCTTCAGCACATTTTAAAAATACGAATCCAATTGTGCTCGAACTGGCATGTGGAAAAGGCGAATATTCGGTAAATCTGGCCAGGTTATTCCCGGAGAAGAATTTTATAGGCGTTGATTATAAAGGTAACCGCATTTGGCGCGGGGCCAAAACGGCCATTGAAGACGGGATTGATAATGTGGCTTTTTTAAGAATCCAGATTGAAAACTTACTGGATTATTTCAACGAAGGAGAAATTGATGAGATCTGGATCACTTTCCCCGATCCGCAACCACAAGATAGCCGTGAGAAAAAACGTCTGACTTTTCCGGCATTCCTGAACCGTTATAAACTTGTTTTAAGGCCAGGTGGCAATGTTAATTTAAAAACAGATAACGACCAACTGTATACTTATACTTGCGAAAAGGTGGCAGAATTGGGCTTGCCTGTACATAAAAACACCGATCATCTATATACATCTGAACTGGTTGATGAAGTATTGTCGATCAAAACCTATTACGAGAAAAAATACTTGTTACACGATAAAAATATTAATTATATTCAATTTTCTTTTGAATAATGGATACCAACTTTTACGAGCAGGTTTATGAGATTGCCCGGTTAATTCCGAAAGGAAGGGTTACTTCTTATGGCGCTATCGCCAAAAGTTTGGGTGCAGCAAAATCGTCAAGAATGGTAGGGCATGCCATGCTTTATGCCGGAACAGCACATCCTAGTGTGCCTGCACATAGGGTAGTAAACAGTAGTGGCTTGCTAACCGGAAAGTTTCATTTCAAACCGCCCGAATTGATGGAGGAGCTGTTGAGGAAAGAAGGTGTTGAAGTGAAGAACGACAAGGTGGTAAACTTTAAAAAGATATTCTGGAATCCGCTGGAAGAAATTATAATATAACAGGTAAACTTCGTTTATAATCAGTAAGGATAAAAATAATCAGAATCAATAAGCCTAAGCAGGCGTAGAAAATTTCATCTACTAAATTTCCCTTAAAAAGCGTAAACGCTAAAATAACTAGAATAACACTGACGAAAAATTCGATCAGGCCGTGAAGTTTAAGATTAATGATTTTAAAAATACCTCCGCTAAAATTAGTGCTTATTGTTAATAAAAAATGAATGATACCCAGTGCATAAGCGAGTGTTGAAGCGGTTTTGGAAAGACCAAAAACATCAGGTGAAGCCAATAAAAGCATTACTAATAGGTAATCTAAAACGGCATGAAATTTTGGGGATATCATTTTCATAATCAAATGTTTATATCCCTAACAAATAACAGTTAAAAAAGATTTTAAAATATGGGAAAGCTTGTAGAAGAATTTAATGGCTATCGTGAAAAAATGAACGATAGGATAATGGAAACGGCAAATACAAATATTAAACGTTTTTTTGCGCTCGATACAACTTCCTATGCAGACGGAGCCTTAGATGTTAAAACGAAAGAGATGTTAGGTTTGGTAGCCTCGATGGTTTTGCGCTGTGATGATTGTATTAAATACCATTTGGGCAAATGTTTCGATGCCGGTGTAAGCCACGATGAGATGAACGAAATTTTCATGATCGCCAATCTTGTAGGCGGTAGTATTGTAATTCCACATTATAGGAGAGCGGTGGAGTATTGGGATGAATTGAATGCTTAGTCCCGAGTCTTAAGTCCTCAGTCTAGAGTCTTTATTCTGCTCTCAAATTGTTATATTAGTTTTAAAAAACTATGGGGAAATTTAGAGAACTAATGGTTTATAAAAAAGGATTTTCTCTGTTGATGGATATCTTTATGTTAACAAAAGAATTTCCCAAATCTGAGCAATATAGTTTGGTAGACCAAATTCGCAGATCTTCTAGGTCTGTTTGTAGCAGTATAGGTGAAGCTTATAAAAAAAGAAGGTATCCAAATCATTTCATCAGCAAATTATCAGACGCCGATATGGAAAATGGTGAAACGCAAGTTTGGTTAGATGTAGCGCTTGCATGTAACTATATTTCTGAGGAAAAATTCAATCACTTGGATAGTCAATGTGAAGAGATAAGCAAATTATTAAACTTTATGATTAACAATCCTGCAAAATTCGCATAATATGACTCAAGACTCTGGACTCAAGACTGAGGACTTAACAATCCGCTGCAGCTGGGCTGGCTCCGATCCGCTTTACATCAAATATCATGATGAAGAATGGGGAAAGCCTGTTTATGATGATAAAATTTTATTCGAATTTTTAATACTCGAAGGTGCCCAGGCAGGTTTAAGCTGGATCACTATTCTTCGAAGACGGGAAAACTACCGTAAAGCTTTTGCCGATTTTGATGTTAATAAAGTAGCTGCTTTTACAGAAAAAGATGTAGAAAGGTTAATGAACGATGAAGGCATTATCCGCAACCGTTTAAAAGTTAATGGCGCAATCACGAATGCCAAGCTATTTATCGAAATTCAGAAAGAATTTGGCAGTTTCTCTAAATACATGTGGGGTTTTGTTCCGGATGGTAAACCGATTCAAAATCACATCGAAAAAATGGGTGATGTGCCGCCAAGAACCGAACTTTCTGATCAGATCAGTAAAGACATGAAAAAACGCGGTTTCAAATTTTTCGGCACCACTATCTGCTATGCCCATATGCAGGCAACCGGAATGGTGAATGACCATTTATTAAACTGTTGCGCAAGGTAATGTTTGCTTCAGCGACAATACACACGAATAGATTTTTATTAAGACAATTTTGTTCTGACGATCTAGCATTTGTTTTTGAAGGATTATCTCATCCGGATGTGATCCTTTATTACGGTGTGCGCTATTCTAGCCTAGAGGAAACCAATGAGCAATTGATCTGGTTCAATGACCTTCAAAAAAATGAAACAGGTATTTGGTGGGCCATCTGCGATAAAGAAAACCTTAGTCTCTTAGGCGCGATAGGGTTTAATGATTTAAGTAAAACGGATCAAAAGGCTGAAATCGGTTTTTGGCTGTTGCCCGAACATTGGGGAAAAGGTATCATTAAAGAAGTAGCAAATCCCGTTTGCAATTATGCCTTTGAGAAATTAGGCTTAATAAAGATCGAGGCCGTGGTTGAAACTAAAAATGAAAACAGCAAAAAGGTGCTGCAAAAACTTGATTTTGATTATCAGAAAACAATGGAGAACTGTGAAATTAAAAAAGATGAGCTTATCAGTTTAGCCATCTATATAAAGTTAAAGCGCGAAGATATTAGTTAAACGATCTTGCAATCCTGAAATCAGTTAATCATGATTCTATTTCTTTGTCGCGTTATATTCCTTAACCCATTCAATTACATCCCTGCTATTAAAATCAGTTCCAGCTTCAACTTTAGCTTTTAAAGCAGGTTGGTCGCTCATTTTTTGCAATAAAATACTTTTAACTTCAGCTTTTTTGGTGTCTTCGGTTATTGCTTTCATCGGCACTTCCTGTAAAGGACCAGCACCTGGTTTTTCAATAAAGTAACGGATAACTGGTGCACCTGCTGGCCTTTCTGGTGCAGTATTACGTCCACCACCAATGCTAATGCCTCCGCCCATACCCATCCCGCCATAACCGCCGGTTCCTGTACCGATGCCAATTGATGGTCTGAATTTTACTTTTTTCTCTTTTACTTCAGGAACTAAGGTGCCTCCGCCAAAAGAATAAAGATTAACCGTTCCCATTTCTATTACCTTAACAAAACGGTATTCGAAATTGCGCCCATTTGCAAAGCCCTTGCTCACAAAGCTATCACCATTCCAAAAGAAGTTTTTAATATCCTTTGCTGGTAAAATCACATCAGCCTCATCGTTGGCACTGATAAAAACGGAAAAATAATCGGTTCCCTTTATTGTTCCACGGATGACTTCATCATTGTTTTTAACGATAAAATCCTGGGCACGAGCAGTAATAATTATTGAAAAAAATAAAATAAAAAAGCTAAAAATCTTCATATGTTAGTAATCTCGGGATATAACGTAAGTTATTCAAAAATAATATTCAATATACGAATGATACAAACGCTCTCTGCATTTTGGCAATTCTTAAAAAAGCCAAAACCTTTAAAACTCAGTAAAGATAATAAATCTCTTTGGAGAGATATGTTATGGCTACTCATACTCGATCTATTATTTGCAGGTTTAGTAATAACTACCTATTGTATTCTAGTAGATTTTAAAATTATTAAAGAATATGTTCAGGAAATCGATATCCTGAAAAAATATGGGTTAACTGTAACCTTACTTTTGGTCTGTATTTTGGCTCCAGTATTAGAAGAATTTTTATTTAGATGGCACCTGAGAAAGAAGTATCTGCCAATATACTTTGTGTGTTTTACCTTGGGCCTGATATCAAATTATTTCATAAAGAGCAGTTTTCTTACCTGGCCTGTTTATATATTTTTTCTTTTTGTGGCATTAATTATTTCAGGATATTTTAAAAGGATAGACATACGCAAGAGACTGGTTTTTCAGCAAAAATCATTTAGCTATCTCTTTTATTATTCTGCTATCATATTTGGTTTAATACACTTAGGCAATATTAAAGGTTTAACACTAAGCGATCCCGCTTTTATTCTATTCGTTATCTCCCAAACATTTACGGGTATATCACTTGGTTTTATACGCGTCAAATATGGTTTGGGCTATTCCATATTATTACATGGCTTCTTTAATTTTATCCTCGTATTATTAACAGTCTTTTTCTGTTAAATTGAAACTATATCTTTTCTAAACCTTTAACTTTGGTTACTTTTATCATCCGATAAATCTATTTGTCGGTGTAATCATTAAATCGGTGTAATCACATGAATAAAAAACTCTTTCTCTTAGATGGTATGGCGCTGATGTACAGGGCGCATTTTGCATTAAGTAAAAACCCTCGTTTTACCTCAACTGGCATCAATACATCGGCAGTAATGGGCTTTACCAATACTTTGCTCGATGTGCTGAAGAAAGAAAAACCGACACACATTGCAGTGGTTTTCGATACTGAAGCACCAACAGAAAGGCATACCACCTTCGAAGCCTATAAAGCACAGCGCCAGGCCATGCCTGAAGATCTGGCTGCAGCAATGCCTTATGTGATTAAGTTAATTACGGGTTTTAACATTCCTGTAATCACCTCTGATGGTTACGAGGCCGATGATATTATTGGTACACTGGCTAAAAAAGCAGAACAAAAGGGTTACCAGGTTTACTGTATGACACCTGATAAGGATTTTGCACAATTGGTTTCTGAAAATATTTTTATTTACAAACCTGCCCGTATGGGTAACGATATGGAAATATTGGGTGTAAAGGAAGTATTGGCCAAATGGGAAATCGAAAATGTATTACAGGTAATCGATATCTTAGGATTATGGGGCGATGCCGTAGATAATATCCCAGGCATTCCGGGTATTGGAGAAAAAACAGCAAAAGCCCTGATCAAGCAATATGGCTCCATGGAGAACATTATTGCCAATTCACACGAATTAAAAGGCAAACAACGCGAAAACGTGGAGAATTTTGCAGAACAGGGTTTAATATCCAAAAAGTTGGCTACCATTTTATTGGATGTACCAGTTGAACTGGATGAAGCTAGTTTGGAGCTCTGCGATCCAAGTCGAGATTTATTAGAACCCTTGTTTACCGAATTAGAATTCAGGACTTTGGGACGCAGGGTATTTGGTGATGAATTTTCGGTTACGACGGCACGCTTTCAGGAAGGTACGCAGACCGATTTGTTCGGTAACCAGCCAGGGGAGGCCATTCAATATACGAATACACTTGAAGAAGAACCAGCAGAAAAGCTTCCGGCTAAAACCATCGAAAATACGGAACACGATTATCAGTTGGTTGATACCGCTGAACAACGAGCCGATTTAATCAAATTATTGCTTGCCGAAAAAAGGATCTCATTTGATACCGAAACTACGGGCACCGATGCGAACATGGCCGATTTGGTTGGTTTATCTTTCTCCATAAAACCGGGCACGGGTTATTATATCCCAGTTCCGGCAGACAGAGAAGAGGCTCAGGCGATTGTTGATGAATTTAAGATCGTATTGGAAAATGAAGAAATCGAAAAAATTGGTCAGAATACCAAATACGACATTTTAGTGCTAAAATGGTATGGTGTGGAAGTAAAAGGAAAACTTTTCGATACTATGCTTGCTCACTATCTGATCGATCCCGATACCCGCCATGGTATGGACGTATTATCAGAAAATTACCTCGGTTACTCTCCTATTTCGATTACCAAACTGATTGGTGCAAAGGGTAAAAACCAGGGTACCATGCGCGATGTTCCGGTAATTGATGTGGTAGATTATGCTGCCGAGGATGCAGATGTGACGCTACAACTGGCACATATCTTCGAACCAAAATTAAAAGAATTAAATGCAGCTAAACTAGCAGAAGAAATTGAGAACCCTTTGGTTTATGTTTTGGCTGATATAGAAAAAGAAGGTGTTCGCATTGATATCGAAACCTTAAAGGCCTACTCTAAAGAGCTCGAAACTGAAATTATTAAGTTTGAGCAGAATGTTTACGATAAAGCAGGGCTTAAATTTAACCTGGCTTCACCAAAGCAGTTGGGAGAGGTTTTATTTGATAAACTTCAGCTCGATCCGAAAGCTAAAAAGACTAAAACGGGTCAATATCAGACCGGTGAAGATGTTTTGTTGGCATTAGCCAGTAAGAGTGATATTGTACAGGATATTTTAGATTTCCGCCAGTTACAGAAACTTAAATCAACCTATGTAGATGCATTACCATTAATGGTTAACCCTAAAACGGGCAGGGTGCATACATCCTACAATCAGGCCGTTGCGGCAACAGGAAGATTAAGTTCTAACAACCCAAATTTACAGAATATTCCGATCCGCACTGAGCGCGGAAGAGAAGTACGTAAAGCCTTTATCGCAAGGGATGAAAACCATATATTGTTATCAGCCGATTATTCGCAGATAGAATTACGCATTATTGCCGAAATAAGTAAGGAAGAGAACATGCTCGATGCGTTTAACCAGGGGATTGATATCCACACCGCAACAGCAGCTAAAGTATATGGTGTAAGTATCGAAGAAGTAGACGGAACGCAACGTAGAAATGCCAAAGCGGTTAACTTCGGAATCATTTATGGTCAATCTGCCTTTGGCTTATCGCAGAACTTAGGTATTCCGCGAAAAGAAGCAGCTGAGATTATTGAACAATACTTTGCGCAATACCCGGCATTAAACGTTACATGAGTGATACCATGAATTTTGCGCGTGAGAATGGATTTGTAGAAACGATAATGGGTAGAAGACGTTATTTAAGAGACATTAACTCTGCCAACCAAACGGTAAGAGGTTTTGCGGAAAGAAATGCCATTAACGCGCCAATTCAAGGTTCTGCCGCCGATATGATCAAGATTGCGATGATTAATATCCATAAAGAAATGAAAGCGCAACATTTGCAATCAACCATGACGATGCAGGTGCATGATGAGTTGGTGTTTGATGTGCTGAGAACGGAAAAGGAAGCCATGAAAGCAATTATTCAGGATAAAATGGCTAATGCCATTAAATTAACCGTGCCTATTGTTGTAGAAATTGGCGAGGGCGAAAACTGGCTGGCTGCACATTAAGGGATAATGAAATACATGTGATGAAAAGAACCTTAATCATCGTACTCAGTTTTATTTCGCTTAATGTATTTGCGCAGAAAAGCGACACCTTAATAACCTATAGTTTTGGCGATTATACTAAAGCGGTAGCCAAAACAGGTGAAACTTATAAAGTTTACAGAAAGGATAGTGTTTGGATCAAAACAACCTTTAATGCCAAACACGCTATTGTTAAAACGGAAACTTTCACCGATAAAAAACTGAAAACGTTGAACGGCGAATATCAAGAGTATAACAATGAAAAAGTTTCATTGAAGGGTTTTTATCTCGACAATAAAAAAACAGGTTTGTGGACGAGCTTTGACCTTGATGGTAAGCCAAAGGAATCTAAAGTATACCAGGAGGATAGGCTTAACGGAGCATACACCACCTATTGGAAAAATGGCGCTACAAAAATAAGCGGCAATTATAACAATGGAAAGAAACTGGGCGAATGGAAGATTCTTTACGAGAACGGCAACCTGGCGCTTAAAGAAGAGTACGACAGTAAAAATAAAGTAACCGATAGTGCATATCTAGATATAGACGGTAAACCTGTAGCCAAAGCCGATGTTAGTACAGAGCCGTCTTTTCCGGGAGGCATGAAGCAATTTTATGTATATCTGAGCAAAAATATCAGGTATCCTGTGGAAGATCATCGGGCTAAAACCCAAGGGAAAGTTTATTTATCATTCACAGTAAATAAAACTGGCGCAATAGAAGATATTAAAATTATTTCATCACCTAGTGTAAGTTTAAGTGAAGAGGCCATCAGAGTTACGCAGCAATCGCCAAACTGGATTCCAGGTACATTATTTGGTAATCCCATAGCCGTATCGTACAACATCAATGTTTATTTTACTTTAAGGTAGCTGTATCACAAAAAATAAAAATATTTGTTATCTTCATAAAAACTTCATCCCGATTAATCAATTTTATACCAACAAATAAACGAGTAAAACAAAAATCGAAAAAAACATGAAAAAGTTATTGAGTTTAATCGCAATCGCAGCATTTGGTTTAACAACAGCATTTGCTCAAACACCAGCTACTGCTCCTGCAGCTAAAGCTAAAACAGTTGTAAAAAAAGAAGTAAAAACAACAACAGCACCTGTTAAAGCAGGCGTAAAACAAGAGGCTAAAAAAGTAGAAACTAAAACTACTACTACAGCTGCTAAAGTAAAAGCAGATGGCACGCCAGATATGCGTTTTAAAGAAAATAAAGCAAAAGCAGTAACTAAAGTTGCTGGTCCAACTAAAAAAGACGGTACAGCAGATATGCGTTATAAAGCAAACAAAGCTGCTGCTAAAAAGAATTAGGTTCAGGTTTATAATTTGAAAGGGTCTCCAATGAAAATCGGAGGCCCTTTTTTGTTTTAAGAAATCTTAAAATATTTGTGTCGTCACCCTGAATTCATTTTGCTGCGTAGCTTTCCGTTCTGCAGCAGGTTAGGGCTTAATAGCTGGAAAGATGCTGACCACGTAGTAGCTACAAAACATTTGAAAATACTACCTCTACTTGTAAAATAAATTCAGCATGACGATCATATTAGGTAAATGATCTAAAAGGTGTTTTTCAAAGGGCCGTGATTGCAAATCACGGCCCTTTGAAAGGAGGATTTGTAATTCGCATTAAACTATAAACTTATCGTCTCACCAATTTCTGGCAACAATAAGGTTTTATTTTCGCGTTTAAATTTATCTAACGCAGCCTGTGTATCAATTTCAATTACCGGGAAAGTATTGTAGTGCACACCGATTACATTGTCGCAGTCGAAATATTTAGTCGCAATTAAAGCATCATCAACATCCATGGTGTAATTCCCGCCTATCGGTAAGATGGCATAATCCAGATTGTAAATATCAGCCAAAACTTTCATCTCAATGGTTAAGCCCGTATCGCCCGCAAAATAAATCTGTTTGCCGCCTACTTCAAGTACAAAACCAGCAGGATTTCCACCGTAACTTCCATCTGGTAAACTCGATGAGTGTGTAGCTGGTACCATGCGTACAACTCCCCAGTCGAAAGTAACTTTACCGAAATTCATTCCATGCACTTTTTCTATGCCCTGTTTCGAAACCCAATCAATAATTTCTGGCATGGCTATAACCGTAGCCTGGGTTTGTTTTGCCAGGGATACAAGATCGGCCACATGATCGCCGTGGCCATGGCTTACCAATATATAATCGGCCTCAATGGCTTTAATATCTATATTTTTAGCTAATTGATTATGTGATATGAACGGATCGAAGAGTAATTTTTTGCCAGCTGCTTCCAGTAAGAAACATGATTGGCCGTAATAAGTATATTTCATAATAACAGTATCTAGATTTGAATAACAAGTAGCAAGATCTGAGAATCGAGTGTTAAGACTGATTGTTGTAAGTATAACAGTTGATTCTTCTAATGGTTTTTATTGGCCAAACATACCGCCTAAGCCGCCCAGCATATCTTGTGCCGATGCCTGCATTTCTGCTGCACTAACTTGCTCGGCGCTTGCCATCGCTTTGTTAATAGCAGTTAATAAAAGTTCCTCTAATTCTTCCTTATCAGCATTTTTCAAAAACTCTTCATCAATAGAAACTCCGGTAATGGCTTTGTTGGCGGTAGCGGTAATTTTTATTGCGCCATTTTCAACTTCGCCAAATACCGAGATGGTATCCAAACGTTTTTTAATTTCTTCGGCTTTTTGTTGAGCCGCAAATAACTTGTCGAACATAATTTGTTGTTTTTATTATAAAATGAAATTAGGATAATTTGTTTTACTAAAAGAAATATTTGTTTTTGAAGCGCAGGTACAGCAACCCTATCAACATTTGTTCCCGTTCTTCGCTATATCCTTTCGCTGCGCTACAGGGATGCCGCTTCGCTCGGGGCTAAGAAACTAAATCCTGCTCCCTTAGTGTCGGTTAACATCTTGTTAAGTCAAAAAAATAAATATTATTTTTCTATCAAAAACCTTAAAGTAAAATACTGATTTCCTTTAGTCTAAATATATTAATTAATCTTCATCACTTCCCGGTAAACTGCCGTTGCCATGGTAAGCACCTTTACGGATAATAGGCATATTGAAGTGTTTATAAAGTTCGTCAAGATGCATCAAACTTCCATTAGTAAGGTTGCCTAAAAATATAATCACAATATTTTTATCTAAATCCCGCACATAAATATGGCGAAAACCATGCCACCAACCTGTGTGGTAAACTACTTTGTCCATCTTTTCGCCATCGAACATCCTCCAGCCATAACCATAGTTAAAATGACCATTAACAGGCTTATTACGGCCTACATATGCAGAATCTAGGCTTTTTTTAGTTAATAACCTCCCATTTTTCAGGTATTTATCAAATAATACTAAATCGTGTACAGTACTATAAATGCCTTTATCTCCAACTGGGCCGTCTAAAAAATTCTGCGCAACAGAATATCTCCAGGTACGGTCATGACCAACCACATCAACAGGAATTTTTTCATACTCAGTGGTGCTATATACGTGTGTATGTTTTAACCCGGCAGGTTTAAACACATGCTCCATCATATATTGTGAATAACGCTGTCCGGTAACCTTTTCTATAATAGCCCCCAAAACCATAAAGTTTGAGTTGTTATAATGAAAACGGTTATCTGGTTTAGTGTATGGGTTTGGCTTCCGCTCGGCAATAACATTCATTACTTCCTGGTTGGTTACACCTTTTTTCATATTGCGTTTTTCCTTACGCCAGATATCGTCAATGAAATAAACATAGTTCATCATGCCACTGCGGTGAGAAAGCAATAATTTCACTGTTATGCCATCATACGGAAAATTAGGGTAGAATTTTTTTACATTATCGTTCAATGAAAGTTTTCCCGCCTCTACCAATTGCATAATAGCTGTACCGGTAAAGGTTTTGGTAATCGAGGCCAGCTCAAATTCTGAATTGATGGTTAAACTATCACGGTGCAGGTAATCGGCCCAACCTATGGCTTTTTCGTAAAGAATTTTTCCATCTTTGGCTACCAGCATATTTCCATTGAAACCGAATTTTCGGTGTAGGTTATCTACAAAATCAGCTATCCATTTATCGCCTTTTTGTGGGTTATAAACCAGTAACAGGCTATCTGCTTTGTCGTCGTCTTTAGTGCGGATTTTTTTTTCAGCCGCCTTTTTCTCTTCAGATTTTTTGCTTGAGCAAGCGGTTAGTAAAGTTACAGAGAGGGCTAATGCTGAACATATATATCGAAAATTCATTTATATTGGGGGTGGTGTATTTAAAACCCGAAAATTAAAGAATTTTAGACGGTTAAAACGAAAGAGTTTTACACATTTTCGCAATTTTGGTTGTACCAGCATTCAAATAAATGACCTTTACTTCCGTAAACAGGATCGCTGTCTGGATTTTTCACTTTAGCTATGGTTTCATCTGCTTCGGGCCGCTCCTCTGCTTTGCCATATTTAATGTCATAATCTAAGCCATTTGGATATGCCCCAACTACAGTGAAGTCATCAGTTGAATTCAGCTTTTTATGCGCTACACCTGCAGGGATGATAATGACATCACCTTTATCCAGCTCTATACAAACACCATGATCACCTCCAAACTGCACATCGGCTTTGCCACAAAATACGCCCATTACTTCATGAGTATTGCTATGATAATGATGGTAATCAAAGATGCCATCTATCCAGGCATTAGTGTATCCGTTTTGCGCGAAAACCCTTTTGATTGTTTCTTCAGTATCATCAGGGTGCAACCTGAACGTACCTTTGTAAATCATTAAGGGTAAAGTAGGGTTATTAGGAAAATTGCCATTCTCCTCTATTTTATGCGCAACCAGGTAGGCTTCTTGAATCAATTTTTCTTTGTCCATGATTTGGGATGTTTTAATAGTTAACAAAGGAATTGGAAAAGGGTTTAAAGATTTGGATGGTTTCCTGCGGATTTATATTTTGTATAGAAGTGGTCGTCATTTCGAGAAAGCTTTTTCAGCCGACGAAGCAATCTTATACTGCTGCTATTCGCGATCGCATTAAGATTGCTTCGTCGTTCCTCCTCGCAAAGACGAATAGTTCTATTTCTGGCTTTCTGCCCAAGCATCCATCTTAGCTTCAAAAACAGATAAAGGGAAAGATCCATCTTTTAAAACTGCAGTATGAAAAGCTGCTAATTTAAACTTCGGACCTAATTCTTTCTCATATTTGGTTCTCAATTCCCTTATTTTCATTGCACCTGTTTTATAGCCTAAAGCTTGTGCAGGTATACCCATATAACGCTCAATTTCTGCTGTTGCACCTTCAGTGCTTATGGCTTCGTTATCAGTCATGTATTTAATGGCTTGCTCGCGGGTCATGTTTTTGGTGTGAATAGCCACATCAACCACCAGACGAATGGCCCGGTGCATTTCATCACCCAGAGCTCCCATATGCTGATATGGATCCTGGTATAACCCCAGCTCTTTACCTAATGACTCACAATAGAGCGCCCAGCCTTCTACATAGGCGTTATGACCACCGAAACGGCGGAAATTAGGTAACGACTTATTTTCCTGCGTTAAAGAAATCTGATAATGGTGACCGGGTATTGCTTCATGCAAGAATAGAGATTCCATCCCTGAGGTGGTGTTAAATGTTTTAGCGTCTAAAATTGGCACATAAAAGATGCCAGGACGAGACCCGTCAGCCGAACCCTGGTTGTATTCTGCACTGGCAGATGCTGCTCTGAAAGCCTCTGTTTGACGAATTTCGAAAGGGGTTTTGGGCTCCACATCAAACATCTTTTTCAAATTGGGTTTCATGCGCTGGTGGATATTTTCAAAGGCCGCCAATACTTCTTTTGGGGTTTTATAAGGCATGAATTTTTTATCGGTTTTCATGTATTCGAAAAAAGCTTTCAAATCGCCCTTAAAGCCCACTAAGTTTTTGATGCTATCCATTTGCCCTTTAATACGGGCAACCTCTTTTAAACCTGTTTGATAAATCTCTTCAGGCGCTTTGTTGGTGGTAGTTTGTTGTTTAACCAGGTAAATATACCACTCCAGGCCACCTGGCATGGCAGACCAGCCAGACGTAGTTCTTGCTTTAGGCAGGTATTCGTTTTGAAGAAAATCGCCCAGTTTTTTATAAGTTGGTACAATAACAGTAGTGATAGCATTTCGGTATGCTTCTGTTAATCTTTGTTTATCTGCTGCAGAAAAATTTGCTGGTAATGAATTGATAGGGCCATAGAACAAACTTTTTTTAGGATCGGTTACCACCATACTCTGCATTTGCGGAATCATTTTAACGACCAAAGCCTTAGGTAAAACAATACCTGCGGCCTCACCTTTTTTAAAGTTGGCAATTGCTGTATCGGCCCAAACGGAAAAGGCGGTAGCGCGTTTTAACCAGTTTTCATAATTTTTGACCGTTTTAAATGGCTGTGCTCCTGTACCCGAGCCTAACTGACCAATGGTTAAGGGTAGAGCAAACATCTGGTTAAATGGAAGGTATTCTGAATGATATTTTAATCCCTCTAAATTGATGCTTAGCTGGTCTTTAAGATAATCAAAAGACAGTTTGTCATTGTCATTCAGGCCTTCCCTATCGTACTTGCCTAAACTGTCGAGATAACGTTGGTTAAATGCTTTGTATTCCTTAAGATAAGCTTGTGAACCATCATTTGGAAGGAGATCGTCATAACGTTCATCACCAATATAAGTGGCATTAATTGGGTTAATTTTTAACCCATCCTGGTAGTATTGCTCGCACATATTGGCAAAGGCTTTGTTTTCTGAGCCTGAATCAGATTTGGCTCCTTGCTTACAGGAAGATAAGAAAGCAATGCAAGCAGTAAAAAGAAATATTTTTTTCATTTGTTCTATTTAAAGATCCTTAATCAAAAATAACAAATTAAGTTGCCATTTACTAAAAGCCTTAAACGCAAAAAAGCCATCCTTTAGGATGGCTTTAATATGTAGTCAGTGTGAACTGAAACTGCGAATTGTTAACTGATTATGCTAATAACCTGATTGGCTCTTCTAATAAACCTTTTAATGTTTGTAAGAATTGTGCTCCGGTTGCGCCATCAACCACACGGTGATCGCAACCTAAAGTTAATTTCATAACATTACCAGGAACAACAGCACCGTTTTTAACCACCGGAACTTGCTGTATTGCACCTACTGATAAAATTGCGCCATCAGGAGAGTTGATAATTGAAGTAAATTCGTCAATACCAAACATACCCAAGTTAGAAACGGTGAAAGTAGAGCCTTCCCAATCTGCTGGCTGTAATTTTTTAGCTTTTGCTTTAGCGCCAAAATCTTTTACTTCTGCAGAGATGTGTGATAGAGATTTACCATCAGCGAAACGGACTACTGGTACCAATAAGCCATCTTCAACGGCCATAGCTACACCAATGTTGGTGTGTTCGTTAAACCTGATTTTGTCGCCACCCCACGATGAATTAACAGCAGGGTGTTTTTTCAATGCAACGGCAACCGCTTTAATTACGATATCGTTGAAAGAAACCTTAACAGGAGCAACTGTGTTAATAGCCGTACGAGCAGCTATCGCACTGTCCATATCAATACTTATGGTTAAATAGAAATGTGGCGCAGTGAATAAACTTTCTGCTAAACGTTTTGCAATTACTTTACGCATTTGCGAAACTGGGGCTTCTGTAAATTTAACTTCACCAACATATTGCGGAATAACTGGTGCTGGTGCAGCAGCTTTTTCAGCAGCTGGAGCTGCAGATTCTGCTTTTGCCGGAGCAGCAGCTGGTTTAAAGTTTTCGATATCCTTTTTAATGATACGACCGCCTTCTGCACTACCTGCAACCTGCGCTAAATCGATACCCTTATCTTTAGCAATTTTCTTGGCCAAAGGAGATGCTTTAACACGGCTATCAGAAGCGCTTTCTGCAACTGGAGCAGGTGCATTTGTATTGGCGTTTGTAGCTTGTTTTTCTTCTTTGGGTGCTTCTGCAGTTTCAGCTTTTGGAGCTGGTGCTGAGCCTCCTGCTAAAATTCCGCTTACATCAGTTCCTTCTGGACCAACGATAGCAATAATTCCGTTCACTTTTGCAGCGGCACCTTTCTCTACACCAATATGCAATAAAGTTCCGGTTGCATAGCCCATTACTTCCATAGTTGCCTTATCGGTTTCTACGTCAGCAAGAACATCATCGTCTTTTACTTTATCGCCAACTTTTTTATGCCATTCGGCAATAACGCCTTCAGTCATGGTATCGCTTAACAAAGGCATGCGGATAACCGTAACACCTTTTGCAGCTAATTCTTCTTCGCTTAAGCCACCACCCTGAGCCGGTGCGGCTTCTTCTTTTTTCTCTTCAGCTTTTTGGGCTTCGGTGCTTTCTGCTTTTGGAGCTTCTGCGCCTTTTTCAGCCTCTAATGCTGCTTTATAATCTTCGCCTTCTTTACCAATAACGGCCATGATAGCATCAACAGGAACAGCTGTTCCTTCTTCTACACCAACGTATAAAAGTGTACCATCCCAATAAGATTCCATATCCATTGTTGCTTTGTCAGTTTCTACTTCTGCCAAAACATCGCCGCTTTTCACTTTATCGCCCACTTTTTTATGCCACTTTGCCAAAACCCCTTCGGTCATGGTGTCGCTCATTTTGGGCATTTTAATTACATCAGCCATTATATCTAATTAATTGAAATCTTATTAATATTAGTCCGTTACGTAAGGGTAGTCCTGTTGCATATATACATCTTTATATAATTCAGATGCATCAGGCCAAGGAGATTCTTCAGCAAATTTTACTGCTTGATCTACAATTGCTTTTACTTTAGCCTCTACTTCTTCAATCCAGGCCTGATCTGCATACTTTTCTTTAAGAATAGTTTCTCTTGCGTGCTCAACCGGATCTTTTGCTTTATAATCTTCTAACTCTTCTTTGGTACGGTATTTTGCCGGATCTGACATTGAGTGACCGCGGTAACGGTAAGTTCTCATTTCTAAGAAGGTAGGTCCCTCGCCTTTACGTGCACGTTGAATCGCTTCGTCCATTGCATTGTGTACAGCAACCGGATCCATACCGTCAACAGGTGCACATGGCATATCGAAACCTAAACCTATTTTATAAATATCAGTCATGTTGGTCGTACGTTGTACTGAAGTACCCATTGCATAACCATTGTTTTCGCAAACAAAAACAACAGGTAATTTCCAGAGCATGGCCATGTTGAAAGTTTCGTTTAATGCACCCTGGCGCACAGCACCATCGCCCATATAACAAATATTAACATTATCAGTTCCTTTGTATTTTTCTGCAAAAGCAACACCAGCACCTAATGGAATCTGACCGCCAACAATTGCATGGCCACCATAGAAGTTATGCTCTTTACTGAACATGTGCATTGAACCGCCTTTACCTTTAGAGCAACCTGTAGCTTTACCATACATTTCTGCCATAATACTATCGGCACTAACTCCTAAAGCTAAAGCATGGGCATGGTCACGGTATGTTGTAATCATTGAATCACCTTTTTGCATTGCAGATATTGCGCCTGCAACTACAGCTTCTTGTCCAATGTATAAATGACAAAAGCCACGTATTTTTTGTTGTCCGTATAACTGGCCAGTTTTTTCTTCGAATTTGCGCATCAGCAACATCGACTCGAACCACTTTAACCAGGTATCTTTATTTATTTCTACTGCACTCATTTTAGGGTATTTGTTTTTTGCGACAGCAAATCTAATTTTTTTATTGTAATTTTTGGCACTTTTTAGTGTAAAAACATCATAGTATTAGGGTTGTAATCAGATTTAACAGTTGTTTTACAATTAAATATAAACCTGGGTTACTGATATCGGTTTAACAGCGATTTCTTATAATTAAATCAACACCCTTTATCATAATATGGAATCAATTTATTCTAAAATTTAATTCTGTATAAGTGCTTATTCCCATAATTTAAAATAATGCAAATTTATTCCTGTTTAGAATATTGAATTAAATCGTTTTTTTAAAAAAGATAATTTTTAGGAGGTGTTTATAAGTAAAAATGATGGATGAAAAATAAAAATGTTAATAACTTTCGTTTTTTAACATCTAACATTTGGATAACATTTGTATAATTAATACTTTTGGCAACCAACAATAAGCCCATGTGGTGTACGTTAATGTGTAAGTGAATACCCAAACATAACTGTATAACATGATTAAAAAAATTTTGTTTTCTACTCTAATTGCTATTTGCACGCTCTCAGCCGCATTTGCGCAAACAAAAACAAAAGAATCTGGTAAAGAATTAAATGATCCTGATAACCTTGCATCCCAATATTTTTCGCAGGTTATGGGCGTTGCGGTAGATGCGACTTCGAATTTAAAACTGTACAAGTTTATTTACGAATGGATCGGAACTCCTTATAGTTATGGTGGAAACACCAAAAGAGGAATCGATTGTTCGGCTTTTACCAAAGCGATTTACGATAAAGTTTTCAACACCACCATTCGAAGAAATTCACGCGATATTTTCAGCATGGTAGATCCATTATCAAAAGAAGATTTAAAAGAAGGCGATTTAGTTTTCTTCAAGATTAAAAGCAGAAGTATTTCACATGTTGGTATTTACCTGGGCGATAACAGATTTGCACATGCATCAAGTTCTCGTGGTGTGGTAATCAGCAACCTTAACGAACCTTATTACAGCCGTTATTTTTACAAGGGCGGCCGCGTTTTAGAATCGTTTAAGAAAGAATTCACTGTAGAATAAATCAGTTAGTAGTTGACTATTTTCAGTTAACCATTAATTAAAAATATAGAATCCTCCTAAAGAAATTTTCGGAGGATTTTTTGTTTAACACAACTCCAGTCCATCATTTCGAGCGGAGTGAAACGTAGTCGGGATAGATCTCTCCGTTCCACTATGTTTCAGTTGGGATGACGACTACAATAAACGCCTAATGAAGTTCATCAATAACATCCTAATCTTACCTTTTATCCTAATTATTTTAATTAGTTGCACAAGCAATAATGCACAGGTTACTGCGCCTGTAGCCAAACAAGACACGGTGATCAGAAAAATAAAGGATACCATATCCATTACCGCTGTAGGCGATATTATGCTCGGTTCCGCTTTTCCATCTAAAACAAACCTGCCCCCTGATGATGCTGTAAACAGCTTTCGGGCGGTTGATAGTTTGTTAAAAGGAGATATTGTTTTTGGAAACTTAGAGGGCTGCTTCCTGAACTCAGGTAATTCGAACAAATGTAATGGCATTAATCCGAACAACTGTTATGCTTTTAGAATGCCAGAGCACTATGCCGGGATATACAAGGAGGCAGGATTTAATGTCTTGAGCATTGCCAATAACCATGTTGGCGATTTTGATGCAAAAGGGAGGAAAAATACAGCAAGGATTTTAGATTCGCTACAAATCCATTACGCCGGACAGGTAAACAAACCTTTTGAAGTTTTTGAAAAAGACAGTGTAAAGTATGCGTTCTGTGCTTTTGCCCCGAATGAGAATACAGTATCGATTAATAAGATTGATAGTGCGAAGGCTTTAGTAGCCCGTTTAAAATTAATGGCCGATATTGTGATTGTTTCTTTTCATGGTGGAGGTGAAGGTGCAAGGTTTGAACATGTTCCGCGCAAAAATGAGATTTTTTATAAGGAGAACAGAGGCAATGTTTATGCCTTTGCACATGCAGTTATTGATGCCGGGGCCGATGTGGTGCTGGGGCATGGTCCGCATGTAACAAGAGCTGTTGAAGTTTATAAAAATAAATTCATCGCTTACAGTTTGGGCAATTTTTGTACCTATGGGATGTTCAGCTTAAAAGGTAATAACGGTATTGCGCCTTTGCTTCAGCTAAAAATAAATGCGAAAGGCGATTTTCTATATGCGGATATTACCTCAGTTAAGCAGGATAAAATTAACCGTTTAACCCTGGATGTTAATCATAGTGCTTTTAAACGGATCAGAGAATTAACAGATGCTGATTTCACTGGCCATAAGTTGAAATTTGCTGACAACAGAATCAGTTTAAAAGATTAATCTTCTGCGACATCAATCTCGTTTTATTTCAGAATATTTGTTGTATGAAACCATCATGATTTTTCAAACCGCACAGTGGTCTGAATAAACGGCTCAAGTCTTCTTGAATACTGTTAAAAACATTTACATTGGCTGAAAGATCTGATCGTTTAATCAACTTAAGAACAAACCGGGCTTTTGCGAGCTCATTAATGCCATTGAAAACAATGAGCAATAAATTAATAATGATATACGGATGAAAAAAGGATTAATACTTCATTATATTATAGGTATTGCAGCTGCAATTTTAGTATTGGCGGCAGCTTACTATATCAATCAGAACCCTGATAACCTATTGTCTGCTGGAATTATTATCCTGGCAGGCTGCCTGGTTGCTTTTAGCCAGTACCAGATCATCAAACATAAAAAAAAGCAATAGTATGGTGGCTAAAGCCTAGTTTAGCTTTCGTCCTTCGTATTCTTCACCAAACCAATTCCTGACACAAAGAATATAAGTCCGATGATGCCATAAACCATCAATCCCCTTGTGTTTTGGCTGTGGTTTACAAAGCCGTAACCTGCGTAAATTAAACCGATTATTCCGAGAATGGTTAATATAGTTCCAAAAGTGCGTTTTACATTCATAGGGTTATCTTTTAATATGAGTAAGACAAAATATTCGCGCTTTTGTTTTAAACCAAAAAAGCAGCCCATCTCATTAACTGGATGGCTGCTTTTATTTATTAGATGAAAAGATAATTTACCAGACCCCTAATCGGTTTGTTGGAGCGATATACATTTTCGCCGTAGTAGGAATGTTGAATGCCTTGTAAAATGCTTCCATATTATATACAGGGCCATTTACACGGAACATCTCCGGGCTATGAGGATCTGTTTTTAATCTTACACGCATACTTTCGTCACGGGATTTGATTCTCCATACTTGCGCAAAACTTAGAAAGAAACGTTGATCAGGTGTAAAACCATCAATTTTTTTATCACCTTTTCCTTGTTCAGTTAACTTAAAAGCATCGTATGCAATGTTTAATCCACCAATATCGGCAAGGTTTTCACCTAAGGTTAACGAACCATTTACATGCTGATTATCCAACAGCGAGAAGTTATTGTAAAATGTTTCTACTTTACCAGCTTTGATCTTAAATTTATCAGCATCGGCTTTGGTCCACCATTCTTTTAAGTTGCCTACTGCATCATACTGGCGACCTTGATCGTCAAAACCATGTGTCATTTCATGACCAATTACTGCACCTATAGCACCATAGTTAATAGCATCGTCTGCGGCAAAGTCAAAGAAAGGGAACTGTAAAATTCCGGCAGGGAAAACAATTTCGTTGAAAGAGGGATTGTAATAGGCATTAACAGTAGGTGGAGTCATTCCCCACTCTGTTTTATCAACATTTTTGCCCAGTTTATCCATCATTTCTTTGTAAGCATGTTTACTTGCCGATTGAAGGTTTGCATAATAAGTGCTTTTAGAAACCTCAACATCATCGTACTTTTTCCACTTATCAGGATAGCCGATTTTTTTGATAAATGCGTTTAGCTTTTCTAAAGCTTTCTTTTTGGTTTCTGGTGTCATCCAGTCTACCTTCTGGATTCTTTCTGCATATACCTTTTGTAAGTTGTTTACCAGGGTTAACATACGCTCTTTAGCCTCAGGCTTGAAATACTTTTCGGCATATAATTGGCCTAAAAGCTCGCCTAAATTACGATCCGTAGCGTTTACAATGGCTTTCCATCTTTCTGTTGGTGCCTGTTGGCCATAGAGTGTTTTAGAGAAAAAAGCGAATTTAGCATCTCTGAATTTTTTGGTAAAGGCATTGGCCGATCTGTTTAAAGCATCAAACTTTAATTTTTCTTTCCAGATTTCGATAGGCTGGCTTTTTATCAGGGATGACAAGGTTTGATAATATTTTGGCTGCCTAACGATAACCGTATCTGTGTTTGCCCCCAGTTTACTTAAAACAGATTTCCACTCAATGTTCGGGGTCTGCTTTTGAAAGTCAGCCACCGTCATTTTGTTATAATTTTTCTGTGGATCGCGTAGTTGTACTGGAGTTGAATGCGATTGTGCAATTGCTGTTTCCAGTTTTAAAATATTGTCGGCATATTTAGCCGCATTCGCTGAATCGCCTGACAGGTTAAAAATTTTTGTGATGTATTTAATGTACTCGGCTCTGATTTTTTTTGCCTTATCATCTTGTTCTAAATAATAACTGCGATCTGGCAGGGTAAGACCGGCCTGCGTAAATGATAAAGCATTTTTGGTACTTAATTTATCATCCGGTTCTACGCCAAAGTCCAATAAATCTCCCTCACCGTTTTTATAGCCGTCGGCAACAAAATTGATTAAATCCTTGTCATTTTTAATCCCTTCTATTTTATTTAAGAGTGGTTTTATAGGTTCGATGCCCAACTTTTCGATGGTAAGGGTATCCATTCCACTGGTATAGAAATCGCCAACTTTCTGTTTGGTACTTCCTTTAGCTGCATTAGCTTTTGACGCGTTTTCGAGGATGCTGTTCAGATTCTTTAGGTTATCGTTATATAAAGTATAAAAAGAACCCCAGCCTGTTTCGGTTTTAGGAATTTCGGTGTTTTTCATCCATTTCCCATTGGCATACAGGAAAAAGTTATCGCTGGGTTTTACGGTGGTATCCATGCCAGCCTTATCGAAAAATTCGGTACGTGCATTTACCGTATCGGTTTCTTGATGGCTCTTATTCTGGCACGCCGCAAATAGCAAAACGCCTGCCGCCGGAAGAAATAATTTAATTTTCATCTGTCTATAATTTGTTTTTTTAAGGTGATGAAGCGATCAGATTTGTTCATCCCACTACTTGGTTTGAAAAATCATGATGGTTTCATTGTAAATAAGTTAGTTAGAAAAGCTTAAAGCTACAAAATGCCTGATGTAGTTTGTATGAATTTTTTATAACTTCATAAAAAAATCTAATTATGCAATACACCATTTACATTATAGCTGTTGTAGGGTTTATCATCCTACTGAGCTCCTTTGTTACTGTTAAACAGGGCACCATTGCGGTGATAACCGTTTTCGGTAAGTACCGCCGCCAGTTAAGGCCAGGTTTAAATTTTAAAATTCCATTAATTGAGCAGATTTATTCTCGTATTTCCATTCAAAACCGCTCGGTAGAGCTGTCGTTTCAAGCGGTAACACAAGATCAGGCCAATGTATATTTTAAGGCGATGCTATTGTATTCTGTTGTGAATCAGGATGAAGAAACGATCAAAAATGTAGCTTTTAAGTTTGTAGATGCGACCAACTTAATGCAGGCATTAATCAGGACTATTGAAGGTTCGATTAGGGCATATGTTGCTACACAAAAGCAGGCAAATGTATTGGCACAACGTAACGAAATTGTGCTTCATGTTAAGGAGCAGATCGATCAGGTTTTAGATGGATGGGGTTACCATCTTCAGGACCTTCAATTGAATGATATTACCTTTGATGAAGAAATTATGCGTTCAATGAGTCGTGTAGTGGCTTCGAACAACTTAAAAGCAGCAGCTGAGAATGAAGGACAGGCATTATTGATTACCAAAACCAAAGCTGCCGAAGCGGATGGTAATGCGATTAAAATTGCCGCTACAGCAGAGCGCGAGGCTGCACAACTTCGTGGACAAGGTATTGCTTTGTTTAGGGAAGAGGTTGCAAAAGGTATGACCAATGCTGCGCATGAAATGCAACAAGCTAACCTTGATACATCGGTAATTCTTTTCACCATGTGGACAGAAGCCATTAAACAATTTGCAGAATATGGCGAGGGTAATATCATTTTCTTAGATGGTAGTACGGAGGGAATGAATAAAACCATGAAAGAAATGATGGCCATGCAGTTGGGTCAGAACCCTCCGAAGAAGGGCTAGAAGTATTTTTTATACAAAAAAGACTGTTGCGCATAGCAGCAGTCTTTTTTTTTGCGTCAATTATTCGTTTTGGCTAAATGAAGAATTGATTAGCCTAAATTGTTTTTATAAAATTAATTGAATTTTGAGTGATGATGAGATGCGATTTATTTCAGATCGATGCTTAATTGTTGTACACCATTTAAAATTAATTATAATGAAAGTTTTTGTAACAGGCGCAACCGGATTTGTCGGTTCTGCGGTAGTAAAAGAATTAATTAGCGCAGGCCACGAGGTTTTGGGTTTGGCAAGGAATGAGGCGGCTGAAAAAGCGCTTGTAATGGCTGGGGCTGAAGTACATAAAGGAGATTTGGAAGACTTACAGCGTTTACAGGAGGGCGCAAAGCTAGCTGATGGTATTATTCATACTGGCTTTATTCATGATTTTTCCCGATTCGCAGCAGTTTGCGAAATTGATAGACTTGCAATAGAAACCATTGGGAACTCAATTGCAGGAACCAATAAACCCTTTATTGTAACTTCTGGAACTCTTTTGGTTAATCCTGGCATATTGGCCACAGAAGATATGTTACCCAATTATAATGGCGGGAATCCTAGGCTTGCTTCGGAAAAGGCAGTTGATGCACTTGCTTCTCAAAATATTCGAGTGTCAGTGGTTCGTTTATCGCCATCTGTACACGGTGAAGGTGATGATCATGGCTTTGTACCGATGCTGATTGATATCGCCCGCAAAACGGGTTCATCGGCTTATGTTGGTGATGGAGAAAACCGATGGACAGGTATTCATCGGCTTGATGCCGCGAAACTTTACAGGTTGGCTTTAGAACAAGCTACGCCAGGAGCACGTTTTCACGGGGTAACTGAAGAATCAATAACCCTTAAATCAATAGCAGCGGCCATTGGCGAGCAACTCAGTTTACCTGTTGTTTCTATATCTAAAAAAGAAGCAGCTGCGCACTTTGGTTGGTTTGAACATTTCGTCAGTATAGATGGACCGGCTTCTGGGTACTTAACCAGGGAACGTTTAAATTGGGAGCCTAAATACTCCAGTTTGATTCAAGATTTGGAGCAGGGAGTTTATTTTAAGTAAATTGTATCATGGAACCTTCGAACCGCTATCGTTTTAAAACAATATCAGAATACCATAAACTTGCAGGATTGCCTAAACCAGGTCATCCCTTAGTTAGTATTATTAATATGGAGGAGGTTAATATGCCATTCGATGGCCGATCAAAAACAATAATTTTTGATTTCTACTCCATTGCGCTCAAACGTGTTCCTGATGCGAAAATTAAATATGGGCAACAAATGAGTGATTTTGATGATGGTGTATTGTTTTTTATGGCTCCAGGGCAGGTTTTTACAGTCGAAATTGATCAGGATAAAACCCATCGTCCAACTGGATGGATGATACTTTTCCATTCTGACTTACTTTGGCAGACACATTTAGCCAAAACAATTAAGGATTATGACTTCTTTAGTTATTCGCTATTTGAGGCTTTACATGTTTCTGAAGCTGAAGAAGCAGTACTTAATTCGATCGCCAAATTGGTTAAAAATGAAACCAATAACAATATCGATCATTTTACTCAAAATGTTGTGATCGCGCAAATAGAACTGCTTCTCAACTACGCACAACGTTTTTATGGCCGTCAATTTATTACACGTAAAGCAATCAACCATCAGCTGCTCGATCGATTAGAGCGTGTTGTTAGGGGCTATTTTGAAAACGATGATCTTGGCAATAGAGGGTTACCAACAGTAACTTACATCGCCGAAAGACTCAACGTTTCACCAGGATATCTATCCGGACTGTTGAAAACACTTATCGGACAAAACACTCAGCAATATTTACATCAGAAACTGATTGATTTAGCAAAAGAAAAGCTTTCAACAACAAATCTTTCTGTTAGTGAAATTGCTTATGCCCTTGGCTTTGAGCATTTACAATCCTTTACTAAGTTGTTCAAATCCAAAACAAACCTTACACCTTCAGCATTTAGACAATCATTTAATTGAAAAATAAAAAAAAGCGAGCTATCTAAAATAAGATAGCTCGCTATAGATATATAGATTTCTTTTGTTAAAGTTTAGGTGCCGTTACACCCAGATTCATCACATAGTTGCCAGATTGTTGCATGAAATCGCCCATTACTTTTAACGATTCATCTTCAATAAAATCGAAAGCATCCTGCTTGGTAATTTTATCTCCTTTTTTAATGGCTGGTAATCCTCTTAATGCCCTTAACTCATTTTGTCTGGCTAGTGTTTTAGTTTCTTGTGCATCGCGCTCTGCTTTAAGTTTTGCCTCGTTTAAGGTTACAGAAACTTCACTATCACGTTTTTTAAGGTCTGCAATATCCTGTTTCAGGTATTTAAAATCCAACGAGTTTGCAATACGCTGTTCGCTATTTTTAATCAATTGCGCTTTAACAGGAGCCAGATTGGCAACTGCTTTAAAGTTAGAGCTTGGAATAACGTCCCATGGCAAAGCAGATGGCTCTGTATCTTCACCAATTTTATCCATTGGGTAAATAGAAGGGAAAACAACATCAGGTGTTACCCCTTTATGTTGTGTACTGCTACCTGCCACGCGGTAAAATTTAGCCATGGTTAAATTGATCTGACCTAAATTAATATCTGCAGGATTAGCACTGCTAGGCGATGTTCCAACAGTTTTATCTTTCGAGATTAACCCTGCTACCCTTTGCAGCATACTTGGGTTTACCAATTTATTTAAATCGATCGAAGATTGAACGGTACCTTTACCATAGGTTTGGCTACCCATAATAATTCCGCGTCCGTAATCTTGTATTGCTCCGGCAAAAATTTCCGATGCTGATGCGCTTAAACGGTCTACCATTACACCAAAAGGGCCATCCCAAGCTACACCGCTGTTTTCATCTTCATCTACTTCAATTTTACCGCGTAAGTCTTTTACCTGAACAACAGGCCCTTTATCGATAAATAAACCGGTTAATGATATGGCTTCAACCAATGAACCACCGCCGTTTCCACGTAAATCCATTACTATTGCATTTACCTTATCGTAAGTTTTTAACGAGTCGATTAATTTTCTAACGTCGCGCGTGGTACTTTTGTAATTTTTATCGCCTGCGTTAGCCGCTTTAAAATCAGCATAGAACGCTGGTAAAGTAATAATTCCGATTTTATAATCTTTACCATTGCTGTTAATGGTTTTAACTTTTTTCTTAGCAGATGTTTCTTCCAAAACAATTTTATCACGAACCAATTCGATAATTACTGGCTTAGATGACATTTCTTTTCCCACAGGGATTACTTTTAAACGCACCTTGGTTCCTTTCGGGCCTTTGATTTTCGATACGGTGTTATCCAATCTCCAACCTACTACATCAACAAACTCTCCATCACCTTGGGCTACAGCAATAATGCGATCGCCAGCACTCAGTTGTTTGCCTTTAAATGCAGGTCCACCAGCAATAATTTCCGAAATTTTAACCACCTCATTTTCCAATTGTAAACGGGCGCCAATGCCTTCGAAAGAACGAGACATATCTTCGTTAAATGCTGCTGCATTAGTTGGGTTAAAATAATTGGTATGCGGATCAATGGATTCGGTAAAAGCATCCATTAAAATCTGGAAAACATCTTGATTATTGGTTTTTGAAGTTTGCGACTGTAGGTTTTGATAACGTTTAGTTAATGTTTCTACATTCTTTGCTTCGGTCGTACCAGCTAAATTTAGGTTAATCAATTCGTATTTAACACGTTTTTTCCAGGTATCATTTAATGCTGCAGAAGAAGTTGCCCACGGTTGCTTCTCTCTATCGTACACATAGGTATCGGTTTGATTAAAATCAAATTTTGTTTTAATCTGGGCTAGAGAATAGGTGAAGTATTCATTTAATCTCTTGGCATAAACATTATAGATGAAAAACGGAGCGCTTAGATCGCCATTTTTAAAATCATCATCCAAGGTATATCTGTATTTCTCAAATTCCTTGATATCCGATGCCAGGAAGTAATTTTTGCCCTGATCTAGCGACTTGATATACTTATCTAAAATGATCGAAGAAATAGAATCATTAATCTGAATTTTTTTATAATTATAACTCTCAATTAAATTTACAACCTCTTTTATAACGAGTTGTTGCTGCTCATCAGGTTTAACATTGGTAACCCCTTCAACCATAGGCTGAGTTTTAGGTGCAGCATGACAAGCAAGTACTGCCGCAGTAAAAATTACAAAAAATATTCTCTTTAACATCTCTTTAAATGATTTAAAATCCATTTCCAATTCTATATAGCCAATATGATACCATTTTAGCAAAAAAACAAAAAAGAGACAGCATTATTACCGTCTCTTGTTAAAACTTTATCAAATCTAACTAAAAGCTTTTTATTTAACAATTTCTTATGTAGAACGTTGAGCGTTATTTTTTGTTTTGTTCGATACTTAAAATTTGACCAATTACAGACCTTTAAAGACTATAATTATCAATAATGTAGGAAGCTTTAGCGGAAAATAAGTATTTAAATTAGCTTGGGTTTACCTTTTTATTGGTGGTTTTGCTGGCAATCATTTCCCTGGCATCTTTAATTTGCGTTTTATACTGGGTGGTTTTGATGGAGTTGGCCAGCCATTCGGCAGATTTCAGATCCCTCAGCGCAAGCGTAAAATCTTTCTTTTTAATTTTAACCTGTACAATGCCTAAAATAGATTCGATATAAGCGTTGTTGCTTTTTAACTGTTTTGCGAGAATACCTTGTTGTGTGTAGAACCACATCGATTGGGTATACTTGGTATTGGCCAGATAAACTTTGCCTAAAAGGTTATAGGTGTTCATTACTCCGGCTTTGTTCCCGGTTTTAGCGTAGTTTTTTAAGGCTACGTTTAAAAGAATCTGCTCTGCATCAGTGAAACGACCAAGTTGATAATGCATACTACTCATCTTGATAATAGCCTGTCCGTACCGATTGAAGTTTTTTACGGCATTATACTCGAAAGCGGCTTTGCCAAATAAGGTGAGGGCTTCATTGTAATCGCCTTTTCGCTCTAAATCTTCTGCTTCCTCAAAAAAAGAATTCCCATCCTCCAAATCAAATTTAGATACGGCTATATTTATAGCACTACCATTAGGTTCTTGGGTCTCAGATTTATCTATATTTTGAGCTTGTAGTTGTAATGATGCAAAAAGGCCAATTAAGGCCAATACAATCTTGGTCATGCAACAAAAATAATACTTTAAATCTAATTTCAGCTAAATACCTGTAAATTAACATCAAAAGATGCCCAAACCATGTAAGGATGCGAGTCGCAATGGTAAACTTCTCCTGCTGCAGATATGCCTACAATGCCTGCAAAGCCATCAAAAGCTTTAAGTTCGGTAAAAGATTTATCTGATGCTTCCTTTAAAGAAAAGCCATCAGTAACGCGGGTTACAATTTTAGCGGCTAAGGCACCGCTTACAATATCTTCCCCTACTCCGGTACAAGAAATACCTGCATATTGATTGGCGTAATTGCCTGCCACGGTTGCAGAATCGCTAACCCTACAAGGGATTTCGAATCCTTTTCCGCCTGTAGAGGTTGCTGCTGCTAAATTCCCATCTGCATCGAGTGCTACACAGCCTACCGTTCCTTTATTGTTCTTTTGGTTTAATTTAGTTTCGTATTCTGATTGGCGCTGCGGGGTAATCGGATTAAAATATTCAAATCCATTTGCTCTTGCAAATTGCTGGGCGCCAGCACCACTTAACACCCGATCATCATACGCTAGCAGGTTTTGTGCAATTTGTATAGGGTTTTTAACATCCTCTACATTAATTACACCACTAAATTTTTCAGTTTTACCATCCATTAGCGCGGCACTTAATCTCACTTTTCCGTCGCTTTGGATCTGGGATCCGATACCTGCATTAAAGAGCTCGTTGTCTTCCAACAGCGCAACAGTATAAACCACGGTTTCTAAAGCAGTATGTGTTTTTAGATATTCGTGTCCGAGCGTAACAATCAAAGCTAAAGCATCTTGTTTAGCCTTTTTTGTTTCCTGGTTGGTAGCTGATTCGCTGAAGAAGCCGCCATGTATGATTAGTTTCATTTTTTGAGTATTGTAGTATTAAGAGCAAGTATTAAGTAGCAAGAAGATTGGTTAAGTCCTAACTGAAAATCGCCCACTGTTAACTGCTAACTGAATTACCCTATTGGAACAACCTTTGGGTGATGGATTACCAAGCTATGGTCTGTTAAATCATAAACGTCGCCATCGCACATTACGTGTACCACCATGTTTTTGATCGAAACCGGTTGTCCCATTTCCACATCGGTTAAATTGGTATCGGCCATATGGCGGCCATCTACCAAAATTACCATACCAGAGCCAATGGCTTCCATTGTATGCCCGTCAGAGATGAAAAGCCCGGTATCTTCACCAAGACCAATCCCTAAAATACCAGGATTACTGGCAGCAGCATATAACAAGCGACCAATTCTGCCGCGTTGAACAAAATGCGTGTCTACAATAACATCATCAATAAAGCCTAGTCCACCGGTAATTTTAACCTCTCCCTTAAGTAAAGCATCTTTGCTGCTACCCTGGTAAATCATATTTTTAGAACTTGCTGCGGCTCCAGCTGATGTACCTGCAATTACCACAGGTTCATTTCTATATTTCTCTAACAGGATCTGATGGATTTTTGTTCCGCCAAAGATAGATGAAAGGCGGAGCTGATCACCCCCGGTAAAGATAATTACCTCTGCTGCTTTGATACGCTCATAATTTTCATCAGAATTGGCTTCTTCGCGGTTGGTAATATTAAGAACACCAACATTATGTACATCTAACTGTGCATAAGCCTTGATATATTCCTCACCAACTTTTTCGGGCATTAACGACGCTGTGGTGATGATCTCGAAGCGAGATTGGGTATCTCTTAATGATTCTGTAGTAATCCGTTTTAAAATTCCACGCTCAAAAAAATTCATATTCTCAGGCAGTCCAAATTGCGTTTCTGCGAAGCTACCTGTGTTTATTGCGCCACCAATGATGATGAGTTTACCTTTCGGAACCATTCTTTGTGTATTATAATTCTATCAAAAAACCCAAATATATAGGCTTAAGATAAAAAACACGACTTTTTTTGTCAAGAATATTCAATTTATTAACAAACGTTAAAATATTATAACAAAAAATTAACGGTGTTGTGCTTGAAAATAAAACAAATAGGCGCTAAAATTGATTTACGTAAATGGGACGTCTAATTTCAAAATAAATGCATAATTTACAATCATCAATTTTATTCTAAAAATTGAGTTAAAAAGGCTATCCCAAATCCTTGTTTAAAATAAAAAACGAACAAAACATTACATGAAGATATTAAATATACAAGTATTAAGAGGACCAAATATATGGTCGATTAGCCGGAAGAAATTGATCCAAATGCGGTTGGATTTAGAAGATTTAGAACAAAAACCAACCAATGTTATTGAGGGTTTTAGTGAGCGGATTGAGAAATTGTTGCCAAGTATGTTTACCCATCGTTGCTCAAAAGGAGTTGAAGGCGGCTTTTTTACCCGCGTGAAAGAAGGAACTTGGATGGGGCACGTAATTGAGCATATTGCGCTAGAAATTCAAACACTAGCCGGTATGGAAACTGGCTTTGGCAGAACGCGCATGACCAAAACCGAGGGCATTTACAATGTGGTATTCAGCTACCTGGAAGAAAAAGTAGGTGTTTACGCTGCTGAAGCTGCAGTTAAAATTGCCGAAGCCCTGATTAATAACGAAGAGTACGATTTGGAGCACGATATCCGGAGGATGAAGGAAATACGCGAGCTGGAAGCACTAGGGCCAAGTACAGGTTCTATTGTAGAAGAGGCTGTAAGTAGAAGTATTCCCTGGATCAGGCTGAATAAAAGCTCGTTGGTTCAGTTGGGGTATGGTAAAAATCAGGTCCGCTTTAGGGCAACCATGACCGAAAAAACCAGTAGTATTGCTGTAGATATTGCCAGCAATAAGGAAGAAACGAAACGGTTGCTTACTGAAGCCGCCATTCCTGTAGCTTCTGGAGTGACCATTTCAAATCCTGATGATCTGGAAGCATCAGTTAAAAAAGTTGGATTTCCTTTAGTATTTAAACCGCTGGATGGCAACCATGGCAAAGGTGCAACCATTAATGTGAAAACGATGGAAGATGCGGTAGCGGCTTTTGAATATGCCAAAACCTATTCGAGAAAGGTAATTATAGAGAAATTTATTACCGGTTTCGATTTTAGGGTGCTGGTAATCGATCATAAAGTGATTGCAGCGGCACAACGCGATCCTGCACATGTTAAAGGAAATGGAATTCATACCATTCAAGAGTTAATTGATAAGGAAAATGAAGATCCACGCCGCGGTTATGGTCACGAAAATGTGTTAACAGAAATTGCTGTTGATCGGGATACTTTAGATCTGCTGGCCAAAAAAGAATATACTTTAGAAACCATTCCGGAAAAGGGAGAAGTGGTTTACTTAAAATCTACAGCAAATTTGAGTACAGGTGGAACATCTATTGATGTAACAGACATTGTTCACCCACAGAATATTTTCATTTGTGAAAGGATTTCGAGGGTAATCGGATTGGATATCTGTGGTATCGACATCATGGCGCAGAACCTTACCCAGCCCTTAACCGAAAACGGAGGAGTGGTTTTAGAGGTAAATGCAGCACCAGGATTTAGAATGCACCTGGCACCGAGCGAAGGCTTGCCCAGAAATGTGGCTGCATCCGTTATTGATATGCTGTACCCACAAGGAAAATTATCACAGATTCCAATTATTGCGGTAACCGGAACAAATGGAAAAACCACTACCACACGTTTAATTGCACATATTATCCGTAGCAATGGTAAACGTGTAGGTTTTACCACAAGTGATGGGGTATATGTGCATAATACCATGCTGATGAAGGGCGATACCACCGGGCCGGTAAGCGCCGAGTTCATTTTAAAAGACCCAACAGTAGAGTTTGCTGTACTCGAAACTGCCCGAGGTGGAATTTTAAGAGCAGGGCTGGGATTTAATGCCTGTGATATTGGCGTAGTTACCAATATTCAGGAAGATCATCTGGGTATTTCTGATATCCACAATCTTGACGATTTAACCCGGGTTAAAGCCGTTGTAATCGGGGCGGTACGCCGTAAAGGTTGGGCGGTATTAAATGCCGATAATGGTTATTGCGTTCGCATTGCCAAAGATGCGCGCTGTAATGTTGCTTATTTTAGTATGGATGAAAATAATCCAGTAATTAAAGAGCATTGCAGAAAAGGTGGCATAGCAGCAATTTATGAAAACGGATACATTACCATTAAAACCGGTGACTGGAAATTAAGGGTAGATAAAGCCACCCATATTCCTTTAACTTTCGGTGGCTCTGTAAATTTTATGATCCAGAATGTGCTTGCAGCAACACTAGCGACCTATTTGTGGGGTTATAAACCTGAAGATATCCGTTTATCGTTAGAAACATTTATCCCTTCTGCAGCACATACACCAGGAAGAATGAATATTTTCAGGTTCAAAGATTTCAAAGTACTGGTCGATTTTGCACACAACCCTGACGGATTTAATGGTGTAAAAGGTTTCTTGCAAGGCGTAGAGGCTACCGAACACGTAGGCATTATTTCGGCAACTGGAGATAGAAGAGATGAAGATATTATCGAAACGGCACGTATTTCTGCTCAGATGTTTGATAAAATTTATGTTTGTCAAGAGAAATATCTTCGTGGCAGACAACAACAAGAACTGGTTGATCTGCTGGTAAAAGGCATTAAGGAGGTTGATCCGGATAAAGAGATCATTATTAACAATAAGAGCACCGAGTGCTTGCAGATCGCGATCGAAACTGCTAAAAAAGGCTCTTATTTAACGATTTTAAGTAACACGATCGACAATACGATCCAACGTGTTACCGAGCATTTAGATCGGGAATTAGAGGCATAGTTTCTTGACTGATTTCCGCTTTTGATCGTCATTCCCAACTCGATTGGGAATCGTAATGCAATAAGCTTTAAGATTCCCGCCTGCGCAGGAATGACGGTTGTAATAAAAAAAAACCTCCTTCGATTTATTATCGAAGGAGGTTTTTCTGTTTTTATATCTCGGTCACTTATGCTTGAGCATCACGTAATCTTTTAATTTCATCGTGCGATACCCTTAACGATGCTTTTTGGTCAGCAATTAAATCTCTGATGTTTGAAGGAATATCTTCTTCCTCTAAGGCCATTTTATATGCATTTTGTGCAGCGTCCTCTCCAAACTCACAATTGTTTAAAACAGTTTTACGGTCGTGGCCGGTAAATAAAGCTTTAACATCCATCCATGCCCTGTAAATTTTTCCGGAGTTTGTTGTTCCGGTTTCAATATCTTCGCCCAGTGCAGCTACCTCCGTAGCCAAAGCCATTTTATATTTTTGACTTTCGCCTATCATATTTAGAAATAGGGTCTTTAAGTCGGTATCACTATCTTTTAATTCCTGACGGGCTTTCTCATAACCTTCAATACGATCGTTATTAATTTGAACCAGATCGTTTAATACCTCTGCTGTTGCTGTTGTCGTTTTCATGTTTTTTTATTTTTATAGTTTCGATGTATAAAAGCAACATGACCAATTAAAAAAAGGTTTGTCATTTTTTTAATTGTCTACAACAGTGAGCTATATTGGCTTAATTATTTCTTTGAAAAGTATTGTGCAAGCTTTTCTTTTACAAAACGCCTAACCCGGGTTACCATATTGCCTTTCCGTTTAATCAAAAAGCTCTTAATGGCTTTGTATGCAATAGGATCTTCGGCTATTACCGTTGGAAATTCGACAATTGGTTTGGGGTTGATAATTACGTTATAGATATCGTTTATTCCTGAGTGTACACCAGTGCCATCATGCCCAATATTGTTAACCAGTGATTGCGATGGATTAAGTGTAATGCCTCCTTTTAAAAAGATAGAGGCATACCATCTTATGGCCCAGCTATTATTTTTCCCTTTTTTAAATTCCTGCATCTGTTTCCAGAAATTCATTTTATTATCGATGGAAAATGCAGTTCTTTTCTTTTTATCAAACTGCTTAATAAGAACATCTATATCAGGCTCAAAGTTTTTCCAAGCTCTTCCCCATGTCGCCCAGCCCCAACTTGTAGCTGCCCTGTAGAAAAACGATTGTGAAAGATTATCTGATTTTAAGGGATACATATAGGCTCCAATGTGCATTACTTTTTGCTCTTCGCGGTAATGGTTTAGCGCATTGTTGAAATAGGCTAAGGTATGGGGCGAAGTAACCAGGTCATCTTCAAACACAATTACCTGATCGTATTCTGCTATTAATTTGGTTACCCCTGCAATTACCGAATTGGCCAAGCCTGCATTTGTCTTACTTTCGATTACCTTAACCGATTTAAAACCATCTGCTTTTTTGATGATTTTTCTTACCGCTGCAACTTTTTCTTCATCCTGAACTGTTTTGGCACCATCGGAAAAGATATACAAATGGCTTTGTGCTGCCAGTTCATTTTGCTGCAGGAATTGTAACGTACGCTCGGTGTGCTGCGGACGGTTGTATACGAAAAGTGCTATTGGGGCAAGGTTTTGCATTTTTGTTTTTTATCAATTAAGTCCATCAATAAACTGCTCAGTTCCTCCGTCATTTCGACTGAAGCACCGCGGAACGGAGAAATCTTTAAATTATATTAAGAATCAAGCTATAAAGATTTCTCGGCTTCGTTGCACTTCGCTCGAAATGACGATCGCCCGACCCCTAAAATATATGTAGATTATGGTCAGACTTTTTGGTTAACACGGTGTAGGCATTTGCAAACTGTTCTTGCTTTTTCTTCCCAAACAAATTGCCTAAGGTTTTTTTAATCCGGTATTCCAGCTCTATTTTTAGGTTTTTGGAAAATGTTTTAGGGGCTTTTTTATTGATAAACTCATTAAACTTTACCGTTTCTGGCGCTGTCATTGATACTTTATCTGCTAAAATTTCTAAACCCTCACTCTGTAACAAGAATCTTAAAGAAGTTGGCGTGTACATGTTAATATGCCCATAATCAAGAAAATGCTTCATTCTTTGGTCTACACCGAAGCGATAATCTTTAGGTACTTCAACTACAATATATTTTGCTACCCTTTTCAATTCGCGAATGAGGATCCGTTCATGTTCTACGTGTTCTAAAACGTGCGCAAGAATAATCAGATCAAATGCATCATCTCCATAAGGGATTTTATATCCATCAAAAGTTTGTGCTTCTTTTAAACTGGCAAGGTTACGGTCTTTTATAATATCGACACCACTTTGTGCAATTTCTAACGCATAAAGTTCTGGTGCGAAATGCCATTCATTTAAAAAATGTAAAATACTGCCATCTCCGGCGCCAACCTCAAGCACTTTTTTAGGCTTTAACCCTTTGCAAACATCAACAATGTTCTGCGCTTTATATTTTGCGCCAAGCATTCTCCATGCTACATCGCTATTGGTATAAAAATTATCGTAGGCGGTTTTTACTTCTTCGCTTAACATGGTGCTTACTGATTTAAATACCTAAACAATTATCTTGCTTATAAAAAACTGAGGTTGCTTTTTCGTAAAAAAGGCCTGGCGAAATTCCACTAAAACTAATTTCTTTGAAACCTTGGGCCTTTAAAAGCACACGGGCCGGATTATACACTTCACGTTCACTATCATCCAAAACCAGCACGCCATTAGCTGATAATGCAGCCACGCTATACTTGCAACAGTTTACACGGTCGCGCCCATCAACAATAATAATGTCGAATTTTTTATCGAGTAAGGTTGCTTTTTTAGCATATTCCCCATCCTTTTCTAATTGGCAGAATATCATTTCGGCATTGGCCGGACTTGTATTTTTTACTTTATCAAACCAGCCTTTATCGTGCTCCACAGAAGTTACCGAACCTGCTCTTTCTGCATAAAAAATAGTAGAACTGCCAGAGCCATATTCGAAAATATGCTGTGTTTTGTTTATCCGCTCTTTAATAAAATCGATAAAAGAATAGGTTACCCAAGGCAAAGCTTTCCCTTGTCCGTCTACGGCCTGTTTTTTATCGAAAGCCGTAAACCAGCCAATGCTGTTCAGGTAGCCTTTATGTCCGTAAGATAATAATGCCTTAAGCCTGCTGGGCTTTGAAATTAATGTGGTTAATGCTTTAAGAGTACTCAACGTTTAAATATTTTTTGAAATGCGGTGACCAAAAATAATGATTTTAACATCATTATACCTTGTTGTCTGGTTTTGGGGATTAATAAAATATAAAATGCCGAACAGGCACAGGCTATTAGGGTTGCAATTGATGCTCCAATACCAGCATAGCGTGGTATTAGCCAAAAGTTTAACATGATGTTTATGATCGCTCCAAAAGCGGTACGGTAAAAGGAAATCTTTGTAAAGCCCTCTGCCAATAAGTACTGGGAGCTGGCACTTCCTAAAAATACAAATACCCCCGACCAGATGTGGATGGGTAACATGTGTTCTGCACCTTCAAAACGATTATCGTAAATAATACGGATAATGAGTGTTGATGCGAAAGTAATAATTATTGCAACAGGTAAACTTATTGCAACGAGTAAGTCATATAGGTTTTGCAGGCGTTTAATATAGCGGCCATGATCTGTTTTACGGGCATTTATCAGGGCGGGAAAAACAGAAGTAACTATTGCAACGGGTATAAAATACCAGGCCTCGCTAATTTTGGCTACGGCGCTATAAATTCCAACAGCACTACTTCCTTCTGTTTTTAACATTACCTGGTCTATTTTCATGTAAATAGATACCATAACAGCCGATAGTATTAGAGGAGCTGATTGCTTTAAAAGTGATTTTGCCCGACTTTTCTTAAAATGCCAGTCAAATAGATTTAATCCTTTATTTTGATAAAGTAAAACAAGGCCAAGGGCTAAGATAAAACCATCGAAAACCAATGCCCAGGCAAACCAGATTACAGGTAAATGTAAAACGACTAATAAAATTTTTACTAACGCTGAAAGTATTACGCAGATATTTTGAATGTGTACTACATACTTAGATTGTACCTGTGATTGAAAGTAAGAATCGATTACATTGAATGATTTAAAAAACGCGGCAAAAGACAGCAGTGCCACCACATAGGTTAATGGTTCGCCGGGATTGTCTGATAATTTATGAAAAACAAGATATAAACCGATTGAAATGGGGATCAATAATAGGTTAACGCCTAACCTTAGTAATAAGGAAGTTCCTAATATTTCATCTTTTTTAGCCGGGTCGTTTAATATTTCTCTAATAATGAAAGTATCCAAGCCTAAGGCGCCAATAGCTGCAGCAATTGCCGTAAATGCATCGGCAAAGCTTAAATCACCAAAGGAAATTGGTCCCAGGAACCTGGCGACAACAAAGCCAACAATCATGCTCAGTATTTTGCCAAACATAACCCACCCCGTATTTTTTAAATACTTGTTAAACGCTTCTTCGTCAAAACCTTTTATGGCGGGTAATTTCATTAACGCAAAGATGTAAAAAAATGTGCGTTAAGTTAGGTGCTGAAAATTCAAAATATTAAGGACACAATGAATACACGATTATTTCCCTTCATTTTTTGTCTCCAGCACTTTTGTTTCTGAAGTTTTAGTTTCAGGTGTCGGTATAGGGGTTGTATTTACAGCTTGGACAGGTTTGCTGTTTAAAGGCGCACCAACAGCAATATCGCACCTGTGGTTGGGCTGGCCGTGAGGTGGGTTCAAACCCTTCCCGGTTTTTATCGCTACAGCTTGCTTTACTGCTGGCTGCGCGGTAACTATCTGCGTTGGTTTACTATCAAGAGGAGCACCAACAGCAATATCGCATCTGTGACCAGGTTCTCCGTGTTTAGGATTTAGTTTTTTACCTGAAGTATTTATTACAGGAGGCGCTGGAATGGTTACTGGCTGTGAACTAACACTTTTTTGTGGTTGAACTGCAGCTGTTTGGTGTAATGGCGCGCCAACAGCCAATGCACAGGTATGCCCAGCTTCGCCATGCGGCGGATTGAAAATAAGGTTGGTTTTAGCTTGCTGTGTTGCGGGCTGAACGGTATTGCTTTTTTGGAGTCCCTGTATTCCGGTTGGAGTTGGAATAACCGCCTGAGTAGTTTCTTTCTTTTCGCTATTGCAGGCACAAAGAACAGCGATGACTAATAGGTAAAAGGTGTTTTTCATGGCGCTGAATTTAGTTTACCCAAATATGGCGAAATTAATTTATGCCTAAAAACTCTTTTCTATTCTTTCTAACTGTTTGAGATGGTGTTTTAAATGAATTTCGATAAATCTTAACCATTGTTTGGCATTTAAGTAGCCTAGCCGTGGGTGTTTTGTTTTACAATCGGCTTTTGCATGGGCAATTGTGGGGTAATTATCATCAAGACCTTTTTCAAACTCCAAAATAAAATCGAGCGCTTCTGTTTTGCTGATTTTTTTAACACGCTCGGCCAGTCTTTTCGGAACTTTATACTTTTTTGACGGCGGCAGGGTACCTAAAAGCAAAATCAGTTTTACAATAAAAAGTGTGGGTTTGTTTTCACCTTTGCCACTTGCGGCGCGTTCGAGTGCAATTAAGGAGAGCAGGCTTGAATCGAAAATATGCGAATATACTTCACTGTAACTCCAGCCAGCATTGGGTGGAGTGATTTGAAAAATATCTTCAGAATAGTGAGATAATTTCGATTTATAGGCATCGACAATTTTATGTATCGATGCCTTAATTTTTGCAGCCGTCATTTAATAAAGATAAGCTGAATTACTGTTTCTCCAAATATTTTAAGAAATCGTCCTTATTAGACGGAAAAACAAAAATATCGGATAAGATAAAATAGTTCTGCGGGTCGGCAACGTTTTTATAAAGGTTGCGGGCTACCTTCAAACGTTCGTCATCAAAGGTAAAAGATTTTAAGAGTACCCTCGCCTGAGCGCTCAGCAGTGACGAATTTTTGCTCACCACATTTATCATTCTTAATCTTCCATCATCAAAACTTTCCCTTCTGTATTGCGTTAAAAAGGTCTGAAAAGCTTCGTCAGATAGTAATCTGTAATTCAACTCGGGCTGTAGCGGTAGGGGCGGAATGATCCCTGTATTATAGTCTCCGGTATAGCCGTCAAAATCATTAAGCGCATACTGTCTGTTCCGGTAGATCGTTAGCTGCTTTAAAGTAATTAACTGCTTATCTTCCAAACTTAAAACTAGCCTTTGTTGTGGAACAACTCTTATTCTCTGTTTCAAGATTACTGTATTGCCCTGAATAATAGATAGCATTGGTGCGGTATTGTATACATCGTAAAAACGGAACCTGCCATTGGCTGATGCAACAAGTTCATCGTCTAAATACACGTTATACTTGCCTGGATTAACAATTTGCAGGAATACTTCAGCAGAACTGCGGTTGTTTTGAGCGAAACTTAGGGTAGCAAAAAGCATTGCCAATCCTAAAAAGATGGTTTTCTTCATTTTAATTAAGGTTTCATTTGTGTGTGTGTTAAACTAATGCCAAATGAATGCCAAAACCAAACAAAAAGGAGGAGATTAAAAAAGTTTTAACAACTCTTCGAGGTGAATAATTTCTTTCTGCACATCATTGGGCTTCTCTTTTTGTAAAGGATTAAAAAATATCGCTTCCATACCGAAGTTTAATGCACCGTAAATATCGGCTTCAAGGCTGTCGCCAATCATAATACTTTCTGCCTTTAAGGCTTTGGCCTTATCTAATGCATATTCGAAAATAATAGGATTGGGTTTGTTTACGCCAACATCTTCTGATATGATGACGTTTTTAAAATAAGGATTAAGGTTCGATAGGTTCATTTTGGTTAAGGTTGTTTCCTTAAACCCGTTAGAAATGATATGCAGGGTATATTTTTGCTTTAGATAACCCAAAACATTTTCTGCCCCTTCGAACAGGTTGGTTTTAGTTGGCGAAATATTTACATAATCATCCTCAAATTGATGTGGAACGGCATCAGGGTGAACACCCAGTTGAATAAACGTTTTGCTAAAGCGCTCTGATCTTAAAAAATCTTTGGTGATTTTTCCTAAGTGATAATCAGCCCATAACTGATGGTT
The DNA here is from genome assembly GCF_014692875.1 of Pedobacter riviphilus. NCBI lineage: Bacteria > Pseudomonadati > Bacteroidota > Sphingobacteriia > Sphingobacteriales > Sphingobacteriaceae > Pedobacter > Pedobacter riviphilus. The sequence continues at coordinate 4,578,039 of NZ_CP061171.1, read as the reverse complement.
ATTTTTGGTATAAGTGGTGATAAAATCTGCACACGATTTTAAGCCGAGCTCCTCTAGTTTATAAGTTTGGTATAGCTCATTTAATGTTTCTTCGGCATTGCGGTCAAAATCCCAAATCGTGTGGTCAAGGTCGAAGAAAATGTGCTTTTTCATGAGTGGTGATTTTCACAAAGGTAGCCTAATGATTTTTGATTTATAAATAATCGGCAACTTTTGCGTTTAGCTCTTCAATAAGTTCTTCATCCATATACTGATACTCATCCGGGATATTGAGTGTAATAATTTCCTTTTCGTAGGTTTCTTCAGGAAAACGTTCAATGATCCTTTGTTTATGCTTTTTCTCCATCGCAAAGATGAGATCGGCCCAGATGATTAGTTTTTCACTGATTTTAATCCTGGCCGATGGCGCTGTTCCCGCTGACCTCACCTGATGATCGGGATGGTTTTTGTAGATGTTTTCGGCAGTGGCGCTACGCCATTTGTTCTGCTGCATACAAAGAGAATGTTCACTGGCTCTGGGCTTAAGGCTAAGGACTTTGGACTAAAAATTAAACCTTCTCTCCATAGGCTAAATCCCCGGCATCGCCAAGCCCCGGCACGATGTAGGATTTACTGGTCATTTCTTCGTCGATTGCGCCAAGCCAAAGTTTTGCTTTAGGTAAATTGGCGCGTACATGCGAAACACCTTCGGTACTGGCTATTGCGGCAACGATATGAAGTTCTGCAATTTTGTAACGGTTGATCAGTTCTTTACAGCACATCACCATGCTTTGTCCCGTTGCCAACATTGGGTCGGCCATAATCAAAACTTTTCCTTCTAAATCCGGGGTAGAAATGTAGTCCATCTGAATCACAAAATCGCCGCTCTTCTTTACTTTTCGGTAAGCAGAAATAAAACAACATTCGGCTTTGTCGAAGATGTTAAGCAAGCCTTGCTGAAGTGGCAAACCGGCCCGGAGTATGGTAGCTAAAACGGGCTGCTGAGTTAAAACCTCACAAGACGATACACCTAAAGGGGTTACGATTTCTTGAATGGTATATTCCAATGATTTGCTGATTTCGTAGGCAAAAAACTCACCAAGCCTTTCCATATTTTTGCGGAAACGCATCGAGTCTTTCTGGATGTTTTCATCCCGAAGTTCGGCAATAAAGGTATTGGCGATAGATTTTGTCTTGCTTACATCAAAAATCATAATAATGTTTCCGGTATCTTACAGGTTTATTCCAGTGGGACGTTTAATTACTAAAATTAGCAATTTTAAGCCGGATAAATTAAATTAAAATCAATTTCCCGCGTAATCGAGCATTTCTTTAAACAGCGACTTTAGTTTTTTGTATTTTGCATTTGAAGACAGGCTTTTTAGGCTCCAACTGCTATAAAAGGCACCGTTTACCACCTTCACTGCACTGATATATTGGTGTAGTGTTTTAGTGGCTGCCTCATGTGTTAAAAACTGAAGAATATAATCGGTGAGGCAGTAAGAATTAACGATTAAAGGGGTTACTTTTTCGAGCTGAAGATCGTACCAGTTAAATGGCGTACAGGTTCCGGCCCTAAAACCAGCTACATTACTATAGCCCATAGAATAATCGGAAGTAATACCGGAATTAAGAATATTTAAATAACAAATGGGGAATTTTAATACTTCTAACTGCTGACTACTTACAGGTGCGGTGTTTGGGTTGATTTTTTTGAGTTTAACTAGGCCTTCTTTAATCTCGAGCATTTTTTGCTTATCGCTGGCACAAGGTCTTAATAATCCAACTGACTGATTGCTAAGTGTTTTTGAAACACCGTTTATCCTGATATAATTTATCGGCACGTCAGGGAAATCGACAAAATAAAGAGGATTACTTTTTTTTGAAGAAAATAGCTGGTTTACCTCACCCAAAACCTGCTCATTATTAATTCCTACCCCTGTTAACCTGTCAAATTTCGAGCTCAGGTAATTGTTTTCTTTTTTAAAGACGGCACTAAAAATAAATTTGGCCCTATTTAATAATCCCTCGGGTAGGTTGGGCAAAACATTGAAGTGAATGGTTGGCTGGTGCTGGAATTTCTTTTCGTGGAACTTAAAATGTGGATGTTTTTTTTTGATCAAACTTTTAATGATCAATGCCCATTCATCAATAATCGGTTTATCTAAAATCTTCCATTTATGCTGATGGCTTTTTGATGGCTTAAATTCTTCTTCGTTTTTTTTTGGATAAAAATATTCTTCATATCGGCTTAATATAAAAAATGAGGCAGCAAAAACATCAAATGGCAGGGTTGATTGTGCAACCGGAAAAGGAGCCTGATATTCGCCAAAAGGAATCGTTTTTGGCTTAATTTCTTCTAATTTATTGGAGAAGAGTAAAGCGGTATGCTTAAAGAAAAGTTCCTCACCTAATGGCTCTTCGCCATAACTGATTTTGATATGCTCACTCTGTAGAAAATATTGGCGATTGCCCGTAAATTCTAATTCTGTTTTAAGAATATCTTTAAAAATAAAGTTAAAGATATATTTTATCCGAGGCGTTAATATGTTGGAGAAGATGATTAGATGCATAACTTATTTTAATAACACGGTATTTAAAAAAAGATTACAAGAAATATTTCTCAGCAGATATTAACTTTAATAATATTGCCTCTAAAATTAACGGTAATTTAACATTGAGCCGTAATTTAATACAAAAATTACAATTAAAAGTTTGCTGTGAACTTTTTTTCAGGGTAAAGGATTTTTGTGCTTTTACGGTTGGAGCCTTTTACAATATGTACAATGCTCATCTGATCATCAAACATGTCATATAAAATAGTATCGTTCACCTCAACAGATTTTATAGACGGAATTTTCTCTACCTCAAGATAAATATTAGTGGCCTCATGATCGATCTCAAATCCGATGTAGTTCATGGCAACAGCTTTCCCATTGGCTTTTAGTTGTAAATGAGAAAGTAGATATTTTTTTACCAATTCATCCATGGCATTCTTCATATTCGGATTGCTCAGGTCGGTTTTCTGTTTGTATAATCTGGCTAAAATTGCCTCAAAGTCGTCAGAAAAGATTTTACAGCTTACTTCTAAAGTTTTATCCTTCGCATTAAAGCTTACTTCTGTTGTACTTAAATGTAATGGATGTTTTATTCCTGCTCCAACGGAAAAAAAAGCAACAAACAAAAGCAAAAAGCTATATTTTAATTTACGTATCAACATATTTAAATCTTTTCTTAAAAGGGTTAAGGAGGGCAAAGTTAACAGATAATCAGTCTACTTGTTAAATGTAATTAAGGTGTTGTGTCCACATTGTTCTAAATGCAAGTGCCTGAAATTTAAGCTGGCAAATATTTTACTTAGTTTCTTATGTGATGGATGAACATGCATAAGCTTAATGTTAAAATTTTCATTGAGCCAATAACTCATTTTAATGGCCAATTTTCTAAATCCTGATTCTTTTTCAAGTTCTTCCTGAAGAAACTTCTCATTGTTAACCACAATAAAACCATACCCATTTTTTTTAATTAATTTATAGATGCATTTTGCAAACCGGTAATCGTTGATGCAGTAATACCAACATATACGATTAAAAATAACATCGAACTTGCCATGGGCTTCTTCTAAATAACCCAATGAAAAATCTACCATTATATTCTCGTCTTTAGCTTTAGCTTTTGCTATGGTTAAGTAATTCCGGCTAATGTCGTGCCAGGTCACTTTTGCACCCCTCCTGGCAAATTCGATACTATATTGCCCCGGACCGGCACCCAGATCAAGTAAAGTTTTGTTTTCGAAATCACCTAAATGGCTTTTTATGACCTCTATTATTTCATTGTCAATTTTTTTGTATTCATTTGCTGCATATTTTTCTGCAAAAGCTTTTGGAACCGGATCGAAACCTTTTTCTGGTTTTTGCAGATAATATTTAAGACAAAGCATAGTATCAGATAGAAGACCAATAGTTGTAAGTACCAAGTTACTGTATTGGCGATGTATATGAAACAACAATTTTGTTTACAACTGTAAACCCTGTTATTTGTGATAAAATTTCATCAAAAAGTATTAAATGCGCTAAAAATTAGTAACAAATTTGGTATTTATGGGTTTGTTTGAATGATATTTAGGCTTTTTGTAATTAAAAATATAATTTTAGCTATTGTAAACTATTTTATTCTCAATAGTTAGCTTTTTATTCATGCCGTTACAAGATTTTATCTTTTATTTTAAATTGGGTTGGGCGCACATTATCAGTGCCGATGCTTTAGATCACCAGCTGTTTATTTTGGCACTGGTTGCTATTTATAGTTATGTCAATTTAAAACAGGTGCTCATACTGGTTACGGCCTTTACCATTGGTCATTCATTTACCTTACTTTTAAGTGTATTAGATATTATCAGGTTTGATAGCAGGTGGGTAGAGTTCTTAATTCCCTGTACCATTGTAATTACCGCAATCAGCAATTTGTTCAGAAAGAATTTCTCCTTAAAATCAATCAAGATCAATTATTTTTTGGCACTTGGCTTTGGGCTAATCCATGGAATGGGTTTTGCAAACTCCATCCGGATAATGCTGGCCAAAGATCAGAATATTGGCTGTGGCCTATTTGGGTTTAATGTAGGCTTAGAAGCCGGACAGGTTTTTATGGTGATCTTCATCCTTTTAATTACCTTTTTAATTTTTAATTATACTCGCATAAAGCGCATAAGCTGGGTTTTATTTATATCAGCAGCCGTATTTAGCCTGGCTTTAAAAATGGCTTTAGAACGAATTCCTTTTTAATAAACTGTATAATGAATAAACTATTTACTTTAACCGGCCTGCTATTCTTTTCTGGTAGTGTGGCTATGGCCCAAAACATTCAGAATAACCCAGGGAGCAACCATGGGAATAAGTTTGAGCAATTGGGCACCATTTTACCGACACCTAACGAACAACGTACAGCCAGCGGAGCGCCGGGCGTTAAATACTGGCAGCAACGTGCCGATTATAACATCAAATGCGAGCTGGATGAAAAAAATCTGTTGTTAACGGGATCTGAAACGATCACTTACACCAACAACTCTCCCGATCCATTAACTTATATCTGGTTGCAGCTTGATGAAAATGAGCATAGCACGGATAGAAATGCCAATTATCAGGATGCGACTAAAATGCCTGCTCCCGGAAATACTAAAAATTTAGATCAGTTAATTGCAACAGGAAATAACGGATATGGAATAAATATTACCAAATTAACCGATGCAACCGGCAAAAACTTACCTTATACGGTTAATAAAACCATGATGAGGGTTGATTTGCCAGTTGCGCTGAGAACTGGGCAAAAATTTATCTTCAATATCGATTGGAACTATAAAATTTCTGACCGGATGAGTGTTGGTGGCCGTGGAGGTTATGAGTTTTTTCCAGCCGATGGAAACTACCTGTTTACCATGACCCAGTGGTACCCACGCTTGTGTGTATACAGCGATTTTCAGGGATGGCAGAACCATCAATTTACCGGTAGAGGTGAGTTTGCCTTAACCTTTGGCGATTTTAAAGTTCAAATGACAGTTCCAGCTGATCACCTTGTGGGTTCAACAGGAGAGTGTATCAATTATAGCGCTGTTTTAAATCCCACGCAATTAAGTAGGTATAATTCTGCTAAAACTGCGGCCGCGCCGGTAGAAATCCAAACCTTGGCTGAAGCTAAACTGGCGGAAACCAAAAAATCTACAGCTAAAAAAACATGGGTTTTTAATGCGAATAATGTCCGCGATTTTGCCTGGACATCTTCCCGCAAGTTTATCTGGGATGCGATGCCTCAAAAAATTCAGGCCAATAACAATACTGTAATGTGTATGAGTTTTTATGGAAAGGAAGCATACAACCTTTACAGCAAGTTTTCTACCCGTGCGGTGGCGCATACCATTAAAACCTACTCAGATTTTACTATCCCTTATCCTTATCCGGTTGCACAAAGTATTGAGGCTGCAAACGGAATGGAATACCCAATGATCTGCTTTAACTATGGCCGCACAGATACTGATGGTACATACAGCGAAAGCACTAAAAATGGGATGTTAGGTGTAATTATTCACGAGGTTGGACACAACTTCTTCCCGATGATTATAAATAGTGATGAACGCCAATGGACCTGGATGGATGAAGGACTAAATTCTTTTGTAGAGTATTTAACCGAAGAACTCTGGGATAACAAATTTCCAAGTAAAAAAGGGCCGGCATATACCATTGTTGATTACATGAAACTGCCTAAAGACGAGTTGGAACCAATTATGACCAACTCTGAAAATATTGCCCGTTTCGGTCCGAATGCCTATTCGAAGCCTGCTACCGGCTTAAATATCCTTCGCGAAACCATCATGGGAAGAGAACTTTTCGATTATGCATTTAAGGAATATTCGAGAAGATGGGCTTTTAAACATCCAGAGCCTGCTGATCTTTTCCGTACCATGGAAGATGCCAGCGGTGAAGATTTAGATTGGTTTTGGAGAGGCTGGTTTTACGGAACCGATCCCTGCGATATATCTTTAGATAGTGTGAAATTTGCAAAAGCCGATTTTCCTAAAGATTTACCGGAAGCCAAATCGAAAATGGTTAAAATTGATAAACCCGCTGTTAATGCCTTTGAAGATATTTCGAAAATCAGAAACCGTGAGGATAAGAAGATTAATTTTTATGTAGATAAAACTCCTGGAGCACAAGATTTCTATTATAAATACGACAGAGGAATGGTTACTGTTGATACCACTGTTGCTACCAAAACCGAAACGGCTGCAACATTAGAAGCTGTTCCTTCGGCTGAACAGGACAAATATGGCAACAAATTTCTTTACGAATTAAGCTTTAGCAACAGAGGAGGCTTGGTAATGCCGATCATTGTTGAATTTACGTATAAAGACGGAACAAAGGAAATAGACCGTATTCCGGCGCAGATTTGGAGACATAATGAATTGAAAACAGCTAAGTTCTATGTTAAAAACAAAGAAGTAGCCTCTATTTTAATTGATCCATTACGCGAAACCGCAGATATTGATACTTCAAATAATACTTGGGGCGGTAAAGCAAAAGAAAGTAAGTTTAAGGTATATAAAACCAAAGCGGGTGGAACAGTAAGAGGCCAATCGGTTGGTAAAAACCCAATGCAGGCCGCAGCGGGTAAATAGCCGCATTATATCCTGAGCAATCGTCATTCCCAACTTGATTGGAAATCGTAATGCCTTAGTAGTATTTGTAGGTGGTATTAAGATTCTCGCTTTCGCGAGAATGACGATCGCTCTTGGAATCTGTCAATCGTAGCTTGTGGAAAGGATTGTGTATAGCTCAGACGTGATAAAGACCCTGAAATGAATTCAGGGTGACGACGATGGAGAAGATCCCCGTTGAATTTCAACGGGGATCTTATTGTATCTGAGGTAAAATATCCAATAGAAAATTCTTCAGGTTTGTTACCGTTATATCATTTGAAGATAGGTAAGTTTCGCTTTTTGGAGTGATAATATATTTGTACTTTGGTTCAAGATCTTTGGTGCAGTTTATAAAACCTTGAGATACTGTTGGCGCATTTGATAATTTAATTTCGATACATGCAAGTGGTGTAATTCCCTGTACAAGAACCAAATCGCATTCTGCCCCTCTTTGAGTCCGATAAAAAAAAGTTCTGTTTGTTTTTCTTTTATTTGATAAATCTGTTCAACTACGTAGCCTTCCCAAGAAGCTCCTATTCCTGGATGGCCAAATAAGTCACTATAGCTGGGGATATTTAATAACCTATGAAGAATCCCTGTGTCTCTGGTATATGTTTTTGATGATTTAACCAGACGTTTTTTTGCATTAACAAACCATGGTTGTAATCTTCTGATCAAAAAACCTCCCTCTAAAAAATCTAGATACCTGTTAACGGTTGGTGCACTAACGCCTAACGATCTTGCAAACGATTCGCCATTAAATAGGTTCCCATTTAAAAAATGTATGCTTTTGTGTTGTAAATCAAAAGTATAACTTTTGATTTACAACATTGATATCCTTTTGTAGAGCTTATGCTCAATTTTTGTTTTATAGCTTATTGTATTTAGATAATAGATGAAAACGCATAATTACTAATTTTCCTGACTTTAGCCTGTTTTACTCTTTGCGGCTTAAACCGTATATTTCCTCCCAGCCGTTTATGTTTTTATAAGCGGAGGAGAGAACATTAAAATTGATTTAAAGATCAATTTTAACTAAGTTTGATATACCCATGAAATTTAAAATCACCTCAGAATATCAACCTACCGGAGATCAGCCAAACGCGATAAAACAATTGGTAGATGGCGTAAATGCCAACGAACATTATCAAACTTTATTAGGCGTTACGGGATCTGGAAAAACATTTACGATAGCCAATGTGATTGAGCAGACGCAAAAACCTACCCTGATTTTGAGTCACAATAAAACTTTGGCAGCGCAGCTTTATGGCGAGTTCAAAAATTTCTTCCCTGAAAACTCGGTGAATTATTTTGTTTCTTATTACGATTACTATCAGCCAGAAGCTTTTATCGCATCAAGCAATACTTATATCGAAAAAGACTTGAGCATAAACGAAGAGATTGAAAAACTCCGGTTACGCACTACTTCTTCGTTAATGAGCGGTAGGCGTGATATTATCGTGGTATCATCCATCTCCTGTATTTATGGTATGGGCAATCCGGAAGATTTTTCGCGGATGGTTTTCCGTTTTGGTGTGGGCTTAAGGATTTCGAGGAATGCATTTTTGCATAACTTAGTTGAGATTTTATATTCCAGAACCACAACAGACTTTAAACGCGGAACCTTTAGGGTTAAAGGCGATACGGTAGATATTTTTCCAGCCTATCTTGATCACGCTTACCGCATTTCTTTTTTCGGTGATGATATTGAAGAACTTTCTTCTATTGATCCGGTTTCTGGAAAAACGATAGAAAAATTAGAAGATATGGCCATTTATCCGGCCAACCTTTTCGTTACCCCGAAAGATAGGTTTAATTCCTCGATCTGGGGTATACAGGAAGAACTGGAAATCCGTAAGAACCAATTGATTGCCGATAGACACTTATTGGAAGCTAAAAGACTAGAAGAGCGGACCAATTTCGATATCGAAATGATGAAAGAATTAGGTTATTGCTCAGGTATCGAAAACTATTCTCGTTTCTTTGATGGCAGACAGCCAGGCATGCGCCCTTTCTGTTTGCTGGATTATTTTCCTGATGATTATTTAATGGTAATTGACGAAAGTCACGTTACCGTTCCGCAGATTAGGGCTATGTATGGTGGAGATAGATCGAGGAAATTATCTTTGGTTGAATATGGTTTCCGTTTGCCGGCTGCACTTGATAACCGACCTTTGAACTTTAACGAATTCGAAGCCCTTGCACCACAAACCATTTATGTAAGCGCTACTCCAGCCGAATATGAGTTGGAAAAATCAGAAGGTGTGGTGGTGGAGCAGGTAATTAGGCCAACCGGATTATTAGACCCTGTTATAGAGATTAGGCCTGCCATTAACCAGGTTGATGATCTTTTAGATGAAATAGACATTACCATAAAAGATGGCGGACGTATTCTGGTTACTACGCTAACCAAGCGCATGGCTGAAGAATTGACAAAATATCTTGATCGCTTAAACATCAAAACCAGGTATATCCACTCAGAAATTAAAACCCTTGAACGCGTAGAAATTCTTCGTGGTTTACGTTTAGGAGAATTTGATGTATTGGTGGGCATTAACCTTTTACGTGAAGGCTTGGATTTGCCAGAGGTTACCTTGGTTGCTATTCTAGATGCAGATAAAGAAGGTTTCTTACGGTCTGAAAAATCGCTCATCCAAACCATCGGCCGTGCGGCCCGTAACGATAAGGGCCGTGTAATTATGTATGCTGATGGCATTACGGAAAGTATGGAAAAAACCATCTCTGAAACGAACAGGCGTAGAGATATACAGATTGCTTACAACCTTGAAAATGGCATTACCCCAAAAACGGTCGGAAAATCGAGAGAAGCCATTTTAGAACAGACTTCAGTACTTGATTTCTCGCAAAAAGCTAGTGATAATAAAGCAAGGGCTTACGTTGAAAATGCAGAAATCAGTATTGCAGCAGATCCAATTGTACAGTACATGGGTAAAGCTGAGCTGCAAAGGGCAATCGATACAACCCGTAAGGATATGCAAAAAGCAGCAAAAGACATGGACTTTTTACAGGCAGCAAAACTGCGCGATGAAATGTTTGCCCTAGAGAAAATGTTCAACGAAAAATTCGGCAAGTAACGATTTGGTTTTAAAGATTGATTTTTAGATAATTTGAGTTAGAATTGCAGTTCAATAAGTTATCTAAAAATCATCAAATGAAATCCCTAAAACTAGTCACGCTGATCGTACTCGGCGTAATGGGGCTAAAAAGTTATGCCCAAAATATTACAGCCATTTCCCTCCCACTTGGAGGTAATGCCTACAGTTCTTTACATGAGGATTCAGAAAGAACATTATCCAACAGGGGAATTGTAAACTGGTCTGATCCGAAAGAATATTTTACAGCCTATTTTAGAGTTTCTAAACCTGGTACCATAACGGTATCATTAAGCGATAAACCTTTGGTCGATGGGCAATCAGTTCTGGAATTCGCCATCAACAACCAATCTAAAAAGGTGAGTTTCGATGAAACCAAGCCATTTGACGGTAAAATTGGCGAGTGGACAATTAAAGATACAGGTTATATAGCCTTAACGATTAAAGGAATAAGCAAAAGTGCAGGCAGATTTCCTTCGATAGAAACCTTATCTATTGGCGGGACAGCTACCGAAGGCAAAACAGCTTACGTTAAAAACAATGAAGGCAACTTTTTTCATTGGGGCAGACGCGGGCCGTCGGTTCACCTGAACTATCAGCAACCTGAAAATGTAAATGCAGCGTGGTATTATAACGAAGTAACTGTACCAAAGGGCGAAGATATCTTAGGTTCTTATTTTATGGCGAACGGATTTGGTGAAGGCTATTTCGGTATGCAGGTAAATAGTCCAACCGAACGGCATATCCTGTTTTCGGTATGGAGCCCTTTCAATACCGACGATCCTAAAAGTATTCCAGAATCGCATAAAATTAAAATGCTTAAGAAAGGCGAAGGCGTACACACGGGAGAATTTGGTAACGAAGGTGCTGGAGGCCAGAGCTACCTGAACTACATGTGGAAAGCAGGAAACACCTATAAATTCTTGTTGCATGGTGTACCTGGAAAAGATAGCCTAACCACATATACGGCCTATTTCTTTGCCCCTGAAACCAATAAATGGCAACTGATTGCCAGTTTTACCAGGCCGCAAACTAAAACCTATTTAAAACGCTTCCATTCCTTTTTAGAAAATTTCTCTCCTGTACAGGGCGATCTATCGCGAAAAGTTTTCTTTGATAACCAATGGATCTGCGATGATAAAGGAACGTGGACTGAATTAAAATCTGCGCGCTTTACTACCGACAATACAGGAGCAAAAGGATATCGGATGGATTACCAGGGAGGAGTAGATAAGGGTGCCTTTTATTTAAAAAATGGTGGCTTTTTTAACGATTATACCACACCAAGAAAAATCTTTACCAGAAGTACTACAGGTAAGAAACCTGAAATAGATTTTAGTAAATTACCTTAACATTCAAAATAATTATGGAATTTTGAAATTTTCATCATCATCTTAATTACAGCACAATGGACGGGCAAAACAGAAAAGATATTTATCCGGGGCTAGAGGTCGGAATTATTTTGAAGAAAGATCAGCGATCTGGAAACATCACTTATGGCGTGGTGAAAGATCTGCTTACTTCATCAGCATTTCATTCCAGAGGGATAAAAGTGAGGCTCGAAGATGGTCAGGTTGGCCGCGTAGCTGAAATAGTTGAAGATTAATAGGGATATAAAACCTTTTTGGCTTATTTACGTATTATATTGTAATCAAATTGCAATTAAAGGCAGAAAAAGTAACAAAATAAATTTTATGACGTCTATATTTGTAACAACAGTAATTTAAAGAATGGCATTAGTAAAATTCATTTTCATCACAATATTGGTACTTTGGCTGATCAGAATGTTGATTAGGTTAATTCTGCCAATGCTGTTTAATAACCTGGCCAGCAAAATGCAAAGTCAGGCTACAGGACAGCAACAACAAAGACGGTCAAAACCTGAAGGCTCTATTTCGATAGATTATATGCCTCCAAAACCCGATCAAAGTAAAACAGATAAACTCGGCGACTTCGTAGACTACGAAGAAGTGAAATAAAACTGAACCCTGAACTTGCTTCAGGGTTTTTTATTAAAATCCAAGATGCAGTTAGTTTATAATACATCTTACCTTTCAGCTTGAAGTTTGATTACCTTATTTCTTTTCTCAATGAGCTTTAACATATAATTTTTAAGAAATATTTTTTCTACAAGCCAGCCTAATAAGCCAAGCGGTGCCTGAAACTCGAAAATATCGGTCATTTCTGTCTGAGAACCCATTATTTTAAACTGGTGTTGGTGATGGAGTTTTTTAAAGGGACCTTTAACCATCTCGTCTACAAAAAATGTTGGGTATTCCATTTTACTGATCTTATTTGTCATTTCGAATGGAATACCAAAATGCTTGGCTCGCCAGGTAACCGATTCATGTAAATTGATCAAACCAGTCTTTTTTCCAGCTATTGCATTTTCTCCAGAAGCTTTCATCGATTGTAAGTGGAGATCGATATTTCTAGATAGATCAAAGCAATGCTCGATTGGCGCATTAATCAATGTTTTTAATATGATTATAGGCATATGCTTATTCCTTTTAGTCTTTTTGCTATCTGACCCTGCTCACCGCACCTTGCCTTTTGTTTTGGTCTTTCTGCTTCGCACTTAGCGCGCTCATCGCCTCATCAATTTTTCCGTATTTAAAATCAAATCCACTATTTAGGAGTACTGCTGGTTTAACCCACCTGCTTTTTAAAATCAGTTCCGTTTCCGTTCCGATTATTTTTGCGCCTATGGCCAGTAGCCAGGCTGGAGCAGGCAAGCCAAAGCTGATGCCATAGGCTTTTCTGATGCTGTGCATAAACAGGTGGTTTTTAATTGGCTCGGGTGCGGTACAGTTTATTATGCCTTCAATCTCATTGTGGTTCAGTAACCATTCAATACTGCCTGCGGCATCTAACTCGTGCACCCAGCTTACATACTGTTCGCCATTGCCCTGTTTACCACCCATGCCCAGTTTGACCAGGTTAAGTAAGCGAGGAAACGCACCATCTTTAATACCTAAAACAATACCCATTCTAAGGGCTATTTTTCGGGTATTGGGCGTATTGGTTTCAAAAAAGTTATTTTCCCAGGCTTTGCAAACTTCAATAGAAAAACCCTCACCGATTTCGCCTGTTAACTCATCTTGAGAATGGTCTTCCGCATGACGATATATAGTGGCAGAAGTAATATTGATCCAAAGTTTTGGTGGATTTTCCATTTCCTCAATCGCTTTGCCCAGTAAATGCGTGGGGATCAATCTTGAATCAAAAATTTCTTTTTTGTTTTTTTCGGTGTACCTGCAGTTTACATTTTTACCGCAAAGGTTAACCAAGAGATCAGCACCTTTCAAGCTTTGGCTCCACTCATCTATGGTTTTACCATCCCATACCAACGTTTTAATATTGCCCGTTTTGGCTTGTGGTTTTCTGGCCAGAATGATCACCTCATCAGCCAGACTGCTAAAATATTGCGCCAATACACCGCCCAAATAACCATTTCCTCCGGCCAGTATAATTTTTCCGTATTTCATGATCATTATAAAATTAAGATTAAACTCAAAACAATTAAGCGGTAAAGCGCCCAGGTAACACTCATCAACCAACCTAGCTTTAATAATTTACTTCTTCGGATATGCGCTAAAAACATCAGTCCCGCAACCATTAGAAAATACAGCAGAAAAAATAAAGGCAGAAAGCTGACATATTTTGCCAGAATTATAATAGGCAAGAGTAAAAGTGAACCTGCGAAAGAAATGGTCATCATATTCCCCAAGTAATCCCAAAGCTTTTCTTTTCTATAAAAGCTAATAATTGCGCCTTGGAAAAATAGCTGGCCGCCACAAATTAAGTATTCGCGGTATCTACTACCTAACGGTACAAAATCGGTAAGCAGATGCTCATAATCTGTTAATATATAAGCAGTAATAGCCCAGGTTAAAAGTAGAAAAGCAATGCGGTAATGGAGTTTAAAAGTTGGCTGTATTGTGTTTTCTTTAACTGCAGCTGGAATAATCACTTTACGGTTGTAAGAAATAAATGCATAAAATTTACGCATCAGGTAAACAAATGGACTAAACAAAAATAAAGGCTTAAAAAAGGGGATAGCGTTTGCGATAATTTTGAACAAACTCTGGATGCCGTAAGTAACTTCGCCTGTTTCGGTATTAACGAGTGCAATTTCATTGGCAACCCTTTGCTTATCTACCAGCGGGCAAATGTTTTGTGGCATTTCCTGGTAGGCCTCACGACCATCTTGAGCCAACATACCTGTTTTTACAAAGGCTTTGGTATAGGCATAACACATTGGGCACTCATTGTCAAATAAAATCACATGGTTCTTAAGCGTTTTCATTTTATTTAAATTTTAATACTTTCAGTAAAAAATGAAAGATATGGTTAAAAAATTAAGCCAAACTTAAGGGTAAGGCTTTTTTGGGTTTAGCGTTTAGTGGTTAGGGTTTATCATTTAAGGTGAATATGTCTTAATACTCGATACTTACTACTTGATACTCAATACTTACTACTCAAATCTAGCTACTCAATACCTCGTACTCACATCTCCCCTCTCAAATCTATTTAAACACTTTCAAAACCGAGCCCCAGAACCAATTCTCTTCTGCTTTAAGCATCGTTTCTAAAGTTTTATCTACGTTGAGGGCAAGTTTGTTAATATCGCTTACCGATTTTTTAAAGGTTTTAAACTCTGGGTCTTTTTCATCACCCGTTACAGTTGACAGTTCATTCAAAACTTTTAAAACAGGCTCTAACTCTCTTTTTTTACGCTCTTTAGCTACCTGGCGGGAAATATTCCAAACATCTTTATCGGCAAAAAAATACTCTTTGCGCTCGCCTGCTTTATGTTGTTTTTCAATTAAGCCCCATCCAATTAAATCGCGGAGTGTCATGTTGGCATTTCCCCTTGAGATACTGAGTGCTTCCATAATTTCTTCGGTGGTAAGCGCTTCAGGAGAAATGAGTAATAACGCATGTACCTGGGCCATCGTGCGATTAATTCCCCATTCGGAGCCTAATTTGCCCCAAGCTTCAATAAATTTTAATTTCGCTGCTGCTAATTCCATAAACAAATATAAGCTTATTTTTAAAGTTTCAATAATTATTGAAACTTTATTTGTTTTGGAAGCTATTTACTTTCTCGTTGTATTTCATCTAGTACCATCTGCCAGTTGCCATCATTGTTATTTACTTTTTTTAACAGTTCAACCTGTGCCCTATCGAAATAAACAGACAGCTTTAATACGGGCAAAGCCAAATCTGGTTTAAACATCGTCCCAGGAGCAAATCCAGGCTCATTGTTCTTTGCTCGGTCGCGGTCGAATTTAACGGTAGTATGCACATATTCTTCGTGTTGTTTTTCACCATTGATGTATGGGATCAACCATTCTACAGATTTTTTGATCGAAGATCCTTTAGGCGACTCGTAAGTATAAAAATTTGGGCCCTTCGCTCTGTCGATCATAATGGCCAACTTTAGCATGGGTTCAAGATCGTAAATGTGATAATGCATGGCATCGCGCTCTTTAAAATCCAAACTTGTTCCGTCAGCATATAGATTGATATTGATGTGGCTTTTTAAATTGCCGATGGTCCACTTAATAAAATCCTGATTGTTTAAGGTGTAACCGATTTCGCCAACTTCTTTTAAGCGGTGTGCATTCCAGTTATTAATGGCAGTGGCTCTCCCTGCTTTCATGCGTTTGCTGTTAATTTCAGCCCAGGCTGTTTCAGTAAGCCATTGTTCAATCTGTTTTTTATCGGTTGTTGAAATATCTTTTTTAATCAGGTCGTAAGCTTCAATGGCTTTATCCAGATTGGTATCGTCAATAGGATCGCCATTTGGTTTATTGATTTTGGCCCATGCGCCAAGAAATTCTACACATTTGTTTAAATATTTTTGGTCACTGGTAATTTTGTATTGTAAAGCCAGCGCAAACATTTTGTTCATATCTGCCAGGGCTAATCTGGTTTTCTCTTTTTTTGGATTACCCTTTAACAATCCTTCGGTTCTGATGGTATCAATTGGGTTGGGTTGTTCGTTTAGATAATTTAATGTCGATTTTTCAAAGCCCAGGTATAGCTTTTTGGTTTCCTCATCATTTTTGATCTGGCTTTTCAGCTTTTTAATTTCATTGGTATTTAAACTTACAATTTGCGAAAACGAAGAAAAAGATAATAAAGCAAGAGCGGTTGTAACGACAAACTTTCTCATAATAAATAGGTTGAATTTTTATTCTTTGCTACAAATCTAATTTTTTATTCAGCATGCATTTAATTTATTACTTTTTTATACCGCCCAATTTTTTATTTTTGACGTTCGTTTAAACTTAAACAAACCTTAATGAATAACTGGTTTAATAAAAATGGCATTCACTTAGCCATTATTGCATTTTTTGTAGTCATCACTTTTGCCTACTTCAGTCCTGTTTTGCAAGGTAAGGCACCACAACAAGGCGATGTTTTACAGGCCAAAGCCATGCAGAAAGAAATTATGGATATTAAGGCTAAAGATGGCAAAGGACCACTTTGGACTAATCAGATGTTTGGCGGTATGCCCGCTTATCAGATCTGGGTACAATATCCGCTTAATATTACCACTTATGGTATTGATGTAATTAAAGGCGTATTTCCTGATCCAGTGGGTACGGTTTTATTATATCTTTTGGGTGCGTATTTATTGTTCTGTGTATTGAAAATAAATCCATGGCTGGCAGCTGCGGGTGCTATTGCCTTTGCATTTACCTCCTATAATTTCATCATTATAGCTGCAGGGCACAGTAATAAAGCTTTGGCCATTGGTTTCTTCGCTCCTATTTTAGCGGCCATCATCCTCATCTTAAGAGGAAGATATTTGGTTGGAGGGAGTTTACTGGCACTGTTTATGGCCTTGGAGATCCGTTCGAACCACATCCAAATGACCTATTATTTATTTATAGCCTTGTTTATTTTAGGCTGTATCGAGCTTTACCATGCCATTAAGGCAAAACAGCTTCAAACATTTGGTAAATCGATCGCTTATATCGTTGCCGGTATTTTCTTATCAGTACTCGTAAACGCGGGTACTTTGTGGACCACTTACGAGTATGGCAAAGAAACTATCCGTGGTAAATCTAATTTAACAACCGATAAGGCTGAACCTGCAAATGGTTTGGATAAAGAGTACGCTTACCAATGGAGCCAGGGTGTTGGCGAGAGTTTCTCTTTCCTGATCCCGAATATTTATGGCGGTGCTAGCAGTATTGATGAAATGATCAAACCTGAAAGCAATACCTATAAAGCTGTAGAGAAAAATCTTCAGGGTGTAGATCCACGTCAGGCCATTGGTTATGTTGCACAGAATTTGGGCACTAACCAGTATTGGGGTAATAAACCAGGTACATCCGGTCCTTATTATTTTGGAGCAATCATTTGTTTCTTGTTCGTTTTCGGTTTGTTTATAGTAAAACACCGTTGGAAATGGTGGATCTTGGGAACCAGTGTTTTGTTGTTGTTTTTATCATTCGGACAAAACCTGCCATTTATCTCAGATATCTTTTTTGATTACCTACCAGGTTACAACAAATTCAGGGCAGTTGAATCTATTCTAGCAGTTGTTGGGTTCTTGGTTCCTTTATTAGCGGTATTGGCCATTAAGGAAGCACAGGATGGTAAATACGATCAAAAATATTTGGTACAGCGGTTAACATGGTCTGCAGGTATAACCGGCGGTTTTGCATTGATCATTGCCGTGATCCCAACTGCGTTTTTCAGCTTTACGCAGGCTAATCAACCACAGATTTTAGATGCTTTAACACAAGCCTTACAAAATAACCGCGCTGCGGCGATGCAGATTTTAAATGGCATAGTTGCTGATCGTGTAGCTTTAGCCCGTGCAGATGCTTTACGTTCGCTATTGTTTATTGCAGTAGGTTTTGGTATTACCTGGGCTTTCATTACCAAAAAGATGAACATGCAATTGGCTTTTGGTTTATTGGCTTTGTTTGTACTGATTGATTTATGGCAGGTAGATCGTAGATATTTAAACAACCAGAATTTTGTAAGCAAATCCGATCTGGACAATCACTATCAGCCAAGAGATGTAGATAATTTTATTGCAGCGGATAAAGATCCAAATTTCAGGGTCTTTGATATGTCATTAGGCGATCCGTTTAAAAGTGCAGAAACTTCATATTTCCATAAGACAGTAGGTGGTTTCCACTCGGCAAGGTTAAAACGTTTTCAGGAGCTGGTAGATAACCAAATGACCAAAAGCATTAATCAGGATGTATTGGATATGTTAAATACCAAGTACATCATTACACAAGATCCTCAAAACGGATCGTATAAAATGCAGCGTAACGCAACGGCTGCTGGTAATGCCTGGTTTGTACAAAGTGTTCAATTTGCCAAAAATGCTGATGAAGAAATGAAGGCCATTAGCAGTTTTGACGCTAAAAAGGAGGCCATTGTTGATGAAAGTTTCAAAAATTCGATCGATACCAAACGTTTGGGAACTGGCCAGGAAGGTTTTATTAAATTAACTAATTATAATCCTGATCACTTAACCTACGAATATTCAACCGCTAAAGATGTAATTGCAGTATTTTCAGAAATATATTATGATAAAGGCTGGAAAATGTATATTGATGGTGTTGAAAAGCCATACTTTAGGGCCGATTACGTTTTACGTGCAGCGCAATTAGAGGCAGGTAACCATAAACTTGAGTTTATTTTCCACCCAACATCGTATTATACTGGAGAGAAAATCTCTTTGGCAGGATCGATCTTGTTGCTTGCCGGATTGGGCTTTGGATTTTATTCAGAAGAAAAGAAGAAAAAGAAAGCAGCTAAAGCTTAATATTTCTTTAAATAGATTTATACCCCACAGGATTTTGATCTTGTGGGGTTTTTTGTTGCCGGTTGCAAATGATTTCTTGCCACGGAAACACAGAAACACGGAATGTCGCCACGGTTTGTCATCCTGAGCCTGTCGAAGGGGACCTTTAAGATGAATTCACTGCGTATCTGTGATTCTGAGTGTTCACACTTGCGATCGTCCTCCTGAACTTGTTTCAGGATCTATAAAGTACAATCAGCCTTAAGTCTTTATTCAATAATCCAAAGTCGATTTCACCCCACGTGTCATCCTGAGCGTAGTCGAAGGACCTTTTAACTAGAGAAAATGTAAAATAGGTGATGGAATGGATTTTGCTTAACCGCTAGCCGCGGGGCCTTCTTTCTTTTGATAGCAAAAGAAACAAAACTACCGGCTCGCATTTTTTTTATTAAAGCCAGTGGATAGGCCTGAACTGTGCCTGCCAAAAAATTGACCATGCCGGTTTAAAAGCGGAACGGAAAACAGTGCTTTGGCCTTACGGAATGGCTATGAAGAATGGAAATAGCGCTGTGCTTAAGAATACTATTTTAGGCCTTTTGCTAACAGACACTAATATCTTACTGTATTCCGCTTTGCGGACCATCTCAGCGATGATGACGGTGGGCAATGAACCAATGACTAATGAACTATTGAACCAAACAGCCCCTTCGAATGTCATTTTAACATTCTTTATCAAATGGAATAATAATTTAACAATGTCGTAACATTTGTTTGATATACAGCGTCTTATCTTTGTAATGTAAATCAGATGATATGTTGGAGTCATTCTTTGCCGTATGCTTATTAATTGTTGTACTTTATTTCTTTAGCCCCTTTGAGGTAAAACTCGATGAGGAAGAGGAGTGGTAACACAGCTAATTTATCTCTGAACTGCTTTAATCGAGCGGTAATAAGATTCTTCCCCCCTAAAATTTCCCGTTTATGGATAAAAGAAATGTCGATGTAGTCGTAATATCCGATGTACATTTAGGCACCTACGGTTGCCATGCAAAAGAACTTTTAAAATACCTTAAGAGTATAAAGCCAAAAACGTTGATTTTAAACGGCGATATCATTGATATCTGGCAGTTTAGCAAAAGTTATTGGCCCGAATCGCACATGAAAGTGATCCGTAAACTGATGAAATTCGTGTCGGAAGGTGTTCAGGTTCACTACCTCACGGGAAATCATGATGAAATGCTCCGCAAATTCGATGGCATGGAAATGGGGACTTTCCACCTTCAGAACAAATTAATCTTAGAACTGGATGGTAAAAAAGCATGGTTTTTTCACGGAGATGTTTTTGATGTTACCATGCAGCATTCTAAATGGCTGGCTAAACTTGGCGCAGTTGGCTACGATACGCTGATCCTCATTAATAGTTTTGTAAACTGGGTACTTACAGCATTTGGAAGAGAGAAGATGAGTTTTTCGAAAAAAATCAAAGCTAAGTTTAAAGATGCCGTTAAGTTCATCAACAGTTTTGAACAAACAGCAGCAGAACTGGCTATCGAAAAAGGTTATCAGTATGTCGTTTGTGGTCATATTCATCAGGCTGAACAGCGCGAAATTGCCACTGAAGAGGGAAAAGTAGTTTACCTGAACAGTGGGGATTGGGTAGAAAGTTTAACCGCTTTAGAGTACGAAAACAAAAGCTGGACGGTGTTTAAGTACGAACATCAGCATTTTACGAAGGATGAATTGGATGAAGGAATCCTTTCTGACGCAGAGGATTTAAAAAGTAAACTCGATATAAATATTCTTTTACAGAATATAAAATATGAAATTGCCCAATAATTTTAGATATTCGGGCATAAATGAAGATACTTTACGCAATACAGGGAACAGGTAATGGTCATATCAGTAGGGCGAGGGAAATTATTCCTTTGCTACAAAAATATGGTGAATTGGATATTTTAGTAAGTGGAACGCAAGCCGACGTGAAGCTCAGTCAGCCCGTAAAATACCAATTGCATGGTTTCAGTTTTATCTTTGGGAAAAAAGGTGGTGTAGACCATTTTAAAACATGGTTGAACATGAATCTTTTCCGCTTTAGAAAAGATATGAAGCAGCTGCCGTTGAAAGATTACAACTTAATCGTTAACGATTTTGAACCTGTAAGTGCCTGGGCCTGTAAACTACAGGGCATAGAATGTGTTTCCTTGAGCCATCAGGCGGCGTTTAAATCTAAAAAAGTACCCCGTCCGAGAACTTTAGATTGGGGAAAGCTTATTTTGAGCCGCTATGCACCTACCAATTACCATATTGGCTTTCATTTCGACCGTTACGATACTTTTATTCATACCCCGGTAATCAGGGCGGAGATCCGAAACCTGAAAAGTGAAAACTTAGGCCATTATACCGTCTATCTTCCAGCCATTGACGATAAACGTTTGGTCAAACTTTTTACTCAGCTACCTGATGTTACGTGGCAGGTTTTTTCTAAACACAGTAAAGTTGCCTACCGGGATGGGAATGTTTTTGTAGAGCCTGTTAACAATGAAAAATTTAATAAAAGCCTGGCTACCTGCGAAGGTTTATTTACCGGCGGCGGTTTCGAAGGACCTGCAGAAGCACTTTACTTAAAGAAAAAACTTTTGGTTGCACCTATGCGTTTCCAATTTGAGCAGCAATGTAATGCCTACGCTTTAAAACAATTTGGTTTGCCTGTAATTTGGGGAAGTACCAGAAACTGGTTGCCGATTATTAAAAACTGGGTAGAAAATCCTCAACAGCATGAGTTTAATTTTCCGGACGAAACGGCCCAAATCATTGATGATATGGTGAAGAGATACGCGAGGGTTAGTCCTGAGTCTTAAATCTCCAGTCCAAAGTCAATTCGCTCATGATTTATCATCCCGAATAGAGTCGAATGATCTCTAAGATTAATTGAGTTACCTGGTTGATTTTTAGTCTTATTCTAATCCGTGGCACAGTACTGTGTAATCTAAACCTGACAGGAGCGGGCACCGAACGCAGAGAGGTAAAGCGGATGGCAGGACTATCGGAACAGACATAAACAGGAACCTGCTTTCCTAAAGAAGAACAGAACTCCCCTTATTAGCTTTTCTACTTTTTTTTACCAAATGGTCTTCGACTCCGCTCTCCGTAGGAGTCCTTTGGACAGACTGATAAAACTTTATAAGATAGAGAACTAATACATCCCTGCTTTAGTCTTAGGCTTATTCTAATCCGTGGCACAGTACTGTGTAATCTAAACCTGACAGGAGCGGGCACCGAACGCAGAGAGGTAAAGCGGATGGCAGGACTATCGGAAGCGATACGAACAGGAACTTGCTTTCCTAAGGAAGAACAAAACTCCCCTCATCAGCTTTTCTACTTTTTTATTTGCCAAATGGTCTTCAACTCCGCTCTCCGTAGGAGTCCTTTGGACAGACTGACAAAACTTTATGAGAGAGACGACAATATGCATTCCCTGCTTTAGTCTTAGTTTTATTCTAATCCGTGGCACAGTACTGCGTAATCTAAACCTGGCAGGAGCGGGCACCGAACGCAGAGAGGTAAAGCGGATGGCAGGACTGTCGGAACCGATAAGAACAGGAACCTGCTTTCCTAAAAAAGAACAGAACTCCCGTCATCAGCTTTTCTACTTTTTTATTTACCAAATGGTCTTCAACTCCGCTCTCCGTAGGAGTCCTTTGGACAGACTGACAAAACTTTATGAGAGAGACAACAATATGCATTCCCTGCTTTAGTCTTTCTTCTGCTACTATTAAATTATTTTCTTTACTTTGCCTACTCTTTAAAAAGGCATGATTAATCAGTTTAGAAAGCTAAATCCAATTAACCTCGTATTCTTGCTGGCGTACACGTTCTTTCTGCGTATTGCCATTTTTCATGAAACGCACGATAAGCTGAACTTTGATTTTTTGGAGCCATTTGCCCGATTGCTGATCAATATCAATTTAGACGACGCCTTTACGCCATACACTAATATTTTTATCGCTGCACTTTTGGTTTATGTACAGGCTTTAATTTTCAACCGGGTTGTAAACAACCATAATTTATTGGCCAAACCCAGTTTCCTGCCGGGATTGATGTTTATAACAGGAACAAGCCTATTTATGCCTTTTATGATTCTAAGTCCGGCATTATTATGCAACTTTCTGTTGATCTGGATTATAGATAAGTTTTTAAAACTGGGTAAAAGTGCTAACGCTATTACTACTGTTTTCGATATCGGGATGATTATAGGGGTTGGAACATTGATCTACTTTCCATTTATGGCCATGTTGCTCATGATCTTTTTAGCGCTATTGCTTTTTAGGTCGTTTAATTGGCGCGAATGGGTAGCGGGTTTAATTGGCTTTATAACGGTTTTCTTTTTTTTGGCTGTATTTTATTATTGGAAAGATAATTTAAGCTCGTTTTATCAGATATGGAAGCCATTAGGCAATAAGTTCCCCTCAGTGTTTAAAATCAACTATAACGATTACCTGGTGCTCATCCCGGTAACGGTAATTATTATACTGGCATCACTACAGCTCCGCGAAAATTTCTTTAGGAGTTTTATCAGTACAAGGAAGAGTTTTCAGCTGCTGTTTTTCATGTTTATTGTTTCTGCAGCTAGTTTTTATCTTAAACCCGATTTCAGGACCTGGCATTTTTTGCTCTGTGTACCACCAGGATCGGTACTGTTGGCGTACTATTTTAGTAATGCCAAAAAACGTTGGTTTTACGAAACATTGTTCGTTTTATTTGTGCTTTCGATACAGTATTTTCTGTTTGTTTAACCTTTTTTAACAAATAACTAGAACGAAACTTGACAAAGATTAATAGCTTTGTGCATGATTTTAGAATTAAAGCTTTTTTAGTTTTAATCAAGATGGATAAAAAATGGAGTCACTGGAATTTCTAAGAACATATTATTTGCAGCGGGAGATTTTAAATGCGTAGGTTAAGCATTGATATTGGAAATTCTGCTGTTAAGGTTGCTGTTTTTGCAAATAGAGAAATTGTTCATCATCAGCGTTTCAATAAAATTGGGATACTTGACCTGGCTCAATTGATTGAGAAGTTTTCGCCTGCAAAATCTATCATCAGTAGTGTTAACCAGGAGATTGGGCCACTAGAAGTATTTTTAAAAAAGCATACCGAATATATCCGTTTTTCAACCATGTTAACGAATGGCGTACAAAATAGATATAAAACGCCGGTTACTTTGGGATTAGATCGGTGGGCTGCTATTTTGGGGGCAAATGGCCTGCATCCAGCAAATGCAAGTTTAGTAGTTGATGCGGGTACCTGTATTACCTACGATGTTTTAAGTAGCTCGAAGGAATATTTTGGGGGGAGTATAAGTCCGGGAATTAAAATGCGTTTTAAGGCTGTACATGAATTTACTGGCCGTTTGCCATTGGTGGAGTGGGATGCAAATGAAGATATTGTAGAAGGTACTGATACACAATCGGCAATAAAAAACGGCGTTTTGCAGGGAATAATAAACGAAATTGAAGGCTTTATTGCCCTAAATAATAAAAAAGAAAGTGCTCTGAAGGTAATTATAACAGGAGGGGATGCTAATTTTTTGTATAAACAATTACAAAACAGCATCTTTGCGCCTCAAATTATAAAAGATCCTTACTTAGTATTAAAAGGATTAAATGAAGCTATTGCAGATTAAAATGTACAAAAGAATAAATTATATTGCAGCCATACTCGTTCTAGTTTGTGGTTTAAGTGCTCAGGCACAGGTTACCACTTCATCGCCATATTCAAGATATGGACTTGGAAATATAAAAGGATCTTTGTTGCCCCAGCTTAGAGCAATGGGTGGGATTTCTACCGCAGTAGGAAAAGTAACAGGGTTCAATTATATCAATATGCAAAATCCTGCTTCTTATGCTGGAATAACTTTAACTACTATTGATGTGGGTATGAGTGCAGGTTTAACTAATCTTTCGCGGAATAATTTAAGCGAAACGAGTTTTAACTCTACTTTTAGCCATTTGGCATTTGCAGCTCCCGTTACCAGGAGATCAGCCCTGAGTTTTGGTATTTTACCTTATTCAGATCTTGGTTATTCTTACAGAAGCACGACCAAAGTTGATACAACCACTTTGGACCAGCTTTATGAAGGCGAAGGTGGTTTGTCAAAAGCTTACTTGGGTTATGGCTATCGTTTTGGCGATCATTTAAGAATTGGCGGTAACTTAGAATATATTTTTGGTAACCTCCAAACGACAAGGGCTACCGAATTTCAATCTGTAGGAGCTTATAACGCTAAACTTCAAAATAAAAACAGCGTTGGTGGCATCAATTATTCTTATGGTATCCAGTACGATTTTAATATCGGCAAGAAAACAATTATGACCTTGGGCTACTCTGGAAGTACCTCTGGAAAGATAAATTCAACACAAACTTCTTTTGCTACGTTATACACAAGAGATCAAAGTGGTAACGAAAACACTGCAGCCGATACGTTAAATATTGTGAATAACGGAAAATCTAACCTTACTTTACCATTAACCCACAATTTTGGTATCGCCATCCAACAAAATGATAAGTGGATGATCGGCGCTGATTTTAGAATGGGCAAATGGTCTGCAACAAGTATCAATAACGTAAACCAAGGTTTGCAAGATAGCTGGGGCGCTTCGTTAGGTGGCCAGTGGACTCCAGATGCATTTTCTTACAACAGTTACATGAAACGTGTAGATTACCGCATAGGTTTTAACTATGATAAAACCTATATCAAGATCGGTAACCAGAATATCAAACAAATGGGGGCATCGCTAGGTTTCGGCTTCCCGCTACCTACTGCTAATGGCGGTACTGCATTTTATAAAATCAATTTTACAACAGAACTCGGACAAAGAGGAACTTTAAACAATAATCTTGTTAAAGAGAAATATATCAACTTCCACTTAGGCTTTACCTTGAATGATACCTGGTTCCGTAAGTACCGCGTAGACTAATGAATTTAAAGACATTTTTATATGGTCTGTTTCTGGTGTTGCCTTTTTTTCTGGCTTCCTGTGGAGACGACGATCTAAAAAATGCCAATTCAGTTTCACCTAATAAAGTTATTTTAAGCAGAGATCGGACCATCGGTGTCGATATTACCTATAGCGATTCGGCCAGAATTAAGGCTAAAGGCTATGCCCCGATATTGGATAAAGTTACACCTAGCAACGGGAGTGCTTATCAGGAAATGATTAAAGGGGTGAACATAGACTTTTATAACCAGAATGGAACTATTGATGGAAACCTGGTGTGCGATTACGCCATTAGGAGAGACAATGAGCTTAAAACCGAATTCAGGAAAAACGTGGTGGTAAAAAATAGTAAGGGCGATACTTTTTCATCACAAGAATTAATTTGGGACGAATCGAAGAAGATTTTTTATTCCAACCAAATGGTCGATATTTTGAGTGTCAACGGTGACTTCACCAGGGCAAAGGATTTTAAAGCTCCTCAAGATTTTAGTACATATGAGATGGGCCCCGGTAGCGGAGAAATTAATTCGAAAGGTAGTTTATAATTACCCTTCGAATTAATCTCTATTTGATCATTAAACCGGGGTCGGTAATGCCCAAGGAGCTGAACCACAGCTATCACAACACCAGTGTCCGCCATTTGAAACAGCTCGTTGAGCATCGGCAGACGAAACGCCTGAGATTACAGTTCCGTTAGTTCCGTGTACAATTGAGCCGCTGTAAGGAGTGCCGTTTGGCCCGCCCCAACTTGTTCCTCCCCAATTAGTTCCTCCTGATGGAGTATTAGGCAAAAATACTTGACATGTACCACCACCCATTACTCTTTTTAGCTGCTCTCGTGTTAGCACTTCACCTTTGTTAAAGGCATTTGGTTTTAAGGTTAATTTTTTCATCTTTAAAGCTTTAAGTTAAAAATAGATTATTCTAAATTAGTCATGCAAAGCCGTATTAGCAAATCCTTTTTTATATATACTCATATATTTATTAACCAATTGGTTAGCTCGGTACTTATACAAAGGATTAATCTAATAATATAAAAAAAATAATAAATATCCCTTGAAGTATATTGTCTCAATTTGATAGCAGAATTCATTAAAAATCTGATGCCAGCTTAATTCTAGGCACCAAAAGTTTCTTCTTCTATTTGCTTAAAAATTAAACACTTGATAAATAAAATTTTGTGTTTTCTTTTTTGAGGCAAATTTGTATCTTGCGCCCTCTTAAAAAAGAACTAAATAAATTTATAATTACAATATGGGATTAATGACATTTTTGCGTAACCGTGCAGGCTATATTCTAGTTTTTGCCATCGGTTTTGCAATTGTTGCATTTTTAGTAGGTGATGCAATTAACGTGGGTAAACCTTTTTGGTCGGCAAATCAAAAAGTTGTAGGATCTATTGATGGTAAGGATATCAATATTGATGAATTCGGACCAAAGGTTGATCAAGGAGTAAACC
The DNA here is from genome assembly GCF_014692875.1 of Pedobacter riviphilus. Taxonomy (NCBI): domain Bacteria; kingdom Pseudomonadati; phylum Bacteroidota; class Sphingobacteriia; order Sphingobacteriales; family Sphingobacteriaceae; genus Pedobacter; species Pedobacter riviphilus. The sequence goes on along the minus strand of NZ_CP061171.1, from coordinate 4,550,516 downwards.
AAATGAAACAACAATATGGCGGTAGTGCAAATGCACAGATGACTGCTATGGCTGTTGATCAGGCATGGAATGCAGAGTTGGCAAAAGTTTTGTTAACTAAAGAATATGATCGTTTAGGTTTAACCGTTTCGGAAGACGAATTGGTAGATTTATTACAAGGTCAAAACCCTAGCCCCCTTATTAAACAATATTTCTCTAACCCGCAAACAGGACAGTTAGACCGTGCTACCTTGATGAACTTTCTAAAATCGAAAGAACCTCAGGCTTTGCAGCAATCTAATATGTTACAGGAAGAAATTAAAAACCAGGCATTACAAACCAAATATTCTAACTTAATCCGTAACTCGGTTTATGTAACCTCTTTAGAAGCTACAGATGAATATAATAACCGTAACAAACTGGCCAACTTTAAATATGTAAGTTTGGATTATGCTTCAATTCCTGATAAGTCAGTTAAATTAACTGATGCTGACTATTCGGAATATTATGATCAGAATAAAGCACGTTTCAACAATCCACAAGAAACACGTGCTTTCGAATACGTTACTTTCAGTATCAGCCCAACCAAAGCGGATTCATTAGCAATCAAAGCTCAGGTAGATAAAATTGCTGCTGATTTCCAGGTAGCTAAAAACGATTCGCTTTTTGCAGCCATTAATTCAGACGTAAAAGTTCCCTTTACTTATATCACAAAAGGTAAATTAGATCCTGCGGTTGATTCAGCTGTATTTTCTTTACCTGCAGGCAGCTTTTATGGTCCTAAATTAAGCGGTAACTCATACAAAATTGTAAAAGTAGTGTCTACCCGTATTTCACCTGATTCAGTAAAAGCAAGCCATATTTTAATCGACCCTGCTAAAGTGGGTGGCGATGATAAGGCCGTTAAATTGGCAGATTCATTAAAAGGATTAATTTTAAAAGGTGGCAATTTTGCCGAACTGGCTAAAAACTACAGTGTAGATGGTTCGAAAGATAAAGGTGGTGAATTGGGTACTTTCGCACGTGGTGCAATGGTTCCTGAATTTGAAAATGCTGCTTTTGATGGTAAAGCAGGAGATATTAAAATAGTAAAATCTCAGTTTGGCTACCATATTCTTAAAATCGAAAAACAGATCGGTTCTTCTAAAGTAGCTAAATTGGCTTATGTAGAAAAAGCATTGGCAGCCAGTAGCAAAACTCAGGCAGCTGCTTATAAAGCCGCAAGTAATTTCTTAACCGAAGTAAAAGGTAACGATTTTAACAAATTTGCTGCACAAAAAGGATTAAAAGTGGCTGTTGCTGATAAGGTTGCATCAACCCAAGGATTTGCAGCTGGATTGGATAATCCACGTAAATTAATCCAGGATGCTTATGCCGCCGACAAAGGTGATGTATTGCCAGAAATTTATACCATGAGCAATGCTTATGTTGTGGCCCGTTTAACTACAATCAGCCCGAAAGGTATTTTATCATTAGCTGATGTGAAGAAAGAAATTGAGCCAATGGTAATTAATGCCGTTAAAGCAAAACAATTGAAAGAAAAATTGGCTAACGCCGGTAAGGGAAGTATTGATCAGGTTGCAGCTAAAGTTGCACGTCCGGTTAATCCTGTTCAGAATGTTGTATTTGCTAATCCGGTAATTCCAGGCGTGGCACAAGAAAATGCTTTGGTAGGAAGCGTTTTCGGTTCACAGCCAGGTAAAGTATCTGCTCCTGTTCAGGGTGAACGCGGTGTTTATGTATTTTCAGTTGATGGGTTTACAAACCCTGCACCGATTGCCAATATGTTCAAACAAAAAGAAAGCATGATGTTAAGTTTAGGACAGCGTTCATTGGGATCGGCTTTCCAGGCTCTACAGGAAAATGCCAAGATAAAAGACAATCGTGTGAAATTCTATTAATTAGAAATTCCGTAATTTTGTAACCGTTCCGATGATTAGTCGGAACGGTTTTTTTATTTAAAGCCATGGAAATTCAAGAAAACATCGTTAATAAAGTAGCCAACAGTGGTTTAATTACTTTAAACCTCGAAGATTTTTATCATAAAGGCGAAAGAGTAGTTTATGATATTGTAGATAATCTATTTCATGGTTTAATGCTAAGGGAAAAAGATTTTAGGGAGTTTATTAAAAATCACGATTGGGCACAATACCAGGATAAGAATGTAGCCATTATCTGTTCGGCTGATGCAATTGTACCTACCTGGGCATATATGTTATTGGCCAATAGGCTAAAACCCTATGCTAATGAAGTCGTATTCGGAGATCTAAACACATTAGAAGCTGTTTTATTTACTAAGGCACTGGCAAAAATTAATCCGTTAGATTATGCCAACGAGCGTGTGGTGGTAAAAGGATGTGGAGATATCGATGTCCCTGTTGCGGCTTATGTTGAGGTAACCAACTTACTTACCCCGGTAGTTAAAAGCATTATGTTTGGCGAGCCCTGCTCAACTGTTCCTGTATATAAAAGAAAAGATTAAATTTTGGTTTGCTTTTTGTATATCTTCATAGGAGAAAGAATTTAACCACATTTTTAGGAAATAGTTCTTTCCCAACAACACACAAATGAGTACAAAAGCAATGAAGAAATTATTTATAACCGTCGCGGCTGGCCTATGCAGTCTTTTCACAATGGCTCAAGAACTTCCCCTGAAAAAAGAAGCAGTATTTCAGGAAGGTGAAGTTTTGCAGTATAAATTAAGGTATGGATTTATTACGGCGGCAGAAGCCACTATTAAGGTCACTAATTCCGATTTAAAGTTTGATAACAAACCTACCTATAAACTTACGGTTGATGCGCAGACTTCGGGTACTTTTGATATATTTTATAAAATAAGAGACCATTACGATTCGTATATTGATAAAACAGATCTTTTGCCTTACTTCTATCAGGAGAATATCCGTGAGGCCAGTTACAGGCGACAGGATAAGGCGCGTTTTACTCAGGATGCAAAGAAAGTGGTATCAAACAGGGGAACTTTTACTACACCAACCAATCAGACATTTGATCTGGTATCGGCCTATTATTTTGCCAGAAGCCTTGATATCAGTAAAATCAAAATTGGCGATAAGTTTAAACTGAACTATTTCTTGGGTGATGAAATCTCGGCTTTGGAAGTTGAATATATTGGAAAAGAAACGATAAAAAGTAAATTAGGGAACATCCGTTGTTTAAAATTTAGCCCATCGATAAAACCGGGCAGGATATTTAAAAAAGATAGTCGGTTATACCTTTGGGTAACTGATGATGGAAACCGTGTGCCGGTAAAGGCTCAGGTCGAGATATTGGTGGGTGCGGTAACCATGGAATTAAAATCGGCCGATGGGCTGAAATATGCTTTAGCAAAAGAATAATGATGATAGAAGTTGAACAGGTGCTGGTGCACGAAGATGTATTGAAGGAAAACTTTGTTTGTAATTTAAGCAAGTGTAAAGGCATCTGCTGTGTGGAAGGTGATTCCGGGGCACCATTGGATAATGATGAAAAAGCAGTTTTGGAGGAGATTTATCCCAAAATTAAACACCTGTTAAATGAAAAAGGTATTAAAGCCATTGAAGAGCAAGGGGTTTATGTTGTTGATGAAGATGGCGATTTAACCACCCCCTGTGTCGATAAAAATAAAGAATGCGCTTATGTGTTGTTTGAAGGTGGTATTACCAAGTGTGCCATTGAAAAAGCATACGAGCAAGGTATCATAGATTGGCAGAAACCGATTTCCTGCCATTTGTACCCTATCCGGATAACCAAATATCCAGAATTTGAAGTGCTAAATTACGATCGCTGGCATATCTGTCATGATGCCTGTACCTTTGGTCGCGAACTTAAGGTTCCAGTATATAGCTTTTTAAAGGGACCACTGATCCGTAAGTATGGAGAAGAATGGTATAAGGAGCTAGAAAGTTCTGTGGCTGCGATGTAATATTCCTTGCAAAATCTTCGTAAGTATGGTGATGGTAAAGTTTGTAATAATACTTTATCTATGCTAACTATGCATGATCTATACTTAGGCTAAGCATATATCGCATATGCCAGCGTATACTGGAATGAAGTATTACTTTTGTTGACTATTCAATTCAAGCAAATATTTCATTGGATTCTTTTACTATATCCTTCTTTTGAAGGGGTATTGTACTATTAAACTTGAGTAAGAAGAATCTCTTAAAACTAATTTTCAATTTATAGGTTTATAGTTTAACTTTGTGTTTCTAACTGAATATTTTATGAGCAATATCTCTGATCCGAAACCGGTGAAAAAGGGTAAAAGGATGGACAGTGACCATAATAAATTGGAAGAGTCTTACACACCTGTTTCAAAACACAAATTCGAAGGATGGCCTATTTTGTGGATTTTAATCGCCATATTTTTAATTTCTGCAATTTTATGGTATACAGGAGCTACACCCTACTTAATTAAGTGGATTGCCAATAAATAAAGATGTATTTCAAAAAATAATAAGGCTGATTTTGACCATATGAATCATTGGCTTTCCGCGAAAAACTCAATGCGTTACCACCTTATGGAGAGACGTTAATTTTGATGAAGCAGAAAAAACTGGTTAAAATTTTTCGTCATCGCTGGGAATCTGCTCAGCGGAGAAATAGCAGTACAACATTAATCCAAAGGAAATAATATAAAATGCCGCGATAATTAAAAGGAATGTGCTCATATTAAATAGTTATTTGGTTAGTGTAATTATAACGTTAAGTTATCTTAAATTGTATATGATGACGTATTTATTTCGGGTTAATTACTAACATATTTTATTTTATTGTTGAAAACTAATTTAATAGTTTTTATTTTGAGTAATTGCTCTCGCTATTTATAGTTTAGTAAACACATCGCCTGTTTAAAACCGCATGAAAGCAATTGGGGCTGCTCTAACTGTAGTCTTGGGTACTAAGTCAGGGTTTTATTTCAAACATTAAGCATAATATTAAAAAGATCTGCGGCACTAAAGTGTGCGGGATAAGTTTATTACAGTTTAAAGCTTTGTAAGATAATCTCATCATTTTTATTCAGATAAGAAGTTAAAAAGCATAATTGCAAATAATTAATGCTGATGGAGAGATCAAAAGCGATTAAAAACAATGAATACTACTGATCGAATGAGATGATCGACTAAAACTCAGAAAATAAATAAAACGCTGAGCAGTATCATTACGAATTCACATTATAAAATTGATACTTAGCCATTCAGATGTTAAGAATGTCAAAATTAAGTTGTTTTTTGCCGAAATCTAACTTACTTTAGCAGAATTGAAAATCATTTAATAACTGTGAAAAAAATCTTAATCACTGGTGGTGCGGGCTTTATTGGCTCTCATGTAGTTCGCCGTTTTGTTAACAACTACCCTCAATACGAGATCGTCAACTTAGATAAACTTACTTATGCAGGTAACCTCGCTAACTTAACCGATATCGAAAATAAACCTAATTATAGATTTGTTAAGGAAGATATTACTGATGCTAACGCGATGTTTGATCTGTTTAAAACAGAAAATTTCGATGCAGTTATTCACTTAGCGGCAGAAAGCCATGTAGATCGTTCTATTTCGGATCCGACAGCTTTCGTCATTACCAATGTAATTGGTACTGTAAATTTATTAAATGCGGCCCGCGAATATTGGAAAGGTGATTACGATAAAAAACGTTTTTACCATGTAAGTACCGATGAGGTTTATGGCGCTTTAGGCGAAACAGGCATGTTTACCGAAACAACAGCCTATGATCCACATAGCCCATATTCTGCATCAAAAGCGAGCTCTGATCATTTTGTAAGGGCTTACCACGATACTTATGGCATGGATTGTGTCATTTCTAATTGCTCAAACAACTATGGTTCTCATCATTTTCCTGAGAAATTGATCCCATTAGCCATTAATAATATTAAAAATAACAAACCGGTACCCGTATATGGTAAAGGCGAAAACGTACGCGATTGGTTATGGGTAGAAGACCACGCCAGGGCAATCGATGTAATTTTCCACAATTCGAAAACAGGAGATACTTACAACATTGGCGGACATAACGAGTGGAAAAATATTGATCTGATCAATTTGCTTTGCACCATTATGGATCAAAAATTAGGCCGCGAAGCTGGAGAATCGGCTAAACTGATTACCTATGTAACCGACCGCGCAGGGCATGATTTACGCTATGCCATTGATTCTAGTAAATTACAAAATCAATTGGATTGGGTACCCAGCTTACAATTTGAAGAAGGTTTGGCTAAAACCGTAGACTGGTATTTACAAAACGAAGACTGGTTAAACAATGTAACCTCAGGCAACTATCAATCTTATTACGAACAACAATACAGCAGTAAATAATGGAAATTGAACAAACAGGATTAAAAGACTGCCTGATTATAAAGCCAAGAGTGTTTGAAGATCCCAGAGGTTATTTTTTTGAAAGTTTTAATCAAAATACCTTTGAAGAAAAAACAGGTTTATCCGGCAGGTTTGTTCAGGATAACCAGTCTTATTCTTCATATGGTGTAATCCGTGGCCTACATGCCCAAACCGGTGAATTTGCACAGGCCAAATTGGTCCGTGTAACCAAGGGTGAGGTATTGGATGTTGCGGTAGATGTTCGCCCAAGTTCACCAACTTATGGTAAACACATTGCCGTACGCCTAAGTGCTGAGAATAAACTGCAATTATACATCCCTAGAGGCTTTGTACATGGCTTTTCGGTATTGAGCGAAACCGCAGAATTCTTATACAAATGTGATAATTTTTTCAATAAAGCTTCAGAAACTGGCGTAATTTATAATGATGCGGACCTGAACATCGATTGGTTAATTCCAGAAGAAGATCAAGCTATTTCAGATAAAGACCTTCTTTTAAAACCCTTTTCAGTTTTACAGCACATATGAGTAAAATATTAGTAATTGGTGCTGGTGGACAGTTAGGCCAATGTTTAAAAACAGTAGCTGAACGTAGGGGGATTAACGATATTGTTTTTCCAGCAGAGCAGGATGCCAACATTCTAAATAAAGATAGGTTATACGAGCTTTTAGCTATAGAAAAGCCGTTCTTTGTAATTAACTGTGCGGCCTATACCGCGGTTGATAAAGCAGAAGATGAGGTTGACCTGGCTAAAGCGATTAATGAAACCGGTGCTGCATATCTGGCTACGGCCTGCTTGGCAAATGGCGCTACTTTGATTCATGTTTCTACCGATTTTGTTTTTGAAGGCAACAAAGTAAAATTGTTGAAAGAAGATGATGAGGCTAAACCCATCAATGTATATGGTGTAACTAAACTAGATGGTGAGCTTGCGGTTACTGCTGTATTGCCTGCCCACTTCATTATCCGAACCAGCTGGTTGTACTCCGAGTACGCCAACAACTTTGTAAAAACCATGCTTAAACTTGGTGCCGAGCGCGATGAGCTGAATATCATTGCAGATCAGGTGGGTACGCCAACCTATGCTATTGATCTTGCAAATGCTATTTTTGATATCATGTCTTCTTCATCTACCGCTTATGGTGTATATCATTATAGTAATGAAGGTGTAACTTCATGGTTTGATTTTGCTAAGGCTATTTTTGATATTAGTAAAACAGCTGTTAAGGTAAATCCTATTCCAGGTTCTGCTTATCCGACTAAAGCTACCCGTCCGGCATTTTCGGTCATGGATAAAACCAAGATTAAAGAAACGTTTAATATTCAAATTCCCTATTGGAGAGACAGTCTGATAGAGTGTATAAAACAAATTAAAATACAATAAATAGGCATCATTATTTCATTTAGGTCTGTAATGACCAATGAACCAATGACCAATGAACTAATGACTAAAATATGAAAGGTATAATCTTAGCTGGTGGCAGCGGAACCCGTTTGCATCCCTTAACTTTGGCTTGTAGTAAACAGATGATGCCGGTTTACGATAAACCGATGATCTATTATCCTTTGTCTACGCTGATGTTGGCTGGGATAAAAGAAATTCTGATTATCTCTACCCCACACGATCTGCCAAATTTTGAGAAATTATTGGGTGATGGCACTTCTTTGGGCTGTAAATTTAGTTATGCCGTACAGGCAGAACCGAATGGTTTAGCACAGGCTTTTGTGATTGGTGAAGAATTTATTGGCAAAGATAAAGTGGCTTTGGTATTGGGCGATAATATCTTCCATGGCGATGGTATGGCCAAATTATTACAGGCCAGTTCCGACCCTGATGGAGGTGTGGTATTTGCTTACCAGGTTGCTGATCCTGAACGTTACGGTGTGGTAGAATTTGATGAAAATAAAAAGGCCATTTCTATTGAAGAAAAACCTGTTCAACCCAAATCAGACTATGCAGTGCCGGGATTATATTTTTATGATAATGAGGTGGTAGAGATAGCGAAAAATATTAAACCTTCACCACGTGGAGAATACGAAATTACTGATGTTAATCGTGTGTACTTAGAGCGGGGTAAATTAAAAGTAGGCGTATTAAGCCGTGGAACAGCCTGGTTAGATACCGGAACTTTTACCTCTTTAATGCAGGCCGGGCAATTTGTACAGATTATTGAAGAAAGGCAAGGCTTAAAGATTGGTTGTATTGAAGAGATTGCTTATCGCATGGGCTTTATTGATGCAGAACAGCTTAAAGCTATCGCTACTCCACTGGTTAAAAGCGGTTATGGTAGTTACCTGTTAAAGCAGATTAAATAAGAAGTTCTACTTTAATTAATACACTCAAAATAATAAATCACCATTCAATGCCATGTATTGATTGGTGATTTTCTTTTTTATCATTCAGAAGGATGATTTAAGGAGATAAATGATCTTGAAGTATCGTCATTCCCACTCGATTGGAAACCACGGAGTGCTCATGAATGCCTATGAATAAAAAGAAAACTTATGAATAATCGTAATGCTTGAGCTTTAAGATTCCCGCCTGCGCGGGAATGACGAACCTTGTATTGGAACTGTCAAATAAGTAATAGAATAAAGGATCATATTTTGCAGAACCTCAATCTAACCACATAAGAGATATAAGTTCATTTAAGCATTACGCTCCATCCAACGCTGCGTACTTCGCGCTTTCTCTTTGTGTCCTTTGTGGTTAAAAAAATTAAGCTTTCTACATTTATCTTATATTTGCCCAACTACCGATAGAAAAAATGAATACAAAAAAGCAGATTGCCATTATTGGTTTAGGTTATGTTGGACTACCGCTGGCTATCGAATTTGCTAAGAAATATAAAGTAATTGGTTTTGATACGAATGAAGAGCGGGTGGCGGAGTTAAATCAACTACAGGATCGAACAAATGAAGCCAATTTAGATGATCTGAAAACTGTAATTGCGGCATCGGAGATGGGATTAACCCTGAGTGCCAATTTAGCCGACCTGGCCACCTGCACCATCTATATTGTTACCGTACCCACGCCTATAGATCACCTTAAACGGCCAGATCTACAACCTTTACTTGCGGCCAGTAAAATGTTGGGTATCGTATTAAAAACAGGTGATATTGTCATTTATGAATCGACTGTTTACCCTGGCTGCACAGAAGAAGATTGTGTGCCGGTTTTAGAAAAAATTTCAGGCTTAAAATATAATATCGATTTCTTTTGTGGTTATTCACCGGAACGGATTAATCCTGGAGATAAAGTGAATACCCTTACCAAAATAAAAAAGGTAACCTCGGGTTCTACGCCAGCAATTGCTGCTGAAATTGATCAACTCTATGCATCTATCATTACCGCAGGTACCCATTTGGCACCCAGCATTAAAGTAGCAGAAGCCTCAAAAGCCATAGAAAATGCGCAGCGGGATGTAAATATCTCTTTTGTAAACGAGCTGGCCTTAATTTTCGATCGTATGGGAATCGACACAGCGGATGTATTGGCTGCTGCTGCAACCAAATGGAATTTTCTAAACTATAAACCCGGCCTGGTTGGCGGCCATTGTATTGGTGTAGATCCATATTACTTGGCGCATAAATCGGAGGCTTTGGGTTATAAACCCGAAGTGATTCTATCTGGCAGAAGGGTAAATGATAATATGGGCATGTTTGTAGCCAATAAGGTGATCAAAATGCTGGTGGCCAAAGATAAAGTGATCAATGGTGCTAAAGCCCTAATCTTAGGTTTCGCTTTTAAAGAAAATTGTCCTGATACCCGAAATACAAGGGTAACTGATATTTACAAGGAACTGAAAGCTTTTAGTATGGATGTTGATGTATATGATCCATGGGCTAATAGGGATGAAGTGAAAGCGGAGTATGGCATCGAAATGATCGATGGTGGTCAGTTTAAACATTACGACGCCGTTATCCTTGCTGTGGCGCACCAGCAGTTTTTAGACATTGATTATCGCAGTATTAAAGAAAAAGGGGCACTCATTTTTGATACCAAATCTTTTATCGACAGAAATTTGGTGGATGCCAGGTTATAGGCACTTCGTTTCCAACCTGCTCATTTTGGCTATGAGTAGGATCATTAACACCGTGCGTCATTGCCGCGCAGGCCTATCGTATGGATACAATTCCGTTATCTTGCGTCATTCCCGTGAAAACGGGAATCTTAAAGCTTCAGATATTGCTCATTAACCTTTCTTGTTGTATTAAGATTGCTAGTCAAGCTGGCAATGACGGCCAATGCTGAGGATATAGCAAAAGATGTGTCTACATGGTAGGCGCAGGCAGGAACCACGAAGTGCTTAGCAAAGCTAATCTTAATCGCAATAATCCGATAGCTATTGGATGCAAGCCAGAATTGAGCGAGCCGAAGCAATCTCATTAATAGCGTTTTTACGATTAAATCATTCTACCTCGACTAATTCGTCTCGACCGTAGCGTTCTGAAGGAACTCCTTTGGAGGAGAGATCTTTGTCCATGGCTCAGGCTTGCCTCGGCTCGCCGCCGCCGAAGGGCTCTTTCTTTTCTCTTGATAGAAAAGAAACAAAAGATCAAGGCTTGGATCCGATATCGGATAAATTCGTCAAAGCTTTTTTGGTCGTCAGCACAAGCCCCCGATGAAAAATCGGGGAGGGCGTGCTGCCTCGGGACAGTAGTAATTGAAAGTAGGTGAAAAAGCTTTAACGTTTTCTCCTTCCATCAGTTCCTAGGCCGGAGAGCAGGGAGCAGAGACAGCCATCCGAAGAGATATATTTTTGAAATTTGAGGGGAACTCCCCTCCTTATTTTCAAGGAGGGGCTGGGGTGGTTATGAGATATACTATGGTCGTCATCCGATAGCTATCAGATCCCGCGCAGGCAGGAACCTAAGTCATAAGCGGCTAATATAATCGTGCTTTGTGTTTTACCTTACCCCACCTTTTCCATACCCCAATACCGACACAGCTGTGGCCCAAAATAACCCCAGGCTATGTTTCCCTTCACCTTTTATTTAGCTATTGTTAACCTGCCAACCTAAAGCGATGCAAATCTTTGACATCGCTGATCTTCAACGTGGTGCTGTTTCAACCAAAGCAAGTGCGAAGCAATAGGCAAGTAGGTGTACAGCAAGGCATAGCCAAGCCTGGCCGGAAGCTGGAGTAAACGTGGGGTAAATGTGGCGTAAAGGTGGGGTTCGGAATATTTTTTTGGATTTTAATCAGACTGATTAAATTGAGTGATCATCCTTTTGTTTAACCTAATATACTAAAATTATGGCTATCCAGAATGGAATAGTCAAAATTAATGGGCAACAGAGCGCTCTTATTTTTTACAAACGAGGAAATCAGGATGTGGTAAGACAAAAAGTTACTCATAAACAGCAAACCTAAGCCAGTAGGAAAAATCTGAGGATTTTGTAATTGCAATAGGTATTACCACCACCGTGCGCGATTTTGTGCCAATGAGTTTTGCCAAATTGGGGGGCGAATTAGAATTTTCGTGAAAGGCTGAAAACGAGAAGGGTGTATTAACCGGTTTAGATGTGGAGATACTTAGCCGTTTCGGCTTAGATGCTGGAAAACTCTTTTTAAGAACGATAGTTAAGTTAGATCTTAAATACATCAGGCTTATAGAAGTCGATGCATTACTGGGCGATCCAACGAAATCAAAGACAATTCGGATGGGAACCTAAGTATGATTAAGCAGCTTTTGGTTAAGAATAGGGTAATTTTTGATCTTCATTTGATGAAAAAAGATGAATGTTTAAAAGAAGGATGTTTTAAACCCTTAACTATTTTGAATAACGTTTCTGAAGCACTGTTGATAGCGCGTAGGTTATATTTTTATTAATTTTCTTGCACAAATTAAGCTGTAGATTCTTTTTAAAGCATCATTTTCGACTATTTGTCTGATTTAATCTACTTTTTATTGGAAAATAGCTCGAATTTCCTTAAGTTTAACTCGTTAATTAGAATACTTTTGTTGTTTTATAAATAATACTTTCAACTCGCATATTATTGCAGTGATAATTTCGTTTATAAACGAGCGATTATGATAAGGCGAGTTAATTTGATATTCCATTGCTATAAATATGTTAAGTTTTTTTACAAAAAAGAATAAGGTAACTGATATTTCCTGGCTAAGCATCGATATTCATTCACATATCCTGCCTGGTATCGATGATGGTTCTCCTGATCTGGCTACTTCCTTACGTTTTGTTAAATCATTACAGGAACTGGGCTTTGATCAGCTGATTGCTACACCGCATATCTATCAAGAACTGTACCCAAATACAAAGGAAACAATCTTTAATGCAAAAGATTTACTACAACAAGAAATGGATAAAGGCAATGTTTCTTTGAAATTAAGTGCTGGTGCAGAGTATATGGTTGATCAGGATTTTAAAATGGATGGGCCGTTATGCACTTTAGATCAGAAGTATCTGTTGATTGAGATGTCTTATTTAAATGAAAGTCCAGGGATTAGTCAAACCATTTTTGATTTAGAAATTAAAGGATATAAGCCTATTCTAGCTCATCCGGAGCGTTACACTTTTTATTTTAAGGATCGAAGCCGATTAAGGAGATTTAAAGAGAAAGGCTGCTTGATGCAGCTTAATTTATTGTCTATTTTAGGTTATTATGGTAAAGATGTTAAGCAGCTAGCAGAACTTATGCTGAAAGAAAAAATGTACGATTTTGCGGGTACTGACCTTCATCATGATAAACACCTAAGTACCTTAATGGAAGCAGTACAGGGTGGTAAATTGTACAATTTAATAGGTAATTATGAGTTTAAAAATCAAGAAGTATTTAGTATTTATGTATAGTTTGTATTTACTGATAATTAAGGGCATAATTTTTATTGCAGTGCTCAGGCTCTCTAAGTCAAACTTAATTTTTCGAGATTCTGTACTTAAAGATTTTTAGATATTACAATTAAATGATTAAGTTTGCGGGCTATTTAAAATGGTCAATCATTTTGAATGGAAAATACCTATGAATAAAAAAAACAAAGTGAATAAAGGGATAAAATGGGCTATTTTGTTATTTGCCATTACCTTAACTTCTTCCTGTGTAAGTAATAAGAAAATTGCTTACTTTCAAGACATTCAATCTATCAATAAGGCTAAATTAGATAGTGCAATTTCTTTTACGGAACCAATTATACAGCCAGACGATATTTTAAGTATAAATGTTTTTACTCTTAATCCACAAAGTGGTGCAATAGTTAATCAGGCCGCTTCAACTCCTACTCTAGGAGGTAATACAAATAGTAGCCTCGCTACACAGAATACTGGATTTTTGGTTGATAAAAATGGCGAAATTGAACTTTCTTTGATCGGAAAATTAAAGGTAGCTGGCCTGACCACATACCAGGCTAGGGAGCTTATTAGAGATAAAGCATCAGAATTCTACAAACAGCCGAATGTACAGTTACGATTTGCTAATTTTAAAGTTAGCGTATTAGGAGAGGTTAATGCTCCATCTGCGTATACTTTACCTAATGAAAAAGTAAGTATTTTAGATGCCCTAAGTTTAGCAGGTGATTTAACCATTTATGGCAAAAGAGAAAATGTGCTTATTATTCGAGATAATAATGGGAAAAAGGAGTTTGCCCGACTGGATCTCAATTCTAGCTCCATCTTTAATAGTCCGTTTTACTATTTAAAGCAAAATGATGTTATTTATGTAGAACCAAACAAGCGGAAAGTTTCTGCCTCAAATTCTGCACAAATTCAAACAATTGGCGTAATAGCATCTGTTGTTTCTGTAATTGTTTTGGCCATTTCCAATTTTAAATAGCGTATAAATCCATGAATAACCTACCTGATAGAAATGTGCTAACGCATATTGAAGAAGAAGATAGCATAAATTTAAAAGAAATTTTTAGTAAACTCCTCGATAAATGGACTTGGTTTGCATTTAGCATTTTGGGCTGTTTAATTATTGCTTTTCTATTTGCTCGATACACTCCACCCACTTACCAGATCAGCGCAAAGATATTGGTGAATGACGATGAAAAAGGTAGTAGTCTTGGAAAGCAGTCTGGAGCACTGATGGACTTAGGAGGCTTAATTGGAGCAAAAAATTCAGTTGATAATGAAGCTGAGATCCTTAGGACTCGCTTTTTAATGGAGAAGGTCGTTCGGCAAATGCAATTGAATATTGTTTATTCGAAAAAAGTTAATTTGGTAACTCGTGAGTTGTATGCGCCCCCATTTAAGTTGAGTATATTAAAAGGAGTTGATACCATCGAAACTACCAAGTTTCAAATAAAGAAGATTTCGGCGAATAGATTGAAGGTTACCACTAAAACATTTGAGAAAGATGTTGCGTGGGGGGAAAAATTTACTATCGAACAAGTTGGAACCTTGTTGTTAGAACCGAATAATCTACGAGATTTGGGTGATGGAGAGTTTACGGTATCAGTTAGCTCAATAGATGGAAAAGTGGCTGAATTAATGAAACAATTGTCGGTGGCTGTTACTAACAAACAAGTTAGCATCATTGACTTGGTTTTTTTATATCCTGTTCAAAAAAAAGGAGAGGATATTTTGTCAACTCTAATAGAAAATTATACAGCTGCTAATCTTGTTGACAAAAATGCTATTGCCGACAGTACTTATAAATTTATAAACGAACGTTTAAGTAAAATTGCATCTGAGTTGGGTGATGTTGAAAATAATGTTGAGAGTTTTAAGCAAAAAAATCAGTTAGCTGACATGTCAGAACAAGGCAAACTTCTTGTTCAAAATACTGGTGAGTTTGCATCTGAGCTTGCCAAAGCAGAGACACAGGTAAACGTTTTGAAAGAGTTAGAAAATTATCTGCAGGATCCTAAAAGCAATAAGAGAGTCTTCCCCTCTTCATTGCTGCCGCAGGATTTAGTTTTTTCGAACTTGATGAGTCAATACAACGCATTGTTGGTTGAGCGAGAAAGGCAGCTTTTAAGTGTCACGGAGGAAAGCCCTTTCATTCGTAATATAGATAAGCAGATTGCCGGACTTAGAAGTGATATCATTTCTAATATTCAAAGTACTAAAAATACCTATACTCTTACTCGAAATAAACTTCGGAGCCAACTTAGTTCTGCAGAAGGTCAAATATCAGGAGTGCCTCAGATTGAAAAAAATTATCTAAAATTAGCTCGAAAGCAGCAGATTAAGCAAGAATTGTATATTTTTTTGATGCAGAAGGCAGAGGAGACAGCAATTTCAAAAAGCTCAAATATATCGGTAGCAAAAACTATAGATCCTCCTAAAGCAGAAGTTGTTCCGATCAGTCCAAGAAAAAATATTATCTATGTAGCTAGCATATTGATAGGGCTTTTCATACCACTTGGCCTAATTTTTGGACAAACTTTATTGAATACTAAAATTGCTACAAAGGAAGAAATACTTTCTTTAACAAGGGTCCCTGTAATAGGTGAAATTAGTCATAACTTTAGTGAGGATAATCTAATTGTAGCTAACCAGGGTCGTTCTGCTATTTCAGAGCAATTTCGAGCACTAAGAACTAACTTATCCTTCTATCTTAAAAACCAAGATGAAAAAATCATTTTGTTGACCTCAAGCATGGGAGGCGAGGGAAAGTCTTTTACAGCTATCAATTTGGGTAATATCTTAGCTTTGGCGGGTAAAAAAGTGTTGTTGATGGAGCTAGACCTTCGAAAACCAGGACTATCTGCGAAACTTGGGATAAATAATGATATTGGATTTAGTAACTATACGATTAGTCCTACAATAAAGATGAATGATATTATTAAGCCTCTTAGTCTTAACAAAAATATGTTCATTATATCCTCTGGGCCATTACCTCCCAATCCGGCTGAGACCTTAATGAGTGAACATTTACCGGCCTTGATTAAAGATTTAAAGAGTCAATTTGACTATATAATAATGGATGCCCCGCCGGTAGGTATTATTACTGATGCACAATTACTGTCAACCTATGCCGATGTAACGCTCTATTTGGTAAGGCAAAAAGTAACTCAAAAGGATCAACTAAGTATTGTTGAAGATCTCTATACCAGTGGGAAGATGAAAAACTTAGGTATAGTCGTTAACGACATTATTAGTAAATACTATGGCTACGGCTACGGTTATGGGACTTATGGAGAAAATGCAAATCCTGGTTTTCTGTCTAGATTGCAGAGTAGGTTTAAATAAATTATAACGAATTAAAATGAAAGTTGCATTAATAACAGGTATTACAGGACAAGATGGTACTTATCTTGCCGAACTCCTTTTAGAAAAAGGATATATGGTTCATGGTATTAAAAGAAGAAGTTCTCTTTTTAATACTGACCGTATTGACCACTTATACCAGGATCCCCACGACGATAATGTTACATTTAAGCTTCATTATGGGGATTTAACCGATTCAACCAATTTAATCAGAATTATTCAGGAAGTGCAACCAGATGAGATTTATAATCTAGGCGCTATGAGTCATGTGAAAGTATCTTTTGATTCGCCAGAATATGTAGCTAATGTAGATGGTATTGGAACTTTAAGGATACTGGAAGCGGTGAAAATCTTAGGTTTAGAAAAAAAGACCAGGGTTTATCAGGCCTCGACTTCTGAATTGTATGGTGGCATGCCAGAAAATAAAAATGATAAAGGTTTTTATGATGAGAATTCACCTTTTTATCCACGTTCGCCATACGGTGTAGCGAAGATTTATGGATTTTGGATTACTAAAAACTATCGTGAAGCTTATGGTATATTTGCTTGTAATGGTATTTTGTTTAATCATGAAAGTCCGTTAAGAGGAGAAACATTCGTTACCAGAAAAATTACCCGTGCGGTAGCTAAAATAGCTCAGGGCTTACAAAGTAAATTATATCTTGGGAATCTAGATGCAGAACGCGATTGGGGGCATGCAAAAGATTATGTCGAAGCGATGTGGCGCATTTTACAGCAAGACGTGGCTGAAGATTACGTGATTGCTACAGGTGTTACCACACGTGTTAGAGAATTTGTACGTATGGCATTTGCAGAAGTGGGTATCACTATCGATTTTAAAGGTGAGGGTGTTGATGAAAAAGGATATGTAAGCGCTTGTTCAAATCCAGATTTTCAAGTCGCTATTGGTACTGAGGTAGTTGGGGTTGATCCTACTTACTTCCGTCCGACAGAGGTAGATTTACTTATTGGTGACCCAACTAAATCAAAAACAAAATTAGGTTGGGTACCTAAGTATGATCTTGCTGCCTTAGTAAAAGAGATGGTGGCTGCCGATGTAGATCATTTTAAAAAAGAATCGTTACTTAAATCTCACGGTTATACCATTAAAAATCAATACGAATAATGACGGAATTTTATTTGCAGGATAAAAACGCCAAAATCTATATTGCAGGACACCGTGGAATGGTTGGCTCTGCGATCTATAGAAAACTCCAAAAAGAAGGATTTTCAAACCTGATTGTTCGTACCTCCTCGGAGTTAGATTTAAGAGATCAACTTGCGGTTCAGAATTTCTTTAATGAAGAAAAACCAGAATATGTTTTTTTGGCAGCAGCTAAAGTTGGTGGGATTGTAGCAAATAATACCTATCGTGGCGATTTCATTTACGAGAATTTAATGATTCAAAGTAATATTATTGAATCTGCCAGAAAGGTTGAAGTAAAGAAATTGATGTTTTTAGGCTCATCATGTATCTATCCAAAGTTAGCACCACAGCCTTTAAAAGAAGATTATTTGCTTACCGGAGAATTAGAGCCGACCAATGAACCATATGCTATTGCTAAAATTGCAGGCATTAAAATGTGCGAGGCCTATCGTGATCAGTACGGCTGTAACTACATCTCGGTTATGCCTACTAACCTATATGGACTAAATGACAATTATCATCCAGAAAACTCTCATGTTTTACCGGCTCTTATAAGGCGATTTCATGAGGCAAGTGAAAGTGGAAGTAACTCGGTTACAATATGGGGTACAGGAAAACCAAAAAGAGAATTTTTATTTGCTGATGATTTAGCAGATGCATGCTTTTTTCTAATGCAAAATTATAATGAAAAAAATTTGATAAACGTCGGCTGTGGAGAGGATATCAGCATCGAGGAGTTGGCTTATAAAGTAAAAAAAGTAGTCGGATATGAAGGTAGCATTGATTTCGATGTAACAAAACCTGACGGAACACCTCGAAAATTGATGGATGTATCAAAACTTACAAAATTAGGTTGGAAGAGCCAAATCAGTCTTGAGAAAGGATTGAGCGTAGCATTTGAGGATTATATAAATTCTGTTAAATAGTTCGTAGTAAAGCATAATTATAAACAAAAATATGACGTTTTTTAAGATAAAATTATTTATCGCTCATTTTCGACTATTTATACTAAATAGCTTCATAATGAAGATTCCAATAAATTTTATCAGAATGTTTTTTGTGAGATGGTATATTGTTGTTGGGAAAAATTCGTTTATTTCAATGAATGTAAAAATTCTAAATCTTCATCCTACTAGGTCACAGATTCAGATTGGGAATAATTGCATAATAAATCCTGGTGTATTATTGGACGGAAGAAAAGGAAGGGTGATAATCGGTAACAATGTTGACATTTCAAGGGATAGTTATATATTCACAGCTCAGCATGACCCTCATAGTGATGATCACGGCATTAAGTATGCAGATGTTATTATAAATGACCATGTTTGGGTCGCATCCAGGGTAACAATATTGCCCGGAGTAGTTTTAGGAAAAGGTTGTGTTGTTGCGTGTGGGGCACTTGTAACTAAGAATGTTGAAGCTATGCAAATGGTTGGGGGGGTCCCCGCAAAGGTAATCGGCATTCGAAGGTCAAAATTGGAATATACAATTAGTTATAGGCCACCATTTTACACTTAGATGATATATATAACTGAAATGCATGTTGAGGATTATTTGCATGTCCTGGCAAATGTGAACACCATTAGGATCTTCAAAAGAGTGTTTGCAGGTGAACAAATATGCTTCTTATCTGCTGCAAGCCATAACCTTAAAGTTAAATCTTATTTTGAAAATAATGATTCAACAATTGAATTTAAGGCATTTGATAATAGAACACCTACAAAAAGCACTTTTACCAGAGTAATCTCTTTACTCAAAAAGGCTGTCGATGATTTTTTGTTTTTTAAAAAACTATTAGATAATTGTGGATCGGATGATGTAATAATTGTTTCGCATATATATCCACATTCTTTGATCCTGCTAAATTTCCTTACAAAATTCTATAGAAATAAGTATGTACTGGTTATGTTGCACGGTGAGATTGAATATACTTTGTTTCCGCAAAGCCTAGGTCAGAAAGTTATTGGTGCAATGTATAAGGTTTGTTTGAAATTCAAGGCTAGGATTATCAATTTTGTTTTCCT